>JBJKPM010000036.1:0-2711 GCA_046706325.1 Desulfocapsaceae bacterium | reverse complement strand
GACCAGGATCGTATCAACAGCCTGTACAGGATTGAGACCGTTGAAACGATCCCTGTCGAACGTATTTCCGTCAACGATGAGGAGCGCCAGCGCCAGGGCTTTGAATTGCAGACAACGTATCGGTTTTTACCAGGACCCGATGGCCTGATCCAGAAATCAAAGGCCACTGTTTTCTCCGGTGAGGACGAGCTGGCAACCTTGACCTATGCCCCGGCCGCCCGACTCTGGCGTATCAACCGTGGCTGGCGACGACGCCGGAACAAAAGCCAGCTGGGCTTTTATATCAATCCGGTTTCAGGCCAATGGAGCAAACAGGACAACCCGGATGATGAAGCCGGAACCAATGGAGAAGATCCCCTGTTGAATAAAGTTGCCAATCAGCGAATCGTTCCCTTTGTGGAGGACCATCGCAACATTCTCATCCTCCGGCCCGCCAAGCCATTGGATATCAATTCCATGGCCACCCTCCAGGCCGCTCTCAAGCGGGGAATCGAACAATTTTTTCAGATTGAAGAGTCGGAAATGATGGCTGAGCCTTTACCGGTGGGCGATAATCGTCAGGCCATCCTGTTTTATGAGGCGGCGGAAGGAGGGGCCGGGGTGCTCAATCGTCTGACAGGAGAGACTGACCAACTCTCTGAAGTGGCAAGAATTGCTCTGCGACTGCTTCACTATGCCGTTCCTGATGATACTTTTGCCCTGGATTCTCTTCCTGCATTAGAGCAATTCCGTCCCGACGGCAACCGCATCTGTGAGGCCGGCTGCTATCAGTGCCTTCTTTCCTATTACAACCAGCCCGACCATGACAAGATCGACAGGCAGGATCAGACTGTTCTCAGGCTCCTGGTTGCCCTTGCCAATGCTCAAGTCATTGCCGAAGTCGCAACAGATCTTCCGAAGGGTCCGGAAGGGGAGGTGAATATTCTGGCCGAGTGGCTGACAGCCCTCGATGCTGCGGGTCTGCGAAGGCCGGATGCGCTCAACCATCCACTAAATAATGGTGAAGCAAAGGCCGATGCCTTGTATAAATCGCAACGTGTCCTGGTTTTCTTTCAAGAACCCGATCCCGATTTAGCCGCCTATGCCGAAGATCGCGGCTTTCGTATCGTGGTCTTCCCCAAGGAGAAGGAGAGGTGGCCGGCACTGTTTACCGACTATCCTGACATCTTTGGAAGGAATTCGTGACCATGGAAAATACGGCATATGACTTTGCCCCGGGTGCCTTGATTGAGGCGCGCGGGCGGGAATGGGTTGTTCAACCCAGCTCAAACAAGCGTGTCCTCAGGCTACGCCCTCTAGGCGGCTCAGATGAGGACCTGGTGACCCTGCTGCCGGAGCTGGAACCGACCCCTCCGAAACCGGCCACATTCCCCTGGCCGACACCTGATAATCCGGGCTCCCATGATGCCGCGATCCTTCTGCGCGACGCCCTGCAATTGAAACTCAGGGCCGGAGCCGGTCCGTTTCGATCCTTTGGCAATATTGCGGTCGAACCTCGGGCCTACCAGATGGTGCCCCTTTTAATGGCCCTGCGTCTGCCGACCGTCCGACTGCTCATCGCCGATGATGTGGGCATCGGCAAGACCATCGAGGCCGGCCTGATTGTCCGTGAACTCCTGGACCGGGGCGAAATCTCACGTATTGCCGTCCTCTGCCCTCCTCATCTTGTCGATCAATGGCAGAAGGAACTACAGACCCATTTCCACCTGAAAGCTGTAACGCTAACCGCCGCAAGCGTCAACCGGCTGGAACGGGGACTGCCTTATGGTGTCGGCCTCTTCGACCATTATCGCTATGTCGTGGTCAGCCTTGACTACATAAAAAGCGAACGCCACCGGGAGCATTTTCTAGCCATTGCTCCGGAATGTATCATCGTCGACGAGGCCCACACCTGTACCACCGGAGGCAGAGGAAAGCAGCTGCGCTTTGAGTTGCTGCAACGGCTCTGCGAGGACGATAGCCGCCACATGCTGCTCTTGACAGCCACTCCGCATTCCGGCGATGACTCAGCCTTTCATAATCTGCTCTCTTTAATCAGACCCGACTTTCTCGACCTGCAGGGAGTTGAGACCGGCGGTCGAAAGGCACTGCGGGAAGATCTCGCCCGTTACTTTGTCCAACGCCGGCGCAAGGACATTGAAGAATGGCAGGACAGCAGTATCTTTCCCCGCCGCATGACCGCCGAATTCACCTACAGCCTTTCCGGTCGCTGGGGGGATTTTTTTGATCAGGTGCAGGAGTATTGTATCGAACAGGCCTCGCATGCCGAAAAAAGGGAAGGCCAAGGCTCCCGTCTGATCTGGTATGCCACCCTGGCCCTCCTGCGCTGTGTTGCATCCTCCCCGGCAGCAGCCGCCAAGGCACTGTCCACCCGGCTCACCGGTACGTTGGAAGAGATGGAAAGCCTCGCTGAGGATGATCGGCTCTACGACGGAGAGGCCGACAATCTCTCAACAAGCGATCTAGAACCTGCCGCCAATCTTGATGACGCAGCCTATCTCGACCTCCTCATCGAAGAGGCCACCACCCTTTCCGGCAGTAAGGGGGATCCGAAGCTGGCCATACTGATCAAGCATCTGGGAGAATTGCTTGAAAAAGGGTTCCGGCCGGTTATCTTTTGTCGCTACATCGCCACTGCGCACTATGTGGCCCAACATCTGAGAGCCCATTTCAAGGATGCCACAATCGACAGTATTACTGGAGAATATACC
>JBJKPM010000035.1:0-6059 GCA_046706325.1 Desulfocapsaceae bacterium | reverse complement strand
ATCAAGGCCAACAGTGGTAACTTTCATCTCGGTCTCCTCTCGCTTCCATTTGATGGTTATCTCTAACTACCATCATGGCGCATAGACGCCGTTTAGTGAAGCGGGGGGAGACCATTACATCGGATGGGGGCTGCCCTGGCTTTATCATGCTCCATCCTGCCAACCCCGAGGGCCTCAGACTTTCCCTGTGTACTCTTCAGTATGAAATAATTTATTCCCCGGTTTTAGAAAAAATAATTTAATAAAAAGATAATTCTGCCGATTCTGTTTAACAGTGACGCGATCGACTGGCATCCCGATTGCCGCGATGGAGGATTCTGCCGGAGGGTCGCGCCGGTGCCCGGAATATCCTCGTTAACTCCCAATATTATCAAATATTTGAAAGGAGTTTGCAGATGAAAGACCTATTGAAAAACCTGTCGATGACCAGAAAGTTCCTGTTGCTGATAACGATGATGTTGTTCGGGTTTATATCTGTCACGATTGTCTCGGCACATTATCTGAGAACGTCGATTGTCAGGGAAAAGGAGATGAAAACCCGGGAGATTGTCGAAACGGCAGGCGGAATTCTCCAATACTACGACAATCTGGCGAAATCGGGGAAACTGTCCGTGGATTCGGCCAGGTCGGCAGCCCTGTCGGTAATCGGTGCCTTGCGCTATGGCAAGAATGAATATTTCTGGATAAACGACATGCAGTGCAGGATGGTCATGCACCCGTTGAAGCCCGAACTTGATGGCAAGGACCTGACTGATTTCAAAGATCCCCAGGGGAAGAGAATCTTCTTCGACAGCACGGAACTGGTGAAGAAAGATGGGGCCGGATTCATTCATTATATGTGGCCGAAGCCGGGCAGCAGCACCCCTGTGGAGAAGCTTTCCTATGTCGAGGGGTTTGCACCATGGGGATGGGTCATCGGCACAGGGATCTACGTCGACGACGTGAACCAGGTGATATGGCAGAAACTGGAGAAACTGATACCTTTCGTGATTCTCGTCATGGCCATTATCACCCTGCTCTCATGGCGTGTCGCCAGAAATATTACAGTTCCGGTGATGGCCCTGTCGGCCGATGCGGAGAGAATAGCAGCAGGCGACCTTACAGTGGAAACGAATTATCAGGCAAACGATGAAATCGGCCAACTGGCCTGCTCGTTCCGCAAGATGATAGCAAATCTGAAGGAATTGATAGGGAAGATATCCCTGAGCTCGGATCTGGTCGCGTCCGCGGCCATGCAGCTTTCCTCGTCTTCGACGCAGATCGCAACCGGCGCCGAAGAGGTGGCGGCCCAGGCCGGATCGGTCGCCACCGCCAGCGAGGAGATGGCGGCGACCTCCTCGGAAATAGCCAATAACTGCGGAGCAGCTGCCGAAGAGTCAAAGAGTGCGGACAATACCGCCCGTGGAGGCGCGGCCATCGTCGACGGGACGATCGCGACCATGCAGCAGATCGCAGTAAAGGTGCAGGAGTCTTCAGCGAGTGTGGCGAGGCTGGGGAGTAAAAGCGACCAGATAGGCGAGATAATAGGCACCATTGAAGATATCGCCGATCAGACGAACCTTCTCGCACTCAATGCGGCCATAGAAGCGGCCCGTGCCGGCGAGCACGGGCGGGGGTTCGCTGTGGTCGCCGATGAGGTCCGGGCGCTGGCGGAGCGTACCACAAAGGCGACTAAAGAGATCGACGTGATGATCCGGGCCATCCAGCATGAGACCAAGGAAGCGGTGAGCGCCATGGAAGAGCGGGTCAAGGAGGTGGGGAACGGCTGCAGCGAGGCGGCCAGATCGGGCGAGACCCTGTGCGAAATCCAGGAGCGGATCAATGCTGTAACCATGCAGGTGAGCCAGATGGCCACCGCTGCCGAGCAGCAGACGGTAACGACCGGCGAGATCAGCAGCAATATCCTGCAGATAACACAGGTCATCCAGATGACCGCCAGGGAGGCCCAGGAATCAGCGTCTTCGGCAGGTCAGCTGGCCAGGTTGGCCGAAGAACTCCAGCAGCTGACCGGACGGTTCACGCTGGCGTCGTAGGCGGCCAAATAGAGCCGGCTCGGACCTGCGGCTCACGGTTTTACTGGATTCCACCGAACCAGCCGCGTCGCTCCATGGCCTTGGTGACTTCGAGTACCGGAAAGATCGTGAATGCCGAAAAAAGAATGATCAGCCAATCCATGGGCATGAGTGACGAAGTTCCGAAAGGTCTCTGCAGGAATGGGACGTAGACTATGAAAACGAGGAGCAGCATCTCCCACAGTATGGCAAGATTCAGCCACTTGTTGGCAAAAGGGGCCTGCAGCACCGAATGACGGTCTGAGCGGAAATTGTATGCCTTGAAGAACTGGATGAGAATGAGGGAGCAGAATGTCATCATCATTGCTTCCTGGTTGCTGTGGCCGGCATCCCTCGCCCAGATGAAAAGGGCGAGATTTACGATTGTCGACCAAGCCCCCCCGGTGGCCATCAGTATGACAACCGGACGCGAGAATATGCCTGCCCCGGGGTCTCTGGGCATGCGCCGCATCAGGTCGGTCGCGGCCGGGTCCACGGCCAGCGCCAGGGCCGGAAGGCCGTCGGTGGCGAGGTTGACGTAGAGGATCTGTACAGCCGAGAGGGGGAGGGGAAGACCGAGCAGGACGGCACCCGCCATCAGGCCGATTTCGCCGATATTTGAGGAGAGTAGATACATCAGGTATTTCTTGATGTTGTCGAAGATGCCGCGCCCCTCTCCCACCGCCGCTACTATGGACGCGAAGTTGTCGTCGGTGAGTATCATCGCGGCAGCCTCCTTGGCGACGTCCGTGCCGGTGATCCCCATGGCGATCCCGATGTCTGCCTTCTTTAGGGCAGGGGCGTCATTTACCCCGTCCCCCGTCATGGCGACGACTAAGCCCCTGCTCTGCAGCGCCTTCACCACCCTGAGCTTGTGGGCCGGAGTGACGCGGGCATAGACTTCGATGGCATCCACTTGGCGCTCCAACTCTTCATCGCTCATTGCTTCCAGTTCCGCGCCGCTGACCACTCGTCCCGTACGGGCCAACCCCAGTTCGCGGCCGACGGCCAGTGCGGTGACCGGATGATCGCCTGTGATCATGACCGGCCTGATGCCGGCCTCCCCGCATATCCTGATCGCCGCCTTTGCCTCGGGACGGGGTGGGTCGATCATCCCCACGAGGCCGAGAAAGGTCATGTCGCTTTCCGGGTTTTCTCTTGTCGCTCCCGATTTGGCCGACACTGCCATCACCCTCAGCCCCTCGCCCGCCAGGCTGCCGGCTTCCGCCACTATTCGCGCTCGTCCCGCCTCATCAAGGGGGGCTTCCCCCTCTCCGCTCAGAAACTGTGTACAGGAACCGAGAATGGCCTCCGGCGCCCCTTTGGAGTAGGCCGTCAGCCCGACTTCGACTGTGTGGAGAGTGGTCATCCGCTTAGTTTCGGAAGTAAACGGGATTTCATGGATGCGGGGATACCGCTCATCGAGTTCAGCCTTGTTCAGTCCTGCCTTGACAGCCGCAACCACCAGAGCACCTTCGGTTGGGTCCCCCACGATCCGCCAGCCGGTCTCGCTGTCCCTGCTTAGCTGTGCGTCGGAAGCAAGGGCCGCAGCCTGCAGCAGCAATTTCGCCTCATCGGACGGTTTTGCTGGTAAGCCGTCAATCGAGAAATCGCCGGCGGGATCGTAGCCGGTCCCGGAAACATCCAGGGATTCTCCTGCCACTTTCACCCTGCGGACGGTCATTTCGTCCTTGGTCAATGTTCCTGTCTTGTCGGTGCAGATGACAGATGTGCTGCCGAGGGTTTCGACCGCCTGGAGGCGGCGCATCAGGGCATTGCGCTTTACCATCCGGCGTACGCCGAGGGCGAGGGAGATCGTCACCACTGCGGGGAGCGCCTCGGGAACTACCGCTACAGCCAGGGCGATGCCGAAGATGAACATCTCGATGAAGGGCTGGCCGCGGAAGAGGCCGGCAACGACAATTGCGCCCACTAAAGCGAAGGCGGCGTGCGCCAGCTTGTTCCCCGCTCTGTCCAGGTTTTTCTGCAACGGCGTCTTGCCGGTTTCTACCGTATGCAGCATTCCCGCGATCTTGCCAAGTTCGGAATCGGTGCCGGTGGCTACCACCACCCCCTTGCCCCTGCCGTAAGTCGCCGTTGTCCCGCTGAAAACCATATTCGTGCGATCGCCCGGTTGAAGATCGCCGATGCCCAGCGGGGAAGTTATCTTTTCGACCGGCGCGGATTCACCGGTGAGAGCAGCCTCGTCGGTTTGCAGGCTGGCTGACTCCATCAGCCGTGCATCTGCTGCTATCCTGTCACCGGCTCCCACTATGATGATATCCCCGGGCACGAGTTCCCGTGCCGGGATGTCACTCTGGCTCCCGTCACGCAGAACGGTTGCCGTCGGCGCCGCCATCCGGCGCAGTGCCTCAATGGCCTGCTCGGCACGGAATTCCTGGATAAAGCCGAGCAATGCGGCGAAGAGGACGATGACGCCGATGGCTGCCGCTTCGATACCGTGGCCGAGAAAGGCGGAGACGGTGGATGCTGCAAGCAGGATAATGATAAGAACATTCCTGAACTGATCAAGAAGAAGCATCCAGGGGGAGATGCGTTTGACTTCCCGCAGTTCGTTGGGGCCGTATCGCGCAACTCTGCTTGCCGCCTCCGCGCTGGTAAGACCGGACGGCGGCGTGGCAACTGTTTCCATGACTTCTTCTATGCTGAGCGCGTGCCATCGTGTAGCAGCTTTGCCAGTTGGTCCCTCCATAGGGCGCTCTCCTTTTTGCAGTCTTACGGGTTAAACAAGCCCCCTGGAAGAGTAGAGGAGCATCAGGTAGATCAAATACATCAGGATGATGGCGAGGGAATCCCAGGCGAGGAAGAGGAGCTTCCTCTCTGACCGGTAGGTCAGGCCGATTATTGCAATGCTTGTCATGGTAATGGCTGACAGGACTGAGATAATGTGTCCGCCGCCCGCGTCGGAGAGGAGCGGTCCGCGGGCATAGAAAAGATCATCTACGGCCAGGACGAATATATTGAATATGTTGCTCCCCAAGAGGTTGCCGATTGCCAGGTCGATGGCCCCCATCCTTACGGCTGCCACGGATATCACAACCTCAGGGAGAGACGTTGCCATGGCGATGAAGGCACTCCCCACGAATGTTTCCCCGAGCCCGCTGGAGAGGGCGATCCTTTCCCCGATACCTGGGAGGAAGATGGCTGCCGCAGTTACCAGAAAAGCGTTCCAGCCGTAATTGGTCACCGCCGACCTGAGGCTGATTCCCCCGTACTTCGCCTGCGCGGCGCGCTCATCGATAAAGCCCGCTATCTGCCGCTTTTCGTAGACGAATATCATCCTCATGGCCAGGGCATAAACGGCCAAAATGATGATACTGTACCATCCGATCCAGCCGACTGGGGATATCCGTTTACCCAGGAAGAGGCTTATCCCTACCAGGCAGAGGAGTGCGATCCCGAATCCGCCGGCGATGATGTGGCCGTGATGTGCCCTTGCCGAAAGGGTCTTCTCTCTCTCGATTACGTCTAGCAGGCCGAGGATGAGAAGGTTGAAGACGCAACTCCCGGTTACGCTGCCGACCGCGATGTCCGGCGAAGGAGAATAGGTAACCGCGCTAATCCCGGTGACGAGCTCGGGGAGAGAGGTAACCGAAGCCATGAGGAGCACCCCTATCCACGTTCCTCCAAGCCCTGTTTTTTCGGCGATTACATCTCCGTACCTGGACAACTTGGCGCCGGCATAAAGAATGGCGGCAGAGCATAAAAGAAAAGCGATCCAGTCGAACATGGGCAATCCTTAAAAGCGGTCGCATTCAGCTGAGTCAGTTGAGAGACACCCGGGCATCCACAGTGTGGAGGAAAACCTCCGCGATGGATCGGGGAAAGAAAGCCCTTCTTGATGCCGGCTCCCCGGAATTCGGATGGAGTGCGGCGTAGCGTATTGAATAATCCCCAATCCCGTTCTATGCAGCAAACGTAATTTGAATTCTTTAGAAAAGTATAACCAGATAAAGAAATTGAAACAACCGGTTAAGCATTTATTGC
>JBJKPM010000034.1:0-21631 GCA_046706325.1 Desulfocapsaceae bacterium | reverse complement strand
ATCCTGACCTAAAGAATGCGGGAAAAAATCGGAGAACGCAACATCGTGATTGCGCGAGAAATACGATATGAAAATATCGTGCTAGAGGAGGGATGTAAGCAATTTCTTGAGATTAATATTTTTATTTGTTATCCGGAGTTTTTTTCTGATATTTTCTCGATAGGTATCTACCGTCCGCACCGTCAGATGCAACAGCTCTGCTATCTCCTTTGAACTCTTATCCTGTCGGATATAATGGATAATCTGCAGTTCCCGGGGGGCCAGTTTTGCATTGGCCAGCAGGGTATCAGGGGAATGTTTCGAAAAAATTTCCAGCAGATTCGCCTGGGCGGTTGTCATATAATCCTTTGACAAACCGGATGTCAGGGTCTGGGCCTTTTTCAACAGCGGCAGGACCGTTCTCACCGCCTGATCGGCAATTTCCTTCCTGATGTCGTTGAGCTCCTTATCCCTTCTCTTCAGAAGCGTGCTCATGGTCGTGTTCATGTCCTGCAGTTCCCGGTTTTTTTCCTGCAGTTCGAGGGTGCGTTCCTGAACCCTCTGTTCCAGTTCCTCATTCGCCCGGCGGAGTCGGCACTCGGCCTGGTGTTTATAGAGTGCCATCTCGATGTGCGTTTCCAGCCCGTGATCGTCAAAGGGTTTGAGCAGGTAGCCGAAGGGATCGACCAGCTTGGCCCGATCCAGGGTTGCACGGTCCGAATGGGCCGTCAGGAAGATGATCGGCAGGCTGAATTCCTGACGAATGATTTTTGCGGCTTCCACACCGTCCATGGCCCCGTCCAGTTTGATATCCATCAGGACCAGATCCGGAAGCAGCTCCCGTGTGAGCCGGATAGCGTCTTCGCCTCGTCCCGCAGTGCCGCTGATCACGTAACCAAGCCGGCTCAACTGGCTGGCAATATCCGCAGCAACGATGCCCTCATCCTCAACTATCAGAACCGTTGTATCATCCATGAACAGGCCCCCTGTCTACAGCTTCTTCCAGCGGTTTGAAGGTGTCGGACTGGAGATTGACCAGGCTGGAGATGACCTGGAGGTTGTTTTTCACCCGGTGATGAATCTCTTTCAGCATCGTTTCCTTTTCCTGCAGGGAGGCCTGCAGGCGCTTTTCAGCCCGCTTTCGCTCGGTGATGTCATGGGCGATATGGACGGAGCCGACATGCTCTCCTTTTTCTCCCAGCAGGGGGGTGGTGGTAACCAGGAACTCGCCTCCCAGCCGTTCCTCATGCAACTCCTCGGCGTGTTCACAGCCATCCGCTATCGTTTTGGAATGGGGGCAGAACGCGGGCGGAACAGATGTGCCGTGAACGGCCTGGTAGCAGGGGAGTCCGACGCATTCTTCAGGGCTTGTCCCGAGGCGCGCCGCCATCGCCTTATTGACCCGCAGGACCCGGTGCCGGTTATCGAGGATAGCGATCAGGTCAGGCACGCTGTCGAAGGTCCGTTCCCATTCTTCCTTGGCCTTCTGCAGGGCCTCATCCGCCCGGCACTTGGACAGGGCCACGGCCAGATAGTCGGCCAGCCGCTCCCACAGCGTGATCGTTTCCAGGGTGAATCTCCCTCTTCTCCGATCATTCAACTGCAGGAGTCCGAGATGGTCCGCCCCCAGACGAAGGGGAATCAAGGCCACCGATTCGTAGCCCTGGCCGTTGCAGCGGTTGCGGGTGCGGGCCTGCCGGTCGGCCTCGGAGGTGGAGGCCAGCAGTTCCGTCGTGCAGTTGCTCCAGAAACTCCCCTTGGCCGTGAAGAAGGGCAGAGAAGGATCGAACCGGCGGCGGATGACGTTGCCGCACATGCACTCGAGTACCGGGTTGCCGGTTTCGTCCCTGAGAGGTTGTCCCGACTCGTCGCGGGCACAGAGCCGGTTCTCGGCCAGGATAAACTCCTGCGCAAACCCCCGTGTTTCGTATACGGATTCACCTGTGAGAGCACGCAACAAGGGGTGCTCGCCGTTCGAGCCGGGACTCCCGCTCAGGCGATTTCTGGCCAGTCCGGCCGTGAACTCCTGTACATCAATCTCCCGGGCAGGGGAAAAACCGAACTCCGGACGTACAGAGGGGACCAACAGGGTGATCTTCTCTTGCCTGTCGGCAAACCACACCTCGCCCATCATACTGTTGACGAGGTTTGACAGGATGTCTTTCTCTTTTTGAACAGCGCCCAGGAATTCCTGGGTTACCTCCAACTGTTTTCGCTCGCTGACATCGCTTACCACAACCCGCCGGCAGAACATCCCACTGTCGCCGTCCTTGACCGCCACGGCCTGCAGCCGCACCCAGCGCGATGTGCCATCCACATGCAGGAGTCGCACCTCACAGGAATACGACCCTGTCGTTTCCGTGGACGTCCGGCAGTGTTCATAATAGACAGGCAGGTCTTCCTTGCAGATAAAACGGCTCAGCGGCCGCATGACCAGCCTATCCCTGGTCACTCCCAGCAGGGCCGCAGCTGCAAGGTTTGCCTGAAGAATCAGACCCTTTTCACTGACGGTAAGATAGCCGGCCGGCGCAAAGTCATAGAGATCCACATAGCGTGCCCGCGAGGCCTCAAGCTCTTCCCGGGATCGGCGCAGTTCCTCATTCTGAGCCTCCAGTTCAATCTGATGGACTCGCAGTTCATGAACAAGAGCCTGTATTTCTTCCGGTTTGACAGCCCCCTCCTTCAGATTTTTCAAGTCGGCCGGATGCGCATCCGCCCTGTCCTGCGCCCCTTTTGCACCACCTGTGGCCGCAGTCTTCAGGTCGGGGATATACAATAAAATTCCAATTACCCAGGCCGTGGATTCACAACAAGATGCCGCCGAAAACGCCTCCTAACTATCCTATAACATCTTGCTCCAGGTAAGCAAATTTTTTATAGGTCATAACGGCACGGTATGGATTCAAGGGGCGTCGCCGGTGCCGGGACCTTCGCAGGCTGTTGCGTTGTAGACTGCATATTTCCAGATATTTGCCACTACCTGAAGAGGGATGGCGGGACGGGGCCGATCACCGGAAAGCCTGATGGTCACAGGCATAAGGATATTTGCCGGAAGACCTGTTGCCGGAGCGAGCACGGCAAGCAGCATACCTATTGCCGTAAAATATCATTCACTTCCGGCACCTTTTTATTGTAAAGTATTGTCGACCATCTTATAAAAATAATTTGACCGATTCTTTTGATAGGAGCTGACTCCTTTCCAGCTCTGGACACGATGCCGACTGCTTTAATGAAAAATCCTTTTACTCAACAAATAGCAAAAGAAATCTTCATTTCTTTTGCCGTCCTTGCGGCCTATCGATTTATCGGGAAGGTGCCGATTCCTTTCATCGATCCGGGCGGAGTAACAATTTTTTCGCATCTTCCGGGCAAGCAAATTCTTTTCTCGATTGAGGCCTTGGGCATAATGCCATATGTTTCGGCGTTTGTGCTTGTTGAAATCTGCTCCCTGTTTCTGCCATTCCTGAAAAAACACCGTGGCGGGGCCTACTCCGGCCGGTTGGTCTTACAACGATATGCCCTGCTGCTGACCCTCCTGCTCAGCATCCTGCAGGGGACAACGCTTATCCACGGTATCTCACGCATGACCACCCCGACAGATGTACCGATTTGGGAATTTGGCGATAGTCTGCACTATATCGCCATGCTCTCGACTCTGGTTGCATCGGTCTTTTTCTTGTTATCTCTGGCCGAAATAGCAACCAGGCATGGAATTGGAAACGGTATCTCCCTGTTGATACTGGCAGGGAGCTGTTCCGGCTTGTACAACCATATCGTAGAATTCTTCACAAGAGACGACGGGCTGCAGCATCATTTTTTCTATCTGATCGTGTTTTCGATCTTCATTTTCTTTTTGTTTATCGTTGTTTCGATCGTGTTGTCAAAGGCTGCGTACACAATCCCGCTCAGGCATCATACCGACGAATCGTGTTCCGGTTTTTTCACGATCTCTTTCTGCCTCTCGGGGAAGGAATTCGTCGTTTATGCCACCTCTCTGGTCCTCATGCCGACCACTCTCCTGTCATTTGCCGGAGCCTTTCAGCCCATTGCCCGACTCCTGGCCCCTTATTCGGTTGGTTATTATATTTTTGTCTGCCTCTTCGTTTTTTTGTTGAGCTATCTCTTCGGATGGCTCTTTCTTTATCCGGAAAAAAGACTTGCCACCCTGAAACAATGGGGATGGACCCCATCGGAAGGCTCCCAATTTTCAATTGCATCCTTTAAACGCAGGTTTCTGCTGATAAACCTGCCGTGGTCGCTTTTCCTCTCCGGCGTGATCCTTGTTTCGAGCTTCACCATCACAGGATATGAGATTCCGTTGCGTCTTAGTGGCTCTTCGCTGTTTTTGATCGCTTTTCTCGGTCTCGATATCGTTTCCCGCCTCAAACTCTGGAACGAAAAGATACATGATAAGACGTTTAAGTTGGCGGAGTTTCAGGATGTACACTATGCAACCATGATTAAGAATCATTTAGAAAGTGAAAATATCAGGTTCTATTTGCAAGGCTATTACCATCGGCATCTTCTGTATTTTTTCGGGCCGTATATCCCCATCAACCTGATGATACCTCTTTCTGAAAAGAATCGCGCCACAGAGATAATCAGTCGATACTACAATGGATTGGGGCTAGTTTAAGGAAATGGGGCCGCAGCCCGGATCTTCAAGCAGGCAGACTTTTACAGAGGTCTTTTCAAATGGTCAATCTGCTTCCGGATCATATCCCCCACCAGGGACCGTTACCGAACCGTTCAAACCACCATTCTTCCGCCGAACAGGCCTTTTCCATGTCTTCCCTGGAAAAGGAAAATTCATACCGGTTGCAGTACGAGAGCATGTTCTTGTAGGCAGCGATTATCTTCCTTGTCATCTCGGTTCTCAGCTCACTGTCTTCAAGGGATTTATCGGGATGCCATCTGTTCAGCATCGTCCTGTACTGTTCTCGTATCCCGTCAAGAGATGCCCGTTCAGGCAGTTCCAGTACATTCCTGGCCTCAGTAATCTCGTCAAATAGTTTCATCGTGAAATTGCCCTGGAGTTGTCCTTCCGCCCTTGCCGTCGGAGTGGATCACTCCTCGCCTATATTTCGTGTTGAATGGAAACCGGATCTGCCGTCTTCCAGACCCGCCGGAGGATACTGCACGCTGCTGTCGATTATACCGGCAAGGACCCGGAAAATGCAAATCCGCCGTGATTCCTGCGTGACGACGGAAATAACTTGACCTTTGTCCCGGCTTTTGCCAGTCTCTATAAAAAGACCCGCTGACACTGCGTAAAACCAACCCATACGGACCAAGGATGGAAAAAATGAAGATCGCTCTTTGCGCACTGACCGTTCTGTTTGTCAGCCTGATTACCTTTCCGGCCGACGCCGGGATGACCATCAAGCTGGGGGTGGTGACCAAGCCGGGCTCGGCCCAGAATATCGTTGCCGGAAAATTCAAGGAGCTGGTCGAGAACCGGTCAAACGGCGATATCAAGGTGACGATCTACGATTCCGGCTCCATCGGCAACGAGACCGAAATCCTGCAGCAGATCCAGCTGAACACGGTGCAGATGGGGGTCATCACCAGCGGGCCGTTCGACACCTTCGACCCGATCGTCCGGGTGATTGATTATCCGTTTCTCTTTAAAGACTACCGGCAGGCCGATGCCGTTCTCGACGGGCCGTTGGGGGCCGAGATCCTGAAAGATCTGGAAAGCGCCGGTTTTAAAGGCCTCTGTTTTTCCGAAAACGGTTTCCGGGACCTGACCAACAGCCGCCGGCCGGTCAAGACGCCCGAGGATGTTCGGGGATTGAAGATCAGGGTCATGTCCTCGGCCATGCATAAGGCCATCTGGGAGGACCTGGGCGCCAACCCGACACCGATGCCGTGGCCGGTCTATACGGAACTCGAGCAGGGTGTCATCGACGGACAGGAGAATCCCCTGTGGGTGCTGGTTGAATATAAACTCTGGGAGGTGCAGAAATACCTGACGCTTACCCGCCATGTCTATTCCCCCCATATCGACGTGGCCTCGCTCGCCTGGTGGAAGACCCTCTCTCCAGCCACCCGAAATATGCTGCAGCAGGCGATGCAGGCAGCGGCCCTTTATCAGCGGAAGGAAAACCGTGCAGGCAATGCGGCGCGGCTTAAGCTGTTGAAGGAAAAAGGCTTTATCATCGAGGAGCATCCCGATATCAAGGCCTTCCGGGCCAAGGTCGCCGGGTTGAAGGATATGGCACTGTATCAGGCCCCCAAGGTCAAGGCCATGCTCGTCAAGATGCTTGCCGCGGTGAAATAACAGGGTGATGGAGGCCTTTGCCAGATTCGATGCGTTGCTCGCCAGGACAGTTGACTGCTGTCTCTCGGCCCTCGGCATCTCAATGGCGGCCATCGTCGCCCTCGAGGTTTTTTGCCGCTATGTACTCAATCACTCGCTCTTCTGGACTGAAGAACTGGCCCGCTATATCCTGGTCTGGCTGACCTTTCTCGGCGCCACCGCCGCCTACCGGCGGAAGGCCCACCCGGGACTGGACATCCTCACCGCCAGGATGGGTCCGCGGCTGCATCGTGCCAACACCATCTTCATCCATTGTATCTGTCTGTGTTTTTTCCTGGTGATGATCTCTTACGGCATCGACTTCAGCTACTTTGTCCGTTTGCAGATCACACCGGCCCTGTATCTCCCCAAATGGATCATCTTCGCCATAATCCCGGTGAGCGGCCTGCTGTTCGTCTGTCACTGCCTCTCTTTTCTTTTCCGGGAAATACAGGGGAGGCAGCATGACCGTTAAGATCCTGCTGCCTCTGTTATTCCTGCTCCTGCTCTTAGACACGCCGATTGCCCTGGCCATCGGCGTCGCCTCGGCTTTAGCGATCGCCCTCCAGGGCAACTTTTCGCTGATGATGGTTATCCAGCGGCTTTTCAGCGGCGCAGATTCCTTCGATCTGCTGGCGGTCCCGTTGTTCATGTTCGCCGGGATCATCATGGAAGCGGGAGGGATCAGCCGCCGGATCATCGACCTTGCCGCAGCCCTGGTCGGCTGGCTGCCCGGAGGGATGGCGGCCGTCGCCATTGTCTCAGCCATGTTTTTCGCGGGCATCTCCGGCTCCGCCGCCGCCGATACTGCCGCCGTCGGCACGATCATGATACCGGCGATGAAAAGATCCGGCTATCGCTCCGATTTTGCCGCCGCGATCCAGGCATCGGGGGGGTCCATCGGGGTCATTATCCCGCCGTCGATCCCGATGATCATCTTCGGCTTCCTGACCGGGGCCTCCGTCGGCCGCCTTTTCGCCGCCGGGATCCTCCCCGGGATCCTGATCGGCCTGTCGCTGATCTGCACCTCAACCGTTATCTCCCGCCGCCATGGGGCAGGAAGGCAGGCCCCGTTTTCCACAGCCGAGGCCCTCCGGACCTTCCGGCGGAGCATCCCGGCCCTGGGGGCGCCGGTGATCATCCTGGGAGGCATCCTCTCGGGCGTCTTCACGGCCACCGAGTCGGCGGCCGTGGCGGTAGTCTACGCCCTTGTCGTCGGCCTCTTTGTCCATCGACAGATCCGTCTGCGCGACCTGCCCGGCCTGTTCCGGGAAGGATCGATCACGGCCGCCGTCGTCATGTTCATCATCGCCACGGCCTCCATCTTCAGCTGGATCTCGGCCATCGACGGCATCCCGGCCCGGCTGGCCGGGGGATTGCTCGGCCTGACCCATGACCGGACGGCCCTGCTGCTGCTGATCAATCTTGTCCTGCTGCTGGCCGGCACCTTTGTCGAGACCACCGCGGCGCTGATCCTGCTGGTGCCTGTGATCAGCTCCCTGCTCCCCTTCCTCGGCATCGATCCGGTCCAGCTGGGCGTGATCGTCGTCGCCAATCTGGCCATCGGCATGCTGACTCCTCCCCTGGGAATCTGCATGATCGTCTCTTCCTCCATCTCCGGCGACAGCCTGACCGCAATCAGCCGGCAGATCCTCCCCTTCCTGCTGATACTGCTCGTGGACCTGGCGATCATCACCTTCTATCCGCCGCTGACCATGTGGCCGGCAGGATTGATCCGTTAGCGGACAACCTTGCCGTTTTTTTCAAATTTCTCCTTGACCCCGCCTATACAAAACAGGTATCAAGTACACTGCTTACATTTTTGCAGCCACCTTCCGCGTCCGGCGCCACAACCTCGGGGAGATCCATGAAGAAGATCCTTTTCGTCCTTATCTGTGGAATTATCATCGGCCTTGCCGTTTCCCTGGTGGCCGCCGAGATGATCGAGAGGACGTCGGGAAAGGCCTTCTGCTCCTCATGCCACTCCATGCGGGCTGTCTCGAATGCCTACACCGAGGATGTCCACGGCGGGAACAACACCCAGGGGTTCCGGGCCAAATGTGTGGACTGCCATCTTCCCCATGACAGTGTCCTTCACTATCTTTCGGCCAAGGCCTATTCGGGGGCCAAAGATGTGCTCGGCGAGATTTTCTGGGCGAAATCCTTTGACTGGACGGCCAATCTGAAAAACAGAGAACAGTTCACTTATACCTCGGGCTGTCTTGCCTGCCACGATCTCAGTGCCATGCACTACGACATTCCGAAGGCCTTCCCGGCACATAAGGCATTTCTTTCGGGAAAGGTCACATCCTGTCTTGCCTGTCATGAGACGGTTGGTCATAAGGATATACGGGATGCGCTGAACAGACAGAACTGATCCCGCCTGTCTGCCTTCCACCCGGGGGCAACGGGAAATGGGGATTCACGGCTTTTTTATAAAGAGCGGGTCACTATTGATGGCCTCGTAAAAACCCTCAAGCACTGCGGGGGCAATACGATAATTCAACAGGTAGCGACGCTGAACCGTCGGTCCGGTGGCTTTTTACGAGGCCGACAAAATCGGAGGAATGACATATGATACGGGTATTTTTCGCACTAATGCTTGCCGTGGTGCTTGCCGCACCGGCCTTTGCCCTGGACAGCAACCTGAAGACCTTGAAGGTTGACTTCGGGGTATCGGCCGAAGGCAAAAAATGCATAGAATGCCATGCGCAGAACCAACCCGGCATCGTCGCCGACTGGCGGGAAAGCCGGCACGCACATGCGGGCGTATCCTGTATCGATTGTCACCGGGTCGAAAAAGGGTCGGCGATGGCCTCCCAGAACTGTCCCGGAGTCAAGGGCACCGATACCTATATAACCGTACTGGTCACGCCGAAGACCTGCGGCCGATGTCACGCCGAACAGGTGGAGCAGTTCGACCACAGCGGTCATTATCGCGCCCGTCTGCAGTACACCGGCCCGAACGGCAGGAACTTCAAGGCCATGACGGCCCTGATCGAACAGCACGAAGGTCAGGGCATTGAAAGGTTCAAACACGCCTCTGAAATGACCGGCTGCATGCAATGCCACGGCTCCGTCGTCACCCTTGACGCCCAACACGAACCGACCAAGGAGGGCTGGCCCGCATCAGGCATCGGGACCGTCTGGCCGGACGGCTCGGTGGGCAACTGCATCGTCTGTCATACCCGGCACAAATTCAGCATCGCCGAGGCGAGAAGGCCCGCCGCCTGCGCCTCCTGCCATCTCGGCCCCGATCACCCGGATATCGAAATCTACCAGAGCAGCAAACACGGACAGATCTACGCCACCGAAGGCAACACCTGGAATTTCGCCAGCGCCCCCGATGCCTGGGAACCGGGAGATTACCGGACCCCGACCTGTGCGGTCTGCCACATGAGCGGCATCGGCGACCTGAAGTCCACGCATAACATCTCCGAGCGGCTGAAATGGAACCTCTGGGCCAAGGAATCGAAGATCAGGAACTCGCAGGACCCGCTGAGCCCACTGACCGGCAACGGCATCGAGGGCAGGAAGAAGATGGAGGCCGTCTGCAACAACTGCCACAGCCCGCTGCACACCAAGAACTACTTCGAACAGGCCGACCTGACCATCGAGCTTTACAACGAAGGGTACTGGCAGCCGGCCCTGGCCATGCACAACGAACTGGCGGCAAAGAAGCTCCTGAAGGCCAATCCCTGGGACGACGAGTTCCAGCGGATCTTCTATCACCTCTGGCACCACGAGGGCCGACGGATGCGTCAGGGGGCCGCCATGGCGGGTCCCGACTATGCCCATTGGCATGGTGTATTCGAACTCCAGCAGGACCTCTACAAGCTGAAGGCTATTTATTCCAAGCGCCTGAAATCGGGAAAGATAGAAGACTGACGGTCCCGTACCGGCCTCTGCCCCCGGGGATCATCGGGAAGACAACCTCTTGCGTGCAGTCCATGAACCTTCGCCTGTTTCGGCAGTTCGGCAGGCCGGCTTTCGGGCCTGCCGCTGCCGTCTTCCTGCCCCTTTTCCGGTTCATCCGGACATAAGGGTACTCATGGCCAACGTGGGAGGCTGAGGGTGTCGTTGCACGACGCCTCGCGGCGGCCCGAAGGTGCTCCGGGTAAACCCCTTGCTTTCCCCCGGGGCCTTTGAGTGGCCTGACCTTGAGACCAATCCCCGTTTCTGCCGGAGGGAAAAGATCTCCGGGCCAAAGGTCCTTTGCCGGAAGCGTGCGCCATCTCTTCCCGGATTCCCCCTTTCCGGCCCTCCATCCCCCTTGGGAGTTGAATCGAAATTTCTTATTTTATCTCATCTAATTACATGAAAATTTAAGGTCGGACATCCCGCCGCCGCCCCTCGTTTCCAGTGAAGCCCCCGCCCTCCGATAAATTCTGCGATGCCGACACACACTCTGCTTGACCTTTTCTGCAGGAATGGAGTAGCATCACTGACCAGGAACGTTGTCTGCAAAGAGCATTTTGGATAGCTGTCTTCGAACCGTTCATCTAACCTATTCAAGGGAGGAAGGAAAATGACCAAACGCTTATTGGTTGTGCTTTCGATTTTTATCGTTGCCGGTCTGGCCTTCAACAGCCCCGGTAAGGCGGCTGAAAAAATCATCAAGATCGCCACCCAGTCGCCGCTGTCAGGCGACCAGTCGGTCATCGGCGTCGATATCAAGCGCGGCGCAGAAATGGCGATGGAAGAATTGGGCGGACCACTGACCAAGATGGGGTTCAAGCTTGTACTGGCCCCCTTCGATGACCAGGCCAATCCCGATACCGGTGTCGCCAACGCCAAGCGTATCGTCTCGGATCCCGCCATCCTGGCGATCGTCGGACATTACAACTCCGGTGTCCAGATCCCTTCATCCGAGGTGTATCATACCTCCGGCCTGGCCAATGTCTCTCCTGCCAACACCAACCCGAAGGTTACCACGCGCGGCTACCTGGAGGTCAACCGTATCGTCGGTCGTGACGACGTCCAGGGTGTCGTCGGTGCCGAATTTGCCGCCAGCCATGGGGTGAAAAGCGTCTTTATCGTTCAAGACAAGACCGCCTACGGCCAGGGCATCGCCGAGTTCTTCAGGAAGAAGGCCAAGGAGCTGGGCATGAAGGTCCTGGGTTTTGAAGGAACCGAAGAAAAGGCCAACTTCGATCCTCTGCTCTCCCCGATCATGGCCAGCAATCCCGGTCTCGTCTACTTCGGCGGGATGTATCCCCAGGCCTCGGTCCTGTTCAAACAGGCCCGGGAGAGAGGCTATACGGGCATGTTCTTAAGCGATGATGGTTTCGACTCCACCGATGCCGCCAAAATCGGCGGCAAGACCTTGCAGGAAGGAACCGGGACCTTTTACTCCACAGTCTCGGGTCCTGCCGCAGCCTATCCGGGCACGGCGAAGTTCATCAAGGAGTTCAAGGCGAAATACCAGGCCGATCCGCAACCCTTTGCCGCCCAGAGCTATGACTCCATGGGCATATGCCTGAAGGCCATCCTGGCCGCCGCCAAGGCCGACGGCGGCAAGATCCCGACACGGGCGGCGGTTGCCAAGGCCGTCCGGGCCACGAAGAACTATCACGGCATTACCGGCGACATCACCTTCAACGGCATCGGCGATCCGACGGTTGCCAAATATTTCGTGATGAAGGTCGCCTCTGCCGATCCTGCAAAATGGAAAGATAATCCTGTGGTCAAGACACTCGATATCGCTCCACCGAAATAATCCTCCCTGGCGTTATCCTCCCGGCCGCTTGGCAAAGACGGCCGGGAGATTTTTTATCGGGTTGCCATATGAAACGATTCTTGCAATCAATCAACGTCCGCGAACTTCTGCGGCCGTTGGGCCAGATGATCTTTTTCGCAGCGGGCAGCACCTTCGTCCTGTCGGCCATCGTATTGGTCCTCGCCCTTATCCTGGATAAGACCGTGGTAGGAAGGACGCTTTATCAGCAGATGAATGTGTCGCTCTTCACCTACACCCTCGTCAATCTCCCCCAGGTGGCCATAGACGGTCTGACCATCGGTTTTGTCTATGCGGCCGTTGCCCTCGGCTACACCATGGTATATGGTGTCCTCGAGTTCATCAATTTCGCCCACAGCGAGATTTTCGCAACCGGTGCCTTCGTCGGCGTCGAAATCTTGATTGCTCTGCAAAATCACGGGGTCCTGGCCCGCGCCTCCCTGGTGATGGCCTATATCTATCTGATCCTGGCCATCATCGCAGGGATGATAGCGGCGGGAGGCCTGGCCGTTGCCGTGGAGCGCGTGGCCTACCGCCCGCTTCGGAATGCGTCGCGTCTGGTCCCGCTCATCTCGGCAATCGGCGTGTCATTTTTTCTCCAGGATGCCATCCGCCTCACCGAAAGCCTGACAACCGGACAGTTCAACAGGATCATTCCCAGCTTCGGCGACTTCGACCATTGGGTGATCTTCAGCAGAATGACCCTGGGGGCTGCCCATATAACCCTCGGGATGTCGGTCAAATCGATCATCGTTATCGTCTCGGCCGTGCTGATGCTGATCGGCCTGAACTATATGGTCAACGCCACCAGGGTCGGCAAGGCCATCCGTGCCGTCGCCCAGGACCACCACACGGCGAGCCTGATGGGTATCGATGTCAACCGCATCATCTCGCTGACCTTTCTTGTCGGCGGGATGCTGGGCGGTGCGGCGGGCGTTCTCTTCGCCTTGAAATTCACCCGGATAGACCCCTATGTCGGATTCTTCCCCGGCCTGAAGGCCTTCACCGCCGCCGTCCTCGGCGGCATCGGCAATATGACCGGCGCCCTTCTCGGCGGCATCGTCCTGGGAATGCTGGAGACCTTTGCCGGTTCGTTCATGGGTGTATTTACCATGGGGGCAGCCGGTACCGAATATAAGGACATCTTCGCCTTCAGCATCCTGATCCTGGTGCTTATCTTCCGCCCGCAGGGACTCATGGGTACAAGCGTCGCCCAGAAGGCCTAAGGAGAGGCATATGGTCACCTCATTCGTTCAACCCATTGTCAAGAAACTGGATCATGGGATATACCCGTATGTCCTGGTGTTCGTCCATATGATCCTCGGTTCCTGCCTGGTCTATCTCTATCCCCGTTCAAACCTCGCCTTCCTGGTGTTGATCACCTCCTTTTTTTCGCTGTATTACTTTAAGACCGACCGCCTGTTCAAATTTACCGCCGGCGCCATCCTGACCCTGTTGATCTTCCCGGTGGTGGGCGTCCGCAATATCTTCTACCTGGAGGTGATTTTCCAGATCAGCGTCTTTTCGGCGCTGGCCCTGGGGCTGAACATCGTTGTCGGTTTCGCCGGTCTGCTCGATCTGGGGTACGTGGCCTTCTATGCCGTCGGGGCCTATCTCTGGGCCTTTTTCGGTTCCCAGCAATTCTACGTCCTCCACTATGCGCCGGGGACGCAGCCGTCGAATCTGCCCTTCCTGCTGCCGGGGGATGCCTTTTACCTGTTTATCTTCGTCGCCATCCTGGTTGCGGCCCTGACCGGTATCCTGCTCGGCACCCCGGTTCTGCGTCTGCGCGGTGATTATCTCGCCATCGTGACCCTGGGATTCGGCGAGGTGATCCGTGTGCTGGCCAACAACCTGGACAAACCGCTCAACTTCACCAACGGCCCCCAGGGAATCACGCCGATCCAGCGGCCGACCATGCCCCATTTCGCCGTTGACTCCTTCAATTCGCTGTTCAGCGGAATCGTCGGGCACAGGGTGAGCAGTGCGGACATGTATAACGTGATGTTTTATCTCTTTGCACTGGTCGTGATCATCGTCATCGTCTTTGTGACCCGACGTCTGGACGATTCGAAGATCGGTCGTGCCTGGACCGCAATCCGCGAGGATGAAACCGCAGCCATTGCCATGGGTATTCCGCTGGTGAAGATGAAACTCGCCGCCTTTGCCGTCGGCGCCTCTTTCGCCGGAGTCATGGGGGTCCTGCTGGCCGGCAGCCGCACCTTTATCAGTCCGGAATCGTTCTCGTTCATGCAGTCCATCGGTGTCCTTTCCATGGTCATCCTCGGCGGCTCCGGCAGTATCCCCGGCGTGATCCTGGGAGCGGCCACCGTCACCATCCTCAATCTGCAGGTCCTGCAAGGTCTGTCTCTCTATCTCAGCCAGCTCCGCCAGAGCGACGCGGTCATCCCGATCATTCATTTCGCCTGGGCCAACCTGTCCACCCAACTTGATCCGGCCAAATACCAGCGTATGCTGTTCGGCCTGATCCTGGTCCTGATGATGATCTTTCGTCCTGAGGGTCTGATCCCGTCCAAACGCCGGAAGAGGGAACTTTCATCCAACGTTTCCGAGAGCGAGGAATAGACGAGGATCGCCATGGCACTGCTTGAAACAATCGACGTCGTTAAACGATTCGGGGGCCTGATCGCCGTCAACAAGGTCAATTTCAATATCGACCAGGGAAAGATCGTCAGCATCATCGGCCCCAACGGTGCGGGAAAGACCACCTTCTTCAACACCATGACCGGCATCTACCATCCGGAAGAGGGGAAGATCCTCTTCAACGGCAGGCCCCTGCACGGGCTGCGGCCGGACCAGGTCGCCTCACGCGGCATCTCCAGGACCTTCCAGAATATCCGTCTCTTCGGCAATATGACGGTCCTTGAGAATATCCTGGTGGGGATGCATATTCATCTGAAGCAATCCCCGCTGCAGACCCTGCTGCATCTTCCCTTCTTTTCAGCTGAAGAGAGGGATTCGGAAAAACGGGCCGAAGAACTGATGATCTACGTCGGCCTGAAGGGAATCGGCAACGAACTGGCGAAAAATCTGCCCTATGGCGGTCAGCGCCGCCTGGAGATCGCCCGCGCCCTGGCAGCCGGACCGACGATGCTGCTTCTGGACGAACCCGCTGCCGGGATGAACCCCCAGGAGACCGAAGATGTCACCCGCCTGTTCCGGCGTATCCGCGATGATCTGGGCATCACCATTCTCCTTATCGAGCATGATATGCGGGTGGTGATGAATATCTCGGAGACAATCTGCGTCATGGATCACGGAGAGAAAATCGCCGAGGGGACACCGGCCCAGATCCGCTCCGATTCACGGGTTATCGAGGCCTATCTCGGACGAGGCGCCGTAGCGGGACAACACGAGGAGAAGCTGTCATGAGCCTCCTCTGTCTGCAGGACATTCACAGCTTCTACGGCCATATTCACGCCTTGAAAGGCATCTCCCTGGAGGTCAACAACGACGAGATCGTCACCTTGATCGGCTCCAACGGCGCCGGCAAAAGCACCACCCTGCGGACCATCTCCGGGATGATCCATCCGCAAAAGGGCAAGGTCCTGCTGGAGAACAGGGATATCTCCCATATGAAACCCCATGCCATCGTTCTTGCAGGTCTCGGCCATGTCCCCGAAGGCCGGGGAATCTTCCCCAATCTCACCGTTCGAGAAAATCTGGAGATGGGGGCCTTTACCGTCAGAGATCAGGAGGAGATCAACCACCGGATGGACTATTGTTTCCAGATATTTCCACGCCTGAAGGAAAGGATCATCCAACATGGCGGAACCCTTTCCGGCGGTGAACAACAGATGCTTGCCATCGCCAGAGGACTGATGCTCAATCCCCGCCTGTTGATGCTGGACGAACCGTCCATGGGTCTCGCACCTGTCCTGGTGGAACTTATCTTTGATATCATTAAGGAATTAAACAAGAAAGGAACAACAATCCTGCTGGTGGAACAGAATGCTTTGATGGCCCTGTCCATTGCCCACCGGGGCTACGTCATCCAGAACGGCCAGATCGTCATCAGCGATACCGCAGCCAATCTGAAACGTAACGAGACGGTGCAGAAGGCCTATCTCGGTATCGATTAGGGAGACGGAGGGTGCGGCCCAAGGGGCTTAATCAAACCGGGTCTTCTCGAGATGGTAGCGTTTCATCTTTTTTAAAAGCCCCTGTCTGGTGATACCCAGCAGAACGGCTGCCTTGGATTTATTTCCCTTCACCTTCTTCATGGCCTTTTCGATCAGACGTATCTCAAGCTCTGTGACCTGACGATCAATGGCATAGGCCGTTGCCGACTCGCCATCACCCGTTTTTCTCTGCAGGCTGTAAAAGGCCTGAAGCTCACGGGAGCATTTCTTCGGAGAAATCACCTCACCTTCAGCCGTTAATGCCACCAGGCGTTCGACCTCTTTCAGAAGCTGACGGACATTTCCAGGCCATGGATAATATTCAAAAAGATCAAGAAGCTCCGGCGAAAAACCGGGTACGTTTTTCTTGAAATGGGCAGTGGTCGTCTCAAGAAAGTGCAGGGCCAGAGGAAGGATATCCTCCCGGCGTTCGCGCAGTGGAGGAATGATGATCTCGACCGAGAAGAGACGAAAGAACAGATCTTCGCGAAAATGTCCCCTGCCGACCTCCATGGCCAGATCTTTGTTGGCCGCACTTATCAGACGGAGATCGTAATGGATGGGCTTGCTGCTGCCCAACCGGCAGCCTTCTCCTTCCTGGATCGCCCGCAGGAACTTCGGCTGTATCTGCAGCGGCATCTCGGCAATCTCGTCGAGAAAGAGGGTGCCGCCGCTGGCCTCTTCAAACAGGCCTTTTCTGGCCGTTTCCGCCCCGGTGAAAGCCCCTCTTTCGTGTCCGAAAAATTCGCTTTCCACCAGATTCTCCGGTATACAGGCACAGTTCACCGGAACAAAGGGTCTATCGCTTCTATCTCCCTGTTCATGGATCATCCTGGCGATAAGCTCTTTTCCCGTCCCGTTTTCTCCCTGGATAATGACATTGATCGGGGAATTGCTGATGACCTGAACAAGATCCAAAACTTCGCACATGGAAGAACTTTCGGCAATGATGCGCTTGCCCCGGACGGACGCCTGCTCCAGCCTGTCGACCTCCTTGTTCAACGCGCCGGCAATGCGCAGGATCTCATGATTCAGGACGATCGATTCGATGGATATGGAGAGAAATTGGGCAACCTCCTCCAGCTCTTTGCGGTCCTCCTCGTCGAATGAGGCATTGTCATTCTTATTCAAGAGTTCCACCGCACCGGTAATGGAGTTTCCACTGATGCTCTTAATCGGCGCGCAGAGCATATTTCTACTGACAAACCCGGTCTGCTCATCCATGGAGACATGGAAACCCGGGTGGGACTGCAGATCATTCTCAATACAGCTCATGCCCGAACTGATAACCTTGCCGACAATGCTTCCTTCCAGCGGAGGTTCGATCTGTCGTTCGGCAAGGCCGGTGCCGAAGATCGAGCATATCCGGTTACTCCCTATTTCCATTATGAAAATAGTACACCGCTCCACATTCATCAACTTCGGCAGAATTCGAATATAGAAGGTAACAAAGGCCCTGTAGTCATCCATGGCCCATGAGCCCGCCACCTGAGACAATCTCTGTCTGAGAACAGCCAGATGTTTCGGCGAGGGAAGGGAGAGATACGACGTATGCTGGTTCATATACGGAAACTATGTTGTCAGAAATTATATAGATAACCGATTACAGGAAGATCGTGAATTTGCTGGATACCGTTATGATACTTTTACCATTTTTAATAGATTCCCCCTAGGATTATTTTAAATTTTTTCAGTCGTCCCGGCCCCGCCGTGCAGCAGGGAAGCGGTTGGGCGTAAACAGAGTTTACGGATATCGAGCGCCCCTGCCGATCCGCTGTTGAACAGGATCGCCGCCAATAGAAATATTTCAACACTGCTCTGAATCTAAACTTTTGTATTTTTGAGTAAACAGAGCGGCAGAAGATATAACTTGTCTTAAGAAGACACGATCCTGCTGTTTTGGCACATTCTATGCATACTCAGTTACAACGGGGAGTTAATACCGGACGCGGGTTTGATGAGGGGGGTATTCGGGTTTCGGAGCATTAGCACACAAGCACATACATTTTCAGTTGTTGATTTCTAATGCTTGCGGTCCGGGCGCCTTGATATGATCAGCAGGGAACATCCTGTAGAGATTGGGAATTACAGATGAAAGAAAATAACCAAAAACTTTCCTTCCGTCAGATCGGACGCGGGTTTATCGTCAATGATCCCATTCCCGGCATGCCGATGGGGAGACGTCTTACTAAAGCCTATGTTGATCAGTTCAATCGGAAATATGTCGTCGTCAACGGACAATATGAAATACTGACCGCTGAGCACAATTACCTTTCAGCGGATTAGAGGGGCCCCAACAGCCCAGCCATTATCTGCATTGATTGTGTCCTGACCAGTTTGTGAGAGGATATTTACAGCCCCCCCGGTTTATGTGAATTATCTGGTGAAACTGTTTGGGATGCTTTCAGTGCAGATGTCTTTTGTAGATCCCTCCCTTAATGTATCCTGGTATCAGGAGCATCCTGTTGTGTCTGTTGTGGATGATAGTCGAGATCGGAAGTGCCCTTTTTCCCCATTACCTCGTAAATATCCATGATCCCGTCCTTATCGGCAAATCGCTTCACCCGCCACTGGTTGGTGTAGACAAACTGCTTGACCTGCTGATAGGTCGTTTCGCTGATTAAGATTGAATTTGTCTTTCTCCGTGTAAGGTCCTGGAGACGGAAGGTCTCATTGACCACATCCCCGATAACGGTATATTCCATTTTTTTATCGAAGCCGATATTGCCGACGATGGCCTCACCGGTATTGATGCTGATTCCGATCTTTAACGGCACTCCGCAACGTTCCCGGGAAAGCCTGCTGACCGCTTCAATGACCTCGGTCATTTCGATGGCGGCAAAGGTTGCATCCAGAGCCGGATTTCTGGAGGTCAGGGGAGCCCCGAAGATGGCAAGAAGCCCATCGCCCAGATATTTATCCAACACCCCTTTATACTTGAGGATGATATTTCCCATCCTCATGAAAAAATAGTTCAGGACACCGACCACATCCTCGGTTGCGGCCTGCTTGGACATGGCCGAATATCCCCTGATATCGACATTACAGACCGTAACGATCTTTTTCTCTCCAACCGTCAGCTGTTCAGTCTCTCCTTTCTTAAGGATATCATTGACTATTTCTTCAGGAACATATTTCTGAAAAATCGTCCTGATCGTCTTTTCCTTTTGCGCCAGATGCATGGACTCGCCGTACAGTCTGGAATTTTCCAGGGCGATGGAGGCCGACGAGGCAACCGATTTGACCGCCCGCATGTCCTCCTCATTGAATGTCCCGACTCGCTTATTGAGAAGCTCGATGACCCCTATTACCCTGCCGCCGGTGATCATCGGCACACAGAGGAGATTTTTGGTTTTGAAACCGGTCCTTTTATCGATATCCTCACAGAAATGAGGATTGTCGTCGGCATTCTGGACGATAACCGGCTCACCGGTGGCAGCCACCCATCCGGAAACTCCCTCTTCCCCGATCCTGATCCGCAGTCCGTCGAAACTTTTTCCGGTTGTACCGATGGTCGCATGAAAGGCAAGCAGGTCGTTTTGGACCAACATGATTGCTCCCGCCTCGACTTTGATAAGGTCCGAGATCATCTCCAGGATATAGTGCAGCACACGATTCATATCAAAGGTCGCAGAGGTCAGCGCGACACCGATTCTGTTCAGCACTTCCAACTCGGCGCTTTTCGCCTTTTCCTTCGCCAAGAGGCGCGTTTGTTCAAGGGCAAGGGCAATACCCATGGCCACCATTTTGAACATCCTCTTGTCCCTTCGGCCGAAGGTCCGGGAGATATCGCTTCCGAGGCAGATGGCACCGACAGCCTTCCCGTTGGCATCAAGCCTCTTGATAAGACAGGATTTCAGGCCGAGTTCGGCGAACATCGGCATTTCAAAATACGTTTTTTCTTTCTCCAGATCATCGATACTGATCAATTCGATGGCATCAATTGCAACCTGAAACAAGGAGGACTCCTTGGCCAGGAGCATCCCGGACTGATCTTTGCCGGCTGATCGATCAAATGAATGCGTCAATCTGAGCTGTCCGCTGATCTCGTCTATCAAGGCAAGCCCCACCCATCGACTGGGAATGACCTCGCAAAGCCTCCCGTAAATCGCAGTCAGCAGGTCTTTTTCCTCCAGGTCGGAGTTGATGATCTGGATGATCGACAAAACGGATTTCAACTCATCGCTGGTTTCCCGTTCCCTGATGCCCATTTCTTTCATCCGCAACATGGAACCGGCGGTATTAAAGAAAGTAGCCAGAAATCCAAGCCCATCCTGGTCCCAGATGCGGTCCTCCCTCTTGACGAAGAGCGCTATGCCGATATAGCCCGTCTTCGAATCAAAAGGAACCGTTACCGCGCTGCCGACCTCAGGATCGAAAAGAGACGGTCTCTGGTGAATCTGCTCCTTGGGAAAGATCTTCACCTCCCGTTCCTGCATTGCCTCGACAACCGGGAACCTCGAAAAAGCGATGCTCTCCCCTGCGCTGGTGTGTATCCCGGCCCCGAAGACATGCAGGCAGGTCACCCTGGTCTTGCTTCCGCTCCGGGGGACGGAAAAGAGAGCACCGCCTATTGCCCCGGTTATGGACATTGCCTTTTCCAGCACAAAGTCGATCAAGGCATGGGAGGTAATCCGCGAAACGGGAAGGCCGCCAATCTCCCTGAGGGCGTTTATCTCCTGTATTCTGCGCGTCAATGCCCTGCTGGTTTCACGAAGGTGCCTATCCATAGAGTCGGCGATCAAGGCAATATTTCCCAACTCGTTTTCACCCAGCAGACCTGCCAGGTCCTTGCTGCCGTTATGCCGGGCCATCTGCGTCTCAATGGTCAGGATGCTGTCCGAGATCTGCTTTAAGATGATATATCCAACCAGTGAAAAGACGAGCACCCCGAGAAAACAGTAGAGCAACTCCATATTGCCGAAGAGCTTGCTCCTTATGCCGAGATAGGTAAAGCCGAGAAAAGGACCGAGAAAAAAGAGGCTGAAGGCGATGGTCATCCGATAAAAGACGCTGTTGGCCTTGATGGAGAGAAATCTGTGTAATTCCTCTTTCTCCTGTATTCTGGTGACGGTTTTCGAAAACTTGTTGAACAATGACATAGCTGATTCCCGAAAAATTGTACTCTATTGCAGCCATCGAGAAATACCCGGCTCGTCCCCGCGCTGATCATGACAGCACATACAGACCAGTATACCCCAAATTGTATGGAAAAATAAAGGGAGGGTTGCTCTTTCGGGGCAAGGCAGATTTTCCGTATCTTTTTGTAGTAGCGTTCCTTCATCGAACCAAGAGCCGGATAGACAGCCGTCCGCTAATCAAGTACTTGAAAATACGATCATTTTCGAAGGACTCTACGCCCCCTTCTCAGAACCTGAACACATAGTATCTGAGCCAGACATAGATCATCGCAATAAAGACCGTGGCCAGCATGATCGGTGTCCCGTAGAGCATGAAGCGCAGGAAGCTGAT
>JBJKPM010000033.1:0-31006 GCA_046706325.1 Desulfocapsaceae bacterium | reverse complement strand
ACCATCAAATCGTTGGGACAGATGTACATGCATGCGGTTTTGTCTCCACCCTTGCAACCATCACACTTGGAAGGATCTACATAACTTGGCATTAAACTACCTCCTCAGTTTGTTTTAACTGTTGTGACCCTGAGCATACAGGACCCACTTGACCTATGCAAAAACTCTCATAACTCGGACACCGATCGCATTTACCGTCTGAAGAAACCAGAAATCAGAAAATAAATAGCTAGTATTTCACAATAAAACGAAACACCATAACCTGCTTAAAAAAAATGAACGGTCACTCATTTTTAACAGGTAGAGATATAATTTGTTGCTAAAATATTGTCAAGGAAATATTCACATTGAATTCCCGGGATGGATACTAATCATAACTCCTGCGGGCAAGTACTTCACGCGGTCTGGCCCCGTCGGCAGGGCCTACTATCCCTTCCAGTTCCATGGTCTCAATCATCCGTGCCGCCCTGTTATATCCGACCCGGAGACGCCTCTGCAGCATTGAAATCGATGCCTGTCCGGACTCGCAGACGATGCCGACGGCCTCATCGTATCGGTCGTCCATCTCCATTTCATTGTCAGTATCGGTCGAGCCCTCATCCGCCGCCATCTCTTCGATGACCGAGTCGTCATAGGATGCCTGGCCCTGTTTTTTCAAGAAGGCAACAATCCTTGTTGTTTCCTCTTCGGAGATATAGGCACCGTGTATCCGTAAGAGCCCGCTTGCGCCCGGCGGGAGATACAGCATGTCCCCCGCCCCCAGCAGGTGCTCCGCTCCGGATGTATCAATGATCGTCCGGGAATCGATCTTGGAGGAGACCTTAAAGGAAATCCTCGTTGGGAAATTTGCTTTGATCAGACCGGTCAGCACATCCACCGAAGGCCTCTGGGTAGCCAGGATCAGATGAATGCCGGCAGCCCTAGCCATTTGAGCCAGACGGGCAATGGCCGCCTCGACGTCCTTGGACGCCACCATCATCAAGTCGGCCAACTCATCGACGATGACCACGATGTAGGGAAGCTTTTCAGACGCAACCTCATTATAGGAATCAAAGCCTTTAACCCTTGCCTCCTCCAGAAGTCTGTACCGTCGTTCCATCTCTCTGACCGCCCATTGCAAGGCCCGGGAGGCGAGTTTCGGTTCCACCACTACGGGATGAAGCAAGTGGGGTATGCCTTCATAGCCCGAAAGCTCGATGCGTTTGGGATCGACCATCAAAAAGCGGACCTCGGCTGGTGTTGCATTATAGAGAATCGAGGCGATAATGGCATTGATCGCAACACTTTTCCCTGCACCGGTAGCCCCGGCAATAAGCAGATGCGGCATCTTGGCCAGATCGGCAATAACGGCATTACCCACCACATCCAGACCAAGAGCAATCGAAAGCTTGCTGGAATTATTGATATAATTTTCAGATCCAAGTAAATCGCGGATATACACGACCTGTCTGAAGGCGTTGGGAATTTCAATGCCGAGCGCGGCCTTGCCCGGGACCGAGCCGACGACACGCACGGATTGTGCCTTTAAGCCCAATGCCAGATCGTCGGCAAGCCCTACGATTTTATTGATCTTTATTCCGGGTGCCGGTGCGTACTCGTAGGTCGTCACCACCGGACCGGGAGATATGCCGATAACCTTGCCGGATACGCCGAAATTGCCAAGTTTTTCCTCAAGCTGTTTGGAGATGGCATAATATATTTCCTTATCGACTTCCCTCTGGACCTGTTTATTCTTTCTGAGTAAAGAAAGGGCCGGAAGCTTCCAGTCACCTCGAGCCACCGGACGGAGGGCAAAGTTTTCTTCCTTCTTCGATTCATCAGCAGCCTTGGGCAGCTCCTTCACCATAGGCACGGAGGGCTGAGGCAATGAAACCGTCTCCAGGACCGGTTCCGCCCTGCGAAGCAGACCCCGCTGTTCCCTCTCCGGTTCCTTCCTTTGTTTTGGGCCCAGGACAAGCCCCCATGTCCAACCCAAAATTCCTCGTATCGACCTAAGGGAAAAGGAACAAAGACTATACGGAGAAAACTGCGTCGAGATCATCAGCGAAATTAGAAACAACAGCAACAGGGTCAATACCGTTCCGGCCTCGCCGAGTATCGACCGGGCCATGCCGAAGACTGTTTTCCCTATGAACCCTCCGGATTCGAGCAGACGCGCGTCATACAGAGACAGAGAGGACAGCAGCCCGCAGGAGGATATCGCGGCACCGGTCAAGCCGACGATGATCAGCGGAAGACGCTTAAGAGACATCTGAGGAGCCAGGAATAAAAAGGCGGCAAAAAAGATAAGGGCGGTAAAGAGAAAGGCCCCCCAGCCGAGGAAACCTATCAGAATTCCGGAAACAAGCCGACCCACTTCTCCGCACCAGTTTCCTGCATTGCCGGCATAAAAGTGGGAGACAAGGGCCAGAGTGAGAAAGACCGAAGCAAAGATCCCGAGAACTGCGGCGGCCTCCTTCTTCAACCCAGGGTGCGTTGTTTGCTGGTTCATACCAATAAGGGCTCCCCGAAATGACGTTCCTCGATATATTAAACCACTAGGGAACCCGCCGGGGGTTCATTCCTCCTCGATACAGGTGGACCGTCCGTTGGCGGGGACATGAATAACATTTTTAACGGCATCGAGAATGCCGTTAATAAAGGCGGGAGAATCATCACTGCCGTAGCGTTTGGCAATTTCAACCGCCTCGTTGATAGCGACCTGCACCGGGATGTCGTCGCAGTAGACCATTTCATAGACTCCGATCCGCAAGAGGTTCCTGTCTGTTATCGCAATCCTTTCCAAACGCCAGTTCTTTGCGCATTGGCCGATCAGGGAATCGATATGGGCACAATTTTCCCAGATTCCCTGAAGAAGTTCCAGGGTATACGGACGTGCCTTCCTGTTGACCTGATAGAGGCTGCAAAACAAATCAAATCGTTCGGCAAGCCCCTTGCGCCGAGTCCCCACGGCAGCAAAATCATCCTGAAAGAGAAATTGCAGAGCGGACTCCCTGGCCTTTCTTCGAATTCCCATGAGATTACATCAACAGAAAGATTCCGGCTGACACGGAACCTTCCGAAACACCACCACTCCGGAAAGACCCCGTCTCTTACCCGACCCGCAAGAAGCAGGAGATTTTCAGTGGAGATTGGCCACCAGATTCGCCATTTCTATTGCGGCAACGGCCACTTCCGACCCCTTGTTGCCGGCCTTGGTACCGGATCGTTCGATGGCCTGTTCAATATTTTCTGTGGTCAAGACCCCGAAGAGCACCGGGATTCCGGTCTCCAACCCCACCTGTGCCGCCCCCTTCGAAACCTCATTGACGACCACATCGAAATGGGGTGTAGCCCCGCGGATCACGACACCGAGGCAGATTATGGCATCATACTTCTGCGACCCGGCTAGTTTTTTTGCCACAAGCGGTATCTCGAAGGCTCCCGGCACCCTGACAACATCGATGTCGGTCTCCAGCGCCCCGGAACGCAGCAGAGTGTCAATCGCACCCTCCCGTAGTTTCTCGGCAATAAATGAGTTGAACCGTGCAACGATTACGGCAAATTTTTTCCCATCCGCCTTCAGGTGCCCTTCAATTACATTGACCATGTCCTTTCACCTTGTAGTCTGATTTACACTGGAGCATTTCCCGGAGTCGCTGAGACCTAGTCCACCTGGATCAAATGGCCCATTCTATCACGTTTACACTGGAGATACCCTTTGTTTTCATCCCCCGCCTCAATTTCCAGCGGAAATCGATCGACGACCTCGAGACCGTAGCCTTCGAGACCGATTATCTTTTTCGGGTTATTGGTCAACAGCCCCATTTTCCGTACGCCGAGATCGCGCAAAATCTGCGCCCCTATGCCGTAATCGCGCAGGTCAGGCTTGAAACCCAGTTTAATATTGGCGTCAACGGTGTCGATGCCCTCTTCATCCTGCAGTTTATAAGCCTTTATCTTATTGCCAAGTCCTATGCCCCGCCCCTCCTGTCTCATATACAGCAGGACACCGCAACCCTCCTGATCGATCATCCGCATTGCGGCATTGAGCTGCAGGCCGCAGTCGCATCGGGAAGATCCGAAGACATCGCCGGTGAGACATTCCGAATGGACCCGGACCAAAGTCCTCCTGTCAGGATCAATCGTCCCCTTGACCAAGGCAAGATGCTCAAAGGAGTCAACATCATTGGTATAGACAATCGCCTTAAACTCACCGGCGGTCTCAGTGGGAATCCGAGCCTCCGCCACCCTGTGAATCAGGACATCCCGGCGAAGCCGGTAGGCGACGAGATCGGCGATCGTCGCAATCTTCAGGCCGTGGGCTTCGGCAAATTTCTCAAGATCCGGCATCCTGGCCATCGTACCGTCTTCATTCATTATCTCACAGATGACCCCGGCGGTCTTCATCCCCGCGAGCCGGGCAAGATCCACCGAACCTTCAGTCTGACCGGTCCGGACCAGCACCCCGCCCTTTCGGGCTCTCAACGGAAAGATATGTCCGGGACTCACCAGGTCCCGGGGCCCGGCATCCGAGGCCACGGCCGCCTGTACCGTACGCGCACGGTCGGCAGCCGATATCCCTGTTGTCACCCCGGTTCTTGCCTCAATGCTGATGGTAAAGCCTGTGCCGTAGGGGGATTGGTTGTTGGCGACCATCATCGGCAGCCCGAGCCTATCCACGAGATCGGGGCTCAGGGTAAGGCAGATGAGGCCCCTTCCGTATTTGGCCATAAAATTGATGGCCTCCGTCGTCACCAATTCAGCAGCCATACACAGGTCGCCTTCATTTTCACGATCCTCATCATCGACCAGGATGATTATTTTCCCGGCCTTGATGTCTTCGATTACCTCTTCAATTTGACTGACTGCCATAACGCTCACTTAGATAGTTGATCTGATGCAAAGAAATGTTAATAAAAACCGTGCCGTGCCAAAAAAACCGGATTGATGCCCCCCTTTTGTGAAGAAGAGTCCGATCCGGCCGACAGCAGCCTTTCCACATACTTGCCAATAAGGTCCACCTCGATATTCACCCTGCTTCCTCTTTTTAGATTTCCCAAGGTGGTCACCTGCAGGGTCTGGGGTATGATGGAAACAGAGAATCTGCCGCCATCACATCTATTTACCGTCAGGCTTACGCCATCTATGGCCACGGAACCTTTTTCAATTATATACTTATTCAATTCCTGCGGCAGAGCGAAGACAAAAATCGTAAACTGACCGTTCGGTCGCCGTTCCAGGACCTCGGCCGTACAATCTATATGTCCGGAAACGATATGCCCCCCCAACCTGTCCGAAAGCCGCAAGGCCCGTTCTATATTTATGGATGCCCCACTCGTCAGTCCACCCAGGGTCGTCCGGGAAAGCGACTCCGGTGAGACATCCGCCAGGAACTTCCTGCCGGATATTCCATAGGCGGTAAGGCAGACGCCGTTTATCGCAATCGACTCCCCTTCGCTGGGATCGACAAGGTCGAATCCGGCCTCCAACCGAAACGTCAGCCCGCCGCCTGCGGTTCGTTTGTCGATCAGTTTTCCCTTTCCTTCTATTATTCCGGTAAACATTGGGCTGTAAACGGTATCAGCAGGCCCTTTCCAGGTCCCTTGCCTTTTCCAGAAAACTCTGGGCGATGGTCTTATGCTTAAAATTTGAATGAATAGAGGCTATCGTCCGGTAGGAATCCGCGGCCTTCAATTTATCTCCCGCCACCAGATAGATGTCCGCCATCTGCTCCAATATTGCCACAGTTCCCAGGGGATCATTATTTTCAAAATATCTATCCAACAGATCAAGGCATGTGTCGATTGCCTTTTTGAAGTCCCCCTGTCCACGGTATACCAGAACCAACTGGTTCGATAATGCGAGCAGGCTCATCGGATCGCCATGTTTTTCACAGATCTCCCAGGCCCGGGTATAATGGCCCAGGGCCTGATCATAATCTTTCCTCGCCAGACAGACATGCCCCATCTGGTTTGAGGCATTGGCGACACCTTGTTCATCTCCTCTTTCCTGATAGCCCAGCAGAGCATTATGGAAGGCGGCAGCCGCCTGGGAAAGCTCATTGTTTTGGAGATGTGCCTTACCCTTATGTAGATCGGCCTGAACCGGATCAGCCATGGCTTCCGTATTTTTTCCATCCCGCATCGGAGCGATGGAATCCAGGCTCTGAACAGACTTATTCATGTCTTTCTTCCTCCATGGATCGCAGCCAGGGCCTTTGCAGCCTCCGTTGCGACCGTTGTATTTACGGCATTTCCTTCCTCCCATATGATCAATTCACTGGAATCGCCACTAAGTCCCATAAGCTGCACGGCAGCCTCCGTCGCTTTGATCCGGCCAAGCAGTCGGGCAACCTGACCTCGAAGGGCCGGCGTGGGATGATGGAGGAAATGGAACAGGGTATAAAAGGGGGTATCCCTGATCAGGTCAGGTCGTTTAACGGCTATCTCCGCCATGGCCCATATCACCTGTTGCTGCATTGAAGGATCTGCCATAAAGCCCAGCAGATGCCGTGTGAATGCGCCGAAAATATCAGGGCGCGCGGCAATGATGCTGCCGATGGTCTCAACCATCCCCCAGGGTGTGGCGGCGGAATCCGAACAGGCCCCGAACAACCGATGCAGGAGCTCGGATATCTGGCCGGGCTCCCTGCCTGCGACCCTTGCGGCCACATTGCCTATCATCCAGGCAGTATGCCACCTCTCATCCTCATGCGGAGTATAGAGGAGACGCTGCAGCAGGCGCAGGGTCTTCTTGTCGTCGAAACACAGGGCGACAAGGCCATCGACGTCTCCCGCTAAGACGAGCGATTTCACCTTCGTTTTTGAGGCCTTCTCCGTTAGGCGATCCTTGTCCGGTGGGTGTTCGACCACACGATCGCAGGTGGTATCACCGGGTACCATCTGCTCGATGATCTGTTGTTTCTTTTCGCTGACCCGCTTGGAAATCTCAGCAATCTCCGTATGGAGACGGACAAAATAGAGAACACCCCGTACAGGACGGCCGTCGATATTTTTTATATCGACAACCTGATGGGTAATCTCGTCATAATTTTCAATTCTGCCGGTAAGATAATCGTCTTCCGGCATCAGTTCCCAGGCAAAGTCCCACTTATCATCACAGGCATGGACAAGCGCTTCGACCATGGCCGAACCGACATTATGACCGGTTGGATCACATGTATATACAGCCCCGCAGCTGCAGTGTCCCACCGAAAATTCGCGCATCTTCCTCTTTACCGCATCGGTCGCCTTTTCCACCTTCTGGCCACAGAAGGGGCACCAGGGATGTTTAACAATTCTTCCTTTATTCATGACGGCTTATCGACAAAGAAATCCTTATGAAAAGACCCTTTGCAGCTCTCTTATGCCAGTTTCTCATCCAGTCTGCTTGCGAAATTCGGATCAACCGAATAACCCAACTCCCTTGCCTTGTCCATATGTTTTTTTGCCTCGTGATACTGCGCGCTGAAGTAGAGGGCCACAGCAAGATTATTATGGGCAAGGGCGGAATCAGGCTCCAACTCAACGCCTCTTCTGGCCGCCTTCAAGGCCCGCTCGTCTTCCCCCTTCATGGTCAGTACGGACGTTAGATTTATCCAGGCTGTCGCAAGCTCAGGATTGTAGCGGGTCGCCTTTTCATAGGCTGCAATAGCCTTGTCCGGTTCATTGTACTGTTGCCAGATCAAACCCATATTTGCATGGGCCTGCGCCGTTTCCGGATTGACCCCGAGTGCGGTTTCATTCAGTTCCCTGGCCTTTGTCAAATCGCCTCTGCCATAATAGATTGCCCCCAGATTAATCATGGTCTCAACCGACAACGGGTCAATCTCAATGACTTGCTCAAGTAATCGTATGGCGTCATCGACGCGGCCTGCCTTGAGATAGACCAGTCCGAGATGATGGTGTACCATCGCATTTTTCGGAGTCTGTCGGCATTTCTTTTCAAGTTCTTCTATGACCTTCGGCAGGTCCTCTGTAAGCTGTTCCGGCATGATACCTCTCTAATATATTTCCAATTTACCTCGGCTCTGTCCCCAATCGGGCGGTTACACTATAGGCATATTGCCTTTACATGCAAGGATAAAATAGTTTTCCCGCTCCGGCAAGACCCTTGGTTGCACCCATCATCTTCACCATAAAAAACGATCGAGGTGTTTTGTCGTCCGGGCAAGGACCTCTTTCGCCTGAACAACATCGCGAGCTATCTGGGCGGCGAGTTCTTTAACACCTGAGAATTTTCTTTCATCCCGCAGGAACTGAACCAGGTTTACCTTGATAGGTTTTCCATAAATATCCTGATTAAAATCAAAAATATGGACTTCGGCAATGAGGGTATTTTCACTGAAGGTGGGATTCAGTCCAATGTTGATAACACCGCCGTAACATCTGCCGTCACAGATGACCTGACAGACATAGACCCCATATTTTGGAATCAGATCCTCTTCATCCACGTGTAGATTCGCGGTGGGAAAACCGATCTCTTTTCCTCCACGCTGTTTCCCCCTCTGCACCTCCCCCCTGATCTGATAATAGCGCCCCAACAGTCTCTTGGTCTCCGTCATATCACCTGCTGTGACCAACTCCCTCACCTTGGTCGAGCTGATGAGAATACCATCTTCGTAATAGGCGTTGATAACGGTTAAAGAAAAACCTTTTTCTTCTCCTTGTCTCTTTAAAAACGGGATATCGCCGGTACGTCCTTTTCCGAAGGCATAATCATATCCGACAAAGAGATGCTTTGCGCCTATTCGCCGAACCAGGATCTCATCCACAAACTGCACGGCAGGAGTTGCAGCAAACGTCTTATTAAACGGAATGATCACCAGCACATCAATTCCCGACATCCCGATCAGTTCAATCTTCTGTTCACAGGTCGAAATCAACTTGATCCCACCGGAACGCAGTATCTGCAAGGGATGCGGATTGAAGGTGATGGCTACACTTGTCCCATGGGAATGGTATGCCCTCTGTTCGACAACATCAAACAGCCTTTGGTGACCAAGGTGGACCCCGTCGAAATTGCCGATCGTGACACAGGCATTTTGAAACGGCTGTTGAATTTCATCCAGTTCTCTAAATATTTTCATAAGATATCACTGCAACACCTTGATTTTTCCCTGTCTTGAAAAGAAAGTCTTGACAAAATCCTGCCCAGTAAGCATATTCATGTCCGTTGCCGAAGTGGCGGAATTGGTAGACGCGCTAGGTTCAGGGTCTAGTGGGGGTATCCTCGTGGAAGTTCGAGTCTTCTCTTCGGCACCAAAGATTCAGGGTTCTGTGAATGTTCTTTACTATCCACAGGGCCCTTTTTTATTTCCCCTCTCGGCATTTCACCCCAAAAAAGGCTCGCCCCGGGGAGAAGCGCTTCTTGTGTTTGCGGCGCTACGCTTCTCTGACAAGACATGTGGTGTATACAACTTTCGTCTCGGTATTCCAAGCTCTATCGGAAGACTATAATATTTGATGTCGCGAAATCAAACCTGCCCGGACATACCAATTTAATCCGGGAGGTGGAAGACGGAGCTTAAGGACGCCTCTCGGAGTCCCGAAGGCACTCAACATCGTGCCTTTAAGGGATGCGGACAGGACGTCCGCACCTGACGGCAGGCCCGGAGGACACCTGTCTGTCAGCCGTGGTGTGCCGAGGCGATGAGGCCCCAGAGCGGCGGACGGAAGCAATGCCCTTCGCCGGTTTTCTCCTGCCAACCTTCCCAAAAGCACCGTAATCCGCAAGGGTCTTCTCCTTGGAAACCCAGCATGCGGAAGGCATAAACCTCACCCCAATTGCCGGACATAATTACCAATAATTGCTTGAATATTCGTCAATTCCGTTGACTATTGACATAACCATACCTATGATAGCTTGACAGAGACCCCCATCATGGACTCCCTGCAAACAAGATGAATATAATCAGACTATTATATATATCTTAAGGAGTTAATTTTAATGCTGGACCTTAAAAAGAACGAAGATATACTTATGGTCGTTGGCGGGATCGATTCAATTACCAAGGCAATGCCCGTCATTGAAAAAAATCTTGACCCAACGAACTTGAGGAAATTATCTCCGATTAAAAACAGGGATGCCTTGACCAAGATAGCCAACGCAATTCTTCTGTGTCAACCTGATTCTGTTTTCATAAATACGGGCAGCAATGAGGATGTGGAATGGATACGCAGCTATTCGCTCAACAACGGCGAAGAAAGAAAACTCGCAAAAGAGGGTCACACCATCCATTTCGATCTCCCTCAAGATCAGGCACGACTTGTCGATCAAACCTTTTATATCGTTAATGAAGGCGAGAAGATAAGTTCGCTGGCCAAGTCCGTGCCACGTCCTGATGCCTTGGAATACATTAGGAGATTCATGGTCGGCATCATGCGAAACAAGATCATGATCGTCGGATTCTATAGCCGCGGCCCCATAGGGGCACGGACTGCCATCCCGGCCATTGAAATTTCCTCATCGGCCTACGTCTCGCATTCTGCTGAGATCCTGTATCGAAATTGCTTTGCAGCCTTTGATAGAGAGGCGGCAAGAGCCGGTATTTTTTTCACGAATATTCACTCCGAAGGCTCCAATACCCCTGCTGATGTCCCAAACGCCAGGATCTTCATGGACAGGAGCTGGATGACCACCTATGCCGCTTTCTGCACCTATGCCGGCAATACGCTGCTTTTGAAGAAAGGCAATCATCGTTTCTCCGTCGATTACTGCACCTATTACAAGGTCGAGGAAGCGCTTTCCGAACACATGTTTATTACCGGGATGACCGGCCCCAACGGCAGAAAGACCTTCTTTGCCGGTGCGGCACCGTCCGGCTGCGGAAAAACCACGACGGCAATGGTCGGCACCGATTTCATCGGCGACGACCTTGCCCAACTCTGGATAGCCGAAGACGGCACATTGAGGGCAATCAACCCGGAAAAAGGCATCTTCGGCATCGTCGAGGATGTCAATATGGAAGGAGATCCTTTATTAATGGCGTGTCTTCGCGGAGATGGCGCAGAGGTAATCTGGTCCAACGTTCTGATAGACGAGGCGGGTGTTCCCCATTGGGCCGGCCATGGTGAAGTTCCCCCCAAGAAAGGTATCAATTTTCAAGGCGAATGGTATGAAGGGAAAACCGATGACAAGGGAAACATCGTACCGATGTCCCATAAGAATTCCAGATGCACCATCATTGCCTCGGAGATTGCAAATCACGCCACCGCCGCCGCCGAAGACCCCGCTGGAGTACCAATAAAGGTCATCACCTATTCGGGAAGGGATAATGATACCATGCCTCCGGTATGGGTCGCCAGAGATACCAATGAGGGAGTTGCCATCGGCGCCTCCATCGTCTCCAAGGCAACAGCCACAGAGGTGGGTGCAACAGGAGTCAGCCGTCAGCCTTGGGCCAATGCCCCATTTATCCCGGGCCCTCTTGCCGATTATATGGAGGCTCAATTCAGGTTCTTCACCTCCCGAAAATTCTCCCCGGCCGGAAAACCCGTCATAGCCGGTCTCAACTATTTCCTCACCCACGCCAACAGGGGAGGATCAGGCCGGGGGCTTCTTGGAGAGAAGAAGGATGTTCGCGTCTGGCTCGGATGGCTGGAACTCTATGCCCATGGCGATGTGAAGGCCATAGAATCGCCCATAGGCATGCTTCCTGAGTATGACGACCTGAAACGCCTGTTTCTGAAAATCAACAAAGCGTATCCGAGAACTCTATACGATATGCAATTCTCTCTCTACGTCGACAATATTATCAAAAGGATTGACATGCAGACGGAAGCCTACGGCAGGGAGGAAAATATTCCAGCAGGTCTTTTTACCGTATATAAGCGCCAAAAGACGGCACTTCTGCTCTTGCAAAAAAAATATGGGCCGGTGGTGGCGGTGGATACCCTCCGGCTCTAGATTCCCGGCGTCGTTCTCTCGAAACATGCCACTCTACAATCCCCAGCTAAACATCTCCGGATGCTTGGCCAAAGGGGATTCACCATAGGGCAGCCTCTTTGCGGCATTCGCCGGTAACCTCCCCGGAAAAGCCTCCTCGAACACGTACTGCTGATAGAGTATCTGTCCGTTTCCATACCTCCTCTCCAGTTTTCTATTTCACCTCATTCCCGGCCCCAGGATCGTCACCCATCTTCTTTTCTTCCTCTGCCGATTTGCCTCTCCCTTACGGTGATGAGATCATTTCAAGATCTATCGTTTCTAAGGAAAGCGATTCCTTGAGAAATTTTTAAACATATGAAAAATACTTATCCAGTAAATTTTAATTCTAAATATGATTTTATATGGTTAAAATTTTTCTTAACCGGTATTAATTTTGAAAAACCAAAACCACTTGTCCGGTGATTTTTTCATGCCAATACTGTATTGAAAAGAGAATCTCCGCTCAACCTTTCAATGGAAATGGAACGCAAAAACGGCGCAGTCGGCCTCGAGATAGTCATGCAGACAACGGATCCTGATCTTTCCCAGACGTGGTCCTTCGTTCTTACAGCCCTCCGGATCCCTCACCGGGTCGTCTGCGAAAACCACGTCTTTTCCCTCATCGTACCATCTGAGTCTCAATCGCTGGCTCTCCGGGAACTGGAGGAATTCTTTCAAGAAACCCGTGCACAGCCATCCGACACTACCCTGATTAACCGGAAGGAAGGAGCCACGCTTCAGCCACCGACCTTGCTCCTGGTCGGATCGTTGGTGATCCTTTATGCCATCACCGGTCCCTGGAATTCAAATTCCATCTGGTTCCAGAAGGGAGCCGGCGATTCGCAGGCAATTCTCCAGCATGCCGAATGGTTCAGACTGGTCACTGCGCTGACCTTACATGCCAACCTCCTTCATCTTGTAAGCAACTGTATCCTGGGTGGCTTCCTTCTCCATTTTTTCCTGCTTCTTGTTGGAACCGGGATCGGGCTCTTTGCCATGCTTCTTGCCGCTGTGACCGGTAACGGAATAAATGTCCTTCTCCATGGACCCGGTCATATATTCGTCGGCTTCTCCACCGCGATTTTTGCCGTGGTCGGAATGCTTGCCACCCTCAATTACAAAAGCAAAGGCTCCGGTTTTCAATCTCGCCTCCAACTGCCGTTGGTGGGTGCCTTCGCCTTATTGGCCATGCTTGGCAGTTCCGGTGAGCATACGGATCTCGGAGCCCATCTTTTTGGTCTGTTGTCCGGTCTGGTGATGGGAAAAATTTTGCGGCTTCCGCCAATCAAAAAATTGCGTCGTTCCTTTGCCGCCCAAACCCTTTTCTTTTTGATCTCCCTCTCCATTTTTTCCTGTTGTTGGATAGTTGCCTTTATCAGGTGATACGACAAAAATCTCCTTTCATTTTATCAACATATTGAAACGATATAAAAATTTCCCCTTTCGCTGTTGGGATTTTTTTGGTATCGTTCTTTTTTTCAGGAGTCGCCTTTGCAATCCTGAGACCAGGACTTACACTTATGTGATGCCTGAAAAGGTCTCGCAAATCTGCTTTCTTTAGACCAATTTGATCTGATATCAACAAATTACAGCACCAGAAATCGACAGACAAACCCAGGAGAATAGCCCATGCCAAACCAGAACCAGGAACCGCCGTGGGGTCGAAGAAAAAAGCCGCAAACCCCGGAAGAACTGGTCGCTCAGGTGATCCAAAAGATTCAGGACCTCTTTTCTGAGAAGAAAACGCCCGGGACAGGAAACGGTGAAGAAGAACATCCGGCAAAACCCTCCCACCCTTTCGGCACTGTCGGCAAGGTCCTGGCGATAATTCTTGTCGGCGTCATCCTCCAGGGGGTGTATTCGTCGGTCTACAGTATCAGCACCAATGAGGTCGGGGTGGTACTCCGCTTTGGTAAATATGACCGGACGGTTGATTCCGGCCTCCGTTTCACCATTCCCTATGCCGAGCATCTTATCAAGGTCCCGGTGATGAAGGTGCAGAAGGAGGAATTCGGCTATCGAAGTCGGATACCGGGACAGGTGACAACCTTCGACAGGCAGGGGTACGAAAAGGAATCCTTGATGTTGACGGCAGATACAAACGTCATAAAGGTTAACTGGATAGTGCAATATAGAATAGATAACCCTCAACAATATCTCTTTGATGTCAAGAATGTGAGACAGGCCGTACGGGATATATCGGAGAGTGTAACCCGACGGATCGTCGGCAATATGGACTTCGATTTTGTCCTGGGCAATCGCGGCATGCTGGCAGCGGATGTAAAAAAGGAAATGCAGGCCCAGCTAAACAAATTGCAAGCCGGTGTGGCCATCGGGACCGTACAGTTTCAGGATATCAATCCGCCGGATCCGGTAAAACCCGCCTTCAACGAAGTCAATGAAGCCGACCAGGACATGAAGCGGCTGGTTAATGAAGCAGAGGAGATTTATAACAGGGAGATACCAAAGGCCAAAGGTGAAGCCCAAAAGGTTATTGAAAATGCTCAAGGGTATGCATCAGCCCGAGTCAACAACGCAAAGGGCGAGACGCAACGGTTTCTCGATATCCTCAAGGAATATAAAAAAGCACCGGAAGTTACCCGGAAACGAATGTATCTGGAGACCATGCAAAGGGTCATGCCAACGGTTCAATCCGTTTACGTCATGGATAAGAAACAGCAAGGGCCTCTGCCGTTCTTGAATATAACCGGAAAGAAAGACGTCACTGCTCCAGGGACAAAATAAAGAGGGTATCAGGATATGAAACAGATTGTAAATTTCGGGCTGATGGGCCTTGTCTTGTTGGCTATTGTCTCCATCTACGACGGATTCTATATTCTCAATGAAGGGACACAGGCCGTTATCACCCAATTCGGGGCCCCGGTAGGAAGACCGGTTACGGATGCGGGTCTTCATTTCAAGATCCCGTTGATACAACAGGTAAATCTTTTCGATAAGCGGATTGAGATCTGGGACGGCGATCCGAATCAGATCACAACCAACGATAAAACCTACGTCTTCCTTGACGTCACTGCCAGATGGCGTATCGCCGACGCTCTGAAATTCATGCAGGCCGTCAAGACGGTCGATCGTGGACAATCCATGCTTGATGATATCATCGACGGAACCGTCCGCGATATGGTCAACAAGAATGACCTGATGGAGATCATTCGAAGTTCCGACTGGTCGGAAACCACCATGTCAAAGACAACGAAAAATATTGGAACCACCCCCACATTGGGACGAGACGTGATAACCAATCAGATTTTGGAGGCAGCCGCAAAGTTGACCCCTCAATACGGCATTGAACTGATCGACGTGATGTTCAAGAGGGTAAACTATATCGATTCCGTCCGATCGAAGGTCTATGATCGGATGATCTCGGAAAGAAAACGTATCGCAGCCGAAAAAAGATCGATCGGTGAGGGAAACAAGGCTGTGATATTGGGCAAGGTAGACAAGGAATTGAAAGAAATCCTCTCCGACGCCAATATGAAGGCCCTGATCATCAAAGGAAAGGCCGATGCCGAGGCGACAAGAATCTATGCCGATGCCTATTCCCAGGACCCCGATTTCTTCTCTTTCGAGAAAACGCTTGGTGGGTACAAGAATATCATAGGGAAAAACACCTCCCTTGTTCTATCGTCAGATTCCGAACTTTATCGATACCTGGAAGACACCAGAGACTCGAAGAAATAAGGATCTGCCAAGAAACGATCGCTGAAGCGGCAGGGCTAGTCATGACTTGAAAACGAGGGGGGGCCCTCCGATCTCCTCAGGCCAGCTCTTGATGCAGGGTCTGGAGAGGTCTATTTCATGTCCTTTCCAGCCACCGGATAGGCCGGTCCCTGCCCCGCTTCAAAACAGATACGGCCTTTCTCCTGTAAGAGCGACTCGAACCGTCTCAGTTCCTCATCACCTGCCAGTTCCTCCTTACCCAACTGATCGAAACGGCAGTTACATTTGCTCAATTGCCCGAAACACCAGGGGCAGATCTCTACCGGACAACCCAGGTGGTGGGGCTCCCCGACAGCTGCCGAACAGACCGGACAGAAGGCCGTATTGGTCGTATAAATTGCACGAAAGTCTTTAAACTCGGCCATGGTCGGATGACGTTTCAAAAAAGACGCCTTGCCTGGATAGCCAAAGAAGCCAAAGGTGTCTTCGTCTCCCCCATCTTCTTGAAATTCACCGAGACTCATGGCGTCATCCTCGGTGGCTACGAAGATATATTCATGTACCCCGGCTCTCACTCCCAGCAGGAAAATGCCTTGACGCGTATCTATATGGACAATCCGCGATACCGATTCCTCTCGTGCTTCAGGCAAACAGGAATAAAATTCTTTCAGTACGGATAAGGCCACCCGATTCTCTCGATATGAGTCAACAAGGGCATTGGCCCTGTCCCTCTCCACTTCACTCACTGCATACATGATCAAGAGTTTTATCCGATCGATGCGTTGCTTTATTCCATCCTTGGTCTGCATACCGTCCTATATCTTATTTTGCCGGATCTGAGAGCCGATTGCCTCAATCCAATTCGCTGTTTCCTTTTCGATATCATCGGCGAGGCTGATTGCGGTTACGACTGCAATACGCTTCACGCCATGGGCGACAAGTTCGCCGATATGCCCGTATTTTATCCCTCCCATGACGGTGAACGGCAAGGAGCAACATCTCGCACATGTTGTTACGGCATCGGGCCCCAGAAATGAGCCGACGCCCTCTTTCGTCCCTGTCGGATACAGGGGACCGATATTAAAGTAGGAAACCAGGTTCGCCTCTCGTGCAACCGAATCGGCCAGCCTGCTGACATCCTCTTTACTGTTGCAGGAAAGACCTATCAGGAGATCCGGGGCCAGCCTCCTGATTTCCGTGGGTGGAAGATCGTTTTGCCCCACATGTATACCGTCGGCGTCGGAGAGCAGGGCGATATCCAGGCGGTCATTAACCAGAAAAAGTGCCCCGGCCTCCCGGGTTTTATCACGGAAATATCTCGCTTTTTCCAAAAGATCCGAATCGCACCCCTCCTTATCGCGCAACTGCACCACTCGAGCCCCTCCAGCCAATACCGCATCAAGCCATGCACGATCGGTTCTCCCTGCCGCCAGCCGTTCACAACTTACCGGATAGATGGTAACCTCTTCGACAAATTGTCGAATTCTGTACGCGTAGTCGCTAGCCGACACTTCGGTCTCCAACGCATAATCTCCCCACCACAATCACCCTCCACGTACCCCCGGTTCCACCAGCAGGTTCGTAGGGGATTTCGTTGAACAATGCGCTCCGGCTATATTCATTTTGGAAAAGCAACCAAAAAGAAAAATTGATCAAATGGTCCATCTATGTTATTTTACACTTCTGGTGAGAACAGATGAGATACTCCTCTCACCCCCCACATCTGTCCAAGGTAGAGCATTACCTCCCGTAACGCAGTTACTCCGATACGTATTGTAATCGTTGCCTACAGGGAAGTCTATTGTACAGCAACAACAGGTTTTCTGCATCAATTGCTTTACCTGGCATGGATGAAAGGAAGATAGTTGATACTCCCATGCAGCCTGACCGGAAACTCGGGCTCACAAGCCAAGAGGTAGTGCAATGCCAGACAAGTTCGCCCAACTTATTCTCGATGGAAAGACCTATTCATTCCCAATCCATGAAGGCTCCTATGGCGAGAAAGCAATAGACATCAGTACACTTTTGAAACAGACCGGCCACATCACTCTCGACAGGGGATACATGAATACCGGTTCCTGTACCAGTTCCATAACCTATCTTGACGGTAACGCCGGAATATTGGACTATCGCGGATATGCCATAGAGGACCTTGCGGAAAACTGTTCATTTGTCGAGGTCGCCTATCTCCTTCTCCATGGGGATCTGCCCAACGATCAGGAATTGGCGGAATATCGAGAGCTGATGTCCCAATATGCCCTTGTCCATGAAGACATGATCCATTTCTTCGACCATTTTCCTCCCAATGCGTCGCCAATGTCCATCCTGTCTACCATGGTCAACTCCCTGCATAACTTTTATCCGGAATTGACCACGCATCCCGACCCGTCGGAGAGCTTTGACAGCATCACCGCGAGACTACTCTCAAAGGTTAGGACGATTGCCGCCTTTTCCTACAAGAAATCCAAAGGGCACCCACTGATCTACCCCCGCTATGATCTGAACTACTGTGAGAATTTTCTCAACATGATGTTCGATACACCGACAAGACCCTATAAGATCCTGCCGGAGGTGGTTTCCGCCCTCAACAAGCTCCTGATCCTCCATGCCGATCATGAACAGAACTGTTCTACCTCGACGGTGCGGTTGGTTGGCAGTGCCGGAGTCAATCTCTATGCATCTATTGCCGCCGGAATCAATGCCTTATGGGGACCGTTGCACGGTGGAGCTGCCCAGGCAGTCGTTGAAATGATGGAAGATATCTATGCAGATGACAGGGACTTCGAAAAATATATCAGAAAGGCAAAGGATCATGACGATCCCTTCAGATTATCCGGATTCGGACATCGGGTCTATAAGACCTTCGATCCGCGGGCAAAGATCATCAAGAAGACGTGCGATGAAACCCTGGCGGCATTAAACGTCAAGGACCCGCTCCTGGATATCGCCAAGGAACTGGAGGAAAGGGTGAGAAACGATGACTATTTCGTCAGCAGAAATCTCTACCCCAATGTCGATTTTTTCAGCGGGATCATCTATCGGGCCATGGGCATTCCGACCAATATGTTTACGGTGATGTTTGCACTGGGTCGGTTACCCGGCTGGCTTTCCAACTGGCGTGAGATGATGGGGGACAAGGAGAGCAGGCGTATAGGTCGCCCCCGCCAACTTTATACAGGCTATACCAGACGGCCGTTTATCCCGTTAAGCGAGAGGGAATAATTTGCTTTTATTCCCCATTTAAATATTGTAGATTGCGCAGATAATGATGCTGCAATTTTGCATAAATCCTGCAAGTGGTCTATTGCAAGCTCACTAACACAGCTAAAGGAAAGGGTAATCCTATGTTTGACGGACTTTTCGCACCTATGCATTTACTTCTTATTCTGGTAATTGTGATGATAATCTTCGGACCGGGAAAGCTTCCGGAGATAGGCCAGGGCCTCGGCAAGGCAATCAGATCCTTTAAGGGAGAAATGAAGGACCTGAAGGATGAGGCAAACAAAGCACCCCTGGAATTAAAGGAAGATAAGCAGGTATAACCACCCGATTTTTCTATCTTCCATGGAGCGCAATAAAGAAATTGCCAAGTCCATGGTTGTATCACATGTTGCTCGTCCCGGATCGTCGTATCTTCTCAGACCTCCGAAATGATGGAAACCTTGGAAGGGGGTGAACCTCTTCCAAGGCCGGCGAATGCGCCCCGCGAAAAATCAAAATGGCGAGGTCGGGCGCGGCCGTTATTCATTGATTCTTTGTCTTGCTTGTTACACCTTGGCCAGGTTTTTTCCAATTTCCAGATTGACGGTCAACGGCACGTCCAACGGAAACGCTGATTCCATCGCCTCCCTGACGATCTTCCCGGTTCTATCTGTTTGCGCTTCCGGGACCTCAAAGACCAGTTCATCATGTATCTGCAGCAGCAGGCGGGCATCGATCTTCCCTGCAGCCAAGGCCTTAACGACGGCAAGCATCGCCAGCTTGATGATGTCCGCAGCTGTCCCCTGGATCGGGGTGTTGAGCGCAGTTCTCTCGGCGAATTCACGTCGTGTTTTGTTCTTTGACGTAATATCCGGCACATCTCTTCGCCGGTTGAGTAAGGTGGACACGAACCCCTGTCTTCTTGCCTGTTCGATCACTTCATTCATGAAGGTTTTGACGCCGCAATACAGACGAAAATAGCGTTCTATGAACATCTGCGCCTCCTTTCTGCCGATGCCGAGCTGTTCTGAGAGGCCGAAACTGCTCATGCCATAGATGATCCCGAAATTGATGCTCTTTGCCACCCTCCGCATCTCCGAGGTGATCAACAGCGGAGAAACGGAAAAGATTTCCGCGGCCGTCCGGGCATGAATATCCTCTCCGTTGCGAAACGCCTGGATGAGGATGGGGTCCTTTGAGTAATGTGCCAGCACCCGGAGATCGATCTGTGAATAATCGGCTGAGAGAAATACACGCTTTTCCGCTGGGATGAACGCCTGTCTGATCCGGTTGCCATCCTCGGAGCGAATGGGGATATTCTGCAGGTTGGGATTGCTGCTGGAAAGCCTCCCCGTTGCTGTGACGGTCTGGTTAAATGAGGTGTAGACCCTTCCCGTCCGCTTGTCCATGAGAACGGCAAGCTTCTCCACATAGGTCGACAACAATTTGGCCAGGGTTCGATAGTCGATGATTCGTGCCGGCAGCTCATGTCTTAAAGCAAGTTTTTCCAGGACTTTCATATCGGTGGAGTAGCCTGTTTTGGTCTTTCTGCCGAAGGGCAGCCGCAACTGGTCAAAAAGGATCCGTCCCAGCTGCTTGGGGGACTGAATATTGAATTCTTCTCCCGCCATCCGGTAGATCTCCTTCTCCAGTTGGAGAAGCTTTGCGGAAAACTCCCGGGACAATTCCTCCAGGACATCAGGATCGATTCGAATTCCGGCACATTCCATATCGACCAGGACAGGGACCAGGGGCATCTCCACCTCGGTGAATAACGAGATCAGATCCAGCTCGATCAATCGCGGCTCAAATTCCCGCCACAGTTGCAACGCCCCGTAGACATCTTCGCAACTGTAATGACAAGCGGCCGATATATCGACATAGGCAAAGGCATCCTCCCTTTTATCCCCGTCGACCACCGTCTGAAACGGCGTCATCCGTAGATTGCATTCCAGACAGAGGTCATCGAGTTTCAACGACCTTCTCGTGGGATCCAATAGATAGGCGGCAATCATCGTGTCCAAAAGCGGCCCCTGGAGACGGATGGCGCAATTTTTCTGCAGGATCGCATAGTCGAATTTCAGATTATGCCCGAGTTTCGGTAAACTCGAAGACTCAAGATAGGGAGAGAGTGCCGATACCACGGTCTGCAGATCAAGTTGCCTGGCTGCAGGTTCTCCATTGGCCAGACGGTGTCCCAGTGGAATATACCAACTCCTGTCCGGATCCACGCAAAGCGACAGGCCGACCAGTTCCGCCTTCCGGGTGTCAAGGGATGTCGTCTCCGTATCAAGGACCAGAATCGATGCCTCTGCCAACGACATCTCCAGGTCCTTGAGTTGTTCCTTTGTTCGTACCAACCTGAACCCGTCCGTTGCCACCACGGGAACCGTTTTCGGCTTCTTGTCGTCTTTTAGGAACCGTGAGAATTCGAGCTGTCGATAGAGGTCCTGGAGTTGCTCCTCATCCGCCGCTTGAAGTTGGTAGGCAGCAAGGGTGTCAGGGAGATCGACATCCATCTTCAGGGAGATCAGTTGCCAGGACAGATAGGCAATATCACGGCTCTTTACAAGATTCTCTTTTATCTTCGAGGTCTTCATCCCATCCAGATGCGCAAATATTCCATCCATCGATCCGTAATCGTTTATCAGTTTTTCCGCCGTCTTCGGTCCGATACCGGCGACACCGGGAACGTTGTCGGAACTATCGCCGATCAGGGCAAAGACATCGAGGAGGCGTTCCGGCCCGACATTATATTTTTTTCGAACCTCATCGGAATCAAAGAGCCTATCGCGCATCGGATCCCACATGACGACCTGCGGGCCCACCAGTTGCAGAAGATCTTTATCGCTTGAAACAATTATTATATCAGCATGTTGTTTGCTCAATAACCGGGCAGCGGAGGCGATTATATCATCGGCCTCAACCCCTTCCTGTTCAAATTGAGGGATCTTGCAGGCTGAAACAAAGGCCTTGATATACGGGATCTGTACGGCAAGATCTTCAGGCATCGACGGTCTATTGGCCTTGTACGGACCATAGAGCTGTTTTCTGAAGACCGGCCCCCGGCTGTCGAAGGCCACGGCGACAAATTGCGGTTTTTTTTCCCGGAGGAGACGATGAATGATATTCACAAACCCGAAAACCGCATGAGTCGGCAGCCCTCCTCTGGTGGAAAGAGGACTAATGGCATGATAGGCACGATAGATGTACGCACTGCCATCAATGAGATATACTTCTTGGTTCACAGTAGGTTGGCTCCTCGTAACAACAGTCGATGATCTTGGTCCGCTCTGTTGGGGAGGACGGTATCCGCCCCCCAATTACAATACAGACTTTTTGTTAAGAAATCATGAACAATGCTTCCTTAACAAATAAAAAAGCCCTGTGCATACAGATGCACAGGGCAATGGATGCCTTCAATCGGTTTCGATTACTTTGAAAGACGTACCCACGATGCCTGAGGACCTTTATCTCCAATGGTTTCACCGTAATAGACGCCATCACCTTCTGCAATCTCATCTATGCTGACGTTTTTCAAGGCATTTTCATGAAAATAAATATCCCTTTCATCCGAGGTGGTTATGAACCCGTAGGATTCAAGAGGAGATATCTTGCGTATTATTCCAAACTTATCACTGCCGTTTCCCTGTTCCAATGCCTTATGGCTCTTCCGCTTCTTTCGTAATATCTCTTTCAGATTCAAAGAGAGAACATCAAACGCCTCCACCAGCAACGATCGTACATTTTCTCCTTTTTTGGTTACAACAACGGTATCATTCGGTACAGATGCAATTAATTTGATCTCAAACCCTCCTTCCTTATGATGGGAAGTCGCTTCAATGGTTACACGCAGATGAAGAATGAAATTAGCGTAATGACAAACAAGCTTCTCCTTTTCTTCCTCAATCTTAGTCTGCCAACCTTTGCGCAACTCAACATTCCGGGTTTCGATCTTCAGTTCCATAGACTCCCTCCAATTTTTGCTCCCACAATGAACCATTATCCTTATGTACCACGAAGTACATAATCGTTGAGTTCCCGCCCCAACAGTCACCATCCTGACAATAAATACCTCTACCGGTGTCGGTGGCAACGCAGAACTCTCTCTAAAATTATTATATTCCAGAACCCCCGATAATCAAGAGCCGCTGGTTATTTTTAGGAGCGCCAAAAATAATGTCCCATTATAATCGAGTCTTGCAAATTGCCCATAAAAACTGGAGAATCGATAGGATAATCTCATTCCCCGCCATTGAAAAACAAGAGGTGTGACACTTCCTGCCGGCAACCGGGACAAAAACGTTTTGCTCCGGCCCGTCAACTTCCAGGTCCAGGGGCAAACTCCAGTCTTGATCGAAAGGAGAAGACCAGGTAAACAAGGGCAGGAAGGGACATTTCTTAACAACGAGGCATTATTATGAATAAAGAAAAGACCGGAGTCATTCTCCTCAATCTCGGTGGTCCGGAAAAAATGACGGACATCACACCCTTCCTCTACAACCTCTTCGCCGATAAGGAGATAATACGGCTGGGCCCTTCCTGGCTGCAAAAACCCCTCGCCTGGCTGATCGCCCATAAAAGGGCAGCCAAGAGCAGAAAAAACTACGCCTTGATCGGCGGCGGCTCGCCGCTGACCCGTATCACCCTGGCCCAGGAACAGGCCCTGCAAACGGCCCTTGAGCCCGAAGGCGCTTTCATGGTGGTGACGGCGATGCGGTACTGGCAACCGAGCACAGCCTCCGCCCTTGACAAGCTCACGAGAGAAGGGATCTCCAGGATCATCGCCCTGCCTCTCTATCCGCACTATTCAGCGGCAACAACGGGATCATCTCTTCTGGAACTCAAACGGAAAATAAGGCAAGCGGAAAAGAGATATCAACTCTTCGAGATCAGCTCATGGCCGGACCATCCGATGTATATCTCCTGTCTGGCCGACAATATTCTGGCGGGACTTGCGGGTTTTTCCGGGCCGGAAGCAACCGTTGTCTACAGCGCTCACAGTCTTCCTTCAGCACTTGTGGAACAAGGTGACCCGTACGTCGATCATTTGCAGAAAACTATCCGGTCCCTTGAGAAAAAGACCGGCCGCAAGGGTATTCTCTGCTTTCAGAGCCGAAGTGGTCCCGTTCGTTGGCTGTCGCCTTCCACTCCGGATACGCTTGGCAGATTAGCCGAGCAGGGATGCAAAAACATCCTGGTGGTCCCTCTCAGTTTCGTATCGGATCATGTGGAGACACTCTATGAGATCAATATACTCCATAAACAAATGGCAGAAGATCTTGGCATGCACCTGGAGTCCACCCGGTCTCTGAATACGGATCCGAATTTTATAGCCTGTCTCCGGGATCTTATCGTCAAAAAATCAATGGAGATCCACCCATAGACAGAAAGGACACGGCACCGAGGATAAAGGGACGGTACCGATCAACCATCATTCTTTCAGGCAAGCGGCCTGGAAACGGCGCATCCGGACATTCATTATTATCCCCAAACCGAACAGCGTCGTCAGAAGAGAGGATCCCCCGTAGGAAAACAGCGGCAAGGGGATCCCGACCACCGGAAGAAACCCGAGGATCATCATCAGGTTGATCACCGCCTGCCAGAAAATGAGCATCACGACACCGAACGACAGAAGCATCCCGAATCGATCACGGGCGCCCATAGCAACATTCAACCCCCAGAGGAGCATAAAGAAATAGACCGCAATGAAAAAGACACTGCCGACAAATCCCCACTCCTCACCCCAGACAGAAAAGGCAAAATCAGTATGCCGTTCCGGAAGAAAATGCAGATGTCCTTGGGTTCCCTCCATATACCCTTTGCCGAACATGCCGCCGCTCCCCACCGCTATCTTTGACTGGGTGATCTGATATCCATGCCCCATCGGATCGGTTTCCGGGTTAAAAAAGGTCTCAATCCGCTGTTTCTGATAGGGCTTCAAGACCTGATTCCAACCGAACACACCAATCACGGCTGCTAGACATATCATGATGACATAGGCCGATAAACGAATCCTGACAAAAACGGTCATGGAAACAAAGATGATCCCCAGCATCAAGGCTGTGCCCAAATCCGGCTGCATGATGACCAGGACGAAGGGTACTGCGGTCAGCAATATCGGTATTCCGAGCTTCTTCAGGCTATACCCGTCAATGATCTCATTTCTTGAGTAATAGCTGGCAAGCGTAATAACAAGCATCAGCTTCGCCGGTTCCGATGGTTGGAGTTTCAAGACTCCCAGGTTAATCCATCTTTGCGCTCCGCCGGCGGTTTTCCCAAGGAAAAAATGTGCAACCAGCAAGAGAATTATGATCAGAAAATACATCGGATAATTCCAGGAATGCAGTTCCTGATAATCGAATCCAACCAGAAAGAAAAAACCGAGAAATCCGATAAGCAGCAGGTATACCTGTTTTAAATAAAGGGGTGTGCCCCACCCCTTCGGCGGATAGGCCGCGCTGTAGAGGTTGCAGTAAGCCATCCCGCAGACCAACAGGATAAGAAGCAGAAGAACCCAGTCAAAGTTGGTAAACAACCGTCTATCTACGCGAAACATTGCCATTTATTTCCCGTCCTTATGAAGAGTGATGGCCTCGCCCCCCCCAAAGCCTGCAGGGGCAACACGACTTAAAACCCGTAACATCGGCCTGCACTGTGTTATCGGATTCCCGTTGCTGCCGATTTTTTCTCCTCTTTCTCCTTTGCTATAGCCTGCAGTCGGGTCTCAAAATATTTTTCCAGCACAGCCTTGGCAATGGGTGCCGCCCCGGACCCGCCATGAAGGCCGTGTTCCACCAAGACGGTTACCGCGATCTCGGGGTCTTCGGCGGGAGCAAAACATGTAAACCAGGCATGATCCCTGTATTTATATGGAATATCCGCTTCCTTCATTCCCCTGTATTGGGCAAGTTTCACCACCTGGGCCGAACCGGTCTTCCCGGCTACGGTGATGCCGTCAATCCGCGCAACACGGGCTGTCCCATGCTCTGCGTTGACAACGCCGACCATTCCTTCACGTATTATTGCCAGATACTTTCCGAAACCGGTGAGTTCCCTTACCACTTTGGGCTTAAAGTTCTGAATGGCTTTTCCGTCCGTATCGCTTACCGATTCAACAAGTTGAGGGAGGAGCACCTTCCCGCCGTTGGCCACGATGGTGGTCATCAGGTTGATCTGCATCGGCGTCACCAGATCATATCCCTGACCAATGGCCACCGATAACGTTTCGCCCTCCTGCCACTTCTGTTTGTGGTATTTCAGCTTCCATTGCCTGGTGGGTATCAAGCCGCTTTTTTCATTCTCCATCTCCACCCCGGTTTTCTCGCCAAGCCCCAACATATGGGCATAGGCGGATAGCGCATCAACCCCCACCCTCTGCCCCACCTGATAAAAATAGACATCGCAGGATTGCGTAATTGCCTTTCTCAAATCCACAGCGCCATGACCGCTATGTTTCCAGCATAAATAAACCCGATTGCCGAGTCGATACGAACCGGGGCAGTTCAAGATGGTTGATTCAGTAATCGCTCCGGTCGCCAGACCTGCCAAGGCCGTCACCAGCTTAAACGTCGATCCGGGCGGATAAAGACCTTGGACGACCTTATTCAACAGGGGATGTTTCGGATTATCCAGAAGGGCCTGCCAGTTTTCCGAAGAAATCCCTCCGGTAAAATCTTCGAGATGGATCTGCGGAGCGGAGGCGGCGACAAGAATTCGCCCCGTTTTCACCTCCATCGCCACAACCGCTCCCGATTTATCTTCCTCTGCCATAAGAGACTCGGCGACCTGCTGCATTCCGGCGTCCAGGGTGAGACGGATATCTTTTCCGGGCAACGGTTCCTCGCTTTTCAGCAGTTTTTGCTCAAATCCCCTGGCATTGACCTCGGAATAACTGTTCCCCTTTTCACCGCGGAGATCCTTTTCCCGCAGTTTTTCCAGACCCATTTTGCCGATCAGATCCTCTCCACTGTATTTGTCAGGATCCTTCTCGGCAAGTTCCTTTTTGCTGATAATTCCAAGATAGCCGATAATATGCGACGCCAGGTCGCCAAAATGATAGACCCGGACAGGAACCACCTCGATGCGGATACCCGAAAATTCCTGATTGTGATTCTCCAGATAGGCAAGGGTTTCCCAGTTGATATCCTCCTTTAAGACTATCGGAAGATAAAGAGGCGTCCCGGCCGCATCGCGAATACGGTTCCAGAGCTCGGATATGTCCTCGTGCAATACGCCGGCGAGCCGTTTTAATACGGAATCGATGTCATGTGAGTCTTCCCTGATCAATACCACATTGAACGACGGTCTGTTCGTTACAAGTTCCCTGCCGTTCCGGTCGAGTATATGCCCTCTGGGAGCTGCAATCTGCCTGATTCTGACCCGGTTATTAAAGGCCAATTCCTTATACTCCTCGCCATGATTGATCTGCAGATACCAGAGCCTGGCAATGATCAATGCCGCGAAGAACATCACCATAACCGCGACAAAGACAACCCGTCGTTTGAGCATGTCGAGGGCGTTTTCATCCCGTTCCTGGATTTCTTCAATCTCTTTAAAGATCTTTTTCACCATCTTCAGCTCTTTCTCCGAAACCGGTTCTCTGGTTTCTTTCGCAGTATTCTTGGATTTAGTCGTTTTTTGGAAAAATACCCGAAGAAACTGTTATAGAGCAAAAAACAGGGGATGGTGGCAACAATCAGCACAATTGTCGTCACTATCATTCTCACCCAGGACCATTCAGGAATAGTATCGGGAAAGGTGAGTGAATAGACGGAATACAGGGCCATTTGTACAAGAAAATAACTGATACCGACAAGGGGGACCTGATAGGCCGTCTCTTTCATCGGACTGTTTTCCGAGAGAAGCTTCAGGCTGGTGAAAACGAGAAAATACAGCAGAGGGTAGGTGCCGAGATATATGCCGGAGACCGCATCCATCATCCATCCACAGAAAAAAACCAGAAACAGACCGCGAAACCAGTCGAAACGGTAGGCGATAAATGCGACCAGAATATAGACTAAATCCGGACGGCCGAACCAGGCAGGAAGGAACTGGAGAAACGTGGTCTGAATAACGATCAGCAGGAGACCCAATGCGAGAAAAGCCGGAATCAACATGAAATCAATTCACCGATCATCTGGAAGGCCCATCTCTTTTTGGACCTCCTGCTTTTCCGAGAAAACGAGAAATACGACCTCCAACTTCTGAAAATCCACCGCCGGTTTAACCTCGATCTCCAGAAACATCCCCCGCCGCTGTTTCCTGACCGCGGATACCGCACCCAACGGAATACCCGTCCTGAACACTCCGCCTATGCCTGCTGTTACGACAGCATCGCCAACGGACACATCAGCATTTTTTAACACATAGTTAAGAATATAGCCTTTTTCGCCTGCACCCTTGAGGATGCCCCTGACACGGCTTTTCTGCACCATGGCGTCAATAGCACTGCTGGGGGCATTGGCCAGCAGGACCTTGGCATAGTTTGCTGAAACATGGATGACCTGACCGACGACCCCTTTATCGTTGCGGGCAACCATCCCTTCAATGACTCCGTCATTTTCACCCCTATCGACAATAATGGTCTTGAACCAGAAGGCAGGGTCTTTTCCGACTACCCTGGCTGTGATGGAAGGGAATTTCTCCTGTTTCTTAAACTCCAGTTCATTTTGCAGATGAAGGTAGGTGGCATATGCCTCCCGGTATTCGTCCAATTGCTGCTGGTATTTTTCAAGCGTCAGCTTCAGCTGTCTGTTTTCTTTATGGACATCCCATAGGGAAACATAATCTTCAGTCAATTGACGTCCCGAAAATGCAACCCTGGAGAAGATCCCCTGGACAGGCCCCAGGACCTCCATGGTAAACTGATGCAGCGGGCCGAACCTTCCGCCAATGGTGGATGCCAGCAGGACCAGACAGACAACAAGCAATGCCCCGAACAGGAGAAACAGTCTCATCGAGCCCGATCTTTTCCGCCCCTTTCTGTCGTTTGCTTTTTTTCTCACGACGGGTATGTCTCTTTATCAGGACGAGTGCAAACATCCTGCCATACACAACATGGCAGTGCTGTCGACAAGAATCCCTTGAAGAAATGGATCAATCGATGGTAACTTCTCTCAATATATCCAGATTGTCAAGGGCCTTACCGGACCCGAGAACGACAGACGACAGCGGGTCGTCGGCAACGATGATCGGCATTCCTGTAGATTCCTTCAGACATTTATCGAGATTTTTCAACAACGCCCCTCCCCCGGTCAGAACGATCCCTTGGTCCACGATATCAGCGGCAAGTTCAGGTGGTGTCACTTCGAGGGCGACCCTGACGGCTTCCACGATCACATCGATCTGCTCGGCTATTGCCGACTGGATTTCATCCGCCGAGACCGTCAGTGTTTTCGGTACTCCGGACACCAGGTCACGCCCTTTGATGTCCATTGTCTCATAGGGTTCCTGAGGCATAACATTGCCGATTGTTGTCTTGATCAACTCCGCGGTCCGCTCACCAATCGCCAGATTATGTTTGCGTTTAATGTATTGGAGGATGGCTTCATCCATCTTATCGCCCGCAACCCGGACCGACTTGGCGTAGACTATCCCCGCAAGGGAAATGACGGCCACCTCGGTTGTCCCGCCACCTATATCGATAATCATATTGGCGGTCGGCTCGGTGATAGGAAGATTGGCACCAATGGCCGCAGCCATCGGTTCCTCAATCAGATAGACTTCCCGGGCACCGGCGGATTCCGCTGATTCCCTGACCGCCCGTTTTTCCACCTGGGTTATTCCTGACGGTACGGAGATCATGATGCGGGGGTGAACCAGTGTCCGTCTGTTGTGTACCTTATTAATAAAATACCTGAGCATTGCTTCGGTAACCTCGAAATCGGCAATGACCCCGTCCTTGATCGGACGAATCGCAGTAATATTGCCCGGTGTCTTGCCCAGCATCTGTTTTGCCTCTTGCCCGACAGCCAGGACCTTGCTCCCCCTGCCGTCCTGTCTGACGGCGACCACCGAAGGCTCTCGTAAGACAATGCCTTTCCCTTTGACATATAAAACGGTATTGGCGGTCCCGAGATCAATGGCCAGGTCATTGGATAACCAGCCAAATAGAAAATTAAAAGGTGAATACATTTACTCAATCCTTAGTATCGAGAACACATTCCAGTGTCAATTTTTATGGTTGATTTTCCGGTTTCACCCTGTAGAAGTAATCCATTGGAAAATACAGTTTTCCAGAAAGCTTATTCAAATTCGCAATACTACCAAAGCTCTGAAACATTAGCAACAGATATGCCTGCGTCCAAAACAATTCTCTGAAATTTCATTGACACCCATGAAAAACCTTGGTATTCATGGGTCTCAATTTTCCCAAGGCAGGCGGCCAGGGGCTATAGCTCAGCTGGGAGAGCGCTTGACTGGCAGTCAAGAGGTCGCGGGTTCGATCCCCACTAGCTCCACCAAACATTTCAAGCGGTTACAGTTTATAACTGTAACCGCTTTTTTGTATTTTGCAGACTTTTTGCAAATTTTCTTCTTGTGAAGCTATATAAAGTATCCGTGAATAACCAAATACCATCATAGGGAAAAATCAACTCCCCGTGGATAGGCAAATCAAATTCATCTATGTAGGTCAGGTGAGCCAGATTCCTTTGTTGTTAAAAATAAAAAAGGGAAACCTTATTTGAAAAAATCGGCTACTGGAGCTACAACATCCTGTAGTTTAGATGCTGATTGTTTGTTTTTGTCCTATTGGGAAAAACGGCGTGGCGGGGTGATTGATATATACGAGGTTACAAGTTCTTTTTTATCCTCTCGATTGTCAAAGGCGCAGAGCCTTCGTAATGGTTGTTGATATTGAGAAATATATGATAGTTTTTCCCTCGAAGCTCCCCCACCATGTTCCCTAGCTTTTCTAAATCTTCATCTTTGGGCGCGACAAGCTCACTCCAATTGTGTTTGGTGCGGTCCTCAATTTCCAATCTATCGCCGCAGTGAAGCCTGATCTCGACAGGGCTGATCAATTTTCCTTTGAAATTTTCATATACCTCGAAGATCGATGGCATGTAATACCCCTGGAGAAAGACATGCCCCAGTTTCTGCTCCGCCAAAAAATCAAAATAGCGGTCCTTAAGATAGTTCGGATTCCTGATTTCGATACAATATCGGTAATGATTGGGAAGTCCCTGTCTGAACACCTCGAAAAGCTCGATAA
>JBJKPM010000032.1:0-12780 GCA_046706325.1 Desulfocapsaceae bacterium | reverse complement strand
ACGTGGAGACGAAGATCGCCATCATCCAGAAAAAGGCGGAGATGATGGACATAAGAAGGATTCCGGGAGATGTCGTCGAGTTCCTGGCTACGAGGATAAAATCGAACGTCAGGGAGCTTGAAGGCTGCCTTATCAGAATAGCGGCGCAGGCGACTCTCTCGGGCGAGGAAATAAACATCGAAACGACGAGAAAAATTCTGAAGGACATAGTAACCGATATCGACAGGCCTGTTACAGTCGAAATGGTGCAGAAGATCGTCTGCGATTTTTATCATATATCTCTCAGCGATATAAAGGCGAAGAGAAGGACAAAGGATATTTCTATGCCCAGACAGGTTGCGATGTATCTGTGCAAACAGACGACCGGCGCTTCACTGAACGACATAGGGAAGAATTTCGGCGGCAAGGACCACGCGACGGTTATTTATGCGTGCAAGCAGATCGAGGACAGAAGGACGAAGGATGAAACCTTCAGCAGGGTGATTGATAACCTTTTGCAGAAGATAACAACCTAAGGAGGGGCAATGAAAGTAATCGTCTCGAAGGATGAAATACTGGCGAAACTGTCGAATATTCAAAATATTGTTGAAAGAAGGAATACGATGCCCATTTTGAGCCATTTTCTCCTGAATGCGCATGGGCAGGGTTCGTCGATCACCGCAACTGACCTTGATACCGCGCTGAAAGAACCCCTCCAGCTGAAAGTGGAAAAAGAGGGCAGCATCTGCATTCCTGCCAGGAAGATGTTCGAGATCGTAAGGGAGGTCGACGGCGATCTGACCTGTGAATCCGTGGACGAACAGTGGCTTAAGGTGAAGGCCGGCGCGGTCAGTTTCAGGCTCGCCTGTCTCCCGGCGAAGGAATTCCCGGCCTGGCCGGGCATGGAGGACATGGAGGAAGTGGAACTCGAATCGAAGGTGCTGGCGGAAGTGATAGAAAAGACGGTTTACGCCGCCGGGGAGAGCGACACGCGGTATACCCTGAACGGGCTGCTCTTTCACTTGAGTCCCGGATCCGGGATGACCGTCGTGGGAACTGACGGGCACAGACTGGCTATTGTGCACAGGGGGACCGAAGGAGATGTGAAGGAAGAAAAGAAACTTATAGTCCCGAGGAAGGCTGCCGTGGAGCTGAGGAAACTTATAGACAAGTCAGAGGGCAAGGTGAAGGCCGTCCTCTGCAAGAACCACGTGCTGTTCACCGTCGGAGATATGCAGTTTCTTACCAGGCTGATTGAGGGCACCTACCCCAACTATGAGCAGGTAATCCCGGCAAACAATGAAAAGATCGTGACCGTCGAGCGCGAGGCCTTTGCAAAAACGGCTCGCAGGGTCTCGATTATGTCGAGGGAGCGCTCCAACGCAGTGAAGGTGGATGTTGAGGACAGCCGCATCACGGTCTCATCTTCTAATCCCGACCTCGGAGAGGCCCAGGACGAAATAGCCGCCGAATATAAAGGTGAGGCTCTTTCCGTGGGGTTTAACGCAAAGTATCTCATCGATATTCTCGATGCGATGGGATCGGAAAAAGTAGTAATGGAGATGCAGGCACCGCTTAGTCCCGTTTTGATCAGGGAAGAAAAGGACAAGGATTACAGGTGCGTGATTATGCCTATGCGGATCTGACGTCCCTGACCCGCGGTGCCTCAGCAAAAAGGTGTCGAAATAAGGTAAAATATAGCGATACGGCGACGGGAAAAGCCGTGGAATGATCTTTGGACACGGGATTTCCCTGGTGCCCGAATTCTGAAGCAATCCGCCCGAAGGGATACACCCCATTTAATGACACCCGGGTAATTTTATGAGAGAAAAAGGGTAACAATGGAAGAAAAAGAGATAAAAGAGAATAACGAGGGACAGGAGACTTACGGCGCCGAGGACATAAAGATCCTGAAGGGGCTTAGCGCGGTCCGGAAGAGGCCGGCGATGTATATCGGATCTACAGGTCCTGAGGGCCTCCATCACCTCGTGTACGAGGCGGTTGACAACAGCGTTGACGAAGCCCTCGCCGGCCACTGCAAGAATATCGAGGTTGTCATCCACCTGGACGACAGCTGCACCGTGATAGACGACGGCAGGGGCATCCCGACCGGCCCTCATATGGGAGATCCCGAGAGGCGCTCGGCGGCCGAGGTTGTGCTGACCGAACTCCACGCCGGCGGCAAATTCGAATCGAAGGCGTATAAAATATCCGGCGGTCTGCACGGCGTCGGGATTTCCGTGGTGAACGCACTTTCGGAGTGGCTCGAGGTTGAGATAAAGCAGAACGGGCAGGTATTTCAGCAGAGGTTTGAAAGGGGGAAGCCTGCGGCGCCTCTGGCTGTCGTGGGGAAGACCAAGTCGAGGGGCACCAAGGTTACCTTTAAGCCGGATCCGGAGATATTCGAGATGACCGAGTTCAGCTATGATGTCCTGTCTCAGAGGTTGAGGGAACTGGCCTTCCTGAACAAGGGCCTGAGGATTACCATTCTGGACGAAAGGGCGGACAAGCAGCAGGAGTTCCTTTATAAGGGCGGCATAGTCTCCTTTGTGGAGCACCTCAACAAGAACAAGACGGCCCTGCACCCCAAACCGGTCTATATTTCCGGGGAGAAGGACGGCATTATGGCCGAGGTTGCGCTCCAGTATAACGACAGCTATGCGGAGACGCTCTACACCTTTGCCAACAATATAAATACGCGGGAAGGCGGCACGCACCTGGTGGGGTTCAAGTCGGCCCTCACGAGGACTGCCAACAGCTACGCGTCTTCCGCGGGAGTCATAAAGAACGGCAAAGACAGTCTCTCGGGCGACGATATCAGGGAAGGCCTGACAGCCGTAATCAGCGTCAAGCTGCCCAACCCCCAGTTCGAAGGGCAGACCAAGATGAAACTCGGAAACAGCGAGGTGAAGGGCATAGTTGAATCGATCGTGAACGATACGCTGTCGACCTATTTCGAAGAAAATCCGGCGATCGCCAGGAAGATAATAGAGAAGGCGATCCAGGCGGCCAGGGCCAGGGATGCGGCCAGAAAGGCGAGGGAGCTGACGAGGAGGAAGGGGGCACTTGAGGACACCGGCCTGCCCGGAAAGCTCGCGGACTGCTCGGAGAAAGACCCTGCGCTCAGCGAACTCTTTATAGTTGAGGGAGACTCCGCCGGAGGCTCCGCAAAACAGGGAAGGGACCGCCGGACACAGGCGATACTGCCTCTCCGCGGCAAGATACTGAACGTTGAAAAAGCTCGGTTCGACAAGATGCTCGGCTCCGAGGAGATCCGGATACTCATCACCGCCATGGGGACGGGAATAGGCGTGGAGGACTTCAATATCGCCAAGATAAGGTATCACAAGATCGTACTGATGACCGATGCCGACGTCGACGGTGCCCATATCAGGACCCTCCTGCTCACATTCTTCTTCAGGCAGATGCCGCAGATTATAGAAAACGGCTACCTCTACATCGCCCAGCCGCCGCTGTTCAGGGTAAAGAAGGGCAAGAGCGAAAAATATATACAGAACGACTCCGAAATGCAGGGCATGCTCTTTGAGCTGGCGTCGGAAGATATCGCGATTACGATCAAAGGACAGAAGGTTAAGGGGAAGGCCCTGATACCGTTCCTGAAGAGGCTTTACGGGTTCGAAAAGCTGATAGGATGGTTCGAGAGAAGGCGGAAGGATTCGAGGGTCCTGAGGATTGTTCTTGAGGAAGGCATCGACACGGCGAAACTGAAGGATAAAAATGAGATGGCCGGCCTTGTCGAAAAGATCAAGGCGAAGGTGCCCGGCGTTTCGGCGGGCAATCTGTACGAGGACGAGGAGCATGCCGCATACGGCGTTGAACTGCGGAGGCATAACTTCAAGCTTACGATCGATTCGAGTCTCCTCCTCTCGCCCGAATTCAGGGAACTGGAGACCCTTTACGGCTATATGAAGGAGATGGGCCCTGCGCCTTATACGATCACTGCCAAAGACGGTCCCCGGGAGATGAAGTCAACGGCCGAACTGCACGCGTTTGTCTTCGAGGCGGCGAAGAAGGGGCTGACGATCCAGCGCTATAAGGGCCTCGGTGAAATGAACCCCCAGCAGCTATGGGAGACGACGATGGACCCGGAAAAGAGGACCTTGCTCCAGGTGAGCGTAGAAGACAGCGTCCAGGCCGACCAGATCTTCACGGTACTAATGGGCGACCAGGTCGAACCCAGAAAAGAGTTCATCACCAAACACGCGCTCGAGGCGAGGAACATCGATATCTAGGCGTGAGTGGAGGTCTGGTTTTTCAGAAAAGGTGAAAATCTTTTCACAGGTTCTCACAGAAATCAACAGGCTACATGCGATTCAAAATCTCGTGGGTCCGGGCACTTGATTGGCGCTCAGGCCTCTCCCGGCGGTGAATAAGTTGTCCGGCATCGCGGAGTCGGTTATGCTGCGGACTGGAGTTGAGGAAACCGAGGCGGTTACCTTTTTCCCCCTCTTTCCATTCGCAAATGTAAGTCTAGCCGAGGGGGGCTGCAACGTCTCCCTCATTTTAAGCCCAAATATCCGGACATATGGAAATCACGGGATAAGTTATATTTGGGACCGGTGATTTATGGAAAAAAGGAGGAGCAATGAAAATACCTGTTTTTCCCACGAAATTAAAATTGTTTTTCGTCGCTTCCGGAGGCGTTGTTATTTTTGTATCCTTCTTGATGCTAATTGTGCTGGCGGGCTCGGTGCCGGGCGCAAATGCAGCGACGATCACCGTCTCGAATCTTAACGACAGCGGCACTGGTTCTCTGCGTCGGGCCGTTACAGACGCAATGGCAACTAATGCTGAGGACGATATCAATTTCAGCGTCAGCGGCACGATTGTCCTTTCCTCTGCGCTGCCTGACATCATTCCAGCAGGCGGCAACCTAACAATTGACGGTGCGGGGCAATCCGTCGCCATTAGCGGCAACAATAACGTCAGAGTGTTTTGGGTTGAAAAAGGTGCATCGCTCACTTTGCAGGACCTAACGGTTGCGAACGGCTATAGCACCGGCGAGGGCGGCGGCATTTACAACGCAGGCACCGTAACCGTCAATAACACCACTTTTTCACATAATAGCTCAGACAATTTCGGCGGGGCTATTTCCAATTTTTCAGGAACCTTAACCATAGCCAACAGCACCTTTTCCGGCAACAGCGCAACTCGCGGCGGCGGGTTCACCAGCGCCGGTCCCGACAACACTGTAAGCTTGACCAACTGCACATTTTTTAACAACAGCGCGACTGCTCCTCAGACGAGCTCTCCCGGCGGCGGAGCCATTGCAATCGGCACCGGCACTCTTACCATATCCAATAGTACGATATCCGGCAATAACGTCAACACGTATGGCGGCGGCATTTACAGCTATCAAAGCACAACGACCTTGATCAACACCATCGTTTCCGACAATACGCCCGATAATTGTTCGCACAGCGGTGCATTCACCAACGGCGGTCACAACATTGACAGCGGCACAACCTGCGGCTGGGCGTCTGAAAATGGCTCGATGAGTAATACCGACCCAAGGCTCGGGCCGCTTGCCGACAACGGCGGTCCAACTCAGACAATGCCGCTCTTACAGGGGAGCCCGGCCATAGACGAGGCGGACCCGAACAACTTCCCTTCCACCGACCAGCGCGGCATTTCTAGGCCGCAGGGGGCGGGTTCTGATATCGGGGCTTATGAATATGTCTCCGTTGCGCAAACCCTGCCTGTGAGTCTCGCGCTCAACAAGTCTTCTTACACGGTCGGCGACCCTTTGAATGTCGATGTCACCTTTGCCAACCCCGGGAACCAGCTCCTCATAGACGTTTACTTCGCGATCCTCCTCCCGGCATCTTCCGGACCGTCGTTTGGCTGCCCCCTGGGGGACGCAGTCCTCTTTTTCTCAAACGGGATGACGAGCGCGTCTGTCGCCTGTGCATCAGACCCGATCCAGAGTTTTCCGCGGACCTTCGAGGGCGTTGCGGTCCCGACCGGACTTCCGTCATCAACCTTGAAAAACTTTCTCAGCCTCGTATTGCCACAGGGCGTGCCTGCCGGCGAATATCAGATCTTCATGGTGCTAACGCAGGCCAATGCCCTCCTGGACGGAACCGTCGACCCCGGCGATGTCGTGGGTGTGGCAGCGGCAACAATGTCATTCAGCCCATAGTAGGCCAAATAGAGGGCGGTGAGGCGCCATGCTTTTCCGCCCCTTTTTTTTTAGTTATTGCAGGAAATACACAACAGTTTTACTCCGGGATACCTATCATTAAGTCGTTGTACTCATTTGAAAAAGGGTGTCGATCTTGCGACCCGAGGCTCCGCGAGTTCTGCACGTACTCGATAACAGTTGCATCTTCCAATATCTGCGGAATGGTCGGTGCACTTGAGGTCGCAGACCTATTTACGCACAACTCGGGTGTCACACTAACTTCGGGACGAAACTCTTATTCTGAGAAGTCAGGTCGTCCTCCAGTAATTATAAAAAGAAACAAACACCGGCAGTTCTTGCGTCGTTACGATGAGTCGGGGAATTATGATCTTCTCCATTGAAAACATCGCTGTGTAATTCGGGACAAACTCTTCCGGATTTGCGCGGGCCGATATCTATTTGTTATCAGTCAGAATTTACGCAGAGGGGCGTCATTCAGCCTCTGCGTGGGTGTCCGAAGTTTCCGGAAACTGAAGGCCTTGCCAAAATGTCTATTTTTGCGGCTTTGTCCATATGAGGAACGGGCAGAGTTTGCACATGTTGAATCCGGGGTATGTCTCGCCGGTGCGCGGAAAGGACACGCCCCTGTCGCGGGCGGTTCGTTCGAGCATCCAGCGAACGGTCGGTTCAAGCTGGTCACACGGCCAGATCCAGTTGAGCTCGCCCTGCTCGGTCTTCCCGGCCGTATAGCTACCGCTGCACATGGGCGTGATGTTCGGTCTCTTCGAAAGAAAAACAGAGACGACGCCATGGCAGGCGGAACTGTTTGCAGTCATGGTCATCTGGAAGGGGAAAATATCCATTGCGGCCGACCAGTCGTTGCCCATGTGATAGGCCTGGAGCACATCGCATACCCCGTGGATTACGTCCGGCCTGTAAGGGGACAGATGAAGCGGCGCGGTCGCAATGGCCAAGAGATCCTGCTTCAGTCTCTGCTTCTTCCTGACGATGCGCTCCGCCTGTTCCTTGTCTTTTGCGTATTTCAGGTGGCTGTTGGTTTCGGCCTCGTCCAGCTCCTTCCATCCGAATACATAGCTGGCGTTTGTACAGCCCAGTCCCTTGGGCAGCATAAGGAGGATATCGCCTCGCTGCCGGGAAGCAGCCAAAAAGTGGCAGAAGGTGAAGGGGTGAGTTGGGACCTTGTATTCACATGCGTTCCTGAATGAGTCAAGCTCGGCCGCGTGGAAAAAGAACTTTACGGCAACGGGATAGTATTTCATCCGGAGGAGATTGCGGAGAGCGAATACCAGATCGGCGTTCGAAAGGGAGGGTTTCCCGAGCATCTCCTGTGCAAATGCCACATCGTCAAGCATGATTGAACTGTCTATCACGGACTTATCCTCCATCTCTCAGCCCGGCAGGTCGTGGCTTCGCCGATACCGGTGTTTCATGTCCACGGGGCGTACAGTGAGAATACGGACAGTAAGACTATAACCGATTGTCGCGTATATTACAAATAGGGAATGACTATCGATCAGGCGGCGGGGATAGGCCGATGCACCGACGCCTGCGTGTCGACTGGAGACTGAAAAAGGGAGCGGCTATTTTCCGGATGGAAGGATGAAATGAGACCGACATGTTACAGTCGTAAGTCCTCAGTTCTCGAATAATCGAGTTATGAGCCTGCCCGGCTTCAATTGTTCGAAAGAGTTTCCCCACCTTCCAATGACAACCTCCGGCGGCGTATCCGAAATAATCAGACTGCGGGCAAATTAAGAAAAATTAATTTGCTCTTAATAGGCTTTTAACGATAGGCGGCTAAAGTATTGACATTCCCGGGGACTCAGGCGAGACCCGCGGGCCTCTGCGGGCGCACGTTTAGTTATCTGCAAAGTTGAATTCATCCTGCTCCTCGAGAGCAAGAACAGTATGTGTCTTGGAGATGAGGCTGGAAAGACTGCCGTGACCGAAACGTTATGGTTATTAATTGGAGGCGACATGCTTTTTCATAATATATTTGGGCTGTTTTCGAATGACCTTGCCATAGACCTCGGTACTGCCAACACCCTCGTCTACGTTAAAGGGAAGGGCATTGTCTGCGATGAGCCTTCCGTCGTCGTGATAAAGAAAGACAGTAAAAAGACGGTTGCTGTTGGCTCCGAGGCAAAGAGAATGCTTGGCAAGACCCCCTCCAATATCGTGGCCATCAGGCCCATGAAGGACGGCGCCATCGCGGATTTCGACACAACCGGCGAGATGCTCAAATATTTTATCAAGAAGGTCCACAACAGAAGACGTTATGTGTCGCCGAGGGTAATAATCGGAGTGCCTTCGGGGATCACGCAGGTGGAGCAGCGGGCTGTCAAGGACGCGGCCGAGGCGTCGGGCGCCAGAGAGGTCTATCTGGTTGAGGAGCCGATGGCGGCCGCAATGGGCGTCGGACTCCCTGTCGGAGAGCCGCTCGGCAACATGATCGTGGATATCGGGGGAGGCACTACTGACGTTGCCATCATCTCCATAGACGGAGTTGTTTACAGCAAGGTGGTAAAGGTGGGCGGCGACAAGATGGACGAGGCGATCATGGCCTATATAAAGAGAAGATACAATCTGATGATCGGAGAAACGACGACCGAGCAGATAAAAATAGAACTTGGGTCGGCCTGCAGTGCAGCCGATGAAGAGAAGAGGGTGAAAGACATCAAAGGGAGAGACCTTATATCAGGCATACCGAAGACAATAACGGTCAACGAGGACGAGATACTCGATGCCCTTTCGGAACCAATCAGCGTGATAGTCGATACCATCAAGGTCGCCCTTGAAAACACGCCGCCCGAACTCGCCGCTGATATCGTTGACAGGGGCATAGTCCTTGCCGGCGGGGGTGCACTTCTGCGCCGGATCGACCTGCTGATCAAACGGGAGACCGGCCTCCCCATTACCATCGCCGAGAACCCCTTGACAGCAGTGGTAGACGGCGTCGGTATGATGCTTGATGAATTAGAAATGCTCCGCAGAATCGCTATAGCCTGATGAGTGGTAGGATCAAGCCGGATAGTGGGTTACGAATTGGCAATAAGTGGACCACCGTCAGATCCATTAATCGCCGGGGAACATTTTGTTATAAATGTCGGGATACACTTTCTTCATGCAATCAGGACAAAGGCTATGGCTGAATTCTGCCAGGGAATGTTCAGTGATGTATTTTTCAATCTGATTCCAGTAGCCCTTGTCGTCTCGTATCTTCTTGCAGCAGGAACATATGGGTAATATCCCTTGAAGTGTCTTAATCGTAGCTACCGCTTCTTTAAGTTCTCCTATGAGCCTTTCACGCTCCGCCATATCTTTTTTGCGCTGCGTAATGTCCAATAAGGTTCCTATGACCGCAGGCCGATCGTTATATATTGTTCTTGATCCAAGGGCCTCAATGAACAGAAGGCTGCCGTCCTTTTTCCGTCCTCTGAATTCATAGTGCACAGCTTTGATTTCTCCGGCCTCTCGTGCCCTGATGTTTTCTTCTACGTCGGCCTGATCCTCCGGCAAGACTAAATCAACGGGCCCTTTCCTGTCTGTTAACTCATCAACCCCATAGCCGAATATCTCAGCCATCATAGGATTGACATATCTGAAGACATCATCCTGTATCAGGTAAATGCCGACCAAAGATTTTTCCGACAAGTCCCTGAATTTGTTCTCTGATTCTTTCATGGCTTGCTGCGCCCGCCTGCGCTCTGTTACATCTTCAAACATTTCAATTGCAGCAATGACTCTTCCGTCCTTATTTAGTATGGGAGAAGAAAGCACCCTGTAATTTGTTATGTTATCGCCTGCCGGGGTGTCCGTTATTGTCTCATGAACACGACCGTCTTCCAGAGTCAAATGCGTTATACAATAAGGGCAGATCGTCTCTCTTGGGGGGGTATTAAATACCTTAAAGCAGACAGGTCTCTCTGAGACAGCAGCATTCGGGAACCATTCCTTCATCTGATTGTTCAGGGAAAGTATTTCCATCTCCGGGCTTATGACGGCTATTCCTGTTGGTATATTGTCGACAATACTTTTATACCGCTGTTCGGATTGGAGTAAGGCTTCTTCCATCTGCATCCGTTTTGTGATGTCCGTGCTCATGGCAATAAACCGGTAAACCATTCCATCATCGTCAAAAAGCGGGTTTAGTGATACGGTCCACCAACCCTTCTCATGTCCATTCATCCTATAGGCTTCGAAGTGGCAGCGCTCGCCTTTCAGGACCCTGCTGACAGAGGCATCGATTGTCGGCCGCATTTCCTCGGGCCAGATATCCCTGAATGCCCTCCCCATTATTTCGCGATCCGAGATCTTCATCATCATTAGCCCTGGTCTGTTGGAAGTCAGGCAACGACCTTGCCTGTCAAACAGCATTATTCAGGATGGGGAGTTTTCTATAATGGTCCGGAGCATCTCCTCTTTCTGCACCAATGCATTCTCAGCTCGCCGCCGCTCGGTAATGTCCCTGACAAACATAAAAAACAGTTCTCTCGGGGCTGCTCCATAGTTAACACTGACCTCGACGTCGACAACCCTGGCGTCTCCGCATCGATAACGCGTCACAAAACGGTCCGAGCCGATCTCCATTATTTTTTGGATGTATGCGGCCGTATCCTCCGGCCTTTCCACCAGCTCGATATCAGCGATACTCATCTTCAGCAGCTCTTCACGGCGGTAGCCTACTAAATCGCAGTAGGCATCGTTTACATCCAGAAATCGTCCGTGGATATCATTAATGCAAAAGCTGTCTATTGAAGTGCGAATAATTGTGCTGTATCCCGGTTCGGTATTAAATGTTTCTGTCAATTGGTTCGCCTTTCCCGCAATTTATTTCTGCGGCTTCACACCTTCCATATAGCACTAAACTTTTGGCAACAAAGTTCCTGCATAATTATAATTAGACTCCTTGTTCGCAATATAAGGTCTCTGAAGTGAATAGTCAACCCTCCCCGTGGAGGGTAATGAAATGCAGGGCACAAATCCAATACCTTCCCATGGACGAGATCAGGCTTCCGCTTCCAAAAACCAGTCTATGAGTTCACGAGAGATTGTTCCCGTCTTGGGAAGAGTCGGTAATTTGTCCGGTTTAAACCAGTGCGCCTCGGAAATTTCCGTTTCATCGACTCTTATTTCTCCTTCTGCATATTCGGCAGTAAAGGCCACCATCAGGGAATTGGGAAACGGCCAGGGCTGGCTGCCGAAATATCTTATATTCCTGACCTCTATTCCTGTCTCTTCTTTTACCTCCCGCTTTACGGTTTCTTCCAGGTTTTCGCCCGGTTCAACGAAGCCGGCGAGGACACTGAAGAATTGCGTATGAAAACGGCGCGAGTGAGCAAGGAGAATTTCTCTCCCCTTTGTGACGGCAACAATGATTGCAGGGGAAATGTGCGGGTAAATCATAAGACCGCATTGAGGGCATTCTTTGGCGCGTTCCGCGGTCTTTGCTTTGGTTCGATTTCCGCATCTGCAGCAAAATATATGGGTCCGCTCCCAGTGAATGATTTGAAAAGCCCGTCCTGCTATCGAGAAAAGCTCTTCATCCAGTTGTCCGAGCAGGGAACGCAACGCATGAAAGGACTCTCCTTCAGCTTCACATGGGTGGTCTATTTCGGTGGCATAGCAGGAAACCCCGTTCAGTCTGCCCAGATGATTTATGCTCTTCAGTGTTAATTTTAATTGTTGTATTTCTGCGCGGCATGGAATTTCAATGGTACCTCTGAACGCCTTGATCATCAATTTGTCGCCGTCGAAAACAAAGAAGAGATCCGTCGGGGCGGGTTCTTCTGAAGAAAAAGCCGGCAGGAAAGTCATTGATCCACCATTTCAATGGGCTGCGTCAGCTTTTTATCCATATCCACTTCTCCTATTATGCGACTGTCAACTTATCTCCTGCAATCTTATCGCTTCCTCAGCCGGGAATCAATGCGAGCCGCTTTGAGTGATATCAGACTTAATTACTTCCGCCTGAAACCTTCCTTGATTAAGATTTTTTAATTTGTTTTAAAAAACAATATAATACAGTATAGAGGCATCACACATGATACCGCCTGGGCAGTCAAGAAAAAACCCCGCATCACGTGAGCATCCTCAGCTTTATGCCGAACAGGTCAGGCTTCTGTACAAGAATGCCCCACTGGGGCTGATTGCGACATTCATTAATTCAGCGGTTTTGGTCTTCATTCTGAGAGGCGTTGTATCCCACCGGATCCTGGCCAGCTGGTTTCTCTGTATCCTGCTGGTTTCAATAGCACGGTTTGTGCAGTTCTCCCGGTTCCGCCGTGTCCCTCCCGAATCATCAGATGTTGGCCGGTGGGGAACATGGTTTATAGTCGGACTGGCCATTTCCGGCATTGCGTGGGGTTCCGCCGGCATCATTCTCTACCCGGTCGCATCGACTATTCGTCAGGAGTTTCTTGCCTTCGTGCTGGGCGGTATGGCGGTCGGGGCGGCAGCGGCATTCTCGGTAGTTTTACCTGCATTCATGGCGTATACCCTGCCTTCACTGGCACCTCTCATCGTCCGGTTTCTGGCTGCCGGAGACGAAATCCATCTGGCCATGGGGGGAATGTTCCTGCTTTTTGTGGTTCTTATAACCGGTATTGCTTTCCGCATCAGCAGGGTGACACTTG
>JBJKPM010000031.1:0-76185 GCA_046706325.1 Desulfocapsaceae bacterium | reverse complement strand
AATGGTGCCTTCTGGGAGGACCGTTATCATGCAACTGCTATTGAGAATGGTGATCATTTCTTTCGTTATTGCGCCTATATTGATTTGAATATGGTGCGTGCTGGCGTTGTAGATCATCCTTCGAATTGGCCTTCTTGCTAACACGATTGAGAGTCTTCCCAAAATGGCCGGTCGAAAAAAGAAGAAGCCCTTGGATGAGCCTGATAGTTCTGGTGCCCAGTCGGATTTTTTGCCGGTTTGATAAATCTTACGAAACAGGTTTGATGTGCTCTATGCAAAAATTAAAATCCTGCAACTCCCCTATAACTCCCCTGCAACAAAAAAGGACTTACGGCCAGACTACCATAAGTCCTTGAATTAACTGGAGCCACTTAACGGAATCGAACCGTTGGCCTGCGCTTTACGAGAGCGCCGCTCTACCATCTGAGCTAAAGTGGCGTCTGAAATTCAGCCATACCGCCCCTTCGTCAACAGCTATATAGCAGGTCATGCTCCAAAATTCAACGATAATGCGCTCCGGGGAAAAAACATCCCCGCGGGCAGCGCCCGGCCTTCCAAGGCCGCCTTTATCGGCAAGGCAAGCCCCGGGTTTGTCGATCTCGCAGCACCCCGGACCACTCCGGCAGGGAAGGGGTGCCGCCCGGAAGAGAAGGGTCGTTCCGGTTTGGCAACCAGGGTTTGCCGGTGCTGCCTCGACCTGAAAGCCTTGATGTTCGCGCCGTCGTATGGTATGCAGAGACGGTCTGAAACCGGATCCATGGAAGAGTTACGCCCCCCCCCCGCAGGCGGGCGATTACTCCGCAATGACGCGCTCCTCCCTTTACCCTGGAAAAAGCTCATGGCGTCCACATTTACCGGCGCATTCACACGCAATTTTCTGGGAAGCGCCCCCCAGTGGTATAAACTGGCGATCGTGACCTTTCTCATTGTCAATCCCTCGGCGCTGTACCTGGCCGGACCTTTTGTAACAGGTTGGCTGCTCCTGGCGGAATTTCTCTTTACCCTGGCCATGGCCCTGAAGTGCTACCCGCTGCCGGCCGGCGGGCTCCTGGTGCTCCAGGCCGTGGTCTTCGGACTGACAAAGCCTGAAACGATCTTCCATGAGGCGCTTGCCAACTTTGAGGTCATCCTTCTTCTTATCTTTATGGTGGCCGGTATATACTTCATGAAGGATTTTCTCCAGTTCACCTTCACCCGCATCCTTGTCCGTATTCAATCAAAGATTACGATATCGCTCCTTTTTTGTTCTCTCGGGGCCTTTCTTTCCGCCTTTCTTGACGCACTGACGGTCACAGCGGTGATTATCGCCGTCGCCTACGCCTTCTATAATGTCTATCATCGTTTCGTTTCCGGAACGGATCTGCAGGCAAGCCATGATCTGACCAGCGACCAGACGCTGAAGGACATTCAACGGCAGGAACTCAGACAGTTCAGGGCCTTTCTCAGAAACCTGATGATGCACGGAGCAGTGGGGACCGCACTCGGCGGCGTCTGCACGCTGGTCGGCGAACCGCAGAATCTGCTTATCGGCGGTGAGATGGGTTGGCATTTCATCACATTTTTCCTTAAGGTCGCACCTGTCTCGATGCCGGTGCTCGCCACCGGACTTCTCACCTGCCTGGCGGTCGAGAAGTTCAGATTGTTCGGCTATGGAGCGATACTTCCCGGAAATATCCGCTCCCATCTCCTGGAAACGGAAAAAGAGTTGGAAAAGGCACGCGGGAAAAGGGGAACGACAAGGCTGTTGATCCAGGGCCTGACGGGCGTCTGGCTGATTGCCGCCCTGGCATTTCACCTGGCCTCCGTCGGGCTTATCGGTCTTTCGGTGATCATCCTTCTTACCGCATTCAACGGCGTGACCGAGGAACATCAGCTCGGGTACGCCTTCCAGGAGGCCCTGCCCTTTACGGCCCTGCTGGTGGTCTTCTTCGCCGTTGTCGCGGTGATCCATGATCAGCACCTGTTCACCCCGTTGATCCGGTATGTCCTCAGCCTGAAAGGCAGCACCCAGCTCGCGGCCTATTACCTTGCCAACGGCCTGCTGTCGATGATCTCGGACAATGTCTTTGTCGCCACCGTCTATATCTCGGAAACGAAGGCCCATCTTTCGCAGATCCTGGGCGGTATCCCCGATATCGGCATGACCGGAGCACACCTGATGGCGAAATTGACCTCTCCCGATCTGCACCGCATGGAGGTCTACGCTGCTCTGCCCCCGAAAGCCGCTGCTCAGGCAGCAGCCGTCATGGACCAGTTCGAAAAGCTGGCCGTCGCTATCAATACCGGCACCAACATCCCCAGTGTCGCCACTCCGAACGGCCAGGCAGCCTTTCTCTTTCTGCTGACATCGTCGCTGGCACCGACCATACGCCTGAGCTATGGAAGGATGGTTCTGCTGGCCCTGCCCTATACCATAACCATGAGTCTGACCGGGCTGATGGCCACTTATTATTTGTTATAAATCCAACCTGTTCGAAGATGGGAATGATTATTTGTCACCGCTATCGGTTTTTTTTTGGCATTACCTGTAATAAATATGGTATAAAAGGAGGTGCTGTTTAACCAGTATCTATCCATATATGAGATATCTTGTGCTAAATCAAGACGCTCGATAGATTTAACCCAGGCGGAGATAACATTCCGAGGATTAAATTTTGAGAGCAACGAAGAGTCAGCGGAAAATAGCCGTTAATGGACGGGTGCTAACTAAAAGAATCTGTCGGAATCCTTAAGCGGAGATATTTTTGAAAAACGGTCATTTTGCAAGACCGGAATATGTCCAGAAGATCTTTTGGACATTCAGTCGGTAAGCCGCAGTTCATAACTTAGTTGATTACCCATGTCGCACATACGCGTACCCATCACCCCACCACCACCGGCCGCCCTCGACGCTTCCTTGTCGTCGCATGGTCATTCAGTGGTCAGGTCCGTTCTCCCCGGTTTGCTGTTTCTGTTTTTTTTCGTGTCGTTATTCGTAGTTACCAATGCACAGGCAACCACGGGAAACGAGTATTTTTCCCGTACCCAGCGCCCCTATATCATCGACAACCAGGTCTATCATCCGCTCCCTTCATCTTCCGGCTTTAAGCAGACCGGGATAGCTTCCTGGTATGGTCCCGACTTTAACGGCCATACGACGTCAAACGGTGAGGTTTACAATATGTACGGGTTGACGGCGGCCCATAAGCTGCTGCCGATGAATACGATCTTGCTGGTCTCCAACCTGGAGAACGGCAGAAGCGCCATTGTCAGGATCAATGACCGCGGCCCATTTGTCCAGGGACGCATCCTGGACCTCAGCTATACCGCCGCCAAAAGACTTGATCTGGTGGAAAACGGCACCGCCAAAGTCCAGGTGACGGCCATCGGCAAGGCCGGCAATCCCGCCGGGGAGGCACCGGTATCCAATCAGGACATCAATTTCAATATTGGAGAATTCTATATTCAGGTAGGAGCTTTTCAACGGAAAGACAACGCCTTGCGCCTGCAGAAAAAGTTCGCCCATTTCGGCCATGCAACAATCATCCAGCAGTTCTTTTCCCAAAAATCGGTTCTCTACCGTGTATGTGTCTATGCCGGCAGAGAACTCCACGGGGCATTCGAGGCCGAAAAGGCCCTCCACCACCATGGATGGCTGGGGGCCTTCGTCGTCGCAAAATAGTCCGCATCTACGTCTGGTCGCCATCCGCCAACCGCACCCCGGCAATCAGGGCACGAAGTTTTGCATGATCTTTGATTCCCGGTGAACGTTCGACACCGGAATTCACATCTATTCCATAGGGCCTGACCGCCCGGACGGCGTCCAAAATATTGTCGGGTTCGAGTCCGCCGGCAAGGATCACCGGCCGTTGCAGATCGAGGGTTTCGATCACCCGCCAATCAAATGTCGCCCCGGTGCCGCCGGCCTGACCTTTTACATAGGTATCAAGAAGGAAGCCCTGAACCGCATCGTTATATTTAAGAAAATCCTCCGCCCGGCTCCGATCACCAACCCGGAATGCCTTGATCACCTTGCATGGGGCCGCCATTCGGCCGGCCTGAAGGCAATAGTCGGGATCCTCGTCCCCGTGCAGCTGCAGATACGAAAGCCCGGCTTCCCGGACGATCCGGATCATCTCCTGCAGATCGTGATCCATGAAAACCCCGACCCGATCAACAAAAGGCGGCAGGCAGGCAATAATTTCCCCGGCCTTTTGGACGGTAATACAGCGCTGACTCCCAGTCACAAATATAAAACCGAGAGCATCGACCCCTGATTGCACCGCAACGCGGGCATCCTCAAGGTTTGTGGTGCCGCACATCTTGATCCGTGTCCTGACCATGCTGGTGAGCCCCTCTTCTGCAAGATATCCTTCCTTGTGCCATCGGATGTAGAGGATGTGCCTCCGCCGGGAGGAACCTCCGTCCGGGACCGAACCACCGATCGGGTTTACCCTCTGCGCAATCCCCGCAGAATCCCGCTGTCGCTCTCGGCCCGCATCAATGTCTCGCCGATCAGGGCGGCGGCGATCCCCTCCTTCTGCAGGCGGAGGATATCCTCTCTGTCCTTCAGGCCGGATTCACTGACCACGGGAATGCCCTTAGGGATGTACCTTTTCAACCGGAATGTGGTGTTGATATCCACCGAAAAATCCTTGAGGTTCCGGTTATTCACCCCAATCAACCGGCTGTCCGATCCCAGGGCGAGATCGAGTTCCTGCTCGTTGTGCACCTCGACCAGAACATCCATACCCAGACCACCGGCACAGGCCTGAAAGTCCCGCAGCTGATGGATATCCAGGATGGCGGCGATGAGAAGAACGGCATCGGCTCCGTGCAGAGCGGCCTCGTGAATCTGCAACTCGTCGATGATAAAATCCTTTCTCAACACCGGCAGATCGACGGTTTCGCGGACCTGAAGCAGATAAAGAAGCCTTCCCTGGAAGAAATCGACATCGGTGAGCACGGAAATCGCCTGGGCCCCGTTTTCCTGATAGTTCCGGGCAATCACCGTCGGATTGAAATCAACACAGATTACTCCTTTGGACGGAGACGCCTTTTTTATTTCGGCAATGATCGCCACCCCCGGATAGGAAAGCAAGGCCTGCCGGAACCCCCGCGGCGGATCGATCGTCTTCTCACGGAACGCAACCGGAAGATGCAGTCCCCGGGATTTAAGCAGTGCGACTTCCTGTTGTTTCCTGGCAACGATGGTATCGAGAATCTTCATGACATAATCAGTGGCAAAGGCAATAACCCGGCAGCTCAAACCGCCGATTTCAGCTTTTGAGACAAGGCTGCAAGCTGGTCGAATTTTCTCATCGCCTTGCCTGAATCGATGGTTGCGGCAGCCAGCTTGATCCCGCCTTGCATATCATCGGCACGTCCTGCAACCATCAACGCTGCCCCGCTGTTCAACAGGACCATATCCCTTTTCGGGCCTGGAGTACCGCCCAGGACGGATCTGAGCATGGCCGCCGATTCTTCGGGCGTCTCGCCGCCACGGAGGTCGGCAAGTGCCGCCACCGGCAGGCCGACCTCTTCCGGACGGATTGCATAGCTTGCAACCTTTGCATCCCTGAGTTCCGAGATATAGGTCGAACCCGTCACGGTGAGCTCGTCAAGCCCGCCTTCCCCATGAACGACCATCGCCCTTTTGGTGCCGAGTTTTGCCAGGACATTGGCCAGAGACTCGGTCAGATTTCGATCGAAAACCCCGATCACCTGGACATTGGCGCCTGCCGGATTGGTCATCGGCCCGAGGATATTGAAAATCGTCCTGATACCGATCTCACGTCTCGGCCCGATTGCAAATTTCATCGCCCCATGCAGGGCCGGAGCAAAGAGAAAGCCGATCCCCGTCTCCCGGATACACCTGCCGACCTGGTCCGGAGTGAGATCAAGGACCACACCGGCCGCCTCAAGGACATCGGCACTGCCGCATTTGCTGGAAATAGAACGGTTCCCGTGTTTGGCAACGACAATCCCGGCACCGGCAACGATGAAGGCGGAGGCCGTAGAAACATTGAAGGTCCCCGATCCGTCACCTCCGGTGCCGCAGGTATCCATCAGGATCTCTCCCTGCTGCAGATCCACACCCGTCTCGATCGGGGTGGCCTTCTCCCGCATCACCCTGACCGCCCCGGTGATCTCCGCTACGGTCTCTCCCTTCATACGCAGAGCAGTCATAAACGAACCTATCTGTGCGGAAGTGGCCTTTCCGCTCATTATTTCGTTCATCACGTCGTACATCTGGTCTTCCCTGAGATCTTTGCCCATGACAAGCCGGGCTATCGCTTCTTTTATATTCATGGTCACCTCGGATTCTTCCATCAGGCCCTTTGCCCTTCCCTCAGTAATGCCGGATAGCCGGGATGCATAAAATTTTTCAACAACGTGACCCCTGCCGGGGTCATAATCGATTCCGGATGAAATTGAACGCCCTCGACCATAAGACTCCTGTGCCTCACCCCCATCAATTCACCTCGGTCCGTCCTGGCGGAAACGATCAGACAATCCGGGATCCCTTTTTCTTCAATGACCAGCGAATGGTACCGCATCCCGTCGAAGGGGTTGGGAAGTGCCGTAAAAACCCCCTTGCCGTCATGATGCATCGGACTGGTCTTGCCGTGCATTATTCTCCCGGCCCTGACCGTTCTGCCGCCGAAGGCCTCGCCGATTGCCTGATGACCAAGGCAGACACCCAGAACCGGCATTTTATCGCCGAAATAACGAATCGCCTCAATCGAGATTCCGGCATCGGCCGGGGTGCCCGGCCCCGGAGAGACCAGCAATCGGTCGGGTTTCATCTCTTCAATCCCGGCAATGCTGACCTTGTCGTTTCTAAAGACACGGATATCCACCGCATATCCTTCCTGTCGGCAATTTCCGGCAATGGTCTGAACGATGTTATAGGTAAAGGAATCGTAGTTATCTATTATGACGATCATGGCCTAGAAACCTTCCTCCGCGAGTTCGACTGCTCGACGTAATCCCATTGATTTGTTAATAGTTTCTTCAAACTCCGTCTGCGGATCGGAATCGGCTACAATCCCCGCACCCGCCTGAACCCACAGGTCTTTTCCCCGCATAACGAAGGTTCGGATGGTAATACAGAAATCCATATTCCCGGAAAAACCGAAGTACCCCACCGCGCCGGCATAGGGGCCCCTGCGTTGCACTTCCAGTTCATCGATGATTTCCATGGCCCTGATTTTTGGAGCCCCGCTGACCGTTCCTGCCGGAAAACATGCCGATATCACATCAAATTGGTCCTTCCCCTGGCCGATGATCCCATGGACGCCGGAGACGATATGCATGACATGACTGTAGCGCTCAATGACCAGAAGGTCACGGACCTCAACGGTCCCGCCTGCGGCGATCCTGCCCACGTCGTTGCGACCGAGATCCACCAGCATCAGGTGCTCCGCCCTCTCCTTCGGATCGGCCAGCAGTTCCTGCTCGAGAGCCAGGTCCTCCTCGCGGGTCAACCCCCGTTTTCTGGTGCCGGCTATGGGACGGAGTTCGATACTGTCCCCATCCTTTCGCACCAGGATCTCCGGGGACGAACCGATCTGGATCAGATCGTCTTGCTTTAAGAAAAAGAGATACGGGCTTGGGTTGATATGCCTGAGGGCGCGATACAGGGTCAGTGGTGAAAGATCCGTCTCGGTATGAAAACGTTGCGACAGAACCACCTGGATGATATCCCCGGCCATGATATACTCACGAGCCCGTTGAACCATGGTGCAAAAGTCTTCCCTCTGCATATTCGAGGAAAACCTGTGGCTCAGTCCCTTCGCTCCGCCCGCGGCTTGATTCAGCTCGGCTGGCACCGGCCCCTTCAGTAATTCGACCAGGGCATCGATCCGCTCAATCGCATTGTCGTACAATTCCCTGCTCCGCCGTCCATCCCCGACCCGCACCCAGCAGACAATGGTCACGGTTTGACGAAAACTGTCATGGATCAGCACTATCCGCGGAATCATAAAGGATGAATCGGGAATATCCAGCGGCGCGTGCCTGTCGGGAAGGGTTTCCATAAACCTGACCATATCATAGCCGAGAAAACCGACGGCACCTCCACAAAAACGCGGCAGACCGGGATCGTCCACAGCTTTAAGCTCCTGCATCAGGCTCCGCAGGGCCTGAAGAGGATCCGTCTTGCTCCTGGTCGTTTTCCTTCCGCTGCCGGCAACCTCCTCGATCACGACATCAAACCCCCTGGAGGTAAAGGTAACCAGCGGGTCGAAACCGATAAAGGAGTAGCGACCCCATTTCTCTCCGCCTTCCATGCTTTCAAAGAGAAAGAGATGCCGGTGATCCTTTGCAACCTTGGCGAACAATGTCAACGGCGTGTCCAGATCGGCGATGATCCGCCGGTGAACCGGAACCAGCCCGGCGGAGGCGATATTGGAGCAAAAGGTTGTGTAATCAGGAGAAGAAGTGTGCACGGATTTCCTTTTTACCTCCGATAAAAATTAATGGCTTCTCTACCCCCCCCGGAGACCGCAGGGGCCGCGCCTCAGAGCAACAAGCCATAATCCCGAACCGTCGGTGGGCGGCTTTTTGCGAGGCCGACACTACAAGCACCGGAGTCTACAAAAAAAAATGATTTTTGACAAACCAGTTCTGCCGTCATTTGGAGTATAAACAAAAAAAGAGCCATGAAACCCTCCGGCTTCATGACTCTTTTGTCTCCTGTACGGCACACCCGAATCACCCGTTGGACAATCCGTTCCTCCCAGCCCGTCCTATCCGGCCGCCTGCATCTTATTGACGCTCTTGGTCAGGCGGGAGATCTTGCGAGCGGCAGTCCTCTTATGAAGGCTGCCCTTGGAGGCGGTCCTGGCAATAACGGGAATGGCAAGAGTAAGCGCTTCTTTCGCCTGCTCTGCAGATTGGGTCTCGACCGCTTCATTGACCTTGCGGACGCAACTTTTCATCTGGGTCCTGTTGGCCCGATTACGCAGACGACGAACCTGAGACTGGCGATTTCTTTTCTTTGCGGATTTATGATTAGCCACGAATTCTTTCCTCCTGTTTTAACTCTCTCATATGAAAAACCGGCGCTGCCGATACTTGTTATTGTCTGTTTTCTGCTTTGATATTTGCCGTTTCCAACCGCTGCCATCCGTCTTCACCTGGATGCGAACCAAAAAAATATCTATACTTTGAGAATCGGATAATGTCAACAAATATAATGATTATTCATCGTATTCGGGACCAATTAGTATTTGACACATCTCATTGGAGTACGCTATTGTAGAACAGGATGTATCGGGTGTCCTCGACACCTTTTTTTTCAGACATACTGTGGCGTTTTGGCCCCTCGCTCTAAAGAAAAATGGGTTTTCCAAAAGTACTTTTCAGGATTGTTGAAAACAGACAATGTCCCCTCTATGAATACGGCGACATCTTCAGCATCACCGGTATCGGCATTTCAATCGTCAACGAGTGCGAGAACGCCTTTATTACCACTACGATAGCGCACACTCCGGTTGGCAAGAAGGCCTGCAAGATACTCCAGGGCGATCTGACCAAAATTATCATGCACTACGAGCGGGGGGACAAGGTTCCCATCTGTCTGATCAGCTGCAGCGGTTGCACGGGTTCAATCCGTCTTGAGCACAGCAAGGATGAAGCCGTTACCTCCCTGGAATCGGACGAGCCTTACTCCAATGAGCTGGGATCGATGGTGCATCTGATAAGCGGTTTTGCCTTTTTCAAGAACATCGACCAGAAAAACCTGGATAAGGTCGTCCAGTTTTTCAAACTGAACAAATTTGATAAAGGAGGTATCGTTATCCGCAAGGGCGAACCGGGAGACTCCTTCTATATCATCGTTTCCGGCAGCGTCAATGTGATCAACGAGGCCGGAATAACCATCTCGAAACTCGAGAGAGGCGATGTCTTCGGAGAGATGAGCCTGATCTGCAACGAAAACGTCAGCGCCACCATCCAGATAGCCGAACCGACATCCATCATTTCCATCGGCAGAGAAAATTTTCTGAAGATACTGGACCGCTACCCGGCCATCCAGCTCTATTTCTCCCGCCTGATGGCCAGCCGTCTCAACAAATCGAACACATTCCGGACCGAAGATCTCTCGTCGGGGATGATCGGAAATCTTGCCGAAATCCCGGCTGAAGCCTTATTCCAGACCCTGAATATGAATAATAAAACAGGTATTTTAACTATATCTGAACTGACAAAGGGTACGGCACGATTCTCCTTCAGGCAAGGTTCGTTGATCAAGGCCAAGTATCTCGATTTTTCCGGTGAGACGGCCTTTTATGAGATCCTGAAAGAGCACAAAGGGCGTTTCAAATTCACCCCCGGGATCCCTCCCGAAGACTTTGAGGTTCCGGAGATCGGCTATTTCATGAAATTGCTGATGGAGGGAATGCGCCGGCTGGACGAAGGGCGGGTACGTAAACTCAATTGACCGGGGTCCGTCCGGAGCACCCGGGTCATTCCAGTTTTCCCAGATAGTTGAAGGTCGACAGCCTGCCTGCCCGTTTGGATCCCGCCACCCTGTCCGCCAGTTCCTGCAGCCCTTTCCGGTCAAGGGTGAAGCCGGTGATATCCACTACGGCATAGCCAAGTCCCATCTCCTTCAATTCCCTGCCATGGGAAAGCAGTGAAAACGGACGGCAGGAAAATGTCTGCGTCCCGCAGGCTCCCCTCCGAATGGTAAACGGCTCCCCCCTGGGACTTACAAGAGCGCGATCATAATGGAAATGATTAGCGACAGTGCGGGCGGTGAACAGCGCCGGCGCCCCGTAGACCGTAAGCCCGAGCCGAATCCCGCCCCCCGGATCATGCCCCTTGCCCCCGGATAAGGCCTGCCCTTTGCCGTACCCGAGGAACAGGTCTTGCAGGCAGTTGCGGTCGAGCTCGATGGCGACCTGGGTCGCCTCAAGTCCCAGCCGGCCGACCAGTCTGACTGCCTGGTCGTTCATCAGGTTAAGCGTATAATCGCCGAAGAGATGCACCCGTTCTTTGCCGAACAGGGCGATCTGGCTGAGATGACCGATCTGATAACTCTTGAATCCGGACCGGATAAGGGAGGCAATAACGGCACGCGTCCGGCCGAGTTCGGCGCCGATAAGCACCGGCGGCAGCGCCCAGATCACATCCATCGCCCGCCGTCCCAGAACCTGTCTGATCCGGCCGGCCTGCGCCACCATGGTTTTATCGAGTGGCAGCAGCAGCCGGTTCCAGGCAAAGGGCAGCCGCCCCAGAGCGATCTTCGGAGCATCGGTTTTCAACCACAGTTCCACAGGAAACCTGAGATCCGCACCTTTTTTCGGGATACCGCCTCTCTTTGCGCGTTCCCGGGGCAAATCCGGCTCCGTGTTCCGGCCTTCCCCGCCGGTCGGCAACTCGAATCGAGCCTGGAGCGCCCTGATACTTCGAAGAAGTCGTTTCCGGTTGTGTTCCAGTTGCCGTTTGACCGTACCGACCTGCAGATCAGCTGCAATCGGGGCTTCGGTCCGGGCATCGACTTTGTACAGCTCAATCCTGCCGGAGCCCAGGCTCAGGGTATTGCCCGGCAATCCGAGACGCACAAAAACCCCGGCATCGGCACTGTCGACGGCCTTGTCGGCAAGCCTGATCTCCTGCAACCGAAAGGCCAACCGCTCTCCGGAGGACTCGAAATGAAGCCGCAGCCGGTCGCCGACCGCAACCTGCTCTTTCAGGCCGATTTCCCCATAGAGCGCTTTTGCGGACCCGGTGACGGTCTTCATTCGGCCGAGATGTTGGCCGGTATTCCCGGAATGGTACGGCGTTATCACGTCAGCCGGTCTGGGCGTAAAGAAAAAACCCGGGGCCGTGGTCCGGCCCATGGCCTTGCCGACCAGGGTCTTCGCCTGTTCCAGCGCCCTGTCGAAATCCCCGGCATCCGAATCCAGCATCAACCTGTATGCCTGCACCACGTGGGAGACATAGTGGGCCGAACGCAACCTGCCTTCGATCTTCAAGGAGGCGACACCCAGACGGCGAAGCTCGGGAATCGCCTCCAGGCCGCTCAGATCATTCATCGAGAACAGATAACTTCCACCTTTCGCCTTGCCGCCGCCTTTGCCGCCTTTGCCCTGCCACTGGTACCGTCTGCGGCATGGCTGGACGCAACGGCCGCGCAGACCGCTCTTGCCGCCGAGATAGGAGGAAAACAGGCAGAGCCCGGAATAGGAAAAGCACATGGCCCCATGGACGAAGACCTCGAGCTGCACGTCGGTCTGCCCGGCGATTGCCGCTATCTCCTTTAGGCTTAATTCCCTGGCCAGGACGACCCGCCGGCAGCCGAGAGCGGACAGCATATGTACCGCATCGGCAGTGTGGGCCAGCATCAGGGTTGAGGCATGCAGCGGGAAACGGGGAAAATACGCCCGGATCAGATTGATCAGGCCCAGGTCCTGGACGATCAGGGCATCGGGCTCCAGGGTCTCCAGGAGCGCCAGGGTCTCAATAACCTCCGGCAGCTCGGTTTCCAGGACCAGGCTGTTGGCGGCCACATAGAGCCGCTTTCCCTGGTCGCGGCAGACCCGGATCATTGCCCCGATCTCTTCCAAACGCAGGTCCCGTGCCAGGTTTCTGGCGTTGAGCCCGGGGGCGCCCACATAGACTGCGTCGGCACCGGCATCCAGCGCCGCCTGAAAATTCTCCTGATTGCCGACCGGGGCCAGAAGCTCCATCGCCTACCGTTCGATGACGACCTGATCCATTCCGTCATGTTCCGTGAACATCACCTGAATCCGTTCATCGGCCAGGACGGCTGTGGACATCCCGATATAGTCAGGCTGGATCGGCAGCTCCCTGCCTCCCCGGTCCACCAGAACCGCAAGCTGAATAGAATGCGGCCGGCCATAGTCCATCAGCGCGTCCATGGCCGCCCTGATGGTGCGTCCGGTAAAGATGACATCGTCGACCAGGACCAGGTCCCGTCCTTCGACATCAAAGCCGATATTCGTTCTTTTCACCAGCGGGTTCTGGGCAATCAGGCTCCAATCATCCCGATAGAGGTTGATATCGAGGCTGCCGGAAAACACCCGGATGCCTCCCTGTTCCGCTATGATTTTTCCTATTCTGTCGGCAAGATACACACCGCAGGTATGGATTCCGACAATGGCCAGTTGCTCGGCGGACTGATTTCTCTCAAGTATCTGGAGCGCAATCCTCTTCTGGGCAAGCTCCATGTCCTGAGACGACATGATAACACGTTTTCCCGCACTCACCTCGTTACTCGCTCCCAAAAGAAGTCTATCCCCATCCGGTCGACCCGGTTGATGGCCTCAGGGAAGGCCTCGCACTCCTTGGCAAAGACCTTGGCGGCGATCTCGTCGACGGTATCATCATAACCGATCTCAACACATTTCTGCAGGATGATCGGTCCCTGATCATACTGCTCGTCGGCGAAATGGACCGTACAGCCGCTTACCGTACAGCCGCGTTCTTTTATGGCCCTGTGCACCCGTGAACCGTAGAAACCATCCCCGCAAAAGGACGGAATCAGCGACGGATGGATATTGATCACCGACCTGGCCAAAGCCGCCGGCGGCTCATACAGCTTCAAGTATCCGGCCAGACAGATGATATCGATATCATACTCCCGCAGGACGGCATTGGTTGCCTCACTGCCGACTGCATGAAAGGCCGGGTAGCCGTAATCTGCGGCCTTCTTCAATCCGAGAGCGCTTTTGGTATTGGAGACCACCACCCGGATCCTGCCGGCAAGGGTTCCCGCCGTGATCCGTTCATGGAAGTTATCGAGCGTCCTGCCGCTACCCGACAGGAGGACCGCCATATTCAACATGTTACGCTCCTGTGAAATAGTTATTCGTCTTTACATCCACCTGATTCAGCCAACGGGAGATTTTCGTATCGTAGTCGGAGGTCAGGGCGAAGACCTTGGCTGCCAGGTAGAACCTGGTTGCAAGCCGGGTATCGCCCTGTTCCCTGATCTCCGCCAGGACCCTCGGATAATCCGCCGGATCGACGATGACCGTGACGTCGTGAAAATTCTTGGCCGAGGCCCGGAGCAAGGTCGGACCGCCGATATCGATATTTTCGATCGCCTCGGCCAGACTGCAATCCGGGTCGGCAACGGTCTTTTCGAAGGCATAGAGATTGACGGCCACAAGGTCGATATTCTGCAGACCCTGCTCGGCACACTGCCGCTGGTGGTCGGCATTGTCACGCTGGTTCAGGATGCCGCCATGAACCTTCGGATGCAACGTCTTGACCCTGCCGTCCAGCATCTCCGGAAAACCGGTGAATTCCGAGACATCCATCACGGGAATCCCCGCTTCCCGGATCCTTTTGGCGGTGCCGCCGGTGGAGAGGATTTCCACTCCCAATGCGGCAAGTTCCGTTGCAAAACCGTCGATGCCGGATTTGTCGGTGAGGCTTATCAATGCCCGTTCAATTTTTTTCACCATTTCCTCCTCTTCCTCTGAAACTGCCGCAGCCCGGGCCGGAAACCGGACCCGAGCCCGACAATATCAATCTTTCCTTGTGAATTCTCTTATCTTTCGTCTATCCCGCTTGCTCGGCCGCCCCTCGGGGGCAGGTCCGGCCCGCATCATCTTCCTGAGATCACGCTGCTCCTCGCGCGCCTTGACGCTTTCCGCGGACTCCTCATAGAGCAGACGGGCCAGGGTGGCAGGACCGCGCTTCCCGGAAACGGCCAGGACCGTGACCAGAAAGGTCACCGTATCCCGGGTTATCTGCAGTCTATCGCCTATCTGCACCGTCCTTGCCGGTTTAACCCGCTGACCGTTGACATGCACCTTCCCTCCGGTCACGGCCTCGGAGGCCATCGAACGCGTCCTGAAAAAACGCGCAGCCCATAACCATTTATCAAGACGGATTTTTTCGCTGGTCGTGTCCATGGTCTTCCCCGGAGCCGGCACCCCCTTTGCCTTGGTTTATTTTCAACCGGAACGAGTATTCTAGACTACACCGAATCAGGAAGAAACGCATGAAAAATTATCCGCGCCTTTCATGACGGCCCCACGTTCAAAAGAGTCTTGTACAAGCGAGGAAAAAAGGGTATTAAAACCATGCCGTCAAGGCCGATCAACCAAGACGGTTTCCCGGTTTGATCCGGTCCGATGATCCCCGGGAGACCGACACGGCAGAGGCCTGCCGATCGTATATTTCAGCCGTCTGATGAAGAAGGTCCCGGCGGCAGGAGCAACAGAAGCGATGCAACACCTTTCATCCACGCCGACAACTATTCAGATCGTCGGTATAAAAAATATCCAGGTCCCGATCCGGGTCAGGGAAAAGGGCGGCGGCTTCCAGAATACGGTGGGTACCGTCGGTCTCCAGGTCAGTATGCCCGGCGAGAGAAGGAGCAGCTGCGTCACCGTCTTTACATCCGCCCTCAATAAATACATGGATGCGATCAGCATCAACAACTTCTCGAAACTCCTCAAGGAGGTTAAGGAAACCCTGAATGCCGAGCGTGCGGAACTGACCATGAATTTTCCCTATTTCATCGAAAAGAAGGCCCCGGTAACCGGCACCCGCGGCCTGATGGAATACCGTTGCACCTTTACGGACGGCACCGGGGCCGACGAGAACTTCATCCTCTCGGTCCAGGTACCGGTGACGACCCTCTGCCCCTGCTCCAAGGAGATCAGCGAGGCGGGGGCGCACAACCAGCGGGCCGAGGTAAGCCTGAACGTGAAGTTCAGGAAATTCATCTGGGTCGAGGACCTGATCGGGATGATCGAACAGTCGGCCTCCTGTGAACTCTATTCGCTGTTGAAGCGTCCCGACGAAAAATTCGTCACCGAACAGGCCTACAGAAACCCGATGTTTGTCGAAGACGTGGTCAGAAAGGTGGCCGTTACGGCATTAAGACATCCCGATATCACATGGTTTTCAGCGGGGGTCGAAAGCTTCGAATCCATCCATAAACACAGCGCCTATGCCTATGTCGACAGTGACGAACTGATCGGCAATCATCGACGGATCGCCGGCCGGAAAAAAGGACGGCCGTGATCGTTTCCAAGGACCGCCCCATTACGGACGGCAGACGGACTCCATATGGATCCTCGGGATATCCCGAAGATCCTTCTGCCTAATGGTCTCCTTCACAGAGAAGCTGCCTGATCCTCTCGCAGAGAAAGACAATGGATTCGATATCGAGATGGTCGGTGACGGTCTCATCGAAGAGCATTTTCGCCTCGGGCGCGAAGGCCTCGCCCACGATCCGATCCCAGAACAGCAGAATCACCGGGACCCTCGGCAGAGGTGTGAAGAGCAGTGCGACGTCCGCCGATCCCCCAAGTTCGGGAACCTGCTTCGCCCCAAGGGCCGATGCCCTGCGTACCAGCTCGTCCCTTCGGCCGGCAAAGCCTTCAGCCAGCGGTTCCTCCACCCGCCCTTTCATGGTAACCGCCTTGGAGACGGTGTTGGGAAACTCGATGAATCCCTTCCATTTCCCGGTGGGCTCGGACCTGCCGCCCTGGGCCATGTGGTTGAAAATAAACACCTGCTCGAGAAGGCTCAGTTCCGATCCGTCGGGACAGGTGACGGCCCGGGTGGTAATGAGCAGGAAATCCGTAAAATAGGGAAGCCTCAGCACCTCTTGTGAATCGCGGATAATGACCTCTCCACCGATCCTTTCAGGAAGGTCGGTGACAGCCATCGATGCCGCCCGTCCTTTGGCCCATTTCAAGGCCTCTTCGGCCGGATCCCGTTTCAGCCACTTCCCCTCGGCATACTGCTGTGCAAGCTCCTTTTCACACCGTTCAAGGACATCGGGGGGGATATGCGGGCAGGCCCCGAGAGGGTGCTTCTCCGAAACGACCATGCTGGCGAAGGCGAGACAGGTCGGAAAACCGCAATCCCGGCAATTGCTCTTCGGAAGAATCCTGCTGTAGAGAGAAACGACGGAAAGTGCCATGGACCTCCTCCCGGGTAAAGAATATTTGCGATCAGGGTACCTGTGGTATATGCTATGCATTGTCCGGCGGATTCGCCATCCCCGCCGGACGAAAGCTTTTCCCGACGCGGTTCTGCGGCCTGCCGGCAACGGCTGAACCCGCTGCAGCAAACAGGCAATCCATCACCCGGCGCACAGCCTTGAGAAGATGAAACCACTCGCCGCCCTCTTTTTCGCCTTGGCCGGTCTCGGAACGGTCGTCTGGATTTTCTGGCGTTTTGCCTCCCGCCGCAGTTCGCTTCCCTGCCCTGTCTGGCTGAGTTGGATGGTCGAGCTGGACAACCCCTTCGCCAAGACCAACAGGGCCGTGACCATCATCGACCATCTCGATCTTCAACCGGGAATGACCGTGGTGGATGTCGGCTGCGGACCGGGCCGGGTTACCATCCCGCTTGCCCGGGCAATAGGCCCTGAGGGAAAGGTCGTGGCGATGGATATCCAGGCAGGGATGCTGCAGCGGGCCAGGCTGAAAGCGCAGGAATCGGTCCTCGGCAATATAGAATTTCTTCAGGCCGGAGCAGGACAAGGGAAAATCGGCAGCAACCGCTTTGACCGGGCCCTGATGGTGACGGTGACGGGGGAGATCCCGGAACCGGAAAAGGCGATGCGGGAGATCTTTGCCGCCCTCAAACCGGGCGGGATCCTTTCCGTTACCGAGATCATCTTCGATCCCCATTTCCACAACCGTACAACGATTTCTCATCTCGCAGGCAAGGTCGGTTTCCTGGAGGACGCCTTTTTCGGCAACCGTTTTGCCTACACCCTGAACCTTAAAAGACCTGAAACAACGGGGTAGGTTATTTCCGTATCAAGGAGTGCGGCATCCAAAATCCATGGAACTGATCGATACGCATTGCCATCTGGATATTACCTGTTTTTCATCCGAGTTCGATACCGTGTTGACAAAGGCCAGGGATGCGGGAGTGCGGGGGATGGTCCTGCCGGGTGTGGACCGGGAAGGCTGGGACAGGCTCATCACCTTGTCCGAACAGATCGAAGGACTGTTTGCCGCCCCCGGTCTGCATCCGATGTATCTGGCTCAGCATCACCCTGAAGATCTGGAAGAACTCGAGGTATTGACCCGCAGCAGAACAGTGGTTGCCATCGGCGAGATCGGCCTTGACTATCATATCGAAGATCATGATCCGCAGGCCCAGCAGGATCTCTTCGAGCAGCAATTGAAGATCGCGACCAAGGCGCACCTGCCCATTCTTCTCCATGTCCGCAAGGCGCATGACCGGGTCCTTGCAACTCTTAGGGCAAAACGTTTTTCCCAGGGCGGCATTGTCCACGCCTTCAACGGCAGTTATCAACAGGCCACCCACTACATCAAATTGGGTTTTTGCATCAGTTTCTGTGGAACGCTCACCTATGACAGGGCCAGGAAGATCCGTTCCATTGCCGCCGAATTGCCCCGGGAGACGATAGTCATAGAGACCGATGCGCCGGATATTCCACTTGCCGGGCATCGCGGCAAGGTCAATCTGCCCCAATACCTTCCGGAAATCCTGGAGACACTTGCCGGATTGCGCAACGAACCACCTGCGGAAACGGCCCGTTACACAACCGATAACGCCAGACGTCTGCTGGGTCTCCCCGGCTGAGATGCCTGTTTATTTGAACAATTTCAGGTACTCTCCATAGCCAGAGGCGGCCAGCTTATCAACCGGGATAAAACGGAGCGCAGCGGAATTGATACAGTAGCGCAAACCGGTCGGAGGCGGTCCGTCGTTGAAGACATGGCCGAGATGGGAGTTGCCCTTCCGGCTGCGGACCTCGGTCCTGACCGTAAAGAGGCTTTTATCCTCATGTTCGACGATATTGTTTTTATCGACGGGCTTGGTGAAGCTCGGCCAGCCGGTGCCGGAATCAAACTTGTCGGTCGAACTGAAGAGCGGCTCTCCGGAGACGATATCCACATACAGCCCGGGCTTCTTGTTGTCCCAGTAAGCATTGTGAAAAGGCGGCTCCGTTGCACCCTCCTGGGTGACACGATACTCAAGAGGGGTCAGCTTCTTTTTCAGGTCCGTCAGGGCCGGATCTCCGGAAAGATCGAGATTGACGCCCTTCCAGGCGCCTTTCAGGAAATCGTCGCGGCCGGAACGCGAGCGGTAATAAAAGTACCGGATCGGGTTTTTCTTGTAATAGTCCTGATGGTATTCCTCCGCCTTCCAGAATTTCGGGGCATCAAGAATGGGTGTGACAATGGGTTCTTTAAAGATACCGCTGTCTTCCAGTTCTTTTTTCGAGGCTTCGGCAAGCCGCCGCTGCTCGTCGTTATAGACGAATATGGCGGAGATATAGGCATGCCCCCGATCGACGAACTGACCGCCGGCATCGGTGGGATTGATCTGATGCCAGAAGGTATTGAGCAGTCGCCCGTAGGATATCTTTTTCGGATCATACCGGACCTGGACCACCTCGATATGCCCTCCGGCAACATAGTTATGATAGGTCGGATTCTCCGTGGTGCCGCCGGCATACCCATCCGTCACCGAGATGACGCCGTCAAGCTTCTCGAAGGGCTCCGTCATGCACCAGAAACACCCTCCGGCAAAAAGCGCCTTTGCCGACCCGGACAGGGTCTCTTTTTTTTCCGAACCCGACCACACCGTGGCGAGCCCGGCGATCATCACCAGAAAAAGTGTTGTGATAACGCTTGAAATAATGAGTTTCATGATATTCTCCTTGTTCAGTGGCTGCCGTTTCGACTTGTTCACGGTCTGTCGGGAGGCACTGTGCGTATATAGGTTCCCGCTCGTTTCAGCAGGTCCTCCAGTTGATGTAGGGTAATCTGCTCGGCATTATAGGTAACGCGATCTATTTCCGAAAATCCAAGCCATCCTCTTTCGACCTTGATCACGCCCGGCCGCCCGTCCAGGGCGTCTTTACCGACATCGAATCAACCGACGACAAAGGTCGTGGTCACCTGGGTGGCGGCTGCCGTCTGATTCGGCGTGCCGATCAGCACCGCCAGCAATACAAGCGGCAGCAGAGTGAAAAGAATTGCTGTTTTCATGACGTCCTCCTCGCCTCATATGCTGAGTGCTTCCTTACATCGATTTGTCGTTGGTGGAACCCGGCATCTCTTTCTTCATTCCCGTCGCCTTGGTATTGTCCATGGGCGCCTCTTTTTTCATCTCCTGGTCTTTCATGGTATCCATGGAGGCGGGCATCTTTTTCGTCGTATCCTGGGTCTTCATGGTGTCCGTGGTTGTCGCAGGCATGGACTCGGTCTTCGTCCCCATCGGCTCCATGGCCTTGTGCTCGGTACAGCCGAAAGAAAGAAGAGAAAAGGTCAAAGCAACAGCAGCAACTGATAATAAGGTGATCATCTTTTTCATCGCGTGCCTCCCTGCATTAAGGTTTTTTTCGGATGAAGGGGCTTCATCCTCGTTGCCTACACCCTAATGCGTGCCTGTAAAGGGAGATTAACGCCAATGTAAAGATCAGGTAAAGATCAGCCGACAGACCTTTTTTTATCGGGAAGGGTGAACCAGACACAGGTCCGGCCGTTTTCGCTTTGCGCCCCCACGCGGCCGCCGTGTGCCTCGATCAGCTCCTTGGTGATGGCCAGCCCGATACCGGCTCCGCCGATATCGCGGGAGCGGGAACGATCGGTACGAAAGAAACGCTCGAAGATATAGGGCAGGTCGGCCCGGGGGATTTCCGGACCGCTGTTGCAGAAGCGAATCTCGGTTTCCGCTCCGTCGCACCGGCTGGAAATGGAGATATCTCCCCGAACGGGGGTGTATTTGACACTGTTGTCGAGGAGATTGCGCACCGCCTGCAGGAACTTGTCCCTATCGGCGTAAATGACGGCGGCACCTTGCGGAAAATCCGTGGCGACCTTGATGTGTTTCTCTTCAAGGGCCGGCAGGTAGAGGGGCAGAAGATCTCCTATCTGTTCCGAGATCACCAGTCCTTCCCGTTTCAGGTAGAGCCTTGCCGCCTCGGCACGGGAGAGCTGCTGCAGATTGTCGACCAGTGTGACCAGGCGCAAGGTCTCTTTTTCCAGCAGATGCAGTGTCTCCGGCGAGGGGGCGATGACCTGGTCGTTCACGGCCTCCAGATACCCTCGCAGGTTGGTCAGGGGTGTCCGCAGTTCATGGGCGACATCGGCGACCATATTTTTTCTGAGCTGTTCGATACGCTCCAGACTGTCGGCCATCCGGTTGAACGAGGCGCCGAGCTGTCCGACCTCGTCGCCCCCTGTGACCTCGACCCTGGCGGTGAAGTTTCCTGCCGCTATATCCCGGGTGACGGCGCTCATCTGAGAAAGCGGTTTCAGCACCTTTCGGGTCAGGAGGTAGCTGAGGATAAAGGCAAGAATAAGGGCGGCCAGGCTTGCCCAGATCAGATAGTAATGGATCGAGGAGAGAAACATCCGGTGAATGGCCGTCGGTTCGATGTCATATTTCTTCATCAGCGCCATGAAGTATCCTGCCGCAAGCTGGTCAATGGCCAGCCAGACCACCAGGACAATGACCGCGATCACCGGCACCACATTGATCAGCAGCAGCTTCCAGAGCAGGCGGTCCTTAACGCGGATCATCGACTCTCCCGATCGCTGAAGGTATAGCCGAAACCACGGACAGTCAGGATAAAGAGGGGCTGCGATGGTTGCTCTTCGATCTTCTGCCTGAGCTTGCCGATATGGACGTCGACGACCCGGTCGACCACGATTTCTCCATGCCGGTAGAGGACATCGAGCAGTTCATTGCGCGAAAAGACCCGGCCCGGTGCCTGCATCAGGGTCTGCAGAAGTTTGTACTCGACGGCCGTCAGACTCACGGTTTGTCCATTCAGCGTGACCCGATGCTTCTCCCTATCCATCTCCAGCCCGCCGCGGACCAATTTTTCGCCGCTGTCGACCGGGGCCGGACGGAACCGGCGCAGGATCGCCTTGACCCGGGCCACCAGTTCACGGGGGCTGAAAGGTTTGACCACATAATCGTCGGCACCCAGCAACAGACCGGTGACCCGATCTATCTCCTCTTCTCTCGCGGTCAGCATCAGCACCGGAACATTGGAAAAGGTCCGCAGTTGCCGGCAGACCTCCCAGCCGTCGACCTTCGGCAACATGATATCAAGGATCACGAAGCCGAAACGCCGCTGTCTGGCAAGCCTGAGCGCCTCCTCTCCATCCGCTGCGGTGACCGTTGCGAAACCTTCCCGTTCAAGGTAGGTCCTGACCAGTGAGGCGGTATTGGCATCGTCCTCGACTATCAGTATCGGCCCGTCACACCCAAGCATCGGCTTCCTCTTTACTCCCGGTGTTTTTCCAACAGACGCATATCGAAGGCCTTGCTCTTTTCACCAAAATAGACCGAGTGATGAGGAAAGGGGATCTCAATACCGTTTTCGTCAAAGGCTAGCTTGATCCGGCGCAGAAATTCCCTTCCCACCTCCCATTGCCGAATCGGTTTGGTCTTGATCCTCCCCTTGATGACGACCGCGGAATCACCGAACTTGTCCACCCCGAAGATTTCGGGATCTTCGAGAATGAGTCTGCCGAACTTCGCATCTCCCCGCAGGGTTTTTCCGACATCTTTCATGATGCCGATGACATGATCGGTGTTTTCCTTGTAAGCGATGCCGATATCGAAGACATAACAGGACCATTCTTTGGTCATATTACTCAAGGTCGTGATCGTCCCGTTCGGAAAGACATGGACCGTGCCGCTGACATCACGGAGAATGGTCGTGCGAAAATTGATCTTCTCGACCAACCCTCCCGTCCCGTTGATTACGGCGACATCACCGACGCGGATCTGATTTTCCAGGATGATGAAGAACCCGGAAATGATATCACGGATCAGGTTCTGGGCCCCAAAGCCGACGGCAACGCCGGCGACACCGGCACTGGCGATGATCGGCCCTATTTCAACACCCACCTCTTTCAGAATCATAAGTCCGACGGTCAGCCACAGGATCAGCAGGACAGCTCTTTTTATAAGATGGACAAGGGTTTCGATTCGCTTTTGTGACTCGGATGGAGGTTCGCCTTCTTCCTCACTTCGTCTGATCAGATGTCTTTCAAGGTGTTGAAGAATTCTTTGCAGCAATGTCATCACCGCAAAGGCAAAAACCAGGACAATCAGGATCTGCAGCCCCGTTTCCGCAACGTGTTCCCAGGAAAACTTCCCTAAAACATTGAGCAGGATCTTCATCCGAGCAATCCCCCTTTCCACTGCTTACAGCAGGGCAGGCAAGTCAGCGCGCCCCCGTTACCTTCCCCGATGCGCTGTTACCCGCGGAACCTGAAAAAGAAGGCGCGACAGGCGCTGCCGGCCGTATCTTTCCGAGGTGCGGATTTTTTATGCGGCGATCTTTCGAGACCCTTGAGAAGATGCCGCAGTGAAGGCCGCCTATTTGCCGAGGGCCTGTTCAAGGTCCATGGCATGCTCCTGTTCAACGGCCAGGATGTTTCTCAGCTGCTGGGCAAGGTGATAGAGGTTCAGTTCCTCCGCCTGCCTGATACGGACGCTGTAGCGGCTGATGGCATCATTTTCACCTTCCAGGTCCTGGGCAAGCATCTCCTCGTTGTTCGACGAGACCTTCGGAACCGGCATCTTAACAGTCGGGGTCCCGCCCAGATAGTCGATCTGGCTGGCCAAGATCGTGGCATGGGCCAGTTCCTCCTGGGCGTGTATCACCAGCTCCTTCTGCATGGATTGGTACATGGCCCCTTTCAGGACCCCCTGATGCTGGGTATACTGGACGCATGCGGTATATTCCAGGCCTAAATCCTTGTTCAGCAATTCAACCAATTTTTCTTTTGTCATCTTTGCCATGCCCATCTCCTTTATTTTTTATTTATATCATGTTACTTCAAGACTGCAGTATATCGGCAGAACACGGATAACCGCACAGGGAGGTTGCTTTCGTTACGGCCGAACAAACCGCCCGTTCCGTAACCCTTGCCGACAACAGACCGAGGACGCTCAGGTCCGCCTCCACATGCCCGGTGGCCATGGTGAACAGGGTATCGCCGTCGAACATGGAATGCGCCGGCCGCATGCTCCTGGCATACCCGTCCTGGGCCATGGAAGCCAGTTTTGCCGCCTGCGATTTAGTCAGTCCGGCGTTGGTGGCAACAATGCCTATGGTGGTGTTGCCGGCGAAGCGATCTCTCTTCTGGAAGCCGGCCGCCAGCATGGCCTCCTCGGTTTCTGACAGGCCGCTCAGATCCTCATTCAGGAGCCCTGCCAGCGGTTTTCCGGTCTCAGGGTCGATCACGTCCCCAAGGCAGTTGACCGCAACCAACGCGCCGACCTGCAGCGCACCCACCCGGACGGCATGGCAGCCCAGCCCGCTTTTCATTGCCCGCCGCATACCCGTAATCTTGCCCACCGTCGCCCCGGTGCCGGCGCCGATGCTCCCCTCGGGGCAGGCCGCGCCCGTGGCCCGGCAACAGGCACGGTAGCCCATCGCCTTGTCGGGCCGTATGCGATGATCACCGATGGTCAGATCAAAGAGGACCGCCCCGCAGACGATCGGCACCCTGGTGACCCCGACATCAAAGCCGATGTTGCGCTCTTCCAGGTATTGCATCACCCCGGCGGCGGCATCCAGGCCGAAGGCGCTCCCTCCGGCCAGGACAACCGCATGGATCTTTTCCACCAGGTTGACAGGGTCCAAAAGGTCCGTTTCCCGTGTTCCCGGCGCCCCGCCCCGGATATCGACCCCGGCCGTCGCTCCCCGTTCGCAGATCACCACGGTGCAACCGGTAGCGGCATCCTGATCCTGGGCATGCCCCACCTTGATGCCGTCAATATCCGTGAAGACGATCTGTTGCATTACGGCTTCCTTTCCTTATTCTTCGAATGAAAAGACGTCGGCACAGAGCCGTTTTTCAAAACTTCTGCTTGCAATACGACCCTGATTTGCTTTTTACTGCAGATATACGAAGGGTATAGCAGAGCTGCTCCGGCAAGGCAAGGGAGAAAAAAAATGAGAGAAACGGCCACGGAGATTTTCCGGGCCGCGCTTGCGGCGGTATCTCCTGAAACCTGTGTCAATCGCAGTCTTCGGCTGTGCGGCGACACACTGCAGGCGGCAGAGGCGGTCTACGATCTTTCGAGCATCAGAAGATTGTTTCTGATAGGTGCCGGCAAGGCCTCGGCGGCCATGGCAGCCGAGGCCGAGGCCCTTCTCGGTGATCGCATATATGACGGGCTTATCATCACCAAATACGGGCATGGCACCCCTTTGAACCATTGCCGGCTGATGGAGGCCGGGCACCCGGTTCCGGACGCAAACGGCTGCCGGGCCGCGGACACCCTGCTGGAACTGGTCGGCACTGCCGGACCCGACGACCTGATCCTGTGCCTGATCTCCGGAGGCGGTTCCGCCCTGACCCCGGCACCCGCTGCCGGGATCAGCCTGGCCGACAAACAGGAGACGACCCGGCTGCTGCTGGCCTGCGGGGCTACGATCCATGAGATCAATACCATCCGCAAGCACCTGTCACGCATCAAGGGCGGGAGACTTAGCCGGGCGGCAAACGGTGCAGCCGTCGTCTCATTGATCCTGTCCGACGTTATCGGCGATGACCTGGATATCATTGCCTCGGGTCCGACCGTTCCCGACACCAGCACCTTCCAGGATTGCCTGGCCATCCTCTCGAAGCATAACCTGCAGCAAGACATCCCCGCCCCGGTGCGCAGGCATCTGGTTGAGGGTGCGGCCGGACGACGGGAAGAGACCCCCAAACCCGATGATGCCGGCTTTTCCAGAGTCACCAACCGGATTATCGGCAGTATCTCTGATGCCCTGTCGGCCGCAGAGAAGAAGGCGGCATTTCTCGGATATCGGCCCCTGATCCTGACCTCTATGCTGCATGGAGAGGCCAGGATAATCGCCGGATTCCTCGCCGACATTGCCCGTGAAATCCGCCGGTCCGGACGGCCGATCTCCGCACCGGCATGTCTTCTTTCCGGCGGGGAAACCACTGTGACGGTGACAGGAAACGGCCGGGGGGGGAGAAACTGCGAGCTCGCCCTGGCTGCAGGTATCGAGCTCTCCGGTACGGCGGATATCGTGCTGCTCTCCGCCGGGACCGACGGCACGGACGGCCCCACGGATGCAGCCGGGGCCTTTGCCGATGGTTCGACCCTTGCACGGGCCGGAAAACTGGGCATCAGCGCCGCCACCCACCTGGCCGACAACGACTCCTACACCTTCTTTGAGCCGTTGCAGGATCTGCTGATCACCGGCCCAACCCGGACCAATGTCATGGATATCCAGATTGTGCTTATCCGGTAACAGGGCTGCAGAGGCCCGGTTCCATCCGTGGGAATGTATCACAGGGAAATATTACTGCTCGTGTTTCTGGCATGATGGAGGTAAGGTAGCCCAACGAGAACAGCCTTGCTGTTCCTGCCTGTCGAGACCCGATCAACCGGAAATCTCTTGAGGAAAGATACGCGGCATGCCCAAAAGCCTGAAATTTCAGCTTCTTTTCAAGGATCGAATAGGAATCGTCTTTGATATTGCCCGGTTGATGACCCATCAGAGTCTCAATATCGTTACGATGGAGGTTGAACAAAAGGACGGATTCGCGAAGATATCGATTGAGATCGAGAGCCGGGAGCAGGGCCTGGATCGAGACGGACTGCTGGCCCTCTTTTCCACTCTGCCGGGCATCGAAACGTGGTCGGAAATACGAAACCTGCCGCGGGAGCGTCGACAGCAGTGGTTTAAAACCCTGTTCGACGGCATGAGCGAGGGAATTATCTCCGTCGACGCCGGCGGAACGGTCAATACCATAAACTCCGTTGCCTGTCGGATCCTCGGCCAGGTGTATGAACATATCATCGGCCGCCATATCAGCGAACTGAGCCCGAAAGACTCCATCCTGCTCGATTGCATCGCCAAAAGAATCCCGGTCAGCAGAAGAAAATCGGTGGTAACCAGCACCGGCAGGGTGGAATTTTACGGTTCGGCAAAACCGATATGCGATGTCCAGGGCACCTTTGTCGGCGCGGTGCTGTTGATGAAAGATCTCAAGGAAGTCAAAGAGATGGTTGATGCCGTATCGATGCCCCTGGATGTCACCTTTGACGATTTTATCGGGGAGAGTGCGGTCATCACGAACTTGATAACCTTCGCAAAAAAAATCGCCGATACCGGCGCCATAGTCTCAATAACCGGCGAGAGCGGCACCGGAAAAGAGCTGTTCGCCAAGGCCATTCATTATGAAAGCGGGAGATCCGGTCCCTTCATCCCGATCAATTGCGCAGCCCTTCCCGAGGCGCTCATCGAAAGCGAACTTTTCGGCTACGTTGACGGTGCCTTTACCGGGGCCAGAAGAAAAGGAAAGCCCGGACTCTTTGAGGCTGCAGCTGACGGAACCATCTTTCTCGATGAGATCGGCGACATGCCTCTCGGCCCCCAGGCCAAAATCCTCAGGGTCCTTCAGGAAGGCCTGGTGCGACGGATCGGCGGCTTTGAAGAGATACCGGTCAATGCCCGGGTTATCACCGCCACAAACAGGAACCTCAGGGACATGATGGAGGAAAGACGCCTGCGCGAGGATCTCTTTTATCGCATCAATGTCCTGACGATCCAGATCCCTCCTCTGCGTGAACGGCTGATGGATATCCCGCTGCTGGCGGGAAAATTTCTCCACCGGTTCAATATCAAGCTGGCCAAGCCCGATCAGACGATCGGCCACAGCGCAATGACCAAGCTTCTCAGTCATGCCTGGCCGGGAAATGTCAGGGAACTGAAGAATGTGGTGGAACGTGCCTCCGTCCTCAACGATTCCGATGAAATCGGTGTTGCGTCTATCCTGCTGAGCCATGAAACGGCAGGACAAGGCAGCCGCAGCGACAGGTATGCTCCGCCGATGCAGCAGGTACCCTTGAAAGACCATATGGCCCGTCACGAAACCGACCTGTTGCTCGAGGCCCTGAACACTGCGACCAGCATCCGTCAGACTGCCAGAAAACTCGGGCTGTCCCATACCGCCCTGATAAAAAAGATCGCCAAGTACGGCCTGCAATCTGGTAATAAAAATTACCAATGGAATAAAAAGGAACCGTAGTGGCTAATTATTTTATTTTAAATAAATATTTATTACAAATTCTTCATTACGGTATTAAAAGTTTCCAATGTTTTCCTCCCCATGACCGCACGATCTTCTTGAACCGTCGGCAGGCACCGCCGAAGAACCATACTCTTACACCTTGTTTTCATTACCCTATCTTCTCTTTTCCCTAAGCCGCCCTCCTCTCTGAGGCCCTGCAGATTACTTCTGGCAAGGGATTTGCAATCTCATCGCAGAGAGAGCCCTTCCAACGTGCGTTTGAACCATCCGCCTGCGAGGCCCTGGACATTTTCCATCTCCCGGGGGCTGATGATGAGGGGAAAATCCTGACAGGAGATCAGACACCATGAAAATCGGAATCTTAAAAGAAATAAAGACAGCTGAAAACAGAGTTGCGATGACCCCGGCCGGGGCTGAAATCATGCGGGCAGGCGGCCATATCCTGATGGTCGAGAAGACCGCAGGCGCCGGCAGCGGTTTTCCCGACGAGGCCTATGCCGCAGCAGGGGCAGAGATCATCGAGGACCCGGCGGAGATCTATGCCAATGCCGATATGGTTATGCATGTAAAAGAACCGCAATCAGCAGAATACAACCTGATCCGCAAGGGACAGGTTATCTTCACCTATTTCCATTTTGCCCCGAATGAACCATTGACCCGGGCCTTCATCAGGAACCGTTCAATTGCCATCGCCTACGAAACGGTGGAAGGCCCCAAAGGCGACCTGCCGCTACTGACCCCGATGAGCGAGGTGGCGGGCAGGATGTCGATCCAGGAGGGCGCCAAATTCCTCGAACGCTCGTATGGCGGACGGGGCATTCTGCTCGGCGGGGTGACGGGCGTCGGTCCCGCCACCGTTGTTGTCATCGGCGGCGGGATTGTCGGCACCAATGCCGCCCAGATGGCCTGCGGTCTCGGCGCCAAGGTCTACCTCCTTGATATGAACCTGGACAGACTCCGGTATCTCTCGGAGGTGATGCCGAAAAACTGTTTTCCGATGATGAGCAGCCCGACCCTTCTTCGCCAGCTGGTTCTGGAAGCCGATGTGGTCATCGGCGCTGTGCTGGTTGCCGGAGCCAAGGCACCGAAGCTTGTCACCCGTGAGATGCTGAAGTTCATGAAGAGAGGGGCCGTCATCGTTGACGTGGCCATCGATCAGGGCGGCTGCTTTGAGACCTCGCGGCCTACGACCCATACCGAGCCGGTGTTTGAGATCGACGGCGTAATCCACTACTGTGTCGCCAATATGCCGGGAGCAGTGCCTGTTACCTCGACCATGGCCCTGACCAATGCCACCCTCCCTTATGCCCGATTGATCGCCGATAAGGGCTGGAAACAGGCGGCGATCGAAAACCACGGCGTCAGGACCGGTCTTAACATGGTGGACGGAATGGTCACCTGCAAAGGCGTCGCCGACGCCTTCGGTCTTGACCACACCCCGGTGGAAAAAGTACTGGCATAGATTGGGAAATGCTGATATAGCGGAATTATATCAATGTGAAATGTCACGAGAATATTCATTGAGATCCCGCGACTGCCTTTCATTTCTGGGTGCTATTTCCGACATTTCACCGAAACTGTTGCATGATCACTATTGCATGCTAGCTGGATAGCAGGCAGTCATGATCATGCGGCCGCCAACTTCAACGACAGAAAAAGGAGGGTTTCAATGGATGTATTAAATGCCCTGGACAGTTTCATGTGGGGGAGGTATATGATGGCCGCCCTGTTCATCACCGGGATCGTGCTGACCATCAGGCTCCGCGGCGTGCAGTTCAGAAAGCTCGGGTATGCTTTAAAGCTTGCGTTTACCGGAGCTTCCTTTAAATCCAAGTCGCAGGGCGAGGGGGATATCACTCCCTTCCAGGCCCTGATGACGACGCTTGCCGCCACGGTAGGCAACGGCAATATTGCCGGTGTTGCCACGGCCATCGCCTTAGGCGGTCCGGGTGCCCCGCTCTGGATGTGGCTGACGGCCCTGCTCGGCATGGCCACCAGGGGAACCGAGGCGATGCTCGGCGTCAAATACCGCCACAAGGCCGATGACGGCACCATGATCGGCGGGGCCTTCTATTATCTGGAAGACGGGGCCTCCGAATATATCGGCAAGGGCTTCGGCAAGATCCTCGCCCTCGCCTTTGCCTTCGCGGGCATGATCGCGGCCTTCGGAATCGGCTGCATGGTCCAGTCCAACAGCGTCGCCCTTTCGGTCACCACGCTCTTTCATTTCAGCAATGTCAATACCGCCAATATCGTCATCGGCGTGGTCCTGGCGGTCCTGACGGCGATCGTTATCCTGGGCGGTGTCAGCAGGCTGGGTGCCGTTGCCGAATGGTTCGTACCCTTTATGGCCATCATCTACATCGGCGGCGGATTGACCGTGATCCTCATGAAGATCAGCATCCTTCCCCAGGCTGTCGCCCTTATCTTTCATGCAGCATTTTCAGGTCAGGCAGCAGCCGGCGGTTTTGCCGGTGCCGCGGTTGCCAAGGGTATCCAGTTCGGTGTGGCCAGGGGAATTTTTTCCAATGAGGCAGGCCTCGGGACCGGCTCGCTGGCCCACTCGGCTGCACGGACCGCCGACCCGGCAAGGCAGGGACTTATCGGCATGACCGGAACCTTTATCGACACCATCGTCACCTGCTCGATCACGGCCCTGGCCATCGTAATGACCGGCGCCTGGCAGTTGACGGATCCTGTCACCGGCAAGGCACTGACCAGCACAGCCCTGACCATTGCCGCCTTCAGCAGCGTTCTCGGCGTCGTCGGAGGCTATATCGTCACCATCGGCTCGGCCCTTTTCGGCTACTCCACCATCCTGGGCTGGTCCTACTACGGCGAGCAGTGCACCGAATACCTCTTCGGTTCCAAGACAAATATTCCCTACCGTCTTCTGTTCGTCATCGCCACCTTCATCGGCGCCGTGGCCAAGCTGTCCTTGGTCTGGACCCTGTCGGATGTGCTGAACGGCTTCATGGCAATCCCGAACCTGATCGGCCTGCTGGTCCTGAGCGGCGTTGCGGCCAGGACCATGAACGAGTACCTCAGCAAACTCAACACGGAAAAGATCTGATCTCTCCCGCCCCCGTTCGACATCGAACGGGGGCTGATGGCGAAAAGACCCCCTTCGGCCATTCAGGCCCCCGTCCCGTTACTGCTGCTTCCAATGGGTTTTTTCGTCGGCCCATTTATCTGCCGTAGGTGACCATGAGCTCGGCCTTGGCCAAGGCATGGCCGTGCAGGTTGAAACCGAGCATGGCGCCGGAGGCATCGGCCGTCAGAGGCAGGTGTTCAACATCAAGTGCCCATACCGTGAACTGATATCTATGGGCCTTGTCTCCTGCGGGCGGACAGGCTCCTCCGTAGCCCACCGTACCGAAATCGGTCCGCGCCTGGATGACCCCTTTCGGCATCATATCCCTGGCAGGATTGCCGCTGTCTTCGGCAAGACTGTGAACGTCCTTGGGGATGTTGAACACCAGCCAGTGCCACCAGCCGCTCCCGGTCGGGGCATCGGGATCGTATACGGTGACGGCAAAGCTCTTGGTACCGGCCGGCTCCCCGTGCCAGGTGAGCTGAGGCGAGATATTGCCCCCTTTGCAGCCGAATCCCTTATAGACGTAGCGGGCCGACATGATGCCGTTGGCCTTAAGATCCCGGCTCGTGACCGTAAAGCCGGCGGCAAAGGCGCCGGTTGTAAAAAAAACCAGGGCAAGCACAACACAAAGATACATTCGTTTCATGGGTTCTCCTTTTTCTTGACGATGCGATTGAAATGCCGGCAGGCGTCAACGCCTGCCGGGAGGCCGGCTTGGCCTTATTCCCACCGAGCTCACCCGAGGGCAATCCGGGTAACCGTTAAAAGAATACGTCCATTACTTCCCTTATACCTAACTTTTTTTTCATCTTCAGTCGTTTTTCCGCGTATAGGCTTGCCTGCTCCCTACGGAAGATACCGGGACTATGAGAATCGGAGTATCGTATTTCACGGACAACGTGCACCCGTCGCCGGCCGGCGCAGAGTGTTGAGATGGAATCCGCCAAACGGCTCCCCTTCCTGCCGGACTCGCCTCAGCCGAGAGAGGCATAGGAAACCGACACGCTCTTGATCAGGGCAAAGATTCGCATTCCGGGCTCAAGATCCAGGCCCTTCAGAGCCGAGCGGGTGATCCGTGCCGTTAACGGACAGCCGATATCCAGCCGCACATCCACCAGCGGCCCGGCATCCGAAAAGACCTCCTCAACGGTGCCTGGCAGGATATTCTGAACGCTGATATGCTGGGGCGGCTCCAGGCCGAGGGCCACATCTCTGGCCTTGATGCGGACCCTGACTTCGGTTCCGACAGGAAAATTCAGGCGCGGGACCTTGAGGACGCCGCCACAGAAGCGCAGGTGGCTCAGTCCGCCCTCCCCGTCGTGTGCCGCAACCATCGTCGACAGCATCGAACCGCTTTCGGCATATCCGATCAGATGTTGCAATTCGGGGCGCCGGACAACATCCTCGATCCTCCCGGTCGCTGCCACCCTTCCCGCAGCAAGGACCACCAGGGAATCGGCAAGGGCAAATATCTCCTCCAGCGCATGGCTGACATAGACAATCGGAATGGAGAATCGCCTGGAGAGCCTGGCAATAAAGGGCAGAACCTCTTCCTTGCGGGCATCGTCAAGGGAGGCGAGGGGCTCGTCCATCAACAGCAGGGACGGACTGGTCAGCAATGCCCGGCCGATGGCGACCCGCTGCTTTTCTCCACCCGAGAGCCGGGCCGGACGGCGGTCGACCAGATGTTCGAGTCCGAGCAGCGTCACCACCTCGTCAAATCCGACATAGCGGCCTTTTTGCGGAGCAAGCCGCATACCGTAGGCCAGATTCGCCTTGACACAAAGATGAGGAAAGAGGCGCCCCCTTCCAGTTGAAGGCAAAGGTGATGCCCAGGGTATGCGACAGCCGGGACCCTATGATCCCCTTGCTCCCGAACAGGATCAGCAGCAGGTAACCGATCACCACCGGCGGCAGGACCAGCGGCAGGTGGATCAGGCTGTCCACCAGGGACTTGCCCGGAAAATTCAGGCGGGCCAGGACCCAGGCGGTGACAATCCCCACCGGCAGACTGACCGCCACCGCCCAGCATGAAACCCACAGGCTCAGGCGGAGGGCATCGATTTCAATGGGGGTCAAGGCAAAAGGACTCATCGCCTGTCAACGAACCGTAAACCCATATCTGGCAAAAACAGCCGCGGCCTCGGGGCTCCTCAGGAATCCCAGGAAACGGCCGATTATCGGGCTGTGGGCGCCGGCAACCGCCGCCACCGGATAGACAATCGGCGGATGGCTGTCCTCGGGAAAGACGCCGACCACCTTGACCTTGTTCGAGATGGCGGCATCGGTGGCATAGACGACTCCCAACGGCGACTCTCCCCGCTCAACCAGGGCCAGGGCCGCCCGGACATCCTTTGCCCGGGCCACATTTCGCCTGACGGACGACCAGATACCCAGGGTCTCCAGGGCGGCCTTGCCATAGATACCTGCCGGAACGTGGGCCGGATCGCCCATGGCCAGCATCCCTTTGGACAACAACCCTGCCAGATCGAAATGGGGCGCTATATGCACCGTCTGCAGGCGGCTGTCTGCAGGGGCTATCAGGACAAGCCGGTTGCCGAGCAGATCGTGGCGACTCGCCGGATCGATCATGTTCTTTTTTGCCAGATAGTCCATCCATTGCTGATCCGCCGACAGGAAGATATCGGCCGGCGCCCCGTTTTCAATCTGTTTGGCAAGGGTTGAAGAAGAGGCAAAAGAGGGGACGAATTTCCCCATCTTCTTCTCCATAAAGAGCCTGCCGACGGCACCCAGGGCATTGGTCGTCGAGGCCGCCGCAAAAACCTCTACCCTGTCCGCTGCCGCCGCAACCCGAACCACAGCCGCAAGAGGTACTGTCACCAGGAGCACCATACACAACCATAGAATCCTCATCTGCCGCATCTCCCCCATGTTGTTGTCCTTTGTCCCGCAAGGCCAAAACCCGCCCCGATCCGTCCCACGGACGGATGGCGGAAGGTTTCCATTGATTTTACCCCCGGAAAGGTGGTAGGATTAATTTTTAAAACGTCATTAGTCGTTCTTAAACTACATAATTGGTTTTAAGGTTGTCAAGAGAATTTTACTCCCGTCAGCCGCATCACCAGATGCCGGCATCATCGGATCCAACCCGCCTCCGGGGGTCGTTATGAAGCATAAAAACGAAGGTATACGCTGCCATCTGAAGTCAATCCGACAGGCCAAAGGGTTATCTCAACAGCAATTGGCCGAACTGGTAAAGGTGCAACGACAGGCGATCTACGATATGGAATCGGGAAAGTACATGCCCAACACGGCCCTGGCCCTGCGTCTGGCCAAGCGGCTCGGATGCAGGGTGGAGGATATCTTCTCTGAGGTGGCCCCGGACACCATGCAACCGATAGCCCTGCCGGAGGGCGAAGCCGAAGGATATTCCCGCGTGGTGGCGGCAAGGATCCGCGGGCGTTTGGTGGGCTTTCCTCTTGCCGGCAAGGGATCTCTCAACGACGGCTTTCGGGCGGCCGACGGCCTGCTTTCCGCCGATTGTTCAACGGTTGATCTGTTGTGCCCGGAGACGAACCTGGATCAGACCATCATGCTGCTCGGCTGCGATCCGGCCTTTGCCATCCTGGCGGCCCATGTTTCCCGCTTTGCACCTGAGATACGTCTCCATTGCCGGTTTGCCTCCAGCCACAAGGCGGTTGAGGGGCTTGCCAGAGGTCACGCCCACCTGGCCGGAACCCACCTGCATAACAGGCATGCGGAAGAAGAAAATGTCGTCCTGACAAAAAAGCTGCTCGGCCGGGCCAAGGCCACGGTGGTTGCCTTCTCGCTGATGGAGGAGGGCCTGATGGTCGCCCCCGGCAATCCGCATCATATCCACACCGTGGCCGACCTGGCAGGTGGAAGCCTGAGGCTGGCCAACCGGGAAACCGGGGCGGCGCTGCGGACCCTGTTGGATGACTACCTCGACCGACTAGGAATACCTTCCGACGGTATTGCGGGCTACCGGAACACGGTCACAAGCCATTCCGAAGGGGCCCGGAGGGTCGGCTACGGGTTTGCGGACGCGGCCCTGGGTCTTCGTGCCGTGGCCGCATTTCACGGCCTTGACTTTGTCCCGTTGGCCAGTGTCCGCTGTGATCTGGTCATCCCGGATGACCTTGTGGACCACCCTGCCATCACCATCCTGCTGGAGGTCCTGCAGGGACGGAAACTGCGACAGGAGCTTTCGGCTCTCCCGGGTTACGAGACATCCTTGGCCGGCAAGCTTATTGCCGAGACATAAGCTGGAATCTCCCCTTATCCGGACATCGATTGATACGAGACAGCAGTAAAACCGTTTCGGCCTCCGTTCACAGGGCTTTCTTCCGCAACGCCTCCAGATCGATGGCAGCCTTCACCATCCGGAACAGCTCTCTGTAGTGCACCCTGTTCCGGCTCTTCACATACTGATAAACCGATTTCCTGATGTCATTTTCCTTAAGACCCGGATAGTCCCGCACGGCCTGACCGATGATCTCGCTTTCCCAGACGGGCTCCCAGGGGATCTGCATCTGCAGATGGTGTCCGTGGTCCTCCACGGCCTCATTGATCATCGCGTCCCGAAGCCGTTCCGCCGCATGGAAGACCTCTTTTTCCTGCAGATCGGAACCCTTCCTCTGGGTCAGGAAGGTATAGATATCGTCCAGGGGTTCCTGCCGCATCACCTTGGCAAGGTACTTGATCTGCCGCTTGCGTGCGCCGCTCTTCAATCCCCGACAGGCCAGGATCTGGTCGCGGATCTCGCGGCTGCCGGGGAATTTCTCCAGGTCATTGTTGGACAATTCGGACAGGACCGCTGCGGCCTCCTCTATCCGTCTGAACGACCGTTTCACCTCAGATCTACTTGGTTTTTCTGTCATTTCTCAAATGGACCGACCAGTGAAGGCTGATAAAAATCAGGCGGCTCATAGCCCAGGAGATAACAGAGCGTCGCCGCCACGTTGGCAAGCCCGGGGTTGTCGACCGGAATCGGCCGGAAACGGTCGAGGCCGGAAAAATCCTTGATGATCAACGGCACCGGGTTTTTGGTATGGGCGACCATCGGCACCCTGAGGCCTTTCTTTTCGGTCCACATGCAGTCGGCATTACCGTGATCGGCGGTGATCAGGACGGTCCCGCCCGCCTTTTTCACCACCGGCAGCAACCGGGCCAGACAGAGGTCGACGGTCTCGACGGCGATCCGTATCGAAACCGGCACACCGGTATGGCCGACCATGTCGCCGTTGGGAAAATTCATCCGGATAAACCGGTATCTGCCGCTTTTAACGGCCTCAATGACTGCATCCGTGATCTCGGCGGCCTTCATCCAGGGGCGAAGATCGAAGGTCACCTTGTCCGACAGGATCTCGACATATTTTTCCAGGTTCTTATCGATATAGCCCGACCTGTTGCCGTTCCAGAAATAGGTGACATGGCCGAACTTCTGGGTCTCGGAGATCGCATAGGAGCTGACCCCTGTCGCACACAGGAACTCGCCCAGGGTCCGATCGATGGCCGGCGGCTCGACAAGATAGTGGTCCGGTATCTGCGCATCCCCGTCATACTGCATCATCCCCGCATAAAAGACCTCGGGCCGGCGCCTGCGGTCAAATTCGTTGAAATCACGCTCATCGAAGGCACGGGAGATCTCGATGGCCCGATCGCCGCGAAAATTAAAGAAGACCACCGCATCGCCGTCCTTGATGATCCCGACTGCGCGGCCGTTTTCGGCAATGACGAAACTGGGGATATACTGGTCGGTGATCTCAGGATCCTCCTGATAATAGGTCCGTATCGCCTCGCAGGCCGAGGGAAAGAACCGGCCTTCGCCCAGGACATGGGCCAGCCAGCCGTTTTCGACAACCTGCCAATTGGCATTGTACCTGTCCATGGTGGTAACCATCCGGCCGCCGCCGGAGGCGAAACGATAATCCCGGCCATCCGTGGAGAGCTCAGCCAGACGCCTTTCCAGCGGCCCGAAATAGTCGAGCGCGCTCTTCTGGCCCACGTCCCTGCCGTCCAGCAGACCATGGACCCGAACCTTCTGCACATTCTTCGCCGCACAGCGATCGATCAGGGCCTGGAGGTGAAGGATATGACTATGGACGTTGCCGTCGGAGATCAGGCCGATGAAATGGACGGTCCCGCCCGCCGCGGCACAACGCTCAACCTCCTGCCAGGCCTTGCCGATAAAGATGGTCCCCGTCTCAATGGCCTCGTTGACCAGCTTTGCCCCCTGGGAGAAGATTCGACCGGACCCCAGGGCATTGTGCCCGACCTCCGAATTGCCCATATCCCCATCGGAAGGCAGGCCCACCGCTAGACCGTGCGCCTTCAGCCGGATCGCCAGCCGTTCCTGGAGCAAGGCATCCAGGATCGGCGTATAGGCCATGTAGACGCCGTCGCTCTCATCCTGCTTCCCTATCCCTATGCCGTCCATGATCACGCAGACGACGGGGCCCTTTGCAACCGGACCGGAATGGGGGCGCAATTGCATATCAGTCATTTTTCCTCCTTATTCGTCATTTACAAACCTTGATTATCAATTTTTTTTATGTGCCAACGCATAATTTTTTTTGTAATTCATGCCGGTATGCTTTAAAATACGGTCAATACATAGGTAATCAAAACTGTATATCATCCACAGCTCCGATGCAACAGGGCCGGGACCTTCTCTTTGAAAATATGAAGAAAGCATCTTCTCCGATCGTCGAACTCAGCATTCATGCAAGCGCCATCGCTCGATTCACCGCCCTGCTTCAGAGCGGTGTCGACATCGAAACAGCGGATACATGGTCCATCGGCGAATTTCTGGATCGGCTGCCCGGATTCACACCGGATTATATCGCCACCCGGGTGCAGACCGTCTTTCTCAACGGCACGGCGATTGACGATCTGGAAACACCTCTTGCAGGCGAACGGCCGGTATTGGCCCTGTCTGCGGCGATGCCCGGCCTTGCCGGTGCGGTCTTCCGGAAAAACAGTAGCTTTGCGACCTTCCGATCCACAAGATCACATCCTGCACCCCGGGGGATCGGAACGGTTACCGTAACGCTGAAGTTCTTCAATATGATCGCAACGGAGAAAGGAGAGGCACTTCTTGCCGCAGGAGTGGGATGCACCGCTGCCGGACTGATCGGCTTTTTCTCGGACCATCCGAGCTCGCTCACCGCAATCACCCGGGCCTTTATCAACGGACAGGAGCTGCCGAACGGCGATCTGGTCAACCATCTGCAGGAGAGGGAGACCATACACCTCATCATCAGGAAGGACAATGGCTAAATCACCCCGTGACATGCTCGGCCGCAAGGGGCTCACCCGGGTCGACGAGGCGCTCGACATCCTGCTGGCCAGGCTGGATGGGGTGACGGTTTCGACGGAAATCGTACCGCTTACCGAGGCCCTGGACCGGGTCACCGCCGTGTCCCTCACCTCCCCCGAAGACCTGCCGGCGCATGCCCGCTCGACCATGGATGGATTTGCCGTCCATGCCGCCGATACCTTCGGGGCCAGCGGGTCCATGCCGGCCTACCTGCGTATCACGGGCGAGGTAAGCATGGGTGAGCGGCCGACCCTGGAGATCGAGCGCGGCTGCTGCGCCCGGATTGCCACAGGCGGCCTGCTGCCGCGAGGCGCCGACGCGGTTATCATGCTGGAGCATACCGTGCCGATCGACGAGACGATGATGGAGGTTGTGCGCCCCGTGGGGATCGGCACCAACCTGATTGCCCCGGGCGAGGATATCGCCAAGGGCGGATCGGCCCTGCCTGCCGGTCGCCTTCTGCGCCCCCAGGACCTCGGCCTGCTGGCGGGATTGGGCATCGACTCCGTTGAGGTCTGCCGCAGGCCGTCAGTCGCCGTACTGTCCACCGGTGACGAGATCGTGCCCCATACAACCGCCCCTCCTCCAGGGAAAATACGTGATATCAACCAAATAACCCTTTCCGGACTCATCAGCAGGGCAGGCGCCCATCCGACCCTGTACGGTATCATCCCGGATCGGAAGGAGGTTTTTTTCCCGGCCATGAAAAAGGCTGCGGCCGAAAACGACATCGTCCTCTTCTCGGGCGGCAGTTCGGTCGGGATGCGCGATCTCGGTGAACAGGCCATAGCCTCCCTGGACGGACCCGGCATCCTGGTGCATGGTGTGGCGCTGAAACCGGGGAAACCGATCATCATCGGCCTCTCCGGCAGCACCCCCATCTTCGGTCTGCCCGGGCACCCGGTCTCGGCCATGGTCTGCTTCGACTTTTTTGTTGCGCCGACCATCAGGCGTCTGGCCGGTCTCGTCGGCCGCAACGGGCTGCCCCGGCCGGTTATCACCGCCCGGCTGGGAAGAAATATCAACTCGGCGCCGGGCAGACGCGACCTGATCCGGGTTCATTTATCAAAGAAGGACGACGGCTGGACTGCCGAACCTGTCTTGGGAAAATCAGGCGCCATAACGACCCTTTCCCGGGCTCATGGCTGGTTTATTATCGATGAAGACAGCCAGGGCCTCACCCGGGGCACCACCATCGAGGTCACACTCTACCTATGAATAGAACCATCTATGTCTCCAACAGGCCGCTCGACGAGGCCAAGCGCATCTGGCATCAGGCCCTCGCCGACCGGAACTTTTTCCACCGCCATCCGGTGGAATCCGTGGCGGTCGACGCGTGTCTGGGCAGACTCACCGCCGAACCGGTCTTTGCCGGAAATTCTTCTCCCTCGTATAATGCCGCGGCCATGGACGGCATCGCCGTGCACTTCGAAGATCTGGCCGCCGCCAGCGAGGCAGCCCCCGTCCATCTGCACCGGAACCGTTTTTCCCCGGTAAACACCGGCAACACGCTGCCCCCCGGCTTCAACGCCGTGGTGATGATCGAGGATGTCCACCAGATCAGCGAGACCGAGGTCGAACTGTCCATCCCGGCCACCCCCTGGCAACACGTGCGCACCATCGGCGAAGATATCGTCACCACCGAGCTTATCCTTCCTGAGGGACACAGGATCCGCCCCATCGACCAGGGGGCGATGCTGGCCACCGGCATCACCAGGATCAATGTGAAGCGGCCCCCGAAGGTCGTTGTCATTCCCACCGGCAGCGAGCTCGTGCAGCCGGGAACAGCCCCCCAACCGGGGCAGATCGTCGAGTTCAATTCGCGCATCCTGGCGGGTTACCTCCGGGAATGGGGGGCCGAGGCCGAACGGGCCGACCCGATAGCCGACGACCGGGAGATGCTGCGGCAGGCCATCCTGGAGGCCGGCCGAACAAATGATATCGTGATCCTCAACGCCGGCGCCTCGGCCGGCACCAGGGATTTCACGTCCCTGGTGCTGTCGAGCCTGGGCCGGATCGTCGTCCACGGCGTGGCGATAAAACCGGGCAAGCCGGTCATCCTTGCCCTGGTCGGCGACACCCCGGTCATCGGCCTTCCCGGTTACCCGGTCTCGGCCATCCTGACCATGCGTCTGTTTGTCCGGGAGATGATCGCCGGCTTTCTGGGGCTGGAGATCCCCTGTCCCCGGATCGTCGAGGCCACCATGTCCCGGCCGCTGCCGTCGTCGATGGGGGTCGATGAGTTCGTCCGTATGACACTCGGCGACGTCGGCGGGACCCTGATGGCCACCCCTTCCGGTAAAGGGGCCGGGGCGGTCATGTCCCTGGTGCGGGCCGACGGCATCCTGACTATTCCGGCCGGGAGTGAGGGCGTCGGCGCCGGAGAAAAGGTGACCGTCGAACTTCTGCGGCCGAAGGCCGAGATAGACGCCACCCTGGTCTTTATCGGCAGCCATGACAACATCCTGGATCTCATCGCCAACCAGCTGCACAAACAGCGGCCGATCATCCGCATCTCCTCGGCCCATGTCGGTTCGATGGGCGGCATCATGGCCATCCGTCGCAACGAAGCCCATGTTGCCGGCAGCCATCTGCTCGATGAAAAGACCGGAGAATACAATATCCCCTTCATCAAACGGTTTCTTCCCGGCCTGCCGCTTCGACTGGTGAACCTGTGCTACCGTCGGCAGGGACTGATCGTCAGGAAGGGAAACCCGAAAAAGATCAAGGGCTTTTCTGATATCGCGGCCGACGGACTTGCCTTCATCAACCGCCAGCAGGGGGCGGGGACCCGGTTACTGACCGACAAGATCCTGAAGGAGGCCGGCATCCCGCCCGCCGATATCCGGGGCTATGATCACGAGGAGTATACCCATATGAGCGTGGCGGCTGCCGTCGCCTGCGGCAGCGCCGATACCGGCATGGGCATCCTGGCTGCGGCCAGGGCACTGGACCTTGATTTCATACCCGTTGCCGAGGAGCGCTACGACCTGATCATCCCCGAACGGTTCACCGGCGACTGCAAGATCCTGGCCGTTCTCGAGCTGCTGGAGAAGAGCGAAGAATTTCACAGGCAGATCCTCGCCCTCGGGGGGTATGACCTCAGGGATTGCGGCAGGCTGATGTACAGCCAGTAGGCGTAATCAAGAAATCGAAGACAGAGAACTGAAGAGGCGCTTGAAGCGACGCATTCGACAGGGATCACAAAACAAGACTACCGGAAGCAACTGTTTCACAAACAGCCTTCAGGCTAAGCACCACCACCAAGGAGGTACGACATGACCGACAAAATTTTCCGCGTCAATATGAGCACCCTCTCCGCCAGCGTTGAGGACGTCCCCGCCGATTGGGCAGGGCATGGCGGTCGCGGGCTGACATCCACCATTGTGGCCGCCGAGGTCCCGCCCACCTGCCATCCCCTGGGACCGCACAATAAGCTGGTGATAGCCCCCGGCCTTCTCTCCGGCACCCCCGCCGCAAACTCGGGACGGCTCTCCGTCGGGGCAAAGAGCCCTCTGACCGGAACGATCAAGGAGGCCAACGCCGGCGGCACCGCCGCCCAGCTCCTTGCCCGTTGCGGCTGCAAGGCCCTGATCCTGGAAGGACAGCCCTCCGGCGATTCCTGGTACAGCCTGGCCCTGACCCCGGATGGGGTTACGATCAGCGCCGAAACGGAGCTGATCGGCAAAGGAAACTTTGCGGTGGTCGAGGCGCTTGCCCGGCGTTTGACCAACAAACAGGGCGTCATCACCATCGGCCCCGCGGGCGAGATGAAGATGGCATCGGCCAATATCTCGATCAAGGACAGCGACGGCCATCTCCGCTCCGCCGGACGCGGAGGCCTGGGCGCGGTAATGGGATCCAAACGGGTGAAGTTCATCTCGATCGACCCTCAGGACCGCAGGATCGACATCGCCGATACGGAGGCGTTCAAGGCCGCCAACAAGGTCTTTTCCAAGGCCCTTGTCGACAACCCGATCAGCCAGGCGCTCGGCCAGTACGGCACGAATGTCCTGGTCAACATCATCAACGAGGCCGGCGGTCTGCCGACCCGCAACTTCACCGCCGGTCAATTTGCCGGCCATGACAAGATCTCCGGCGAGGCCATGTACGACAAGATCATGGAGCGCGGGGGCAAACCGAAACACGGCTGCCACCCCGGCTGCGTGATCCAGTGTTCACAGATCTACAATGACCTGAAGGGGAAGTATAAGACATCCGGTTTCGAGTACGAGTCGATCTGGGCCATGGGGGCCGACTGCTGTGTCGACAACCTCGATCAGATCGCCGATGCCGACTCCCTGATGGACGATCTGGGGATGGACAGCATCGAGACCTCGGTGGCCATGGGCGTGGCGATGGAGGCCGGCGTTCTCGAATTCGGCGACGGGGCCGGGATCTGCCGGCTCCTGAAAGAGGAGGTCGGCAACGGAACCGGGCTCGGCCGGATCATCGGCGGCGGGGCCGCATCCGTCGGCCGGGCCTTCGGAATCACCCGGGTGCCGGTGGTCAAGAACCAGGCCATCCCCGCCTACGACCCCCGAGCCGTAAAGGGAATCGGCATCACCTATGCCACCTCCACCATGGGGGCCGACCATACCATGGGCTATTCCGTCGCCACCAATATCCTGAAGGTCGGCGGAGCGGTCGATCCGCTGTCCAAGGAAGGCCAGGTCGAACTGTCACGCAACCTGCAGATCGCAACGGCGGCTATCGATTCGACCGGCATGTGCCTGTTCGTGGCCTTTGCCGCGCTGGATGACGCCACCTGTCTGCCGGCCCTGATCGATATGATCAACGCCCGGTTCGGCATCCATCTTACCGGGGATGACGTCGTGGGCCTCGGCAAGCATATCCTGAAAACGGAACGGGCCTTCAACAAGGCCGCCGGTTTTACCGAGGCGGACGACCGGCTGCCGGAATTCTTTGAGGACGAACCCCTGCCGCCCCATAATGTGATATGGGATTTCAGCGGGCAAGAGATCGATTCCTTCTGGGATTTTTAGATGCGGATCACGGTCAGACTCTTTGCCTTCTTCCGCAACGGCCGCTTTGTCGAGGAGGTGCGGGACTACCCCGAGGATACCACGGTGGCCGGGGTCATCCGCGACCTTGGGATCGAGGTCACCGCCGTCGGCGTGACAATGATCGCCTCAAGGCACTGCGGCCTCGACACCGTCCTGCATGACGGCGACCAGCTGGGTATCTTCCCGATGATCGGCGGCGGGTAAACGCCCGGCTGCCGACGGAACGGGTCTGCCGCATTCCCGGCCCGTTCCGTTGTCGGGAGAACCGCAACGCCCCTTCCTTCCGACAGGATCGTCATCGGGGCCGTCCCCAGCGTGCCCCGATCAGCTCCCGGTCCTGCCACCGCGCTGCCTTCCGGCATTTTATCGGATATACGGCAACGGGCTCTCGCCAGCTGCGCTCCTCTGTGGTATAGTGATTTGCTCCGGGCTGCGAAATGCGAACCGCTTCCGCACTCACTACTCCACACCGGGAATACGAGGAGACGACATGGATCCCATACGAGCATCCATCCTGGCCTGCCGATCGGTAGCCGCCGATGACGATACCTTCATCAACGATCTGAACAGCATCATCGAACAATACGGCAAGGCCACCTGCCAGACCATCTTCCAGATCCTGACAAGCCTCGAACTGCCGATCGAAAAGGCGGCGGAATACTGGCGCAAGGTAGTGAAACACCGGGAAACAATGATTGCCTCCCTGAACCGGAATGTCGATCTCGTTCCGGCCCTCTGCGATTTTCTCGCCTCCTCTCCGGACCACTTTGAACGACCCAAGATCGTCGAAGAAAGCGATTTCGCCAAGGTCGTCGAAGGGACGACCCATGACAGTCTCACCTCCCTGTTCAACCGTCCGTATTTTGATGCGATCTTTGAGCAGCATATATCGCTGGCCAGGCGGTACAATACCGACATCTCGATCCTCTTTCTCGACGTCGATGATTTCAAAGACGTCAACGACACCTACGGCCATCACATCGGCGACACCACCCTGCAGAAAATCGCCCAGGTGATCAAGGAGGAAAAGCGTGACAGCGATATCGCCGCCCGTTACGGCGGGGAGGAATTCGTCCTGCTGATGCCGCACAGTGAAAGTATCCATGCCTTTGTCCTGGCCGAGAGGATCAGGACCCGGATCGAAGGGATGGAACTGGATGCGGGGAGCGAGCCTTACAGAATAACCATCAGCGGCGGCCTGGCCTCATTTCCGTCAAACGCCCATGACTCGGGGGAACTGCTGAAAAAAGCGGACAGCGCCCTCTACCTTGCCAAGGGAGCCGGGAAAAATACCATCTCCTTTTATAAGGAGGAAAAGAGACGCTACCTGCGGGTCAAATTCAGCCAGCCCGTCAGGATCAAGGAACTCGGTTTCAACGACTCCCTTTCCTATGACGGCACGAGCAAGGACATCTGCATCGGCGGCATCCTTTTTGAAAACAAGGAGCCCCTGCCGCTCGGGGCGCGGATCCAGGTCAGTGTGCCGATCAAGGACAATGAACCGCTCCTGCTCATCGGCACGGTCGTCCGGGTCGAATCCTTCAAGGATAAACGTTTTGATATCGGCATGACCATATCGTTTAAGGAGATGGAGAAGATCGCCAACAATGAGATCGCCAACTTTCTGAAGGAAACGATGGATCAGGAGTGACCTATGGCAACGAAGACGATTCATGCCGTTATCGAAGGAAGGGTCCAGGGGGTCTATTTCCGGGAAAGCACCCGCAGAGAGGCTGCGCGGCTGGGACTGGGCGGTTGGGTACGAAATCTGCCGGACGGCTCGGTCGAGGCGCTGATCACCGGAGATCCCGACACGGTCGACCGGCTGGTCTCCTGGCTGTACCGGGGATCGCCGATGGCCGTCGTCACCGGGGTCACCACCACGGAAGGCACCGGCAGCGACACCTTCTCCGATTTCACGATACGCAGGTAAATGCCCCCCTTTCCACCTCGTCCCTTTTCCAATCGCCATGCGGTATCAAAACCAAAGCTACTTTGATGAGAGGCAGCCCCGTTCGGACAGGCGCCTTCTGGCGATCGACGGGCTGAGCGCCTGGTTCGACCTTGAATCGGGAAGAGGAGAGACCGTCCGCGAACAGGTCCTCCACTCCGTCGCCCTGACCATTCATCAGGCGGAGACCGTTGCCCTGGTGGGGGAATCGGGGTCCGGGAAGTCGGTTACGGCCCTGTCGATCCTTCGCCTGCTTGAACAGAGCAGCCGGATCCGTTACCGGGGCAGGATCCTGTTCGCCGGCATCGACCTGCTGTCCTTGACCCTCAAAGAGATCCGGGCCTTCCGCGGCAACCGTATAGCGATGATCTTCCAGGAGCCGATGACATCTCTGAATCCGGTCTACCCGATCGGCAAACAGCTGATTGAACCGCTGCTGCTCCACCGGTCGATGACCCCTGCCGAGGCCAGGAAGGAGGCGATTCGTCTGCTGGAGAGGACCGGCATCGAGGAGGCATCCGAGAGATTGCAGGTCTTCCCCCATCAACTCTCCGGCGGGCAGCGCCAACGGGTCATGATCGCCATGGCACTGGCCTGCCGGCCAGCCCTCTTGATCGCCGATGAGCCGACGACGGCCCTTGACGTAACCATCCAGGCCCAGATTCTCGAGCTGATCCGCGACCTGCAGAAAGAGTATGAAATGGCCGTGCTGTTGATCACCCATGATCTGGCCATGGTCAGAAAGATGGCGACCGCCATCTCGATCATGAAGGACGGCAGGATAGTCGAACAGGGGACGACCGAGCGGATCTTCAGCGCGGCCGAGGCCCCGTATACCCGCCGGCTGCTGGCGTCCGTCCCCGAAGCGGCCCCGGCACCGAAGAAAGAGAGCCCGGTCCTGTTGACCACCCGGGAGTTGAACTGCCGTTTCCGGCTCAAGGCCGGCTGGAAGAATATCGTCACCCGGAAATACAAGACGATCAGGGCAGTCGATCAGGTGAATCTGACCATCGGGGCAGGGACGACCTGCGGGATCGTAGGCGAGTCGGGGTCCGGCAAGACCACCCTGGGTCTGGCGATCCTGAGGCTGATCAAGAGCGAGGGAGAGATACGCTTTGCCGGCCGGGACCTGCAGTTGCTTGCTCCCCGCGACCTGCGTCCGTTGCGCAAGGAGATCCAGGTCGTCTTCCAGGACCCCTACTCGTCGCTGTCGCCGCGCCTGACTGTCGAGGAGATCATCAGCGAAGGGGTCAAGATCCACTACCGGCAACGGAGCAAACAGGAACATGCGGACCGGGTCGCCGCGGTCCTTGCCGAGGTCGGACTGGAACCCGAGATGGCCTTCCGCTATCCCCACGAGTTTTCCGGCGGCCAGCGCCAGCGCATTGCCATCGCCCGGGCCATTATCCTGCAGCCCCGCTTCCTGATCCTGGACGAGCCGACCTCGGCCCTGGACATGACCGTACAGGCACAGATCATCGAACTGCTCAGAGACCTGCAGCGGCGGTATACCATGACCTATATGTTCATCTCCCACGATCTGCGGGTGGTCCGTGCCCTGGCCGATCAGATCGTGGTCATGCAGAACGGCCGCATTGTCGAGGAGGGGCCTGCCTGCGAGATCTTCACCTCCCCCAGGCAGGCGTATACCAAGGCCCTCTTCCGGGCAGCCCTCGGGTAAATCGGCAGTCGGGGGACGGCAACGGAGGACGGCCCGTCTTTCCTGGCCTGCGGCCTTGCGACCTCTACCCCTTTGTCCCGTTGCCTCTCGTTTTTTCCTTGCTGATATCCTTGGCAAACAGGCTCATCCCCCGCTCCATCGCGCAGAAATCACCGCACATCGTGCAGGTCCTGGTATTCTCCGGGGTCCTGCTTCTGCGGATCTCGTCGGCCTTTTCCGGGAACATCAGCAGGCTGAAGTGTTCCTTCCAGTCGGTATCGCGGCGGGCCATGGCCACCTTCTTCTCCTGGTCGCGGCGTTCCGGATACTTGGCGATATCGCCGATCCGGGCGGCCAGCCGGGTCGCCCGGACCCCTTCACGGACGTCATCGACATTGGGCAGGGCCAGGTGTTCGGCAGGCGTTATATAGCAGATCAGGTCGGCTCCGTGCCGGGCGGAGCTTGCCGCCCCGATGGCCGAGGTGATATGATCGTAGCCGGCCCCCGAATCAGCCGGCAACGGCCCGAGGACATAATAGGGCGCGCCGCCGCTCATCCGTTTCTCCAGCATGATGTTGCCTTCAATCTCATCCAACGGCACATGTCCCGGTCCTTCGACCATCATCTGGCAACCCATGTCGCGGCCCAGTTCGGCCAGCTCGCAATTGATCACCATCTCCGCCATCTGGGCCCGGTCATGGCTGTCATGGATCGCACCGGCCCGTATGCCGTTGCCGAGCGACAGGACGGCATCGTATTTCTTCATCAGGGAACAGACCCGGTCGAACTGTTCATAGAGCGGATTTTCGCAGTTGTTATACTCCATCCAGGAGACCATGAAGGTGCCGCCCTTGGAGACCAGGCCGCCGTAACGGTAGCCCTGCTTGCGCAGACGCTCGATGGAAAAGCGGTTGATGCCGCAGTGGATGGCCATAAAAGAGATGCCGTCGGCCAGCTGCCGCTCGATCAGGTCGAAGAGGTATTCGGTCTCAAGCCTGTTCGGGTTTTTGTATTTCCTGGCCGCCTCGGCAAAGGCCTGGTACAGCGGGACATTGCCCACCGGCAGGCCGCATCCGGCAAGCACCGCCCGCCGGATGGCATCAAGGTCGCCGCCGGTGGAGAGCTCCATCAGGGTGTCGGCCTTCTCGCTCTCAGCCATCCTGGCCTTCGCCACCTCGAGTTCGATATCGAAGATATCCGACGAGGTGCCGATGGAGGCGTTGACCTTGGTCCTGAGGCCTCTGCCGATCCCGGCGACCTTCTGCTGCGGCCGTGCAGGACTTACCGGGATAACGATGTGGCCGTCGGCCACCCGCTGTCTGATCACCTCGCCGGAAAAACCTTCATCCCGTGCCACCAGCTGCATCTGTTCGCTGATCACGCCTTCTCTCGCCAGTTCAATCTGTGTCTTCATGTCATCCTCTGGAGATCGCAGGGGAAAGACCCCGCCGGGGGTAACCTTCCTGCTGCTGTATTTCCGGCCCGGAAGACCATGTGTCTCCTGCAGGCCGTGCCTTAGTAGTCGGTGGGCAAAAAAAAAGTCCGTCACGGACCTGTTGCGGTCCGTGACGGACTTTTTGCGGACTAAAAAGCCGTTAATCTCCCAGGCAGGTCTTCTGACTTGCGGATCGTCCTCGGTCTGCGCCTTCCCGATCCCCCGGTTTCCCGGATCGTCAGTGGCAGAATGCAGACCTTGTCCCCGCTTACAGCGCCGGCCCAACGTTACGGATTCGCACCGTATTCCCTTTTCACCATGTCCTTTTTCAGAACACGGCACCTGGCAGAGTATCGTTTACATCCGGTCTTTGTACCCAATCGGAAGAAAAATGTAAAGAGAAGAGAGCAGCCGCGCTCTAATCGCCACGCCGAGGCGGGGGATTTCCCTTCCTTCCCCCCTTGTCAAAAGGGCAGAACGAGGCTACTGTATCAGCCACGATCCACGGATGACAACGTAACCATGGCTGAAAAAGTCACGGCAAACGCCATCTTTTCTCTGAACAAGCCGGCAGCTTATTTTCGATGTTTCCTGCAGATCTCCTTCAAACCGTACCCCACAGCCCCGGCGTCTACCTGATGCTCGACCGTAAATCCGTCATTCTCTATGTCGGCAAGGCCAAGGACCTGCAGAGGCGCCTGGCCTCCTATGCCCGTTTTTCCGGGGCAGAACACAACAAGACGGCCGTGATGCTCGCCCGTATCGAGACGGTCGAGACGATCATCACCCGCACCGAAAAGGAGGCCCTGATCCTCGAGGCCTCGTTGATCAAACGGCATAAGCCGCGCTATAACATCATCCTGCGCGACGATAAAAACTATCCGTTGATCAAGGTCACCGTTCAGGAGGAGTGGCCGCGGGTTATGGTGACCCGGCGCAGGAGAAACGACGGCGCCAGGTATTTCGGCCCTTATGCCTCGGCCTCGTCCATGTGGTCCACCCTGCGTTTGATCACTGCCCTTTTTCCGTTGCGCCGGTGCAAGGGGGAGAAACTGCACCCCCGCAAAAGGCCGTGCCTCAACGGCCAGATGAAACATTGCCTGGCCCCCTGTGTCGATCCGAGCCCCGCAGTGCGGGACAGGTACCGGGAGCATGTGGAAAAGATCCTGATGATCCTCGAAGGCCGGAAGACGGACCTGGCCGCCCGGCTGAGCGATCAGATGCACAAGGCGTCCGCGGCCCTCGAGTTTGAACAGGCCGCCGCGATCCGCGACCAGCTCCAGGCCTTGCGCCATACCCTGGAAAAACAGGTCATCGTCGCCGGGCATATCATGGATCAGGATGTTTTCGGCCTGGTCAGGAAGGATGCGGCGGTCAGCATTGCGATCCTGTTCGTTCGCAGCGGCATCATAAGCGGCAGCCGCACCTATTTCCTGGAAGAACCCTACGGAGATGACCAGGCCCTGCTCTCCCAGGTCCTGAACCAGTACTATTTCCACGGCAGCAACCTGCCCCGGCAGATCCTGCTGCCCCTGGCCCCCGATGACCTGGATCTGCTGGTCGAGCACTTCGGCGAGATAGCAAACGGCAGGGTCGGGATTTCCGTGCCGCAACGCGGCGACCGGCTGCAGCTGATGGCCATGGCCCGCGCCAATGCCGAACAGGTCTTTGCCGAACATCAGAACAGGGAGCGCTCCTGGCTGAGCCTGTCCGCGGCCCTGCAGCAGCGCCTGCACCTGGGGCGGGCACCCGACAGAACCGAGTGCCTGGATATCTCCAATATCGGCGGCAGGCAGGCGGTGGGCTCCCTGGTCAGTTTCCTGCAGGGACAGCCCAACCCGGGAAATTTCCGCCATTACACGATCAGAAGCGTCTCCGGCCCCGACGACTACGCGATGATGGGCGAGGTCCTAGAACGCAGGCTGAAAAGGGGAATTCAGGAGGGCAGCCTTCCCGATCTCTTCGTCGTCGACGGTGGCCGCGGTCAGCTGGGTATGGCGATGCAGGTGGCCAAGGAGCTCGGCATAACCGATGATCTCGACTGGATCGGCATCGCCAAGGAACGGCAGGACGAAGGGGAGAAACTCTATAAGCCCGGCCGGAAAAACCCGATCACTCTCCCCGCCCACGACCCGGTGCTCCTCTTTCTGATGCGGATCCGGGACGAGGCCCATCGATACGGGATCACCTTTCATCGCAGGCTTCGCCGGAAATCGACCCTTGCCTCGGAACTCGACCGGATCCCCGGCATCGGCCCGGCAAGAAAAAAGGCCCTGCTCAGGCATGTCGGCAGCCTCAAACAGATCAAGGCGGCAAAAACGGAGCAACTGGCCGAGGTCCCCGGCATCGGTCCGGAACTGGCAAAGGAGATATCCGCCTTTCTTTCACGGAGCGTGTAAAAAAGAATTGCTTTTCCAGGTGGACCATGGTATCTGACAAACCATTGTCGTGCAAAGATCATAGAGAAACAGTTTGAAATGACATGTCCGTTGGCCGCCCGCACCTCAAGATGCCGGGCGGCATTTTTTTTGCACACGTCAGCCGATCGTGATCGGATTATTATCATTGGGTTCTCAAAGGACCTGCGTACAAAAGGAGCAGTCAAATGGCAGAAGGAACAGTAAAGTGGTTTAATGATTCAAAGGGCTTCGGATTTATCGAGCAGGACGGAGGACAGGATGTTTTCGTTCACTACTCCGCCATCCAGTCGGAAGGATTCAAATCCCTTGAAGAAGGCGCCCGTGTAAGTTTTCAGATCGTAGATGGCCCCAAAGGTCCTGCTGCTGACAAAGTACAAAGAATATAATCTGTTATATCTCCCAATAGCTGAAAAAAAAGCCCCGTATTTCACGGGGCTTTTTTTTTGATTACCACTCATGTTCAGCTACTGACCCGGAGACCCTCCTATTTAAAGAATTTCAGCAGGGCATGCAGGGTGGTCAGCGGATGGGGCGGGCAGCCGGGGATATAGAGATCCACCGGCAGCATACTGTCCAGATCGCCCACAACCTCGGGACCGCCGTAAAACGGCCCGCCGGAGATCGCGCAACAGCCGCTGGCGATCACCACCTTCGGCGACGGCACGGCCTCGTAAGTGGCCAGGAGCGCAGCCTTCATATTCCGTGAGACCGGTCCGGTGACATGAATGCCGTCGGCATGCCGCGGCGAGGCGACAAAATCGATACCGAAACGTGAGAGGTCGAAAAACGGCGTGTTCAGGACATTGGTATCGGCCTCGCAGGCGTTGCAACCGGCCGCCGACACCTGTCTCAGCTGCAGCGACCGGCCGAAGAGTCGCTTGAAATGCGATTTGGCATGAGCGGCAAGATCGGGCAGATTGCCGTCGGTAATCAGATCCTGCCGGTTGGCCGCAGCGAGTTCAAAATCCTGGCTGAAACGGACAAAGGCACCGTCCCCGACGGTTGCACACTGGCCGCAGAAGGTACAGCGGCCCAGATCGATGGTCATCATCTCCGGATCGATCGCCTCCTGCGGGCATATCCGGGCACATTGCCCGGCCACCGACGGTTCGCAGTCCTTGTTGATGACCGGACGCCCCCGGTACCGTGAATACAAAGAAACGGGGGCTTTCGGGTAGGACGACGTCCTGCACCCCTGTTCCAGCCTGTTCTTGATGACCTTTAGCATGTCCAACGACCTTTCGGGTATATCCCGGATCCCATCTGACTTATTATGCTCTTTTACATTCTCTGGATAAAAACGGAAAAACTCTGAACCGAGACTCCCCGGCTGTGCCCCGGAATTCCACCGGCACGACGTTCAGCCATACCCCACGTACACCGGACGGCCCGATCATCGAAACAGGGGGGGCCGGCGAGGTGTCAGCGGACTACAGATCGAATCCGCAGTAGGACAGATTATAGCTCTTGTTGCATAACGGAAAATCCGAGATCTCCTGGTTGCGAAGCGACAGGGCAAGCCCCATCCAGTTATGAAACGACGGGTCCTTGACCTTATACCGTTGGATCCGGCCCTCCGCATCGGTCAACAGGCAGTGGGAGACCTCGCCCCGCCAGGCCTCGTTCACCGTGACCACCATCGATGACGGAGCCAGATCGAACTCACGCATCTGCACCGCCCGGGCCGTCTCCCGGTGCCGGTTCAGCATCCTGTCGATCAGCTGCACCGAGTGGGCGATCTCTTCCCGTCTGACCCAGGCCCTGCTGTTGACATCGCCGTTGGTTACCGTCAGTGCTGCGGCGGGCAGTTCGGCGTAACATTCCGTCGGCAAGGCGACCCGGGCGTCATAGGCGAGGCCGCAGGCCCGGCCGGCATAGCCGACAAGGCCGAGGTCCCTGGCGTCGGCAAGCGATACGGGCCCGGTCTGTTCGAAGCGGGCCTGCACGGTATGCGCCGAGAAGAGAAGATCGCAGACACTCTCGATCTCCGGGCCCACTTCTGCAAGCTTGTCGGCAAGCAGGCGTCGCTGCTCGTCACCCATGATCAGGGCGATCCCTCCGGGTCGCAGGAGTCCTTTGCCGAAACGGTTGCCGGAAAGCACCTGGAGCAGGTTCAAGAACTCGCCCCGGATCCTGCCGAAATAGGCGGCCGGCGGATTGAAGGCGACGTCTCCGCTTAACGCCCCCAGGTCGCCGATATGATTAGCAATTCTCTCGAGCTCAAGGGCGATGACCCTGGCGATGCGAGCCCCCTGGTCCACCTGGAGCCCCGCCAGGGCCTCCAGGGCCTGGCAACAGCAGAGATTATGGCCTATGGCGGTATCTCCGGCAATGGCCTCGCAGATCACCGGCAGGCGTTTCCGGGCAACCTCGGTCAGCATCCTCTCGACCCCGCGGTGCTGATATCCCAGCTGGATCTCGAGATGCAGGACCTCCTCACCGGCGCACTGGAACCGGAAATGGCCGGGTTCGATGATACCGGCATGCACCGGACCCACCGCCACCTCGTGGATGGATTCGCCCTCCACCCGGAAGTAATCGTAGTTGCCGGGGATATCGACTGCATAGTCGTTGTTGAAGATATCCGCCGTTCCTGAATAATTGGCATGATAGCGGACGGGCTTCAGCCAGGGATGCCCCGCGGGCCGGATGCCGTACTGCTCGGCGATCTCGCGCTCGAAGAGATGCACCTTGTTGCTCGCCCCGGTAAGGGAGGGAAAGACGTCGCCCACCCGGGTCTCCATGACATAGAGATCATCACTGCGCACCACGGCAAGCAAGCGGTTGCAGCTCTCCTGACGATAGGCGAAAAACTGGACGATATAGCCGTCGTCCAACAGGAAATCCACCAGCGTCTGCAGGAAGACGTCGCGATCGATATCGGGGATATCCGCCCGGCGCACGGCCTCCCCGTTTCGTATCTTCAGCAGATCAGCCATGAAACACGCCTCCGATCATCTGGATGGTGGAAAGGATCTTCTGATAGATGCTGTCCGGCATCCAGACACAGAGGGCAATGGAACTGAGCAGCAGGACGGTGGACGGCATGACCCGGAAGAACCTCTCCCTGACCAGCACCTCCTGGGAGGTCTCGCCGAAGGAGATGTCCATGACGATACGCGACGCCCCGGCAAAGATCAGGATCAGGCCGAAGATCAGGACCCCGACCGCCGCATATCGGCCGCGCTGAAAGGCGCCGATGATGATCAGGATCTCGCTGATGAATATCCCGAAGGGCGGAAAGCCGGAAATGCCTGCAAAACCTGCGAAAAAAGAGACGAAGGTCCCGGGAAAGAGCTTGGCCATATTGCCGACCTTGGGGACCAGCTTGGTCCCGAAACCGAGCAGGATATTGCCGGAGGAGAGAAACAGCGAGGATTTCAGAAGAGAATGATGGAGCATATGCAGGATCGCGCCGAAGGCGGCGATACCGCCGACCCCGATGCCGAAGGCGATGACGCCCATGTTCTCGATACTCGAATAGGCCAGCATCCGCTTGTAGTCGGGCTGGTTGAGGATAAAGATACCGGCGACCAGCACCGAGAACAGGCCGAAAGCGATCAGGACATTGCTGGAAAAGGCCCCCAGGCCCGCATAGTTCATCAGCACATGGACCTTGTAGATCCCCAGGAAGGCACAGTTCAACAGAGCGCCCGACAGAAGCGCGGAGACGGCGCTCGGCGCCTGGCTGTGCGCATCCGGCAGCCAGGTATGCATCGGCGCCAGCCCCATTTTGGTGCCGAAGCCGATGATCACGAAGATAAAGCCCGCCTTCAGCCACAGGGGATCGAGCTGTGTCGCCACCTGGTTCAGTGAGGAAAAGGAAAAAGGGGCATCGATATTGCCGATATCCATCGACAGGGTGATGAAGAAACAGCCGAGCAGGGCCAGGGCGATACCCACCGAACAGATCATCACATATTTCCAGGTGGCCTCCAGTGCCTCCTTCGACCTCTTGATAAAGATCAGCGGAGCGCTGACCAGGGTAGTCGCCTCAATGGCGATCCACAGGACGATGGGGTGGTCGGAGAGCGCCACCATGCTCATGGTTCCGAGGAAAAGAAGCAGGCAGCAGATAAAGGTCCGCTCATTGGCCAGCCCCGTCTCGCTGACATAGGCGACCGCATAGATCGATATCAGGGCGAAGATGAAGGAGGTCACCAGCAGGACCAGCATGCCCTCCGGGGTGACCCGAAAAAAATTGACGAAGGTCGGGGTAAGTTTGCCGAACCAGCCCATGAGGGTCAGCTGCAGGTGCAGAAAGGCGGTGATGATCAGGATCACGCGTCCGAGGCCCGCAGGCAGAAACATTGCCAACAGCCCCCCGACCACCGGCAGAATAAAGACATATTCAATCATAGCGTCAATCCTTGAGACTGCGAAGAAAGGTCGTGTCGACATCATCGAAGGCATCCTTGATATTATGGAGGATGATGCCCATGATCATCACCCCGACCAGAAGATCGAGCAGGACGCCGAATTCAACGACATAAAGGGTATGCGACTGTTTGGTCAAGGCCGTGCCGATCAGATAGATCCCGTTTTCCAGCATCAGATAACCGATGACCTGGGTGATTGCCTTGCGCCGGCTCATCATCAGGAACAGTCCGGCGGCCAGCGTGGTGATTGCGGTGATCAGCAGCAGTTCGCGTCCGGCAGGCAGGGTCAGATGCAGACGCTGGGTCACGGCGATGGAGACCATGATCATGACCAGTCCCGTCAACAGTGAGGCATGATAGCCGATGATCGGTTCGATCTCCCTCTTGATCGCGGTCTTCTTCAGGGCTATGTAGAGGAGCCCGGGGATCAGCGCCCCTTTGATCAGGATCATGATCTGGAAAAAGATGACCCCGCCCTGCCGAAGTTCGGTATGGTATTCCAGCAGAAGCGGGACCACGGAGACGGCAACGCCCTGCAGGGCCATGATCTCGACCAGGGCCTTCAACCGGTTCGACCCGAGCGACAGCAGGACCGACAACAGGATCAGCACCAGGACCGCATCGATAATATGGAGCATCAGACTACCCCCATGGTGGTAAGTATCGCGGCGAAGGAAACCAGGGCAAACGAGGTCAGGATATACTTGGGAACCAGATTCATCTTGAATCGGGCCATGATGGATTCGATTATGCCGATCATGACATAGATAAGCGCCAGCGTCGCAACAAAGACCGCGGCAGAGGCAAGGCCGTCCGACAGCATTGCCGGAACCAGAAGATGGGTGATGAAGGCGGCATAGAAGAGCAGCTTGTAAAAGGTCCCCAGCTCGATCAGCGCCAGGTCCGGCCCGCTGTGGTCGAGGATCATGACCTCATGGATCATGGTCAACTCCAGATGGGTTGCCGGATCGTCCACCGGCACCCGGGAATTCTCGGTCAGCAGGATCATGAACATCGAGACGATGACCAGCAGCAGCGGTGCCCCGCTGGGACTTATCAGGGTGATCGGATGGGTGCCCTGGAAGTACCCGGCAAAGCTCAGTGAGCCGTTTATCCTGGAAAAAAGGATCAGGACCATGAAGATTGTGGCCTCGGCCAGCATCGAGAAGAAGGCCTCCCGGGCGGCGCCCATTCCCTCAAAGGGTGAGGCCGTATCCAGTGCGGCCAGGATCGTAAAGAACCTGCCCAGCCCCATGATATAAAACAAGACGATGACATCACCCTGAAAGGAGAGGATCGGCCTGACCCCGGCAAAGGGAAAGAAGAGCAGGGTCATCACCGCCGCGGCAAGCGAGACGGCCGGGCCCAGTTTAAAGACAAAGCTTGTACTGGTGCTGTAGACCGAGCCTTTCCGCAGGAGCTTGATCACGGTATAATATTTGATCACCAGCGGCGGTCCCTTCTTGCCGGCAAAAAAGGCCTTGACCTTGAGAATGATCCCCGGAAATAGCGGCGCCGAAAGCAGCGCCAGACCGAAGACAAGATAGGATCCCATTCACCTCTCCCCTTTGATATCTCAGATAAAAAACAACAGCACGACAATGGTCAGAATGATATAGCCGATATAGAGCTGGATATTCCCGTGCTGAATCCAGCGCATCTTGCCAAGCACCTTCAACAGCGGCCCGATCACCCCCTGATTGAGGCTGATCTCGGCGACATCATCGACCCTGGACTCGTATGCGGCCTCCTGGGGAAAGATCTTCCCGATGCCGCCATAGCCGGTATTCACCCTGACGAAGGGCCTGAAAAAATCAACGATACTCATCGCATATGAGGCACCGGTATACTGCATCCTGGCGGTCGGCCGGGTAAACCCGCAGCCCCAGGTCGGTCCGCTGTCGATCTGTTTCCTGCGATAGAGGATCATGCGCAGCAGCATGGTTGTCGCCAGGAGTCCGAGAAAGAGACGGGCAGCCAGGGCAAGGTTGGATGAGAGACCGGCGATCACCGTGGGGTCGACGGTGCTGAAGCCATGCATATCACGCAGCCCCAGGAAGGCAAGGTTGACGAAAGCGTGGGGAAAGATCCCGATCATAAGACAGGAAAGCGCCAATACCGTCATGGGCAGAAGCATTGTCCAGCCGCATTCAACAGCCGCAGATGCATTCTCCGAGCGCGGCTCGCCCAGAAACACGATCCCGACCACCTTGGAAAAACAGGCCGCGGCCAGACCGCCGATCACGGCCAGCGAGATAATGGCAAGCATCATCAGCAGAAAGGTCGAACCCTTCAGGTCGAGCCCCCGGAAGGCTGCAAAATAGATCAGGAATTCGCTGATGAAACCATTAAAGGGCGGCAACCCGGAAATCGAGATCGAGCCGGCCAGAAACGTCGCACCGGTGACGGGCATCCGCTTCATCAATCCTCCCATCCGATCGATATGCCGGGACTTCGTTTTCTGCAGGACGGCGCCGGAACCCATGAACAACAGGGATTTGAAGATCGAGTGGTTCAGGACATGAAGGAGACAGCCGGCAAAGCCGAAACCGGCCATGACGGGTTTGCCGGCGGCAATACCGACCATACCGATCCCCGCCCCGATCAGGATAATGCCGATATTCTCGACGCTGTGATAGGCCAGCAGCTTCTTAATATCATGTTTCCCGAGCGCATAGACGACCCCCAGCACGCCCGAGACGATGCCGAAGATCAGGACTGTTCGTCCAAAGATCAGATCGTTCACCTGCAGCAGGCTGTAGAGACGGATAATCCCATAAATCCCCATCTTGATCATGACCCCCGACATTACCGCCGAGATATGCGAGGGCGCAGCCGGGTGGGCATGGGGAAGCCAGATATGGAAGGGGAAGATACCGGCCTTGGAACCGAATCCGATAAAAGCGAGGAAAAATACCATCAATTTGGCCCCGGAGGGCATCCGGGCAAACTGATCGAAGGCAAAGCTGCCGGTATGACTGTAGGCCACCGAAAAACCGGCAAAGATCAACATCGCCCCGGCCTGAGCGAAGACGAGATAGAGGTAGCCCGCCCGTCGGGTCGCCTCCCGCTGATACTCATACATCACCAGAAAAAACGACGACAGTGACATCAGCTCCCATACCAGGGCAAAAGAGATGATATTGTCGGCGGTTGCCACCAGGGCCATGGAGATAAGGAGCAGGGTGAAGAAAAATGAGTTGACCGCGGTGCGCCCCGACTGATGCGGCTTATTCATATAATGAAAGGCGTAGATCGCGGCCAGCGGACAGATCAGAAAGATCGGCAGCAGAAAGAAAGCGGAAAGCGAATCGATTGAAAATGACAGGGAAAAAAGATGCAGCCAGGGCAAGGAAACGGCGGCAATCTGCCGGTGGTGTCGCAGCGGGGCCGCAACGGCGACCACACCGGTCAGGCATCCCAGCACCGTACAACCGATGTACCCCGCCTTCGTCAGGGTAAACATCCTGTGGGTAAAGAGGGGAAAGATCCCCCCGGCCAGCAACAACCCAAGAGCGAAAAGAAAAATCTCCATCAGAATCCGTCAACAGAATTTAAGTCCTGCATGGCCATCAACATTGCAGGCAAAATCGTTCCGGCAGCAACCGTTACCTGTCGTTTTCGCCGGAATCCTTGAGCATCACCATGCAGACAAAGGCCGGAGACCGGCCAAAGGGCACGAGGCCCCCGGCAGGTGTCGGCATACGCCCCGAGCAAAACCGTTATCACTTATCATCGGGGATATATTTTGTCAACGGACAATTATGTCGGCCGCGTGCTCTGCCTACGGTTCAGCGTTGGAATTTGTTGAGGGATCGTGTTGCCCCTGCAGTCTCATGGGGTTCATGAGGTCATCTCGGCTCACAACCGGTAAACATAAGAGCAGGCCCGGTTGTGCATCTCCTCCCGTATCACTGGACGGCGGCAGGACGTCGCTGCTCAAACGACTCCATCGCCCTCTTGATCGTCGATCGGATCTCGTTCAGTTTAAACGGCTTGGCAATAAAATCAAAGGCCCCCTTGGCCAATGACTCCCGGGCAAGCTCCAGGGTTGCATACCCGGTGATCAAAATGACCTTGATATGACGAGATTTTTTAGCTACCAGATCCAGCAGTTGGATGCCGTCGATATCTCCCATGCGTATGTCGCTTATGACGATATCGAAATTTTTGGTGTCCAGACGCTGCAAGGCAAGTGCGGAATCAATAAAGGCTTCCACGCGATGGCCTTCTTTCTCCAGCAGCATTTTAAGGCGTTCACCAACGATCGGCTCATCATCAACAATAAGAATATCACAATTATTTTCCACAATTACCTCCTTGGCACCAGGCCTTGATTCTTACAACCGGCATGGCAGAGGCCTGCCTGAGCAGGCCACTGCCGCAAGCATACCACAGATGCGTCGAAGATGCCGCATCACATTGTCCGGCGGCACAGGCATCTTCAACAAAGGACTCATACCGCCTCGACCGCCTCCACCTGCTGCAGATCGGGCTCCTTGACCACAAGAAGCGTTCTCTGGATCTTTCTTCTCTGGCGATAGGCCTGAACAACCTTCATCAGTATCACCAAGGCCCCGGTTATTCCGCTGGCAAAAAGGAAAAACTTGCTGCCCAGATTGAAGTATTGGTCCCAGGAGGGGTTGAATTGGACAAATCCGAGCTGGCGCAGATAGATCGGAATCGCTATGATCCGGCTGACCACACAGAGAAGGATGATCAGACTGGTGACCATACGGATATACATTTCATTGACTACCTTGACCCCATATACTCCGAGATGTATCCCGACCAGGGACCCGAGATACAGAAGCAGCGTCAGACGGATATCGACGAAGCCCTGTAAGGCATAACTGATGGCGCCGTAGCCACCCATGAACAGGGCCAGAAAAAGCTCGGTCCCGGTGGCAACCGCAGTGGGAACACCGAAGACATAGATCATGGCCGGCACACCGATAAATCCACCGACGCCGATGGTTCCCGCCAGGTAACCGGTGGCGATGCCCACCAGCATCAGCACCCACAGGCTGATCTTGGTGTCTGAAACGCTGAATTTTATTACCGGCGGAATATTGAGCTTTGCCAGAAATTCAGCGATTTTCATCGAGGGGCCTGCTCCATCACTGCCTTCTTTCCTCTGCTTCATGATATCGCGCAGCATGGACAAGGCGACAACGGACAGGATCAGCGCGAAGACCAGACTGATATACAGGTTGGCGCCTGCCCCCTTCGGAGCACCGTGGCTGTCCCCACCGCCCTTGAAGAGGAAACTGTTGATCCACACCGCGATCTGCACCCCGACCAGGGCCGTGGCCAGCATGAAGGCGGCAAGCTTCTTGTCGACATTCCCGGCTGCGGCATGCTTGCGTGCCCCGACCATGGCCTTGCCGAACTTATGGGAGATGTTGCTGGCAACGGCCACAACACCGCCCACGCCCAGGTTCATCATGCCCGGGGTCATGAAGAAGGCGCCGCCGCTGCCGATAAATCCGCTCAGGATTCCTCCGATGAAGCCCAGCAGAATCACCTGCAGGGCCACCGAGAGCGTGATGTCTATGTAATTGATCGAGAGTAATTCGTGCATGCCTATCACCTCCAGGGTATGTAAAATTAATCAATATTTATAATCTTCAGGGCCAGTCCGGTCACCGTTCCCCAGAGATACGCGACCAAGGGGATGAGGCAGAAGAGAACCAAGGGTGATAACCACACATACCGTTGATGCAGAGGTCCGCTTAAAAAATTGAACACGGCGGGCTGGTTACTGAAGACGGTAAAATAGAGAAGCACAATCACTGTAAAAAATCCAAGCAGGGTCGCCGCCTGTTTTTTGCCGAACAGCAACTGTGATTTCATCTCGTCGGCGGTAATCACCGGGGCCTTGAGCCGGTCCCTGATATGCAGGGCCAGCTCTCTGGTCTGACGGGTCCTGGCGGAATGCCCTTTGGCAAGAAACATATCGCCTATAACCACCAAGGCGTATTGGCCTTTGCCCTGAACTCTCTCCAGGATACTCGAGTACCCTCCGCAAACCGTATGCTGCCCTCCGAACCGGCCTTGACTGAGCAGGTCTTCCTTGGTCCTGTTCAATCCGCCGTCGTTATAGATGGTCTCGGGTTCTTCATCCTCGACGCCGCCGTCATAGGGACGATTACAGGTCCTGAGGCCGAAGGCCTTGTCCGTATCGGTGTTGATCAGCACGGTATCCCCGCCTTCCCCCGGAGGGATCAGACGCATCAGCTCCACTGCGGCCCCCCAGCGTTTGGCCAGCTGCATGATCTGCTGATAGTTGTCCGCCTTGGGATCGAAATGCTCCTGGATCCAGAGAATATTGGTCTCCGCCATGGTGCACTGGATCTCCCGGCACCCCTGCAGATCGGCAAGGACCATCGGGATGGCGCTGCGGAATTGCTCCTGATGCGGTGGATAGGTCACGGTAACCACCCCGTTATCCGCCTGAACCTGGAGATCGGCAGCGGCGGTCCGCTCATCCAGGGCCAACCGGAGCCTTGACTGGGCGGTAAGATAGTGGTTATCGATCATCCTGATACTGGCGGCGGTAGGACTGAATTCCGGCATCTGCGCCATCGTGCACAGGATCTCCGCTGCATTGGCCAAGCCGATATTTTCCAGATTGAAAAGGGCATCGAAATTCTTCGGATCACGGCTGTCCACCCGATGGATAAACCGGATCCATTTTTCAAAGTCCTCATCAATCTGGCTCAGGTAGGAATCGGCCTTATCCGGGCTCAACCCCAGTTCCTGTGCCGTTCGATCGATGCGCACCTCCTGCGGGGTCGTCAGGCCCACCCGCAGGCGGTGCGTCACTCCCGGCAGGAGCAAATGGCCGCCTCGCCCGTAATAGATGAAACTTCCCTCACGGGCCTTTTCGCAGAGAACGGATGTCAGAAAGGCGAGATAGAGCTCTCTTTCCCGGGCAAGCTTTTCGGATTTATTCGGGGTCTTGATCATCGCCACCTCAAGACGACCGATCTTGATGCCCTGCTCCCTTGCCCTTTCAACCAATTCTTCACGACTCAACACCGGCCAATTCGTCCTTTTGGCCAGTGTCTCGGCCAGCTCCTTCCGGCCGCTCTGAAACAGACTCGAGATCATTACAATTGCCATGAGACACACCTTCCTTGTAGGTAATGATGATCTTTCTCTTAACCTTCCGACTGATATACCCTAAAAAATTCGGCCTGCCGGTCATTCAGCCGGGGACTGACATAATCAGCACCCTCCGCAAGACCCCTGGCTGACAAACCGGCCGGGACCAAAATCTGTTCTATTGCCTGTCGCTGCATTGCGTAAGCGATACCCTCACACTCCTTAATACAAGGACTGTGCCATTTTATTTTAATATTTAATATCAATTACTTACAACAAATCCCTCCTTCTCTGCCCCTGAAAAAAGTTCCAATCTGGAACACCACGGGATTCCAGAGCAGACAATGTTAAAATATATATTATTATATCAATATGTTATGCTTGATGTTTCAATCTGGAACTTTTCCGGGATGGGCACAGGGATGCCTTCAGGAAGGATCAACCCGCGACATGCATTCCTTGGCAGGTGAAGAAAAAACGGTAAGCGTATTTTGAACGACTCCCAGGCGGAGCAATGCGGAGATTCCGGGCAAGCTGCGACAGATGGGGTTTGACGGCACACCAGAGGACCACTGCGGGGAATATCGGTTGGCATTCCGGTCGATGGCCAAGGCTGCCCATAAAAAGGCTCCGGGGTGATGAGCTCCCCCGGCCCGCCGGCTCATACGTGGCAGGATGCCTCTCAGAAGCCTCTCAATCGATGCCGCTGCCGATTATGCAGTTGCGGCCGTTCTGTTTGGCAAGATAGAGGTTCCGGTCGGCGGTCCCCAGAAAGCTCTTCGAGGAGATCTCCCCCTCGATATGGGTACCCATATCGAGGGTGGCAATTCCAATGCTGACGGTTACATGATCGGCAGCCTGGGAACGACTATGGGGAATTTGCAGGGCGGCCACATCCCTCAGGGAACGTTCGGCAATTTTCTTGGCGCCATCGACATCCGTTTCCGGAAGCAGGATGACAAACTCCTCACCGCCATAACGGGCAATAAAATCACCGGGACGCCTCAATACGCCGGTCAAGGCCTTGGCGATTTTCTGCAGGGCCTGATCGCCCATCGCATGGCCGTAATGATCGTTGTACTGTTTGAAGAAATCGACATCGACCATCGCCAGAGAAAAGGAGGTGCCGTTTCTGCACGAACGTTCCCATTCCTTCTTGAAGATCTCCTCAAAACGCCGGCGATTGGAAATTTCAGTCAGACCATCGAGATAGGCCAGCTGATCCAGGAGCTTGTAATGATGGACAATGCGCAGGTGGTTTCGGACCCGCATCTTCACTATCGGCGGGGAGTACGGCTTGGTGATATAGTCCACCGCTCCGAGCTTCAATCCGAGTTCCTCATCCTCAATGGAGTCGAGGGCGGTAACAAAGATCACCGGGATATTGTTGGTCTTATCATTATTTTTGAGTTCCCTGATCACATCGTATCCCCCCATCTGCGGCATAATGACATCCAGCAGGATGAGATCGGGCGGAGAATCTCCCAGGGTGTGCTGCAAGGCCTGCTCCCCGTTCCTGGCCAGGACCGGGGTATACTCGTCTTTGAGCAGATCGGCCAAGACCTTGAGATTCATCTTCTCGTCATCGACGATCAATATACGTGGCTTTTCCTTCTCATGCATCCCCATCCCCACCTCTCTGCTCAAGCACAACAAGCAAATCCTGAACCGATACGGCTGCCTCTTCGTATTCTATATCGTCTATCAATTCGGCTATGTGTTGCAGTTGCCCGTCGAAACCACACCCGGTCAGGAGTTCCCGGAGACGCACAAACCGTTCCTCGGCGGCAGCCTCCCCCCTTTTCAGCTGTTCACAGAGGCCCCGGAGGGAGCTTGCCGCCGCCGTCGTATCGAGTGTGCCTGCCGCAGCCTTTTCAGGGTTCGGCACAATCTCTTCGGCAGGCGGAAGGGCCGAGAGGGAGGAGAGGATATGCTCGAGCAGCTCGATGAAGGGGGCGAGATGGTGTTTTTTCCCTTTGCGTTTAGTGTTTTTCAGGGAGTCTTCCAGCCTTTGTGCCGCCTTGGTCAATGAGGGGCTGCCGATATACCCGGCAATGCCTTTGATGGTGTGCGCCTGTTTTTCAATCTCCTTCCAGTTCCCGGCCTCGGACCATTCCCGCATCAGAGACGGCAGGGAACCGAAGCTTTTTCGGAAATCATAGAGCATTTTGACAAACAGTCCGCCATTGTTGTTCAACACCTTCAGCGCTGCGGCCTGGTCAATACCGGACAGGAAAGGCAAGTCAAGGCCGTCGGATGGCGATGCGGTCTCCTTGCCTCCGGATCTCTCAGGAGCACCGGGTTGTCGTGGCGGTATTCGCTCCTTCAGACAGTGGTACAGCTCGTTCTGGTCGATCGGCTTGGTGATATGGTCGTTCATTCCGGCGGCCAGGCTCTTTTCCCTGTCCCCCGCCATGGCATGGGCCGTCATGGCGATGACCGGCAGGTCCTTGAACCGGCTGTCGCGGCGGATCCGCCGCGTAGCCTCCAGACCGTCGATTTCCGGCATCTGAATATCCATCAGCACCAGATCATAGGAACCCTTGGCCAAGGCCTCGAGACATTCCCGGCCGTTGGCGGCGACGGTGACGATCATGCCGGCGCTGCGGAGAAATTCACCCGCCACCTCCTGATTGATGGTGTTGTCATCCACCAGCAGGATATTCGCCCCGGTGATGGCCCCTAAATCCAGCTGTCGGCCCGTCTCCTTGACGGTCTTCGCCCTGGAAACCGTTTCGATGCCGACGATATCGAGCAGGGTGTTATACATGACCGAGGCATACACCGGTTTCAGCAGAAACCCTTCCAGGCCGACTTGTTCCGCCTCGACATAGGCCTCCTCCCTGCCGTTTGCCGTCACCATCAACATCGCCGGCACCTTGGCAATGGAGGTATTTGTCTTTATCCTCCTGGCCGTCTCAATGCCGTCGATTCCCGGCATTATCCAGTCCAGCAGCACGACGTCATAGTCCCGTCCCTGCTGCATGGCCTGTTCCAGAAGGGTAATCGCCGATTCCCCGTCGACCGCCGTATCGACCTCGATCTTAAAGGAGGCCAGCATGGACGAGAGCACGTCCCGGGCCGCCTCGTTATCGTCGACGACCAGTGCCCGTACTCCTTCGAAAAGTTCCCGGTATTTCCGTTTCCCGGCCTGTGACGTCCCGGCCAGTTGCAGGCGTGCCGTGAAGACAAACTCCGTGCCTTTCCCGTATTGGCTTTCGGCCCATATCCGTCCGCCCATCAGCTCGGTCAGCTGTTTGCAGATGGCCAGTCCGAGGCCCGTTCCTCCGTACTTGCGGGTGATGGAATCGTCGGCCTGTGTGAAGGCTGAAAAGAGGAGGTCGATCTGATCCCTGTGCAGACCGATGCCGCTGTCCTGCACCGAAAAGCGGAGCAGGCACCCATCCTTCGATTTCTCGTCCAGATGCACCGAAACGATGATCTCACCCTTCTTGGTGAATTTGACGGCGTTACCGGTCAGATTCATCAGGACCTGTCCCAGCCGCAGCGGATCGCCGATCAGGTGGTACGGAACATCAGGGTCGATCCGGAACAGGAATTCCAGGCCTTTTTTTTCGGCCTGCAGACCGACGACATTGGCGACGTTGCCGAGAATGTCTTCAAGGTTGAACGGGAGCTTTTCCAATTGCAGCTTGCCGGCGTCGATCTTGGAAAAATCGAGAATATCATTGATCAGTCGCAGCAGGGTATCGGCGGAGCCCAGAAGCTTGTCGACATAGTTGTGCTGTTTGGGCTCGAGAGTCGTTTTCCGCAGCAGCGATGCCATGCCTATGATGCCATTCATGGGTGTCCTGATCTCATGACTCATTCTGGCAAGGAAATCGCCCTTGGAGGCATTGGCGGACTCGGCCGATTCCTTGGCGTCTATCAGCTCACGCTCCATCTGCTTCTGCCGGGTCATGTCCATGGCCGTAAAGAGATAGCCGACGATGGCGCCGACAGGATTTTGCAGGCTGGTGATGGACAGACTGACCGGAAGGTGGGCACCCCCCTTGCATATATAGACCCATTCCCGGGTGCGGCTGTGCTTCTGTTTGACAAATTGATCGAAGACCTTCATGTCATGCAGGCCGGAATCGGCTATGCCGCTGACCTGTTTGCCGTAATGGTCCAGGTCCTGTGCCAGATGGAGGGAAAGAATATTGCATTTATCGACCATCTCCGAAGGCCTGTAACCGAGCAGGGTGGACGCTCCCTTGCTGAAAAGCCGGATCGTACCGTCAAGATCGGTGGCGATGATCGACAGCTGGGTCGCGGCGTCCAGGACCGCCTGCCGTTCGGCGTCGGCCGTCTGGAAACGATGCAGCATCTTTTCCGTCTGCTCGAACTGCTTTACCACGAAATCGGACGTTATCTCGGACGCCTCGCGTGAGGTCCTGATCTCACGGCGCAGCATGTCCATTTCCATCTCCAATTCCGTCCTGCTCTTTTCCATTACCCCAGATCCCTTACTCCGTGAGATGCGACCTCGATGCTGAGTGCTGCTGCCTGTTCCACCAGTCGCGGGGATGTGCCCTCAATCCCGACCAGCAGGATTTCCTCCGGCATTTCCCCGTCATATACCTGGGGAAGTACCGCCAGCAGATAGCCCAATCCGGCGTTATGATCGAAGCGGGTGGTACTTTGTGCCTCAAGGATCTGCCGGTGATCGAGCAGGATGATTTCCCCCGGCCGCCCATAGCCGCTGACGGCATCGACGAATACTACCCTGCCGCCGCGTTCCAGCAGAGGCAGGAGGTTCAAGCCCATGAGTCCGCCGTCGATGATCTCGATGTCTTCAGGCAACGGCTGCATCTGCTGCAGGAGATCGTAGACTGCAGGTCCGACTGCGTCTTCTTCGACAAACCGGTTGCCGATACAGATAATACATCTTTTCATCGGCTAAAAACCGACCGTAACGGCACCTTTTCTCTGCCTCTTCTGCAGACAGTGCACCGCACATACCAGGCAGGGATCGAAGGAACGTACGACATGTCCCGCCTCCACCGGATTGCCGACGTCCCTGATCGGGGTGCCGATCAGGGCCTCCTCCCATGCCCCGCGGGCGCCACGCTCGTCGCGGGGGGATCCGTTCCAGGCCGTGGGTGTTATGATCTGATAGTGGGTGATCTTTCCATCCTCCACCTTCACCCAGTGTCCCAGGGCGCCGCGGGCCGCCTGGATCAATCCCGCGCCTTCGCCGTCGGGAATCCCCTTGACCGGGAGATAGAAGCCGCCGTCCCTCTGTTTCAGGAGTTCATCGAGCCATGTCTTCATGGTGACGAGAAACGAGGCCGGACGAACGAAACGGGCGAGTTCCCGCACCAGGACATTGGCCCCGTCCCGGGCAACCATCTCTGTAAAGAGCGGATGACCGTCGATGACCATTTCCGCCAGCGGCCCTGTTTCCGCCACTTGCCCGCCATAGCGGGGGGCCTTGACCCAGGAATACATCCTGCCGCCCTGCCCTGACGCATAGGGCCTTGTTTTTCCAACGAAAGGATGGAGAGGCTCCTCTCCTTGTTCAAACCACGCATGTGAGATATCCTCGGTGATTTTCCCGGGATCAAAGGCGGAAACCGCTGTCCCGACCGCCCAGCCGGCACCCGTCATTCTCCCACCGACCCCTTGAACGGCGGTATCCTTCGGCAAGGGGAAATTACCGTAAGAGAGAAAACGTCCTGGTCCTTTGCCCAGAGAATCAAGATGTATCGTCCGGGCAAACCGGATAAAAAAGCCCATTTCGCTATCCCGATGCGACGGGTTTTCGTCCAGCCAGGTGTCCAGGTCGCCAAGACTTCGCACCTGTTGCCATCGCTCGATGGTACATCCGAGGATGCTCCGTTCATACCAGGAACAGAACCGCTCAATAATGACACGGCATTGCAGGATCTTGGAAATCTCCGGCATCGAGGTTACACCACCGGGAACCATGAAGGAGGTATGCGGCCATTGCCCGCCGATTATTCCCACAACCTGTACCAATCGTTTCGTCTCGCGGATCACCTGGATTGCGGCACTGCCCTCCAGAGGACTGTATCGGCCGCAGGCCTCCTGACCCAGAGGGTGCTCACGGTAGGCATCCCGGTTGGCAAAATCGGCCATGAACATCAGGATAGCCTGGCGGATGTCGCTCTGTATGGTCTCGGCCATCAGCGCCAGATTGCGCAGCCTGAGGGCATTGTCGGGGGGCGTGACCCCGGCGATGGCATCCAGGGCCTCAACCGCCGCAGTCAGATGGGTAAGACTGCAGATACCGCAGACCCGCGGGGTCACCACCAGACCATCCAGGGCCCCGCGTCCGCGCATCATCTCTTCGAATCCGCGAAACATCGTACCGGTGCTCCAGGCATCGGCAACAACGCCGTCTTCCACTTCGACCCTGATTTCAAGATCACCCTCAACTCTATTTAAAGGGATATGTATTCCCTTGGATATCTTAACCATGCCGGCAGTATCCCTTCCTTGGATTACACCTTTAATTTCCTGTTTTTCAGATGCTCGGGTGCCGCGGCGGCGGCCATGCCCTTGTAGACCATGTAATGGGCGCGATTGACCCCCATGGGCAGGGAAAGCGGTATCCCCTCGATATTCGGCGTTTGAAAAAACGGGCTCGATCGCGGAAATTCCGGATCGGTACACCCGAAACACGGCACCCCCGCCCGCGTCTTCGACGATTGCTGATTCCAGAGCGACTTGTTACAGGGCCCCGGCACCAGCGGCCCGGCACACCCCATATGAAAGAAGAGACATCCCATCTCGCCGAAATCGGATTCCTCCACCCGATATTCATGATACTCGTTGCGTGTACATCCTTGATGCACCGTGGTCCCGTACCATTCAAGGGGACGTTGATACCTGTCCAATTCGAGTACCACCCCATTGGCCGCGGAGGTTATGGCCCCGGCCACGACGTCGTGATGACAGGGACAACCTGCAAGATTGATCACCGGCTGACCGGAGGCGGCAACGAAATCTCTGCCGAGGAAACCGCCCCGTTCCGTTTTCACAAACTGCAGTCCGCTGGCCTCGATAACGTCATTGGCACCGAATCCGCCGAAACAGGCACAGGTCCCGACGGCCATAACCACCTGGGCCTGGGCGGCCAGACCGTACAGCAGTTCTTTTTTCGACTGTCCGTTCTTGGTGTGGAACATGCCTGTACCCGCCGGGCCGCAGACGACCGACCCTTCGAGCAGGAGGATATCCAAAGGCCGCTCGCCGGAAAGGATTGCCGCCAGCAGACGTTCATGGCTTTCGGGAGATATGTTGGAAAGCGACGGATGCCACAGCAGCTCGACATCCAAGGTACGAAAGAGTTCAATGACATTTGGAAACTCGCTGCTGAGAAATGAAAACGTATCGCCACCGCAACCCCCGCCCTGCATCCAATATGCCGTTTTCGCTCGCTCCATCTTCTCTTCCCTGTAAAATTGAAATAACGGGTTCTTTTCAGCAGTATTCCGGGATGCCGAAGCCCTCGGATGGGCGCCTGCTGAAGCGTCCCTGTTTCGGCCGTCCCTTCATGCCGCCGGATCAAGGATAGCACATTTTCCGCCAATATTCGACTTGAATTTCCGGCGGTATGTACCAGGGTTTCTTCTGAAATTAACAAAAAAAAATCCGGCCCTTCGGATCGGAGAAAGAGGCACTGGAGCCGGGTAACCGGGATATGCCTGCACAGGCCGCCGGCAATAAGGGCATAGGGGCCCCCGGGCCGGCGGACAAACCGTCTGCCGCTATCGCCTTAGCCGGGTATCGGCATCACCTTGCTCCGGAGCTATTCCAGACCAAAGCGTTTGAGTTTCCTCCAGAAAGAGGTGCGGGGCAGACCGAGAATATCGGCGGCGAGATTCTTCCGGTAGTTGGTTTTGGCAAGCACCTCCTGTATATACTGCTTCTCCTTTTCCTCCAGGGAGACCCAGGACCGGGTGTTGATCGTGCTGATGGAGAGTTCCCTGATCTCCTCCGGCAGGTCGGCGGCACCGATCTCGGTGTCGTCCGACAGGGCCACCGCCCGCTCGATGATGTTTTCCAGTTCCCGGACATTCCCCGGAAACGGATAATGGGTCAGGATATCCAGAACCTCGGTGGAGACACGGGTGACCTCCTTGCCGAAGGAGCGGCTGTATTTGGCAAGAAAGTGACGGATCAGAAGAGGGATGTCCTCCGGCCTGGTCCGCAGGGGCGGCAGGGTGATCAGGACCACATTCAGCCGGTAAAAGAGGTCCTCCCTGAAGGTTGCGGCCTTTACCTGCGCCTTGAGGTCCTGGTTGCTGGCGGCGACCAGGCGGATATCTACCGGAATCCGTTTGATTCCACCGACCCGCAGCAGAAAACGTTCCTCGACGAAGCGCAGCAGCTTCACCTGCATACTGAGCGGCATCTCACTGATTTCATCGAGGAAGATCGTCCCCTTGTCGGCCGCCTCCAGCAGACCGATCTTGGTCTCGTTGGCGCCGGTGAAGGCCCCTTTCTCATGGCCGAACAACTCATTGGTGATCAGCTCTTCGGAAAAGCCGCCGCAGTTGAAAGAGACAAAAGGGTTGTTTCGGCGCGGACTGCGCTGGTGCAGGGCCTGGGCCACCATCTCCTTGCCCGTTCCACTCTCTCCGTGGATCAGCACATTGCAGTCCAGGGGGCCGACCTTGTCGACCAGCTGGAAGACCTCGAACATGCTCTTGCTGTTGCCGATGATCTCGGCCGGCCGCTTGCCGGAAAACAGGGCCTTTTTCAAGGCCTCTTTTTCCCGAACGAGCAGGACCTTGTCCAGGGCTCGTTTGACCAGGACCCGAAGCTCGGCAAACTTGATGGGCTTGGTGACATAATGAAAGGCACCGGCCCGGATGGCCTCGATGGCGGTATCGACCGAGCTGTAGGCGGTGATGAGGATGACCTCGCTCTGCGGCGAGCGTTTGCGAACAAATTTCAAGACATCAAGACCATTTATGCCGGGAAGATTGAGGTCGCAGAGGACCAGATCAAAGGAAGCCTCCTCCAGTCTTCTCAGGGCCGATTCACCATCGGAAAACGTCTCGATGGCATACGGCTCCTTGGACAGACACCGTTTCACCTCCCGGCAGACTACGGGTTCGTCATCGATAATGGCTATCCGGAAACGATCCATGCCTCATCCTTCAATGATCACATTTTTCGTTCGTGGCAGGTAGAGAGTGAAACATGTCCCCTGGCCGGGCTGACTTTCCACCTTCATCCGTCCCCCGTTTTTCTTGATGATATTATAGCTGACGGAGAGTCCGAGCCCGGTACCGATCCCCTCTTTCTTGGTCGTGAAAAACGGGTCGAAGATCTGATCGATATGCTCGGGCGGGATACCGGGACCGTTGTCGATCACATCGATCCGGCTCTCATTTTTCCTCTCCGCCGTGCCGATGACCACCCGCAGATCGCCGCCGCCGGACATCGCATGAATGCTGTTCAAGAAGAGGTTCAACAGGACCTGCTGCAGACCGCCCTTATCAAAATAGATATCGGGTTGGGCCTCCTGAATCTCCCGGGAAAACCTTACCTTATGAAGATTCATCTCGTTATGGAGAAGGCTTGCCGTCTTTTCAACCACTGAAACGATATCCACAGCGCCCAGGACCGGCTTGCTCACCCGCGAGAATTCGAGGAGGTTTTTGACGATTTCGCTGGTCCGGTCCGCCTGTTCCAGTGCCTCCGTGTACGTCTTGTTCCGTTCCTGGGGCGTCATGGTCTCCCCGTCTTCTATCAGCGATTCCAGGATCAGCGAAATGTTGTTCACCGGGTTGTTGATTTCATGGGCGATACCGGCCGTCAAGGTGCCGATGGAGGCGATCTTCCGGGACTGGATCAGTTGTTCCTGCCGTTTTTCCAGGTCAGCCACCATCCTGTTGAGGGAATTGATCATCGAATTGATCTCGTTGCCGGCATCACCGTAGGGTGTGATCCGCTGGAAGGCCCCTTGAGCCACGGCTTCCGATTCTCGTGTGATGCGGGCAAGCGGCCGGATCACCTTTTCAACGATAAAAAAGATCACAAAGACCAAAAGGACGACCAGTACCAGAAGACTCACCAGCGGCAACGGGATCATCTGTTTGAGGAGACGATCGGCATCTCTTCTTTCGGCGACGATAAACTGGTCGCCAAGCGACAGAAGATTCTGTCCGGCCCCTCTGATCAGGGTCTGGAGGTCGGCACAACCGCCTGCGTCGCACTCCTTCCTGTGTAATTTCATCATCAAAGAGGTATAGGACTCGACATCCTTTAGAAAATGATCATAATTTTCCTTGCCGATGGCCGCCACCAGGCTCACCTGTTCCCGTTTCAGGGTCATTGCCAGCCGGTTTGTAAAGGTCACATTTTCTTCGAAATTAAATTCCTGAGGATAGAGAAAATAATTTTTTTCATACCGTCTCATCTCCAGAATGGTGCTGTTCAACTCTCCCGCCAGCTCAAAGAACCACATTGACCTTGATAACATTCGGAAATTCTGATAGTTGACGGCAATCATAATCGCCATAAAGAGGAAACATCCCGAAAAGGCCATCAGGATCTGGCCGCGAATGGTTCTGGGAGCAAGTTTCATAGTGGAATGCGTGTTCGACAACCGATCCCCGGGAAATTTCCGGGTTTGACTCCGTGTGATCCGGGCAGCAAAACCCCTTTATCTGCAAGGCCCCTGGAATATCCAGGCCTCCCGTTAGCGCCGCCTACTCTTTTTAGCCGACACAACGACTGGAATAATAGATGTTTTCTTACGATTTTTCAAGACAATATCCCGGCCAGGCCCGAGACTTTTTCTCCTCTGGCCCCAAATCTCCTTGTCTTTCCCGGACGGCTCTCGTACAATTTAGTCTCTGCCTTTTTTCCACTGCCCCAAGATACCTTTAACAAGACAAACCGGACCATGGATTATTCGACGGAACCGGAGGTGGTTTTCAGTCCGCTGCCCCCGAAGAGATACTGTGAATTTTACGATCTCGAACTGTCCGGTTTCACAGATGATCTGCAGTTCTATCTTGCCTCTGTCGATGGCTGCAGGACTCTCCTGGAGGCGGGCTGCGGCAGCGGTCGACTCAGCCGGGCGCTGGCGGTACACACAACAAGAGTCACCGCCATCGATATCTCTCAGGAGATGCTTGTACGAGCGGCCCTCGGGGAAGAGGAGAATATCGCTTACGTCTGCATGGATATGGCCGATATGGCGTTTGCAACCCGATTCGATGCCGTGATCGTGGCCTATAATACAATCAATCTTCTTGCCGATGAATCGCAGGTCCGACGCTGTCTTAACGGCATCCGGCACCACCTGAAAAAAAACGGGCTTCTGCTTGTCCAGATATTCCTGCCGGACGGCTCAGCCGTCGCCTGCGGCAAGGCCAGAACCTTTCAATTTCAGATCCTTACTCAACCGGACGGAGGCAAGATCATCAAGGAGACCCTCAGATATTTTACCCGGAAGCGGCACCATATCGTCCTGGAGGAACGATACCGTGTCCGGCCGTTCAATAAAACAGAAAAAAAAGAAGACCTCATCCATTCCATGAACCTTCTTGCCCTCTCCTGCTCTGACTGGTGCCGTTTGATTACCGGGGCGGGTTTCTCGATCACCGGGCGATACGGCAGTTTCGATCTTGCCCCTTTCACCGAAGGAAACAGCCTTCTTCTGTTGAAAGCCAAGGCCTGGTAGCGCCATAGAGACACCGGGTATTTTTTTATCTTTTTGACCTGAATCAAGGAATCCGGCCCTCCCTTCGTCTATAGTCAAGCCATAGACGGACAGAAGTCTTACCCAAAAGCGGTCTCTCTGATCGAATCCTGATATCCGGCAAGCCGGATATCCAACTCTTTTTCAGGAGGATACACCATGTTTTGTAATCAATGCGAACAGACGTCCCAAGGAACCGGCTGTACCAAAATCGGCGTCTGCGGCAAACAACCGGAGGTTGCCTCTCTCCAGGATCTTCTCACCTATGCCCTGCAGGGACTTTCTCTTGTCGCGGTCGAGGCCCGGAAGGCCGGGATAATCGATGCTGCCGTCAACCGATTTACCGTCGAGGCGATCTTCGCCTGCCTCACCAATGTGGACTTCGACCCGGAGCGGTTCCGGACATGGATCCTGAAGACCGTCCAACTGAGAGAGGGCCTGAAAGAGAAGATCAAGGCCGCGGGCGGCGGCGCCACCTTCCAGGCGGATGCCGCCTCGTTCACCCCCGCCGACAGCCTGGGCAGCCTCGAGGCCCAGGGGGCGCAACTGGACTTCATCGCCTCTCTGGATGAAAACGAAGACCTGCGCTCACTGAAGCAGATCATCATCTACGGCCTCCGCGGGCTGGCCGCCTATACCGACCATGCCGCAATCCTCGGCCGGCAGGACGACGACGTCTATGCCTTCATCCACGAGACACTGGCCCGACTCACCCGTCACGACCTGGGCCTGGATGAGTTGGTTGCACTGGCCATGAAATGCGGCACGGTCAATCTCAAGGCCATGGAACTTCTCGATGCCGGCAATACCGGCACCTACGGCCACCCGGTCCCGACGCCTGTTCCGTTGGGGCAGAAGAAGGGCAAGGCGATCCTGGTCACCGGCCATGATCTCAAGGACCTGGATATGCTGCTGCAGCAGACCGAAGGAAAAGGTATCACCGTCTATACCCATGGCGAGATGCTGCCCTGTCACGGGTATCCGCAGCTGAAAAAATACGCTCATTTTTACGGCCATTACGGCACCGCCTGGCAGAACCAACAAAAGGAAATGGCGGTTTTTCCGGGCGCAATCCTGTTTACCACCAACTGCATCCAGAAGCCCAAGGACTCCTATAAGGACAATGTCTTCACCACCGGACTGGTCGGTTGGCCCGGGATCAGGCATATCGGGGAGAACAAGGACTTCACCCCGGTCATTGAACGGGCTCTCGCCCTGGAGGGCTTCCCGGCGGATACGGACGGAGGCCAGGTCCTGGTCGGCTTTGCCAGAAATGCCGTCCTGGGTGTAGCCGACAAGGTCATCGAGGCAGTCAAGGCCAAGGCGATCCGCCATTTCTTCCTGGTCGGAGGGTGTGACGGGGCTAAATCCGGGCGCAATTACTATACGGAATTTGTCGAGAAGGTCCCCTCCGACTGTATCGTCATGACGCTCGCCTGCGGAAAGTTCCGCTTTTTCGACAAGCAGCTGGGTGACATCGGCGGTATCCCCCGCCTGCTCGACGTAGGGCAGTGCAATGATGCCTATTCGGCCATCCAGATAGCCGTCGCCCTGGCCGGTGCCTTCAACTGCGGGGTCAACGATCTGCCCCTGTCCCTGGTCCTGTCCTGGTATGAACAGAAGGCCGTCGTCATCCTGTTGAGCCTGCTGAGCCTCGGTATCAAGGATATCCGTCTCGGACCGACGCTCCCGGCCTTTATTACCCCCAATGTCCTGAATGTCCTGGTGGAAAACTTCGCCATCAAACCGATCGCCGCCACTCCCGAAGAGGACCTCACGGCCATCCTCGGCTAAACCGGAGGAACTGCAGTGATGAGGTATGAGTTAGCGCTTTTTTCTCTCGCTCTTCACTCTTCACTGCAGTTTCCACCCATCACTCATCACTATTCGGGAGACAGATTGATTTTTCTTGAATAGCCTGAGGGGACTGATTTTTTTTCACGTCGTTTTGTGAAAATCAATCTGTCTCCCGGTTGTACAAAAGATAATTCTGTCCTTTCTGCTATTCTAGTTACAGGTCAAGAGAAAGGAGATCCAACGAGACACTGATTATAGTATCGAATGCAAGACCCGTCAAAACACACCGGATAAATGTATGAGGTGAATTATGCGA
>JBJKPM010000030.1:0-2734 GCA_046706325.1 Desulfocapsaceae bacterium | reverse complement strand
CACGATACCGGGGAGAATCAACTGATCGGCGATCCAGTTGAAGCGGTTGGGACGGTCCGGCCGGAAAGTCCTGATGCGCCGCTCGCCGGGGAAAAGTTGCGGAGCTTCTTCCCCCTGCTGGGTTATGAGGACGAACTCGTCCTCATCGCCGGCCTGCCGTCCCATCTCTTTCAGGAGGTTGGCGACCAGAACACCGATACCCCGCACCCGGTTGGCGTTCTGCATCGGTCTTGCGTCAATGCAGATCTTCAATCCGACTCACCCCGCAGTAAATATCTCCGGGTCCTGTCGATGAACCTCCGCCGGAACAGGGAGTACGCGAGCCTCCCATAACGGAGCGCAATGAACGGGAGGTAAGGGCGATAGGGGCAGTAATCGCGATAAATCTTGTAATTCGCCCTGAAATAGAAGGGCGAACGGACGCTGGTCACCAGCCTCCCGGCACTTAAGCGGTTAAGAGCAAGAGTCCCCCCGGAGTTTGCTGACCTGTTGCGGATTGTGCTGCGCGGTTCGATAAGGAGCCTGTATCCTGCTCTTCGCGCCCTCAGGGAGAACTCGGCATCGCCAAGGTACTGCGGGCAGCTTTCCTGGTCGTACAGCCCGATCTCCCTGAAGGCACCGGCGGGGACGAGCGTGGAGTTGCCGGTGAGAAAATCCCCTTCATCGAGCCGACCGGGATCGTACCTGTCCCTCTTGCTGGTCCGGTCCCTTACCTCACCCAGAAACCATTCTAACTTTCCGCCAAAAGAGGTTACAAATGCCCGTTCCCGATAGTCGGCAATGACGGAATTCACCAGAGAGCGCGGGTTATTCACGGCCATCTCGACCAGCGGTTCAATAAAGCCGGGATCCACCTCGTTGTCATGATTGATGGTGAGAATGAAATCCGCTCCGTCATCCAGTGCCTCCCTCACCCCCAGGTTGGTGGCCCCGGACCACCAGAGATTGCCGTCACCGTGCAGCACCTTCACCCCGGGGAAGCGGTCGGCCACCGCATCAGCCGAACCGTCGCTGGAACCGTCGTCAACGATTATGAGAGAGAGGTTGGCGTAGCTCACTCCCGCCAGCGAACCGAGGAAAAGGAGCGTTTCCTCCCGACCGTTGTGCACCGGGACAACGGCCGTTACTTTGGGCTGATCCTGCAAGTTAGTCATTGATGTGGTTCAGCGTCCAGCCTGCCGGTTGTCATGCAACCTGATCTCGCTCTCGATCATCTCGGCGATTACCTCCTTGAGCGATTTTGACCTGCTCCAACCGAGCCGGGAGACGATCTTCCCCGGATTGCCGCAGAGTGGGATCTTCTCCGACGGGCGGAAGAACCTCTCATCGGTTTTCACGTAATCACGGTAATCGAGACCGAGGTAAGAAAAAGCCAACTCCACGAACTCCCGGACGCTGTGGGTCTCTCCGGTGGCGACGACGAAGTCGTCCGGATTGTGCGTCTGCAGCATCATCCACATGGCGTTGACGTAATCTGGCGCATAGCCCCAGTCACGGACGGCATCGAGGTTCCCCAGGGCTAGTTCGCCCTGCCTGCCGATCTTGATCCTGACCGATGAGGAGACGATCTTTCGCGTGACGAATTCGTAACCGCGGCGCGGCGATTCATGGTTGTAGAGAATTCCCGAACAGGCGAACATGCCGTACTGGTTCCTGTAGTTGTTCACCAGGTGATAGCCGGCGACCTTGGAAATGCCGTAGATGGAGCGCGGATTGAAGGGGGTCCGTTCGTCCTGGGGTGAATGGTCGACAGTGCCGAACATTTCGCTCGATCCGGCGAAATAGAAACGGCAGGAGGGTGCAAACTCCCTGATGGCGGCCAGCAGGTAATGGGTGCTGTCGACGTTGTTGTTCAGAATCGAAATCTCGTCCTCGAAGGAATAGCTTACGAAGCTCGATGATGCCAGGTGGTAGCACTCGTCAGGGGCCAGGTCCTTGACGACCTTGATCAGCGACAGGACATTGTCCAGCGATGCGACGTGCAGCTGGATACTCTCCAGCAGATGAGCGATATTCTTCAATTTATGAGCTGTATCCTCAATGGCGATGCGCCGCACGATCCCGTGGACCTCATACCCCTTTGCCAGGAGGAGTTCAGCAAGGTATGAGCCGTCCTGTCCGGCAATGCCGGTTATAAGCGCCTTTTTTTTCATGACGTAACCTCCTCGGGAAATCGGCGGCAGACATCTGGTCATCCCTTGCCAGCGGCCTTTCTATAGACATCTACAGTTTTCGCCGCAGTGTCCCGCCAATTGAAATGTTCTGCCCTCTTCAGTCCCGCGCCCTTCATCTGCAGACGTTTCTCTCTGTCGCTCCATACCGACCAGATCTTTTCAGCCATGTCATCGACGGAAAGAGGATCGAACATAACTCCGGCATCGCCGACAACTTCAGGGAGCGATGTCGCCTCGGAACAGACAACCGGACAGCCGCACGCCATTGCTTCCACGAGCGGCAGGCCGAACCCTTCGAACAGGGAGGGGAAGACGAGCATCTCCGCAAGGTTGTACAGGAACGGAAGCTCTGCATGGGGGATGTTCCCTAAAAGCCTCACCCTTTCCGACATTCCTGAAACAGCGATCTCATCATCGATTTCCTTGTTCATGCCTGAGCCAAAGCCGGTAAGCACCAGTTGTCCATCGAAATCATGATTTTCCCGGAGAAGTTTCAGCACGGCAAGTAAACGTCTATGGTTCTTGTGGGGCCATGCAGCTGCTGGGTAGAAGAGAAATGG
>JBJKPM010000029.1:0-227675 GCA_046706325.1 Desulfocapsaceae bacterium | reverse complement strand
AAGGCGGCTTAAAACTATAACATATTGATTATATACAGGATATTAGTTTAACATCCGGAATCGATCAAACATCTCTGTCGTGATTGACAGTCAGCTTATCAGAAAAACACCAGGGGCATCTCTTGATTGAGTTTAAAAGCCCACAAAAATCCATCTGGTAAGCAATGCCATCGAACACAGCAGGGGTGAGAATCGAAAAAAATGCTTTCCCAGGCATCTTGGGAACCTGAGAACTTCATCGGTCAGGGGACTTTTCAACACCCTTTATTACTTCAGTTTTTGTTTTCCCTTTCACATAATCTGTGAAAGGGGTTGCCAGTGGCATTACATACCAAGGTTTTTCCCTGGCAATAGAGCTGGGGAGATGAAAATCTAAAATAGGCAAGACACCATTGATATCAGAATTGTTCATGACTGCGGTTACTTCGTCACGAAATCTATCGTATGCTTTCTTGTTAAGTTTTTTTAGCAGTTTTAAGGCACCGAGATCACCATTTGGATTTTCGGCTTTCCATACTTCTCCATTCCCTCCACCATCGATGTATTCTAATAATTCCCATTTTCCAAATTTGTCTGATGGACTATGTGGAGATTTCTGTTTCATGGATTATTGATGCCTTGCATATAACGTGTAAATCACCGGTTTAGCCGGTGTATTTTATGGTTGGAATCATGTATCATGTCCCCGGATTCCAGCATTACTGTTTTTCCAATCAATTCACCTGATAAACTCCTATTTACCTTTTTTTGAAATAGCCTCGTCTTTACTCTCCGTGAAATCACAATAACAAGTAGAAGCACTGAATAGAAAGCTATTCCGACACAAAATATATCAACCATCAGATCGGCCAGATTGAATACACCGGTTCCATTCAATTTGTTAAGAAACCTCGAATATATGAAATCAACTGTTCCAAAGGGCGGGAGGATCAAGCTAAGGGTGTTGCCAATGCCAGCGGCAAGAAGAAGCGACCAAAGAACAAGATACACTTCGTCCTTGATAAGGCAAAGCACGACGAACGCTAGTGACAACGATCCGAATTTGCAAACTATTCCAACCATAGTTGCGCCGAGTGTTATCTCCGGAGTAATCCTTGTCAGGATTGAAAACATCATTCCACAAGCAAGTAGAGAGAGACAATACATTGACACGCGTATCGATTTTTTCTTTATGTAATGTGCTATTAGTAATATCCCACCAGAGTATGCAGCGGTCGAGCCAGAAAGTAAAATCATAGTTGTGGCTTTACTTAGTCCGAGATGATATATGGCGGTTCCGAAACCGGCTCGATTTACTGCAAGTGTCAGTGACAAATCATTTGAAATATAAATAGAATTGCCCGGCGACAAAAATATCCAGGCGACAAGTTTTGATAGGAGATCGATACATAGAAAGGCGACGACAAACCAGATTTTCTTCTTCATTTTCGTCATCTTCTCTCCCATTTATCTCAGCTTCCTTCAACAAGTTATTGTCTAGTTTTCGAGATATCTCCAGCCACCAATGTGCCTTGACAACCCAATATTGCCTATGGTAGGCTATTTCTAACTGGTTAACCCGTATAATATGTGTGATATCTAGAAGCCTGTTAACATTCAATGATCGATTTGCCAACCAATCTTGCTGCTCGTTTCACCGATTGCCTGACGCTTAATGGTATCGAGAAAAGCCAGCATCGTTTCTATATAAAATGGTTACGATATTATCTCGATTTCTGCACTAAATATTCTTTCAAATGGAGCGAAAAGGATTCTTTGCCTGCCTTTTTGATAAAGCTCAAGAGCAAAAATCAACAACCCTTCGCATAAAAACATGGGGTCAGGTCTTGCTATATCATATTTACACTCTCTGCGATACCACTCTGCTCACAGTGGTATAGTGAACCCCCAAGCACTCCGCTATATCCTTCAAGGTGTAACAATACTCAAGATGAGATTTGCATATGAGTGCGTTGCGTTCAGTCTTGCTTTTAACCGATCCCTTGAGAAAAAGTTCTTCAAGCGACGGTCTTCCTGCAACTCTCTGCACCCGCGGAATTTCCTTGATCGATGCACCTTTCTCAAGATACACCTGCATTTCTTCTATGAATTCTTCACTGCCGAGAATCAGTTGACCTACAACTTTTTTCCAGGGTGACGATTGATCGCCAAGTCCTTCATCGACAAATTCACGATACGCTTTTCTCGCTCTTATTTTCTGCTTTGAAAACCGACCGAGCACCCACTCCACTATCAGCCACCCCGGAATGTTTTCCCCTGATACCGTCGGAGTATAGCTGCTCCAATTCCAGTCCTCAGGCCTCTTGCACAGACCTGCCTTTACTGGGTTGCAGACAATATATCTGCAGAGTTCAAGCAGATAGGACTCGCGATCCACGAGAATCGATTTGAAACGGCCTTGAAATACATGACCGACTTTTTTATGCCTTCGATTATAACACTGGGTATACATCCCGTTTAATTGCCGCATTCCAAGAGACAGATTGGTATCCGGTGTTTCCACAAGGAGATGGTAATGATTATCCATCAAACAATAGGCATGACAGATCCAATTGTAGCGAGAGACAGTCTTGCCCACTATCTTCAGAAAGCTGATTCTGTCTTCATCATCTAAATAAATATCTTCCCGCCGATTCCCTCTGGCAGTAAGATGATAGACGGCTCCTGGATATTCTATTCGTAATGGTCTTGCCATAATGAGGGACAATACCATTTGAATTATCATATTGCAAGACCTGACCCCATCTTTTGTTGCAGGCATCAACTGTGTAACACCTTGTGGGGCTGGCGGGGATGGCTGTGGCGGGTCATGCAACATTATAAAGTGCGCTAAAAAAATGAAGCTGAATGGCTGTTGGGAATGCAATGATTTCGAAGTGTGTGGAAAATTAGATTTTTTGATACTATTTCATGGAGATAGCATCATTAATAACCTGAAGGAAATAAAGAAACATGGAGTTTCTGATTGGGCAAAATTCAGAGATAAGTGCTATCCATGGCTTTAATTTTGAAGAAATGGCATATAATCTAAGCCTTCAAGCGACTCGGTTCCATCTCGCCTGAGGCTGGTCGTTAGCAGACGAAACAAATTGACATCAAGTATTACCGCGGTTATACTTTAGCTATGAAAACAGCAATCTCAATACCAGACAAATTGTTCAAAGCTGCAGATAATTATGCAAAAAGTCATGGCTTTTCACGTAGCCAACTTTATGCAAAAGCGGTTGCACGATTTCTTGAGCAACACCCATCCGACCTCATCACCAAACAACTCAATGAGATTTATTCTAAAGAATCTTCCAAGCTGGATAACACTGTCTCAACTTTGCAGTTCAGCTCAATTGAGAAGGAAGAATGGCAATAAAACGTGGGGAAATCTGGTGGGCTGAGCTGCCGGAACCCATTGGATCTGGTCCTGGTTACAAGAGACCTCTACTCATAATTCAATCCAACGATTTTAATAGAAGCAAAATTAGAACTGTTATTGTGGCGGTAATAACCTCGAATCTCCGTCTAGCTGATGCTCCTGGGAATATTTTGCTCCCCACCAAGACGTCTAAGTTACCCAAAGAAAGTGTGATTAATGTTTCACAGATAATCACTGTCGATAAATCGCTTTTAGCTGAGAAAGTTTATCAGTTACCCAACAACATCATCGCGCAAGTTGACGAAGGGCTAAAGCTTGTTCTCAAGCTATAAAAACAAAAATAAAGGACGTCATGGGGACGCCCTTAACTTATTAACTTTTTTTCCAACCACGCCTTACACCCGAAGAGCGGGTGAAGGTGGATGCTAAACATCACAAATTGGGAGCCCTCAATGGCAAACATTATCCTTGCCCATGGCATCCTCGGCTTCGGTAGACTTCCTTTTGGCGTAGAGAGTAAATACTTCAACGGAATCGCTCAGCTTTATCGCGATCAATCTCATGAGGTTCTGGTCCCGACGGTTGAGCTTCTCGGCTCATTGGAGCTGAGATCCAAACAGCTCTGCACAACCATCGATACACAGTGGCCCCACAAGAAGGACCTGATCGTTATCGCTCACAGCATGGGCGGACTCGACATCAGGCGCGTAGTCTCGCTCAACCCCGCTATTGCAGCGAGAGTAAAGACCATCGTAACAATCGCTACCCCGCACCTTGGAAGCCCCGTCGCCGATGCAGTCCTGAATTCAGGTAATCCGTTGCGGCCACACATTCCGAACTGGCTACTCTCCCTGCTTGGAGAACATGCTGGAGCCATAGAAGATCTGCAGACCCGAACTGATCTTCAAGACCCCGATGTCGCAAACATACGATACCTTGAAATTGGATGCGACTCAAGCGATCAGCCGGCCTCGCCTCTGTTTGGACTTACACAGGCTATTGGTAATCTCGGGTCTGCAGGAAACGACGGAGTAGTGCCCCTTGCCTCCGCCAAGGTACCCAACCGGCCGCTGTTTGAGACATGGCACACCGATCACTGTGGTGCCATAGGTTGGCCGACCGGTAACCTGCTATTCGATGCAAGTCTGGCGTTTGTCAACCCGCCGCCGATGCACATTGCCCGCTACCAGAGGTTGCTGGAGAACGTTCTGTAATGATTGAACAGGTCCAGACGGGGGGTCGGGCCAAGCTACTTGCCTGAAATTATATGTTTTAGCAAAAAAATACCCCTTGAATCTCGGGCTATATTGAGGTTTTCGAGCTCAAAAAGGCCAATAGAGAATTTTGTGTAGCGGGGATGCCTTTTCTATATCTTGATTTTCGAGGGCAAAAAGTGCGATATAGGCCATTAAGATGCCACATTTATTGAATTTTTTCACAATAATTCAAGAGCTTGACTTGGCCAGACCCCAGGCCTTCCAGTGTAAAAAATCAAACCAAGGACCGGTCGGTTGATGGAAATACATTTGAGGAGTAAAGTTCACTTCCGGCTTTTTTTAGCTGCTACAACTGGTTTTTGTTCAATTAAATCATTTTTTGCATTAAAGAATGATCAATTTATTTCCTTTTTTATTATAGCTCTTCTGCCAATTCTAATACTGTCTGTTTGGGGTATATATAGGTCTCGCTATAATAAACGAACCCCAATCCTTGTTCTTGGTGATAAAAAAATATAAACAAGCCACCAAAACCGATAAAAGAAATAGCTCGAGAGGTTTTAGGATGAGATGAGATGATTCTGGATAGGTTTCTACAAAATTGAGAGTAATTTTCTGCCTAAATTACTATCTTCCCAAGGCCGGGCGCATCTGTAGGATAGAGCCAGCCGTCTATTAGCCTGATGAGTCCGTGGAATGGGTCTCCAAACAGATCAAGGTGCCCGTCCAAGTCTGCAAATTCGATATTTGCTCTGCTGAGGGCGAAATGAAGCCCGGCGGAAATCCCCAAAGATGATTCGTCAAGGCATCCGACCATTACCTCCACACCGGCCGCTTTTGCTACTGAATTAATATGCAGCGACTCGTAAATCCCCCCCATCTTCATCAGCTTGATATTGATCATATCGATGATTTCATTGGAGGTGAGCCTGAAGGCATCCCCCAAGGTTTTAATACTTTCATCAGCCATGACGGGGACCGGAACGGACTGGGTGACTTTGCCGAGATGCTCATCGTGTGTCTTGCAAGTCGGCTGTTCGATGAGTTCAAGATTTGCCGATTTGACCTGCCGCAGAAAGTCTTCCGCCTGATCCGCACTATATCCCTGATTGGCATCGAAGCGCAGGTGGAAATCATTGCCGAAGGCCTCTCTTAGTTTCAGTACCTTCTCGACATCTTCACCGACATGGATGCCACCTTTGAGCTTGAGGATAAAAAATCCTTCCCGGAGGTGCTTTTCCGCCTCGGCGAGGGTTTCCTTGAGGGGGAGAATGCCGATGGTGATGCTGGTTGCAATCTTGTTCTTGAACCCGCCCAAGAGTTGATAGAGCGGCAATTCAGCCTTGCGTGCCAGCAGGTCGAAGAGTGCCATGTCCGTCATCGCCAAGGCACATGACCTGTTGGGGATGCTTTTTTTTAAGTCGTGGATAAGACGTGCAATCTGAAACGGATAATTGCCCATCAGCATACCTCTGATTACTTTATCCACCGCTTCAATGACATCCTCGACTGTTCCGCCGGTGACAGTCATATCCGGTGCCGCACATCCCCAGCCGGTGATTCCTCTATCCGTATCCAGTTTGAGAATAACGTTGCTTGCCTTGGTGACGGTTTCATAGGCAATCGTGTAGGGAACCGCGAGATCCATATCTACCCTGAAACAGCTCACCTCACAAATCTTCATTTCAGTACCCTGTATTTATTGATGAAAATGGCTCAGATCCTTGCATGGAAGCAGGGGGCATCATAAGAAGAGGCCGATTCGCAGGAAGCGGTCTTTCCAAGAAAATACGGAACGCTCTCTTCGGCGTGCACCTTTTCCACCTCGACCCGGATGTCGCCCACCGAGAGTTTTTGCAAAACGACCAAGGATTTCAGGTCGGTCATTTGAGATGCTTCCTAATCAACTCGGTAATTCTTTCGGCTCCGGATTCGAGCACATCGGCCACCACAAGGTGTGTCTGCGACGAAAGGCGTTCACACTCTTCGGCAATCTCATTTTTTTGCATCAGTTCATGATTAAGGGTAACGGCAAGGACCCTTTTTCCCGAGATGATCTCGATTGCCCGGATCTGTTCGGGAAGAGGATGCAGCCTGTAGCCGGGGAAACCATCATATTCTTCCCTTCTCGGCGCATGCTGCAGGATGACGAAATCAGGTCTGCCGGCAGCGAGGATCTCGAATCCGCCGGGGTAGGCCGGGTTCATCAGGCTGCCCTGACCTTCGATGAGAATAACATCGGGTGATTCGTTCTTCCATGCCTCATAAACGGCATGCTCGATTTCGCCGGAGACGAAATCGTTTATACAGCTGTCCATGATCAAGGAGTATTTTGCCCCCTGCATCCAGGCGGTCTGACCGGTGCCCACCATTTCCGCCTTGAGTCCTGCCGAGCGCAGGGCATGAACCAGTATCCAGGCGGTCGTACGCTTGCCGATTGCGGAATCCGTTCCGAGAACCGCGATCTTCAGGCAGTCGACCTCTTCTATTTTGCCGCTGAAAAAATGGAGCTCGTCACGATCCGGTGTCTTGCGGATGTCGCGAATCCTGCAGCCGTTTCTTTCGGCGAGCGTCATCAATGAAGCATCCCTGGAGAGAAAATCATGCAGGCCGCTGTCGACATTCATCCCCAGCTGCAATCCGGCTCGAATTACCTCTTTCGCCTCCGGAGGAAGTCTGCCGCCGTCGGGAGCGAGACCGATCACCAAGGTGCCCTTCCCCTGGTCAAGATTTCGAGCGGCGGACCGCAGGTCGCCAAAGATCATAATCCCGTTCCTTGTTCCGTCGAGTACCTCTCCAGCATCTTTTCCGGCATACGTATGGTCAATTACGCCTGCTATCTCGTACCTCTCGGTAAAGCGGACCAGCCCGTGGGCCGTTTTGCCGTTCGGAGTGTTGAACGCACCGTCCGCATAAACGATTGCCTTCCCGTCGATGGAATTTTTCATCGTTAATATCTTCCTGTCAGAATTGCGACATATCTGTCACTGATAAAATTTTCCTGTTCGTGCTTCTCTATCATTGCTATCAGCCCGGCTGTTGATGCAGGCAGGATTCTGTACCCTTCTTTTTTATGGAGAAAAATGCTCATCTCACGCATCCTTCTGTCGCTTATATGCCGGGCGTCCCCCTCCGTCTTTCTGAGGGCGTAAAGCGCCTCATTGCCGTCGAAACTATGCCAGTTGATCAGCGGTTCGTTTATCGCCGTCTCTTTGACGTGGAGCGGGTCGATATCCCGGCACTCATCAAGACCCGCCTTAAATGAGGCAATGATCGGGTTCTTATGGGCGGCGGAACCGGCAATGAATCTTGGAATTCGCGATGTCTTTCCTCTCTTGAACAGACTGACAAAGCCCCGGTACACCCCGGCAAGCAGGGTGCCGTTGGATACCGGCGCAGCAACGTATTTCGGGGCCTCGCGCAACTGGTCGTAGATCTCATGGGCAATGGCGGAATAGGCTGAGAGCTGAAGGGGCGTGTTGGCGCCGCCGGGATTGGCGTCATACCACTCGTTCTCCTCGGCTAACCGGCTGGAGGCGACAACCGTATCCTCGTAGGTTCCTGGCTGCCGTACGATCAGGCCGTTGAATTTTTTCATCTCCTCTATGCGCTCCGTGTGGAAACTCTCCGGGATGTAGATCCTGCACTCGAGCCCGGCAAGGTAGGCTGCATAGGCAACCGCAACCCCGTAGTTGCCGCAGGTCGCCAAGGTTACGACTTCATAGTTCCGTCTGAAGGCGTCATGAACCTGGGCAAAGGCGATTCTGTCTTTCTGGGTTCCGGAGGGATTTTCGCCCTCATACTTGATGAAAAGCTGCCGCAGGTCCAGCTCTCTTTCGAGACTTCTGGCCCTGTTTAGTGAGGTGTCGCCGACTTCAAGGCTGATAATATCTTCGAAACACTCTATTCTGTCGACCAGCGACAGACTTTTATCCTTTACAAAATCACTCAATGATTTGGTTTCTTTTGTTATCCTTATATCAGCCGATTTGACGCCGTTTAGCAAATTCATTGGCCGTGTCCGTGATGAGGTGCAATTTTTTTATGCGGCACAGGGGATTATCCCAAGCGGGAACCCGGATGAGCCTATCACCATACCTGTCATAGAATAAGGTATTATGATCTTACCTCATAATCAAGGAGAGGCGGAAAGGGTTCGGGTATTTCCAGGAAGCCCCTATCAGGTCGATGCCGAGCCCCCCGGATCTTTCCCGAACCTGTCAAATGATGAACAGGTTCAAGATGATATTGTTCATTGTGTTTTGTTCAACAATAAAAAGCAAGGGGGGGCGCCGAAGACGAATTGAGAGGGTTCGAGAAGGAAGCGCAAAACAGACAACAGCCTATGGTATGTCGCACATGAAATGCCACTTGTCGAAGATAAGGGTTTGCCCCAATCCAGGCTCAGCGCAGGATGGCGAATCCGTACGCCGGCAGGTCGAGTTGCACGAAGCGCTCCCCGGAGCCCGCCTGTTGCACCTTCACGCTGCCGGCACCGCCATACAGGTAACTCAGCCCTGAACCCGGCTCATGGTAGGAGGCATCGACAATGACGCAATCCCGGCGAGGCCGGCCGGATACATTATAGGCCACCAGCACTTCCGAGCCCCAGAGCAATCGGGAAAAGGCCAGCGTATAGGTGGTGCCGTAGGGAAATCCGAAATGTTGGCCATCCCCGGAAATCTGCCGGTAATACATCCGGCCGAACCGCAGGTGCGGAGTGGTCCGCATGATCCCCGCGATCTCGGCGATTCGGCGGTAAATCGTACAGTTAGTGTTGAGCAGATTGTGGCCGGGCGTCGCCTGGTCGAACATCGCCTCGCGCATGGCATTGTCCGACCCCTTACCCTGGAAGCCCTGTTCGGTGCCGTAATAGAGACAGGGCGTGCCCAGGACGCAAATCAGAAAGCCGATGCCGCCGATGATCTGTGGCTCGGGCGCATTGTCGGCGCCGAACCGGCCCGGTTGCCAGAAGGAATCGTGGTTGTCGACGAAGGTCACCAGATAGCGGCCCATTTCGCCCCGGTTCAGCGCCCGCTCACGTTGCGCTTCCAGGCGATTAAAAAGAGTTTCCGGCCCGGAAAAGCCTTTCAGCACGTCGCGTAGCGGCCGATGGTTGGGATCCGCGTATTTGCCTTCCGCCAGCGGAAAATCGAGTACCGAATCGATACCGAAGAACACCGTCTGGTCATCGCCCGCGCAAGTATTCGGGCCGATATAGCGGTCGACTATCTCATCGTCAGGCACCGCCAGTTCCCCGAACAGGAAGAAGCCGCGCTTCCCGAGACCATAGGCATATTCCCGGATGTTCGAACAGAAGCGTGAGCAGGCCAGCGCTCCCATATGCTTGATGGCGTCCACCCGGAAGCCGTCCACGTCGGTTTCTCTGATCCACCAGGCATGGATCTTAATCAGGGCATTGATCACTTCGGAGCCGACGGCATCGTCGTCGTTGGCATAGTCCTTGAGCCCGCACATATCCCCATTCTGGTTCTCGGGCGGATGGTCGTAATCCACCATGTCGCCCTTGCGATGATACCAGTCCGGATTGCGAAACTCTATCGGGAAAGGTTTCAGGGCATCACGCCAGCCGCCGAAATCGAAGCGCTGGTCATTGCAATAGCTGTAGGTATACCCCTCCGGATAGAACCAGTTGTCCCCGGAATGGTTGATCACCACATCCAGGATGATCCGGATGGGATAGGGCTTGCCACCCTTCTTGTAGCTGTGGGCCGCCTCCACCAGTTCCACCATGTCCTCCTTAGTGCCGAAATGGGGGTCGACATCCAGGTAGTTGTTGATGTTGTAGCCATGGTAGGCCCCGGCATTGTTCCCGAACACCGGCGACAGCCAGATCGCCGTGCACCCCAGCCCGGCGATGTAGTCCAGGTTCCGCGTGATGCCCTTGATCTTTCCTCCATAAAACACGTTGTCCGGCGCTACCACTCCCAGACAGCGCTCCGACCCCAGAACCGGCTGCCGCACCGTGTCGTCATGGAACCGGTCCACTATCAGGAAGTAGATGAACTCCTCCCGCCATTCTCGTTCGATGTTGCAGTATGCCTTGCCGGGGAGTGGTGCCAGATCGATTTCTTTGAGGGACTTGGCCTGGGCGGACATGTTGGACTCCTTTAATGATTTTATTTTGGATTAACTTCAAGTTAAGCCGCATGCGGAGCACGTCGGCTTGAACGCGGTGTTGGCCAGGCTTGGATTACGCGGGGGACTCTGCCGACACGTGCAACCGCGCCATGAGATAAGAACCTGCAAGCAAGAACCCAGCGAGGCACCGGACCTCGTTGGAAGCACAAACCTTACAAACAACTCACCGATCGCTTACGCCGGGTTCCTGCCATTCAGGTCCGCCAAGAAAAGGCGGATTGTTCTACTTCCTGGTCCCTTTTTTCAGGATATCGCCTGCTCTCTCCAGGACATCGAACACCTTTGTCATCCCGGCCAAAGCTGACTCTGCAATTGCCGGATACTCCTTGATACAGACATTTAATTGACGATCACAAAATGCTGCTGCAGGATGTTCAGCTACGACCTGATTCGGGGTGTTGCTCTCTATTTCTTTGTTGCGGGATTCAATTGAAATGCCGAAATGATATCTCTAACCCTAGCAATTTTTGCTCCATTTTTCGCCAAATACTCTAAGCACAAAAAAAGACAGGTAATCTAGTCATGACTTGCAAAAGAAAACGAAAATATGACTCTATGATTTGTTGGGATTGGCGGAAATTTGATTCGAGAAGACGGAAAATTTGTAACACGATATACACTATCGCAGCTAGGTTTTCATAGTTCTCTGTAAATGTCCGATCATCTCCAAATTGGCGGCGTTCCGGCATCGGTGCCGGTTATTAAAGCTTACCGGCGCCGATACAAATAACCTGTGATGCTCGACCGCTTAAGACGTTGAGCACCATATTATCGACGGATCCGGATCTTATCGAGAAAAGGCCGAACGTATCAGGCCAAAACCAGCCAGAGCAAACAGACCAGCCATAGCTCCATTGACCCAACGACGGCAACGACGATACCTTCGCATAACTTTGCCAGTAGAAAAGAGAACTGAGTAGAGTGCATAGACAAGAAAGCCTATAGCGATGCAACTAGCTGTAGCTGCGATCAATGCAGGGATGCCGCCATACGAGTCAAGCCCAACGGAAAGAGCCGCCATCCAGGCTAATACGGCTTTGGGATTAGATAAATTCAAGAGCAGTCCCTGCAAAAACCAACGCTGTTTTCCATATACACCTGACCTTTCCGACTGAGACTGCCGAGCGGATCGAGCAGATAAATACGCCAACCAAAGAAGATAAAGTCCACCTATCACCTTGAGAATCATCAGTACATAGAGAGAACTCTGAAGTACAGCACCCATGCCGGTGGCTGCCACCACACCCCAGAACCCTAGACCACAAGAAAGGCCCATACCATGGATCAAGCCAATCTTCCTTCCAAAACGCATAGCAATAGTTGCATTCGATAGGGTCGCAGGCCCGGGAGACGCGGCAACAATGAGAAAGGTTACCCCTATCGAGGCGATGGCAATCAAATCAATCATGTTACTTCACAGTAAAAGGAGTAAGGGCGAATCATACCGGTTCATCTCTGCTAAAGGTGATCCTCTCGTATCGGTAAGTCAATACGTATTTCCATCGCCGACAGTATCTCCCGGGAAATCCACCTCCAGTTTAGTGCGCCTGGGAAGGCTGCCCGGATTGCCTGACGATTTTTTATGGTTATAAACGATACGCTGGTACGAAAACAACGTGTTTGGGAACAAGGAAAAGGGGCAAGCCCCTGCCATTTTGACTGGCTGAGTCGCAGTATGATCGGATCTGCCGATCCGATACGACATTCTGCAGATAAGACGCAGATGCCTCTGTTACTCCTCAGCCCAGGGAAGAAACGGGAAAGAAAAAAGCCGAAATCAACAAGAGATTATCTCTTTTGTTCCGGCCAGGTAATTCATTGAGGCGACGGGAGTCAAACCCACCTGCCGTGCGGCCCGGCAGGCATCAGAACTCGATATTCAGGATATCTATCTCCCTGGAGTATTTCTCCCTGAGCGGCCAGAGGGATTTATCCAGCCATTTCTGCATATCATTTTCAGCGGCAATCTCATGGAGGCATTCCATCAGGCCGGCCGCCAGACGTGCATCGTCGACCCGTCCGGAAAATTCAATTTTTCCCTTCGCATACTTGAATTCCTCGGCAAACGGATCAAGAAACTCATACTTTTCCACCTTCTGGACGAATTTTTGTTTCAAAATGGTATCGAAATCTTTCCGGATCTTCCGGTTGCCGACAATGAATTTTTCATAGATAAGCATCAGATACTGGAGCATCTCCCGTATCCGAAGAGGTCTTGAATCCTCGTCTTCAGCAGCGACATCGGACTTCGGAGCCTCCGTCACGGCGACAGGCTTGTCTTTTACGGGAACGGCACCGGACGGCACCTTGCCGTTGTTTTTCATTGAGCCGTTGGCTGCCATCTGGTCAAGCAGGATCTTGCGGACATTGAGCACAGCTCCCACCTTTCTCGATTTCTGGATCAATTCGATCTGCATGTCCTCCGTGTTGACAAGCTGCCACCTGCTTTCTTCGGAAACCGCACCAATCACCTGGCCGTTATGCATAAACAACACGGCTAAATCCTTGCCCGAAAAAGCAACCTCTATTAAGCCGGTTAAACGATCGACCGTCATTTTTCGGATAAGTCCTTCCAGGTCGGTAAATTCCGTAGACAGATCCTTATAGAGGTCCTCGGCATTGGCCACATTTGCCCAAAAAGCGATCTTTTCCGGTGAAATCTCATAGATGGAGAGCAGGATGTTAGTAGATTTTCCTTCGGCAAAGAGCAGATCAATGGCCTCTTTCCCTCTGATCAGGGAACCGGCATCCTTGTAGGTGCCGTTGATCAGGTTAAAGGCATCAAAAAAGACAACACCTTCCGCCGACGGTAATTGAAAATGAACACAACCGGCGTCAACAACGCCCTGATAATACTGAAACAGCTTGTCAATATTCACATAACAGCTGTTCAATTCCTGGATTATCGGTGTTTCTTTCGGTATGACGATCATCTCTTCCGTCTCCATCATGTGATTGAGCAATGGTTAGTTACAAAAGACAAAACTGCAACGGCATATATCTGAACATTAAAGTATTGTTAGCAGATTTAGTCCCTGTTTTCAAGATCTTTTCAAGGCAGGAGTTGATTCGGTATTCTTGACGACGGTCCTTTATGCCTCCTCCGGGATGGTATTGCGCCGGCGTTGTGTCAAGAATGTCCACCCCAAAACAGATAGGTAAAGAATACAGCTGCAACCATCCCGGCCAGATCGGCAACAAGCCCGCCGGTAACCGCATAGCGCGTGCGCTTGACGCCGATTGAGCCGAAATACACGGCCAGGACATAGAAGGTGGTCTCGGTGCTGCCTTGCACAACCGAGACCAGACGGCCGGCAAAACTCTCCGGACCGAAGGTTTTCATCGTTTCAACCATCATCGCCCGGGCACCACTGCCGGAAAGCGGTTTCATCAGCATGGTCGGCAGGCCATTGACCCAGGCCGGGTCCAACCCGACGGAGGTTGCCAGGACCTTGATCCCGTGGACGAAGACGTCCAGCGCGCCGCTTGCCCGTAACATGCCGATGGCCACCAGCATCGCCACCAGATACGGAATGATGGTGACTGCGGTCTGAAAGCCGTCTTTGGCCCCCTCGACAAAGGCCTCATAGGCGTTGATGCGCTTCACCAGGGCGCCGACTAAAAAAACTGCAATTACGCCGAGCAGCAGTGCATTGCTGATTATGGATGAATAGAGCGGCAGCTCCGCAGCCGGAAGGTGTAAAAACCAGAGGGCCAAGCCGACGACGAACAAGCTCAAACCTCCGATCCAGGCCAATACGACCCTGTCCGGCGCAATCCGTTGTCTGAACATCACAAACAGGAAACCGGCCAGGGTCGAACAATAGGTCGCCATCAGGATCGGGATAAAAACATCGGTTGGATCGGCGGCTCCCATCTGGGCTCGGTAGGTGAAAATGGTGACCGGCAGCAAGGTCACCGATGAAGCGTTGAGCACCAGAAACATGATCTGGGCGTTGCTGGCCGTATCCTTGTCCGGATTCAGCTCCTGCAGCTCCTGCATGGCCTTGAGGCCTATCGGTGTGGCGGCATTATCAAGCCCCATCATATTGGCGGCCATATTCATCGTGATGGATGCCAGGGCCGGATGCCCCTTCGGGACCTCGGGAAATATTCGGGAAAACAACGGTGAGAGCCTGCGGGTAAGACCTTCGAGAAACCCCGCCTTTTCACCGATACGCATGACCCCGAGCCACAGGCACATGACTCCGGTGAGACCGAGGGCTATCTCAAAGGCGGTCTTTGCATTATCGAAACCGGCCTTGACCAGCACGGTAAAGATATCCTGCTGGCCATTGACCAGAAACTGAAAAAGGGCTGCGGCAAAGGCTGTAAGAAAAAAACCGACCCAGATGGCATTAAGCATCGATCACGACCGGATTGAGCCCTTTTGTTTCTTGCCACCCGAATCCGTAAAGGATGACAATGCCTCCATCTCATGATTCCGGGAAGCAGGCTAGCAGAATTACCTTCCTGCTTCAAGTGTATTCACGGAAAAACAGGGAGAATTTCCGCCATTGATCACATCCTTTCCTTACCCGACAATTCCCCAGGCCATTTTGGTCGCAACCACCAGCAGGAGGAGGGCAAAGATCCTCTTCAGCCCGGGGACCGGCAGGCTATGGGCCAGTTTTGCTCCCAGAGGAGCAGTAACGACACTGGCCAAAACGATGCCGAACAGGGCCGGGAGATAGATAAATCCCAGGGAAAATGCCGGCAGCGAAGCCTGGTTCAACCCACTCGCCAGGTATCCCAATGTACCGGCGACGGCCAGCGGAAAGCCTATGGCCGAAGCGGTACCGATGGCATTGTGAACCGGCATATTGCACCAGATCATAAACGGTACCGAAAGGGAGCCGCCGCCGATACCGACCATGCTGGAGATCATCCCTATCACCCCTCCCGCAGAAAACATACCGGTCCGGCCCGGAAACTCACGTGACGCGGCCGGTTTTTTATCGAGAATAAGCTGGATCGCCACCCAATAGAGAAACACCACGAAAAATCCCTTCAGAAAACCGGTGGGGAGCATCGAGGCCAGCCAGGCCCCGGCAAAGGTGCCGATAACGATACCGGTCGCAATCCTCTTCACCACCTGCCAGTTCACCGCCCCCTTTTTATGGTGGGCAAGAAAGCTGGAAACGGAGGTAAAGACTATACTGGCCATGGATGTACCGAGGGCTAGATGCATCAAATGAACATGGGCAACTCCCTGGAGGGTGAGGCAATAGACAAGCATCGGCACAATGACCAGACCGCCTCCGATACCGAGGAGGCCGGCCAATATTCCGCCGACTGCACCCACCGCAATATATATGATGAGCAGAGAAAGACTCATTTCCTCTTCTCGTTAGTATCTTTGCCGGCCTTGATCACCACTGCCTCGACCTGTTCTATATGCTCTTTCATCGCCAGGAAGGCACCCTCCCGGCTTTTTTTCTCCAATGCTTCGATGACCTTCAAATGCCCGCTAACGGAAATTCCATGCCGTTTTTCACTTTGATATCTGCCGGTCCTGCTCTCGGCCAGGATATCATTGATCAGTGCCATGACCCGAAAAAGGACCCGGTTGCCCGAGCCTTTTGCCAAAGCCAGATGAAAGGCGGCATCAAGACTCCCGTCTTTCCCTCCGAACTGCAGCTGCTGATTACAGACGATTACCTTCAGCGAATCAAGGTCCTCCTTTGCGATCCTGCCGGCAGCAAGCCAGGCGGTTTGCGGTTCGAGAATCCTTCTGAACTCCAGGACCTCGGCCAGAAGGTCCGTTTTTACCTGCAAGGCCATAGCCATGGATTCTTTGACAAATTCGTCCTCGGAAACCGACGAGACATAGGTTCCGTCTCCATGTCTCCTGCTGAGTATGCCACGTTCGGCGAGTGACTGTATTCCACGACGTACTGTCCCTCTGCTGACCTGGAACGTATCCGCCAGGACACGTTCCGGCGGCAGCCTGTCACCGACCTTCAAACCGGCATCTGCAATCATTTTCCAAATTATAGATGCAATTTCCGGTAATTGAAATCCTGCTCTCTTTTCTGTCATTTCCATGGTCGACCTACCCTGTTGCCGATAAATGAATAACCAATTGCGAAATATTACAATATTGGTTAACCAATAATCAAGTTTTTTTCCTCTAGTCAAGAGGATTCTGCCGCAATCATCACGGGTCCGGTCGCTGACGGTTAACGCTGACACCTACAATCGGAACGCAGTCGGCCCCTTCCGACCCCCCATCCCTTCGCAGAACGAAATCGATGCAAAAAATCGCCTCCATTGAAAAGGGGTATTGACGTATGCCCCCAGGATTCATACAACAACTAGTAGAATATGTAATTTTACAACTGATATGACAGGGTGGCCGGATCAACGGACCACTGCAAACAACAGAGGAGCACCATGAACGAAAAGGCAACACTGGTCATCGGTGACAAAAGCTACGATCTGAATGTTACCACCGGCAGTGAAAATGAAAAGTGTATTGATATTCAAAACCTCCGAGCAAAAACGGGGTGCATTACCATGGATCCCGGCTTTGGCAATACCGGTTCCTGCTTCTCTTCGATCACCTACGTCGATGGGACCAACGGTATCCTGCGCTATCGAGGGTATCCCATAGAAGAAATAGCGGAAAAGGCGGCATTTGTTGAGGTTGCCTACCTGATCCTGTATGGTGAGTTGCCGGATAAGAATCAAATGGACGCCTTCTCCGCCGCCCTGAACGAGCATGCGGCACTGCATACCAATATGGAGCACCACTTCTCTGGCTTCCCAAAGGATGCTCCGCCCATGGCAATCCTCTCGGCCATGCTCAATCTGATCTCCTGTTTCCATCCTGAAGTCCTGGATGTTCATTCAGACGGACCCGAATTCGACCAAACAGCCGCCCTGCTGCTGTCAAAGGTCCGCACCATCAGCGCCTTCGCCTACCGGATGGCTGACGGCAAACCCTTCAACCACCCCAATCCGAATCTGAGTTACTGTGCCAACTTCCTGCACATGATGTTTTCCGAGCCGTTCCGGGAATACATTGCCAGCCCGGTCATAGAAAAAGCCATGAATCTCTTTCTGGTCCTGCATGCAGACCACGAACAAAACTGTTCCACCTCCACCGTTCGGGTAGTCGGGAGTTCGCGGGCCAACCTCTTCAGCTCCGTTGCTGCAGGCGTCTGCGCCCTCTGGGGTCCGTTGCATGGAGGCGCCAATACAGGCGTCATCAAGATGCTTGAAGACATCAAGGCCTCGAACAGACCGGTAACCTACTATATCAATAAGGCAAAGGACAAGAACAGCGATTTCAGGCTGATGGGATTCGGCCATAGAGTTTATAAGAACTTCGATCCGAGATCGATTATCCTGAAGAAACAGGTCCATGATGTCCTGCAGGAATTGCATCTCGACGATACCCTGCTGGAGATTGCCCTTGAATTGGAGCAGTCCACCTTAAACGATGCGTACTTCATCGAGCGCCACCTCTATCCCAATGTGGATTTCTACAGCGGCATACTACTCCGCGCCATCGGCATCCCCCTGAATATGTATACGGTGATGTTTGCGATCGGCAGGATGCCCGGCTGGATATCCAACTGGAAGGAGTTGCTGCAGCACAACCAGCGAATCTCCAGACCGCGACAGATCTATACCGGCTACACCCAACGGCGATTCGTGCCGATGGAAAGCCGCTGATTCAGCCAAGAGGCGCAATCCCGGAAGGGCTTTTCAGGATGAATCACTCATCCGGATTAATGCGATCCGAACCTGTTGCATGCCGCTCGCGGATACGGTATCCTCAAGATGAGAAAAGCGGATCGCCTCACTGCTGGTCATGATCCGACCCCCACAGACGCAGGTTTTCTTCTCCGGCAACAACTCGGGTTACATGAAGACGGGAAGGACTGCCATACCCGAAAAGCCCGGCATTAACAAATGGAGGAAATGCCCATGAATGAACCATGTGTAAATTACGATGTTCTTACTCCGGTGCAGTTTTTAATCCGGAGCGCCGAAGTGTATCCCGATAAGACCGCCGTCATCTACGGCAGCTCCCGTTATACCTATAGAGAATTTTATGCCCGGGTCAATCGACTTGCCGACGCCTTGAAAAAACAGGGGGTCGGGGTGGACGACAAGGTGGCCTTTCTCTGCCCGAATATCCCGCCGATGCTGGAAGCGCACTATGCCGTACCGATGATCGGCGCCGCTCTGGTCAGCATCAATATCCGACTCTCGCCTCAAGAGATCGGCTACATCATCAATCATTCAGACGCCAAGGTCGTGTTTGTCGACTCGGAGTTTGCCAAATCCGTCCTGCCTGTTCTTTCGGAGCTGGCCCACGTCAAATTTTTTGTCAATATCTGCGACGGCACCGACGACAAACCATTGGCCGGGACCGACTATGAGAGCTTTCTTGCCGGAGGCTCCCCGGACCCGATGCCGGTAATAATTGAAAACGAGCGACAGGTCGCGACGATAAATTACACCAGCGGGACCACCGGACTGCCGAAAGGCGTGATGTACCATCATCGGGGGGCCTACCTGAACGCCTTGGGGGAGATACTCGAGGCCGGCATGGATTCGACGTCGGTCTATCTCTGGACATTGCCGATGTTTCATTGCAACGGCTGGTGTTTCACCTGGGCGGTAACCGCCATAGGAGGGACCCATGTCTGCCTGCGTCAGGTTGTCGCGGCAGACGTGTTCCAGCTGATCCAACAGGAAAATGTCTCCCACCTCTGTGCCGCACCGACCATCCTGATCATGATGATCAATTATCCGGGTGCTCAACAGGTGAAAATGCAACGCCCTCTGCAGATCATGACGGCAGGGGCGCCTCCTTCTCCTACAGTCATCCAGAAGATGGAGGCAATCGGGGCGAACATCACCCATGTCTATGGTCTGACCGAGGTCTATGGGCCGCACAGCGTCTGTGCCTGGCAGCAACAATGGGATTCCCTTTCCGGCGATGAGAAGGCCAGGATGAAATCACGCCAGGGCGTCCCATACATCGTCACCAGATATATGGATGTGGTCGATCAGGAGACCATGGCGCCGGTTGCCAGGGACGGCAAGACCATCGGTGAGATCGTGATGCGCGGCAACAATGTCATGCTTGGATATTACAAGGATCCAAAAACAACGGAAAAGGCCTTCAAGGGCGGCTGGTTCCACAGCGGTGACCTTGCCGTGATGCATCCCGACGGTTATGTGGAGATCAAGGACCGCGACAAGGATATCATCATCAGCGGTGGTGAAAACATCTCTTCGGTGGAGATAGAAAACGTCATTTTCCGCCATCCCGATGTGCTGGAGGTGGCCGTGGTCTCAAGTCCGGACCCGAAATGGGGCGAGGTTCCAAAGGCCTTTATCGTCCTTAAGGAAGGCACCAATCCGACAGCCGAGGATATAATCAATTTCTGCAAGGAAAACCTGGCCCGTTTCAAGGCCCCGAAACAGATAGAATTCTGCCAGCTGCCGAAAACAGCCACCGGCAAGATCCTCAAGTTCAAACTCCGGGAAAAGGAATGGGCGGGACGCGACCGCAAGGTGAACTGACAATCCGTCATGGCAGGAGAAACTGCTTCCGCCGTCCAGGCAACTCTCCTCGACGGCAGAAGCAGAAGGCCTTAACCCGCGTCCACCTCATCAATTCCTGCTGGTAGTCTTATCGTATTCCTTGACAAGCGCGAGATATCGCTGCTGTAAAACCGGGTCATGGACATTGTTTTTTTCAAGGACCAACCGCACTTCCCTTTCATCCAAGCTGATTGCCTCGAAAAGTAAAAGCTCGTTGCAGATGTCATGTGCCTTGGAAACCACATCATCCAAGATATCAAAGTCGCTGTCCATGGTCGTAGTCACCAAAGAGGCACCCCCTGTTGCTTACTATAAAGAACATATTCTTCAATTTACCCTTCGTCTTGAAACCGTTTTCTTTCCGGTTCACCCTCAACGCATCGCAAGAGGAGAGGCGTTGATCGGAAAATTGCTGCTGGAAACAGTCAGGACAGACATCCTCTTCTTCCCTCATCTCCGGCGCCGAAAGAAAGAAATTCGAGGCTTGCTCCCAAAACATGCTGTCATTTCGGTAATTTTTGCAGTAGAGACAGATAAAAAGCAAACAATCAAGGTTTTCTTCCTGCGATACGATCTCAGCCATCACACTCCCTCCGACATGAAATTTCCATCTTGAGCATTCATAGGAGAAGTATACCGCAGTTCTCTCACATTTTTCCCATAGGGAGAGAAAAAAAACAGGATGCAGGAAAAATTTGTCCGTCCATGGACAAAGAAGAGGACTCAGGGGGAGAGGATCCGACAAAACAAACGACATCACTCCGGCTCTTTCCAGACCTCGGCACCAAGTCCGGTGAGCTTTTCCACCATCCGTTCATACCCCCGCTCAAGATGGTAGATCCTCGAGATTTCGGTCCTTCCCGATGCAGCCAGGCCTGCGATCACCAAGGACGAACTGGCCCGCAGGTCCGTTGCCATCACCGGTGCGCCGCAGAGGCCTTCCCTGCCTTTTCCGTTCACAACCGCAGCATGGCCGTTGATCCGTATATCGGCACCCATTCGCTGCAGTTCACAGACATGCATGAATCGGTTTTCGAAGATGGTCTCATTGATGACACAGACACCTGAACTGAGCGTCATCAGGGCCATGAACTGGGCCTGCAGGTCGGTGGGATAACCGGGGTAAGGCATGGTCTTGATATCCACACTCTTCAGCACCCCGTTTCCGGCATGACGCCCTGCCGCGACAGAGACAAAATCATCGCCAGCCTTGATGACCATGCCTGTTTCCCGGAGTTTATCCAGAAGAGAGGGCAGATGCCCGGGATTGCATCCCTTGATGACGGCTTCACCACCGGTCGCACCCACGGCGATTATATACGTCCCGGCCTCGATGCGATCGGGGATGATCGTACACTCGGCTGCGCACAGGGAGTCGACGCCGTGTATCTCCAAACGATCGGTTCCTTTTCCCAGAATTTCGGCACCCATCGATAGCAACATGTCAATGAGATTTGCAATTTCCGGTTCACGCGCCGCATTCTTAATGACCGTTTTCCCCTGGGCAAGGGTGGCTGCCATGAGCAGATTCTCGGTGCCGGTCACCGAGGGGATATCGAAATAAATCGCATTTCCCTGCATTCGGCCGTCGATTTCCGCGTCGACATAGCCATTTTCCAGCCGGCAGGTGACACCCAATTGTTCGAAGCCTTTGAGATGGAAATTGATCGGTCGCGCGCCAATGGCACAACCGCCGGGAAGGGAGACCTTGGCCCTGCCCAGACGGGCGAGCAACGGACCCAGAACCAGAACGGAGGCCCGCATGGTCTTGACCAGGTCATAGGAGGCCTCGGAATAGGTAAGCCGGGTGCTGTCTATCAGCAGAGAGGCATCCTTCCTTTGCCAGGTTATGCCGAGACTCTCAAGGAGTCGCAGAATCGTTCGGGTGTCCCGCAGATCGGGAACATTATGGAGGACATGGGTCCCCGGTGCCAGCAGTGTTGCGGCAATAAGGGGAAGAGCGGCATTCTTCGCCCCGCTGATCCGGACCTCGCCAAATAACGGCTTACCGCCTTGAACAACCAGTTTTTCCATAATTTTCCTCACAATATCGTATTTCTAGCAGCAAGAACACGATCCCTTCCCGCATAGTCGGGCAGGACACGTACCTGCTCGAAACTGCAGTCTCGATCTTGATGACCGGTAAACAGCGCCCTGGTCTGCTCGCCCTGGCCGGCGCCGATCTCCATGAACAACCATCCGCCGCGGCACAATACCCGGGGCAGTCCCCATCGTATTCTGGCGATGACCTCAAGTCCGTCTTCACCCCCGTCCAAGGCAAGATGCGGTTCGTAGCCGATGACCTCAGGCTCCAGATCATTCATCATCTCGGTTCTCGTAACATAGGGAGGATTTGAGACAATCAGGGAAAAACGGTTTTCCTGCGAAAAAGGTGCCAGAAGATCCGTCCTGACGAAATCGACCAGGCCTTCGACGCCGTGTCGCCTTGCATTCTTGCGGGCAATCCGCAGGGCCGACATCGACAGATCGGCGGCAATCACCCTGCGTCCGAGTTCCAGGGCCAGGATAATCGCAATCACCCCGCTTCCGCAACAGAGATCGAGGAAGAGACCGTCGGGCAAACCGTCGGCCTTGACCGTCTGCAATGCCGCCTCCAACAGAAATTCCGTCTCCGGCCTTGGAATCAGGACATCCTCGGTGACCAGGAAAGGCAATGACCAGAACTCGCACTCGCCCAAAATATAGGCGACGGGCTCCCGCAGCTTGCGCCGGGCCAGCAGTCTGAGAAACTGCCCGGTACATCCTTCCGGCACCTCTTCTTTCATGGCCAGATACAGCTGCGTCCTGCTCATCGCCAGGCAGTGCCCGAGCAAGAGGCGGACATCCACGGCGGCATCGGGGAGCCCGACAGCCGCCAGTTCCACAGCCCCTCGTCGCAGAAGTTCTCCTACCCGCATTCGTATCGAATCACTCCCAGAAGAAGACAAACGGCATATACAAGATCAGGATCCGCAGCCTACTGCACCTTTTTGAGTTTTTCCGCCTGGTCATGGGCAATCAATGGGAAAATAACCTCATCGAGTTTGCCGTTGATGATCGTTTCCAGTTTATAGAGGGTCAGATTGATCCGATGATCGGTCAATCTTCCCTGGGGAAAATTGTACGTCCGGATCCTCTCACTCCGATCCCCGCTGCCGACCTGGGTCTTTCTGTCCATGGATATCTTGTCGTGCTGTTCCTGCTGCATTTTATCGAGAAGCCGCGCCCGCAGAACGGTGAGCGCCTTTGCCTTATTCTTATGCTGGGATTTTTCATCCTGGCAGGTGACAACCAGTCCGGTCGGCAGATGGGTGACCCGTACGGCGGAATCGGTGGTATTGACACTTTGTCCTCCGGGTCCCGAGGAACGATAGACATCAAATTTCAGATCGTTCATATCCATCTGCACCTCGACCTCGTCGGCCTCCGGCAGAATCGCCACCGTCACCGCCGAGGTATGGATACGTCCCTGGGCCTCCGTTTCCGGCACCCGTTGCACCCGGTGGACCCCGCTTTCAAATTTCAGCCTGGAATAAACCTGATCGCCGCTGATAAGGGCGATGATCTCCTTGAAACCGCCGATCCCAAGCGGACTCGAACTCATGGTCTCGACCTTCCATCCCATGAACTCGGCATAGCGAGAGTACATCCGAAAAAGGTCGCCGACGAACAGGGCGGCCTCATCTCCGCCGGTTCCCGCTCGAATCTCAAGAAAGATATTTTTCTCGTCAAAGGGGTCCTTGGGCAGCAAAAAAATCCTGATCTCGTGTTGCAGCTCGGCTTCCCTTTGGGTGAGCTCTTCAAGCTCTCCCCGCGCCAGGTCCCTCAGCTCCGGGTCTTCGTCTTCGTCGTGCGCAAGAGCTCGATTTTCAGCGATATCCTTCTTGACCTTCGTATATTTCAAGTAGAGGGCATTGAGCCGGACCAGATGAGAATGTTCCCGAACAATCCGCTGGTACTCCTTTTGATCGTTAAGGAGCGAAGGGTCGGAAAGCCGTCCCTCAAGATCGGCGATTTTTTCTTCCAGATTGTCAAACTTCGCAAACATGATGACCTCGTAAAGACCGCAGGGCCTGCAGGGCCACTACGATAAATCAACAGGAGGCAACGGTGAGCCGTCGGCGCACGTGGCGTTTATGATGCCGGCCGGCTGAGACATCCGGAGGTTCGAGACATCACGAACCCGTCCCCCTAAAAAAAAAGTCCACAGCCATTATCGTGTATCGCTGTGGACCAAAAAACATGCAACCAGGCAGGGGACGATCATCCCTGATGAAAAAGGACTCTAGGCCTTATTCTGCTTTTCGAAATGTTTTGCGTAACGTTTTTTGTATTTTTCGATGCGTCCTGCAGTATCCACAAGTTTCTGTTTTCCTGTGAAGAACGGGTGACAAGCCGAACAAATCTCAACCTTGATCTCCTTTTCCACCGACCCGACGTCAATCTCATTACCGCAAGCACACAGAACCTTTACCTGATGATATTCCGGATGGATCCCTTCTTTCATAATCCCTGAACTCCCCTATCAAAATTCCTTGAATACGACGGAAGAATACGTATACCGTAAGTCGACAAAATTCGAATTTGATATTATAACCCACCGACAAAATAATTCAATACAAATCGATCCTGTTTTACATCGGCATCCTTGCGGGCGGGAAGGCACCTGAATACGAAGGCGCTTGAATCAGCTGTTCATGGAATCGAGGAAATCACTGTTGGTCTTTTGCTGTTTAAGTTTATCGAGTAAGAATTCCATACCGTCGGCAGGATTCATCGAGGCGAGGAGTTTGCGCAGGATCCAAATTCTGTTCAGGGTCTCCGGTTTGAGCAGAAGGTCTTCCTTCCGTGTACCGGAACGTTTGATATCCATGGAGGGGAATATCCGTTTGTCGGACATTTTTCTATCGAGAACCAGCTCCATGTTACCGGTTCCCTTGAATTCTTCGAAAATAACCTCATCCATCCTGCTGCCGGTCTCAACCAGAGCGGTGGCAAGTATGGTCAGGCTTCCGCCCTCTTCAATGTTTCTGGCAGCGCCGAAAAAACGCTTCGGCCGATGCAGGGCATTGGCCTCGACACCGCCTGAGAGGATCTTGCCGCTGGCGGGTGTGACGGTATTATAGGCCCTGGCAAGCCTTGTAATACTGTCGAGAAGAATCACCACGTCTTTTCTGTGTTCAACCAAACGTTTGGCCTTCTCGATGACCATTTCGGCCACCTGGATATGACGTTGAGGCGGCTCATCGAAGGTGGAACTCACAACCTCGGCGGCTTTAACGCTCCTGGACATCTCCGTCACCTCTTCCGGACGTTCATCGATCAACAGGACAATAAGATAGACCTCCTTGTGATTCCTGACGATTGAGTTCGCAATCTTCTGCATCAGGACCGTCTTTCCGGTTCGCGGAGGTGCAACGATAAGCCCTCTCTGTCCTTTGCCGATCGGACAGAACATATCCATCAGGCGCATGGAAAAATTATCCGGTTGCCACTCAAGAATGAATTTTTCGTTAGGATGCAGCGGGGTAAGATTACCAAAAAGTGTTTTCTGTTTAACGGCCTCGGGCGGATCGAAATTGACGCTCTCGACCTTCAGCAGGGCAAAATAACGTTCGCCCTCCTTGGGGGCACGGACGAGGCCGTCCACGACATCCCCCGTTCTCAGGTTCAGACGACGGATCTGGGAAGGGGAGACATAGATATCATCGGGGCCTGGCAGGTAGTTGTAATCCGGCGCCCGCAGAAAGCCGAATCCGTCGGGGAGAATCTCGAGAACCCCGCTTCCTCGCATCTTTCCATCTTCTTCTGCTTGGGCCTGCAGGAGTGCGAAGATCAACTCCTGTTTCCGCATGGAGCTGAACCCTTCCACCTTGAATTTTCGCGCGAGCTTGACCAGCTCACCAATCTTTTTCAGTTTTAATTCCGCCAGATTCATCAATCACTATCTCCTTTACCGGGTTGCTCGACAAGGTGCTCCACAAACGCCATATTTTTACAAAACATCAACGACTTATATTATGTATACAATCGGTTCCAGGCGAAGACTTCTCGTATCATCGGCGTGTGAGTATCACGAAATAGATCTATTCTGTGTTTATATCGGTGAGAATTTTTACTATAGATCAGAATTAGAATGGAACGATTGATGATTGATTAAATTTGCGAAGGACAGTTGCGTCTTTGGAAACTCCAGACCTGCACCATCACACATTTACCCATAGACTGGGGGCAAGACAATACACTAGACTATTACAACGGAACGTCCAAAAGATCCATCAGAGGCGGGGCTTTACCGGACTGATAATCCCTTATACGGCTTCCCCTAAAACCTGTCAAGCATTTTCCCGGCGCCAAAGAGAACTTTTGTCAAAAAAGTCCGCATGAGTTCCGCAGATATCGAGCCAGATGGTATACTTGAAGACAAGTATACGCGAAATAGCCCGAATTATCAATGACGGAGTCGGCAAGCAAGGCCTTGCAGGAACTGGGCATCTGGACGGCTAGGATCCTGCCGGCATCGTGCAATGTCACATTATCCCGGTCAACGACCCGCTGCAAGCACCTTTTCTCTGTTGCAAATACCGCCACAACCCATGCAAAATCTTCCCGCCAGCCGACCTCAAACAACAGCGGGACCTCAATGAGAAGATGCCGCCCCGGTCTCTCGTTCCGCTGTGCCGACGCCGCAATCTCGGCACGGGCCAGAGGGTGTAATATCCTTTCAAGCTCCAACCGTACATCCTTGTCGGCAAAGACGCTCCTGCGCAGAAGGGCTCGGTCTATCTCGCCATCGGCATCCATGAACCGCTCTCCCCAGACACGACGAACCTCCCGCCATCCGGATTGTCCCCGCATAAGCAGATCACGGCAGATTCGATCGGCATCGAGAATCTCAGCCCCAAGGCATCTGCCCAAGAGCCGTGAAACCGTGCTTTTCCCGGTCGCAATGCCACCTGTAACGGCGATCTTCATTGGAAACGCCCGACCAGATCAGCAAGGACCTCAAGGAAATCCGGCCAGAGGGGGGCTGCTATGTCCAATTTTTCTCCGGTCATCGGATGACGAAATCGTATACGGCAGGCATGTAAAAGCTGCCTTGGAAATATTTGTGGCGATCGATGGGCACCATAGAGAAGGTCGCCGGCCACCGGGTGTCCTAGTGAGGCCATATGAACCCTGATCTGATGTGTCCTTCCGGTCTCGATTCCGATCCGGACCAGGCTGTATTTTCCGGCAAATTCCTTCTCGACCTGCCATCGCGTGACCGCATACCGGCCCCCTGTCTCCCGTACCGCCATCTTCTGGCGATGCACGGGATGTCTGCCGATCGAAGCCACTAAACGTCCCTGTTTTTGCTCAAAAATTCCGTGAAGAAGCGCCATGTATTCCTTTTCCATCGCGCGTGCCTTAAAGGCCTCGACCAGCGCCCGGTGCACATCATGACGCTTGGCAATCACCATGACGCCGGAGGTATCCTTATCGAGCCGGTGAACGATCCCGGGTCTTGCGCTGTCCCCAACGCCTGCGATCGATGCACAATAGGAGAGCAGCCCGCTGACCAGGGTCCCCGTCTGATTGCCGCTCCCCGGATGCACCACAATGCCCGGCGGTTTGGAGATCAGCAACAGGAACTCATCCTCATGGAGGATGACAAGCTCCATCTCCTCCGGTCGAACATCAGGGGCGACTGAGGAGGGGACCTCTCCTTCCACCTTGTCTCCGGCCTTTAACCGATAACTGGTCTTTTTGCAGGCACCATCCACCACAATATGCCCGAGACGTATGGACGCAGTCACCTGGGAACGGGAGAGATGGGGCAGATTTTGCGCCAGAAATTGATCAAGCCGCGCTCCGGCCTGCTGCGTCGTGATCTGGAATAAAAACCGGCTGGAAGGCGAATCGACGCCGGGGTCATCGCTGCATGGTGTCATGGCAACGGAAAAACTCGAATCAGGCAAAACGGAAAAGATGTCGCTGATCACACAGGATAATCATGAAAAAATTGTGTCAATGCTCTCGGAGATTTTCTCTTCATCAACCTGTTGAGCCAAGGACAGTTCCTTGACCAGCAGGCTTCTTGCCGTATCAAGCATTTTCCTCTCTCCATAGGAGAGGTCTTTATCGACACTGAGCAGAAACAGATCCCGCAGGACCTCGGCAAGATCATGGATCGAACCGGTCTTGATTTTATCCATATAGTCTCGATACCGACGGTTCCAGGTCTGGGAACCCAGCTCGGTATCACGCTCCTTCAGAATCGAGATAACCTCCTCCACTTCCTGTTTAGAGACGATGGAGCGCAGGCCGAGGTGTTCGCTGCTCTGGGTGGGGATCATAATCTTCATTCTATTATCAAGAATCTGCAACACATAGAAGCTCTGATCGACCCCTGCAACCGTATGGGTTTCGATGGATTTTATTACCCCTACCCCATGGGCCGGATACACAGCCATATCACCTTTTGTAAACACGATTTTCCCCTCGTCAGACCTGCATGGATGGAACGAATATAAACCATCATAACACAAAACCACCGAAAATGCCCTATTTTTCTGGATCTACAGCAGGCGCGTCCGGAGAGGTCAAAACAAGAACAGGAATTTTGAAAGGCATTCCCATGGGAAAGGCGTTATCTGAAACTGTTGATCAGATGCATCGCACTCCCCACATCATCGTTTAGAAAAAACTCGATTCCCCGGACCAACGGCTCCATTCTGCCGACAACCGCATCCCTCTCCGCCGGCGAGAATTTGGAGAGGACAAAATCCTCCACGGAGATGTCGGGATGCACCGAATCCTGTCCCGGCCTGCCGATACCGACCTTTAAGCGGTAGAAACCCTTGCTCCCCAGGCATTGCACCAGAGAACGGATGCCGTTATGACCGCCATGTCCGCCGTCCAAGGTCAATTTAACCCGGCCGAGCTTCATGTCGATGTCATCGTGGACCACCAGCAGTTTCGGCAGGGGCGTCTTGTAAAAATCGATGAACCTTACAACCGCCTTGCCGCTCAGATTCATATACGTCTGGGGTTTGACCAGACATATCTTCCGTCCGAAAAGCGAGATGCGGGAATACCATGCCTCCCATTTTTCCAGGGTCACGGGGCAATCATATTTCCCGGCCAGGGCATCTACGACCATAAAACCGACATTATGCCGGGTCTCATTGTATCGTTGACCGGGATTCCCAAGCCCGGCTATAATATATGTATCGTCGCCCATATCATACCGTTATAAAAAATAAAATCCGGAAAGGGCAATGCCCTTCCCGGATCAAAATACTACCGTCCTGCTGGCCGGATTAGCATTTCCGGCTCGGTGCATATCCTTCGCCGTGGTCTTACTCAGCCTTTGATCCCGGCGCGGCGACGGCGATACAAACAGCATCCGCCTTGCTGATCAACTTCACGTTTCCAGGGATCGACAACGAGCCGACGGTGAGGTTGTCGCCGATCTTCAAGGGGCTGATATCCACTTCGATATCGTTGGGAATATCAAGCGGAGTGCCTTCGAGCACGATCTCATTCTTGCCGATCTCTATCTCTCCACCCAAATCAACCCCTTTCGCCTTGCCCGTAAAAACAAGCGGCACGGTGAACCGGCGGGGCTTTGCCAGATCGATCTCCAGGAAATCGGCATGCAGGAGGCTATCGCGAATCGGGTCGGTCTGAACCTCCTTCACCAGCACATGCCGGGTCGAACCATCGTCTACCTTCAAGGTGACGATACAATTTTTATTATGAATCTCTAAGAGTTGATGAAAAAAATCCGTCGTTTCAAACTGCAGGGGCAAGGCCTCCGCCCCCCCTCCATACACGACGGCGGGCGTTTTTCCCTCCATCCGAAGGCGGCGCATGGCGCCCTTTCTCGACCCTTTCCTGACGGATGCGGACATCTCTACCTGTAACATATTTTTCTCCTTCGTTTCGTACTCTATCTGTCAACGGGAATCCCAAAAGACAGGTGAATGTTAACCCTTTGCTCCCGACCTGCTCAGGCTCCGTCATCAGACAAAAAGCGAGCTGACCGAGTCTTCGCTATGGATCCTTTTTATGGCCTCGGCAAGCAGGCTGGATACCGAAAGTACTTTTATTTTCTTACATTCCAAGGCCGGCCCCTTCAACGGAATGGTATTGGTGACAACCAGAGACTTGATCTCGGAGGTCTCTATTCGATCCACCGCAGGCCCTGACAGGACGGGATGGGAACAGCAGGCGTGGACCTCCTTGGCACCATTTTTCAAAAGGGTCGCCGCACCGTTGCAGAGCGTTCCCGCCGTATCGACCATATCATCAAGCAGAATGGCCGTCTTTCCACTGACATCTCCTATGACATGCATCGCCTCGCATTCGTTGGGACGATCACGCCGTTTATCAATGATGGCCAGCCCGGCATTCAGCCTTTTGGCAAAGGCCCGTGTCCGCTCGACACCTCCCGCATCCGGAGAGACCATGATCACGTTTTTGAAATTTTCCTTAATGTGTTTCAGCAGGACCGGCGCAGCATAGAGATGATCGACGGGGATATTGAAAAACCCTTGGATCTGGCCGGCATGCAGGTCCATGAAAAGGGCCCTGCGGACCCCCACGGCCATCAGCATCTCGGCTACGACCTTTGCGGATATCGGCACCCTCGGAGCGACCTTCCTGTCCTGACGTGCATATCCGTAATAGGGGACGACGGCCGTGATCCTCCTTGCCGATGCACGACGGAGCGCATCGACCATCAGGACAAGTTCCATCAGGTGATCATTGACCGGCGTACAGGTCGGCTCAACGACGAAAACATCCGCCCCTCTGACATTTTCTTTGACCTCGACGAAAATCTCTCCGTCGCTGAACTTCCTGACTTCAGCAGCCGTGAGCGACAGCCCGAGATGGCCGGCAATCTCTTGCGCCATGACAGGGTGGGCGTTACCTGTGACAATTTTTATTATATTCGGCATTGTTCTCCATTGTCTGAGGTGTACTGTTCCGCTCTGTAAAAATGGCTGGGGCGGAAGGATTCGAACCTGCGAATGCCGGGATCAAAACCCGGTGCCTTACCACTTGGCTACGCCCCACCAACCGCTTTCACAACGAAAACATTTTCTCCATACTCCAGGCGCAGCCGTTGAGCAACATCTTGTATATCCGCGGCAGGACGTCCTTCATCGGGAAATATCCCGAATACGGTGGGACCGCTTCCCGACATCAGGGCAACCACCGCACCTTCTTCCCGGAGTCTTTTCTTTATTTTGTCAAGTTCAGGATACCTGCTGACGGTAACCTGTTCCAGATCATTGGCCATCCCGGTCAACGGCAGCATACCTGCATTCGATATTAGGAAACCTGGAAATGTAGATTTTTTTGTCTGCCTTGTCAATGCAAAACTTTCATAAACCCAGCGCGTCGAGACGGAAAATCCCGGATTGACAAGCAGAAACGTATACCGGTCCAGACAGCGGGCAGGGACCATCCTGTCGCCGATGCCCGTTGCCAACACCGCCGGATATTCGGTCACGAAGAATGGGACATCGGCCCCGATTCTTCTACCGAAATCCAACAGGAGCTCTTCAGGAAACTCGTTGTCGAAAAGGGTGTTCAATCCCTTGAGAACCGTTCCGGCATCACTGCTTCCCCCGCCGAGGCCCGCAGCTGTCGGTATATTTTTTTCCAGCGAAATATCCACCCCGTATCGATTGCCGAACCGGCTCTCGGTAAAAAAAACGGCGGCCGCCTTCCACGCAAGATTTGTCTCGTCCGCCGGAAGCTCGTCACAGCTGCACCGGAGCCTGATGCCCGTCCTGTTTCGTACCGTCAAGACTACCCGATCATACAGGGTCAGTTTCTGCATCCATGTTTCCAGTTCGTGATAGCCGTCCGGCCGCCTTGCCAGGACCCTTAAATAGAGATTGATCTTGGCGGGGGCATTCAGACAAAGAGAACGGTCTTCCGGATTCAATATTCCCCAGCTCCTGATTTTTTCAAACAAGCCGCAGTAGAGGAGGGACCAACCACCCGTTCACCGGGAAGGGCATCGACCCCACCGGGCCGGGCTTGGTAAACCTTCAGGGACAGCCGACCGGAGAAAGCAGCCCGGCACTTCTGGCAGGCGGGTATTCCCGAGACGGGGGCATGCCGACTGCGGTGAGCTCTTAGAGGGATCCTGGCATACGACACCGGCCGGAATCATGACGGCCACACCGGGCTTGTCTGCACAGAGAGGCGTGGGGCTGAACGTTTGGCCGGCATTTCATTTTTTTACGGACTTGACGAAACGCATCTTCACATCATAGAGGATGGATTTCAGCATCTCCTCCTCGTCCTTGTCCAGATTGCCTTTGGTCTTCTGCTGAAGAAGGGTCAAGGTGTCAATTCCGTGTTTTGCCAGGTCGAAATCAACTTCCTTCTTGCCGGTCTTCGGATCACCAATCTCACCAAGATGATAGAGAACCGACGTGCTCAAAGACATGATCAGCGCAGGAAAAGTTACCTCGGGCATGACGCATTTCCCTTCTTTATTCGGCACTTTTCCCTCCTCGCACCCACACCCGTTATCCGTTTTCGATTCCATAATTTCTTGCCTTGTTCCTTTCAAACCACGTTGCCTTCTCCGGGCATCAACCTGCAGGGAGTTCCAACACCATTGCGTCGTCGATATTATCCAGATGCTGTACCTGGACCAGCAATTCCTTGGAGATGAGCTCGTCGGTCCCCAGAAGGATGATATTCTGTCTGGAGGCCTCCTCTCGACCGACCGTCATCCGGGAAATATTGACCCCTGCCCTGCCGATGGTGGTCCCGAGCGCCCCGATCACACCCGGCACGTCATTGTTATAGACCAGCAGCATCGGACCGGCGGGAAGTGCCTCCAAACGGAAGGTATTCATCCTGACCAGACGCGGTTCCTTTTTTCCGAATACAGTTCCGACCAAGACATTTTCTCCTTCCTTGGTAATGACCTTGATCGAAAGGGCATTGGTGAAATCGGTCGCCTGCTCCGTCTTCGATTCAACCACCCGGATGCCCCGTTCCTTGGCAATAATCGGTGCATTGACGTAATTGACGGCATCCTTTAAAATCGGCGTAAAGAGTCCTTTCAGGAAACCGACGGTAATCGGACTGGTATTGAGTTCGGCCAGTTCCCCGCAATATTCGATATTGACTTCCTCGACGCCGCCTTTGGCAATCTGCATATGCATGTTGCCGAGCATTTCACCGAGGGAGATATACGGACCGACCTGCGCCAGGACATCGTCGCTGACCGACGGAACATTGACGGCGTTGGTAACGGCGCCCTTGTTCAGGTAGTCCGCCATCTGTTCGGCGATGATCAGGGCCACATTTTCCTGGGCCTCACTGGTGGAGGCTCCCAGATGCGGTGTGCAGATAAAATTCTTCAGGCCAAGCAGCGGGCAGTTCTCGAGTGTGGTCGGCTCGGCTGCAAAGACATCGAGTGCCGCCCCGGCGATCCGCCCCTCGACCAGAGCGGTATACAGGGCATCTTCATCACAGACACCGCCGCGGGCACAGTCAATGAACATCGCATCCTTTTTCATGTTACTGAAAAACTCGGTGGACAGCAGCCCCTTGGTTTCCTTGGTCAACGGGACATGGACGGTGATATAATCGGAACGCTGGGCCAATTCCATCAGGTCCACCAGTTCGACGCCTATCTTATCGGCCATCTCCTTCGGCAGGAAAGGATCATAGGCTATGGTCCTCATCTTCAGCCCCTGGGCCCTGCTGGCGGCTATCCCGCCGATCCGGCCGATACCCACGATACCCAGGGTCTTGCCGGTCACCTCCCGCCCCATGAAGCTTTTCTTCTCCCATCTGCCGGCCTTCATCGAGGCGGTTGCCTGCGGGATATTCCGGGAAAGCGCCATCATCATCGAAATGGCATGTTCCGCGGCGGTCGTAGCATTGCCGTCCGGGGCATTCATGACCACGATTCCCTTCTGGCTGGCGGCGGCGATATCGACATTGTCGAGACCAATGCCTGCACGCCCTATCACCTTCAGATTGGTTGCACTTTCGATAATATCGGCGGTTACCTTCGTTGCACTGCGAATGACCAGACCGTCATATTTTCCGATGATCTTCTTCAGCTCTTCCGGAGCAAGTCCGGTAGTAATATCAACTTCCAGATCCGCATCCCGCAAAATCTGCGCACCCGCAGGGGCCAGATTGTCACTAATCAGTACTTTCATTTCAGCTCCTCAAATGTAACACCACTCCATTCTTAAAAAGAAGAAATATACAGGGGATACACCAAGAGAACAAGAAAAATAGATACGGCTGATCAACCAAGATCCGCCGGCATTTTCCGCCTTCTCCCCTATTTTCTCCCTATCGCATCAAAGCTATTGAACAATCAATTTTGAGACGATATATAGCAGTCGAATACAAAATGTTGTACACTTTTTTTTGATCATCTCGTTTTTCATAAGGGTTCAGCCGCAATCCAGGCGGAGATATCTCCCCTTGCTGCGTCAGGAAACGGGACGATATGAGCGGAATCATCCAAGGAGTACACATGAGAGAAACACGGCTTCGTTTTCCCCCCAGTCCTACGGGCTACCTGCATATAGGCGGTGCCAGGACCGCCTTGTATAACTGGCTGTATGCCAGGAAAACCGGGGGGAAATTAATTCTTCGCATTGAAGACACCGATAGCGAGCGCTCGACCGCCGAATCCATCGACGGTATCATCGACGGTCTGCAATGGTTGGGCATCGACTGGGATGAAGGCCCCTATTTTCAAACCCGATTCAGCGGCGACCATCTCGCGGCAGCCGAAAAACTGATTAACGATGGCCATGCCTACCGGTGCTTCTGTACCAAAGAGGAACTGGAAGCAAAACGGGAAGCCGCCCTTGCCGCCAAAAAGAATCTCGGCTATGACGGAACCTGCAGAAATCTGACCGAAGAGCAGGCCCGGAAAAAGATGGCCGTCGGCGTCCCATACACGGTTCGGTTCAAGGTCCCCCGGCGGGAAGGAATGCTCGGCTACGACGACAAGGTCCTGGGCCGCATCGAATGCAATTACCGTGAAGTCGACGATTTCGTGATCGTCCGCTCCAACGGTAAGCCCCTGTATCTTCTCTGTAACGTCGTCGACGATATCAGGGACCGGATCACTCATATCATCAGGGGACAGGACCACATGACCAATACCATCAAGCAGGTCCTGCTCTACGAGGCCCTGGCGGCCCCGGTTCCGGTCTTCGCCCATATCCCCCTTACCCTGGATACCAAAAAGGCGAAGATCTCCAAGCGTTCCCACGGTGAAATCGTCGCGGTCCAATTTTACCGCGAGCATGGCTTCATCCCTTGGGCCTTCAATAACTTTCTGGTCCTTCTCGGCTGGTCTCCGGGCGATGACAGGGAGATTTTCTCCAAAGACGAACTCATCGAGGTCTTCACACTGGACCGAATCAATAAATCAAGCGCCATATTCAACTATCGCAAGGACGACCCCAAGTTTATCACCGACCCCAAAGCCGTCGCCATCAACGAGCACTATCTCCGCAACCTGCCCATCGACGAGATCGGTGAGATGGTCCATACGGAATTCGATAAGGAAGGCCTCTGGGATACGGCCTATGCCTTGGAAAAGAGACAATGGTACCTGAAGACGCTGGACCTGATCCGCGATCGGTTCCATACCCTGAAGGACTTCGCGACGCTGGGTCGGGCTTATTTTGCCGATGATTACCGGATTGAAGACAAACCGTTACAAAAAAACGTCCTTAAGTTCCCTGAACTTAAAAACTGGCTGCCGCTCCTGGCCGAGCGCTACGAGCAGCTGGAAATTTTCACCGCCGACTCGGCCGAACAACTGGCAAGGGATCTGGCTGAAGAGTGCGGGGTGAAACCGGGGGTGATCATAAACGGCATGCGGACCATCGTTACCGGCCAGCTCGCAGGACCTTCGATAACCGATGTCTTGACGGCCATCGGCCGCGAGCGGATCGTTCAACGCCTGCGCAAGACCGGCACGCTCTTCCAGACAGCAATCAACCCTCCCGAACACCTGGATGCTACCACCTATGAATGACTCGGAAAACAAACAACAAAAGCCCCTGGATTTTATCAGACAGATCATAGCCGACGACCTGCGGACAGGAAAACATACGAAAATTATAACCCGGTTTCCACCGGAGCCGAACGGCTTTCTGCATATCGGACATGCCAAATCCATCTGTCTCAATTTCGGCATCGGTCAGGAATATGGCGGTCCCTGCCATATGCGCTTTGATGATACCAATCCCAGCAAGGAAGAGCTTGCCTACGTCGAGTCGATCATGCACGACGTCAGATGGCTGGGATTCGATTGGGGTGAAAACCTCTTCTATGCCTCGGACTATTTCGACAGCCTCTATATGTACGCCGTTCAACTGATCAAACTCGGCAAGGCCTATGTCTGCGATCTGACCGGAGACGAGATTCGCGCCTACAGAGGAACGCTTACCGAACCCGGCAGAGAGAGCCCGTACAGAAACCGGAGCATTGAGGAAAACCTCGATCTATTCGAGCGCATGCGCAACGGGGAATTCGAAGAGGGCAGCCGGGTACTGCGGGCAAAGATCGACATGGCCTCACCGAACGTGAACATGCGTGACCCGGTTATCTACCGGATCCTCAAGGTTTCCCACCATCGGACCGGCGACAGGTGGTGCATCTACCCCATGTACGATTACACGCACTGCCTGTCGGACGCCATCGAGGGCATCACCCATTCCCTTTGCACCCTTGAGTTTGAGGACCACCGTCCCCTGTATGACTGGGTCCTTGATACCCTCGCCACCGCCTGTCATCCGCGGCAGATCGAGTTTGCCCGCCTGAACCTCACGTATACGGTCATGAGCAAGCGGAAGATCCTGCAACTGGTCAACGGCGGATATGTGCAGGGCTGGGATGACCCCAGGATGCTGACAATATCGGGGCTCAGACGCCGCGGCTACCCTCCCGCCGCCATCAGGAACTTCTGCAATCTGATCGGCATCGGTAAAAAGGAGAGCTGGATCGATATGGGCATTCTGGAGGATGCCGTACGTGCCGACCTCAACGAGACTGCCCCGAGGGTAATGGGTGTCCTCGATCCCCTGAAGGTGATCATCGACAACTATCCGGACGGTCTCACGGAAGAAATTACGGCCCAGAACCACCCGCAGAAGCCCGAAATGGGCAGCCGGCAGCTGCCCTTCAGCAAAGAGATCTATATCGAACGCTCCGACTTCATGGAAAACCCGCCGAAAAAATTCTACCGTCTCGGCCCGGGGCGTGAGGTCCGGCTTCGCTATGCCTACCTGATTACCTTCGTTTCGTTGACAAAGGATCCCGAGACGGGCGAGATCGTTGAAATCCACTGCACCTACGACCCGGCCACCAGGGGCGGGAGCATTCCGGACGGACGCAAGGTCAAAGGAACCATCCACTGGGTCAGTGCCGCCCAAGCCCTGTCATGCCCGGTCCGCCTTTACGACCGGCTGTTTTCGGTTCCCCACCCGGATGCCGAAAAGGATGTCGATTTCAAAACATATCTGAACCCTGATTCGATGAAGGTTCTGGAAAACTGCAGGGTGGAGCCGACCCTGGCCGCGAGGGAACCCGGGACCAGGGTCCAATTCGAACGTCAGGGCTATTTCTGTCTCGACCTGATTGATTCGCAACATGAAAGGCCGGTTTTCAACCGGATTGTCACCTTGCGCGATTCCTGGGCCAAGGAACAGGATAAAATATAGCTTTGAGTTTCTGACAGTGTTTTATAAGGATAGGAAATGCCGGAGATCAGTTTACGGAAAATGAAGGTCCGCCAGACAGGGATTATTTCCTCCGTCAAGGTCGGTGGTGTTTTGGGTCAACGTATACGTGAAATGGGCCTCGTTCCCGGGACCGAGATAACGGTTCAAGGCAGGGCTCCCCTGTATGATCCTGTCGCCCTGCGGGTCATGGGCGGAACATTGACGCTGCGAAACAATGAGGCCGATTTCATTATGATCGAGGTAGCCGAAGAGCAGCAGGATTCCCCTGAAAAATAACCGGGAATTACCTTTTCTCCAGTCCCTCCTTCTGTTTTCCTTCCTCCTTGAAAAATCTATTGACACCCGTTATTGTTTGGTGTACCTAAAGAATGTTTTCAAGGAGGAAGAAGATGACCTTTAAACAACTTAATTCGAAATGCTGCTGTCTTGCCGGCAAGGTAAGACGCCGACTGGGAAGGAGCAGGTGTACCAGCGAGCAGATCATGCCCCTGTCAAGGATCAGTCATCACGGACGGAAAAGGATATGTAAGATCACAGGAGACAGAAAACTCTGCGCCCGGATGGCATCAATGGGCTTTTATCCCGGCGAGGAGGTTGAGCTTCTCTGCAGAGATAACAACTCCCAATTCCTTCTCAAGATCCAGGGGGGAACAATCAGTCTCGATACCACCGCCAGCAAGAATATTCTTGTTCAATCGATAGAATGAACTGATGTATATCTGATGATCCCCTGTCCGGCCGGCCGGATTTTTTTTGGGGTATTGATTTAGGGGAGACTAACAATAGGTCACCCGGGAGATAATTATGTGGGATTCCATTGTCGTAGGGGTTATACTCGCCCTCTGTGTCTTTTTTGTCGGCCGAAAAATATACCGGCAACTCAAGGCTGCGTCCGACCCGACAATCAACCTGGAATGTGGGTGCGGCTGTTCGGGAGGCAGTTGTTCATCGGGTTGTTCCGAGTCGAAAAAAAAGCAATGAAGACCAAGGATTCATGAAAATTCTCAATGAATATGCAGACGATGAAAGACAAGATCACCATGGCCTTGGCGGGGAACCCGAACGCCGGCAAGACAACGCTTTTCAATCAGCTCACCGGAGCCCGGCAGCATGTCGGCAACTATCCTGGAATTACGGTCGAATACAAGGAAGGGGCCTTCAGCCATAACGGCCGTGACATTCTCCTCACGGACCTTCCCGGGACCTATTCCCTCACGGCCTATTCGGTGGAAGAACTGGTGGCCAGGGATTACCTGGTCAACGAAAAACCGCAAGTCGTGATCAATATCGTCGATGCCTCAAATCTTGAGCGAAATCTCTATCTGACCTGCCAGTTCCTTGAACTTGGCGTGCCCTTGGTCATCGCCTTGAATATGATAGATGTGGCCAAAGACCGAGGCATCGAGGTACGGGCCGACCGGCTTGCCGCACTTCTTGGAACACCGGTTATCCCGATTATCGCCCGAACGGGGCAAGGAAAGGACCAACTGACCGAGCAGGCCATAGCAATTGCCGGCAGCAAACCACACTGGCAGCCCCTGGATATCTCATACGGAGATGATCTGGACGAGACCATCATGAACCTTATGGCCGAGATCGGGCGGGCGGATTTTCTGACGGACAGCTATCCCCCACGGTTCACTGCGATAAAATACCTGGAAAATGACGACCAGTTGCTGGCCAAAGGCAGAAAGAACAATCCGGCGGTAGCTGAAACGGTCGAATCCCTGGTCGGCCAGGTCTCGGACCATCTGGTAAAGACCATGGATGTCTACCCGGAGGCAATCATTGCCGACCACCGGTACGGTTATATCAAATCCATCATCCGGCAAGGCGTCCTGACCCATAAATTCGATACCAGCCGTCTTTATACCTCGGATAAGATCGACAAGGTCGTCACCAACCGGCTCCTCGGACCGGTCATCATGCTGGCCATCCTGTTCGCGCTCTACCAATTTACCTTTTCCTGGAGCGAGCTGCCGGTGACCTTGCTGGAGAACGCCTTCTCGCTGCTCGGCAGAATCATTGACGCCAACCTGCACGACGGGCTTCTCAAGTCCATGCTCACCTCAGGTATCATTCACGGGGTCGGCGGCGTCCTGGGATTCGTCCCGTTGATCATGTTCATGTTTTTCGGCATTGCCGTTCTGGAAGACTCCGGGTATCTGGCCCGCGTCGCCTTCATGATGGACAGGATCTTCAGGATATTCGGTCTTCACGGTTCATCGGTGATGCCGTTTATCATCTCCGGCGGTGTTGCCGGAGGCTGCGCGGTCCCCGGAGTATTGGCGACCCGGACCCTTCGTTCTCCCAAGGAGCGACTGGCCACCCTGCTGACGGTACCCTTCATGAACTGCGGAGCGAAACTTCCGGTTCTTGCCCTGTTGATCGGGACATTCTTTCACAACAACAAGGCCAGATATATGTTTCTTTTCACCGTGCTGAGCTGGATCGTCGCGCTGTTTTCGGCAAAATTCTTCCGTTCGACGGTACTCAGAGGAGAAGCAACACCCTTTGTGATGGAACTCCCCCCCTATCGTTTCCCCACCTTGAGGGGATTGTTGATCCATACTTGGGAGCGGACCTGGCAATACATCAAGAAGGCAGGTACCGTCATCCTCGGTATCTCGATCCTGATCTGGGCGATGATGACATTTCCCTCTCTCCCGGCAAATAGAATAGCCGTCTATAACCAGCAGCGTCAGGCGGTCAAGGCCGGTACTCACAGCAATGCCGTCACTGAAAATGATCCGGCCGCGCAGATGCGGCAGGAACAAACCGAACCGCTCGACCAGCAACTCCAGGCAATCGACACCAGACAGGCGGAGGAGGCACTGCGAAATTCTTCTGCGGGAAGACTGGGAAGGGCCCTGGAACCCCTTTCCCGGTACGCGGGATTCGACTGGCGAACGAATATCGCTTTAATCGGCGGCTTTGCAGCCAAGGAGGTCATCGTCTCGACACTGGGCACCGCCTATTCCATGGGACAGATCGACACGGAAGAATCAGCCCCTCTCGGACAACGTCTCCGACAGGATCGTCACTGGAACAGAGGGGTTGCGATAGCCGTACTTCTCTTTATCATGTTCTACAGCCCCTGTTTCGTCACCATCATCTGTATCGCCCGGGAGGCATCCTGGAAATGGGCCCTTTTCTCGATGACCTTCAATACGACGGTTGCCTTCATCATGGCCGTCATCTTTTTTCAGGTGAGCAGGCTGCCTTTCCTGATTTAAAAAAAAGGCGACCATCGGAGCTGGTCCGACGGTCGCCTTTTCGGGGGAGGAGAAGAAAAACTTCGCTTAGCACTTGATGCGCTTTATTACTTCCAATATCTGTGCCAATAGCAATACTTACCATATAACAATATGGAATAACGGAGAAAGACAAAAAGGACTCCACTCCAGCCCTTTCATTTTTCTTGTAGATGGACAATTTTTCCCCGCATTCGCAGGATGACCTGGATAGTTTTTACCCGATCTCATCCCGCAGGCGCCCCATCGTCTTCTTGTTTCTGCAGCCCGCCCTGTTGAAATTCCTGTCTGGAGCACAATCACTATTCGATGCGAATCGATCCAGCCCCGCCATCACCCTCTTCACCCCCGGATGGTCCTTTGTTCACGGTCCTGGACCGAGTCGACCGTGATACTCGCGAAGACGACGCGGCGGCATCCCCCTTCCTCTTCCCCACTTCTTCGTCTGCAGCCTCTTCAGGCAGTTCCTGCCGGGAAATCGAGCTTTTTCCCAGTCGCTCCGTCGGCCTCAGGAAGCGCGGGGGAGTCGCGGCTCTGCCCTCTTCCTCAGTCCTTGCATCTATCGGCCGGTTATCCCGGACAACAGGCACATCCAGAGGTTGCTTAAAGGTCGCTATCAATCCTTCCTGAACTTCGATAAAAGAGACCAGCTCCCACCCTGCTCGCCCGAACTCATTCATGGACTCCTCGATCTCGGTCTCATCCAGAAACGCCCCGCCTAACAATCCTTCTTTCTTGTAATCGTAATGAACGGTCTTATAGCTCCAACGCATTCGCTTTCCTCATTTTTCAAAATTTAATGCCCTCGTAAAATCCCCGGAAGCTGCCGGGGCAATACGAAAATTGAACATCTCACCACGCTGAACCGTCGACGAGTGAATTATTTCGACGTCGACAAAATCTTATCCGGTTCGTCGGGTTTACAACCCCTTGAGCAGTTCATCGTCCTTGAAGTGCCCTTTTATGACCGTCCCATCGGGCATCCGGATCCGTCCCTTGCCGTTCCTGCGCCCATCGACAAATTCGCCCTCATACCTGCTGCCGTCAGTTCCATTGAACCTGCCGTACCCGTTGGGGAGATCATTTTTAAATTGCCCCTCATAGGAAGACCCATCGCTGTATTTCATCCTTCCTTTACCCGAAAATCTTCCGTTGTGAAACTCCCCGCTATACCGGCTGCCGTCGGCGAAAAAATACTCGCCATGCCCCTCGAAACGATCCCCTCTCCACTCCCCGACATACCGAGTGGAATCGGGGTAGGAGAAGGTCCCCTCTCCTGCTCTTGCCCCCATCTTGAATGTCCCTGAATATCGACGTTTATCGGAATACGAATAGAGACCGGGGCCATCGAACCGGCCTGCAACAAAGCTCCCCTCATAACGGTCTCCGTTTGGATACGACAAAATCCCCTGACCGTCCATGATACCGGCTGCAACCTCCCCGTCATACCGCCTGCCGTCGGCAAAGTCCATATGAACCTTCCCGGATGCGGGTTTGTTGTCCGGTGTGCAGATCTTCCCTTTCCAGAGATGAAAGGTCGGCTCACCGGGTTTTCGGCCTCTGTTTTCCGAGACAACATCGACCGGTCGAGGCCCCGTTTCCTGTCCTTTGGCACCGGAAGCAATCGGCAGTCTGGGTTCTTGTACCGGTTCTCCCCGCTTGAATTCACCGGTAAAAGTCGTGCCGTCGGCAGAGACCAGCGTTCCATGTCCATCCGGCAGACCGTCTTTGAACTCTCCCGTATATCTGCTCTTGTCAGGATAGTCCATCGTCCCTTTGCCCTGTCCGACATTATCCTTGAACAGGCCGTGGTATTTGCGACCATCCGGGTAGACGATGGTCCCCTTGCCGTTGAAACGATCCTTATCGAACATCCCCTCATAACGCCGTCCATCGGCAAAGGTATAAACACCCGGGCCTTGCCGGACATTCCCTTTATATTGCCCGGCATACCGGCCACCATCCAGATAGGTCCTGACCCCTTTCCCATCGGGTTTGCCGTCCTTAAAGGCCCCCTCGAACCAGGACCCGTCCTTGTAGATGAGTTTCCCCTGTCCGTCGAGGAGATTGTCGCGAAAATCTCCTGTATACTCGCGTCCGTCGGGATAAAAGATCGCTCCTTGGCCATTGAATCGGCCGAGGTAGAAATCACCGGTATACTGGAGTCCTTTCCTGTCGGTGAGAATGCCCTTGCCGTCAATCACGTTATCACGGAAGTGGCCTTCGTATCTGCGGCCATCGGGGCTGACGAGCACTCCCCTGCCGTCGAACCTGCCTTTCCTGAACTCCCCCGTATATACGGTGCCGTCCCGGTAGCGAAGAGTCCCCTTGCCGCTGCTCATGCCGTGGACGAATTCGCCCTGATACCGTCGGCCGTCCTTGCCGACAAAGACTCCTTCGCCTTCCCGGCAATTTCCCTGAATACATCCGGCCCAGGAGCTTACGGGCGCAACCAGCAGAACGGACAACGCCACCAAGGTGACGGCCTTTTCCCGGATACCATTTGATCTCGTGATTTGATGTGTCATCGGCCCCTTTTTTTGTCGTTTTACCGGACGTTTTTCCGTTGAGTTCCCATCTGCAGCGACAGCCCCCTCGCATCCATCATCCTTTCAGGCTGCCTGCGAATAGGCCTTTTTTACCTCCCGGGCGATTATTGCAATCCCGGCGGCCACCTCTTCTTCATCCTGAGCGTAATTGATTCTCAGGCACTCATCCTTATGCCGCCAGGCATCCCCTTCCATACCGGGAAAGAAATAATGCCCGGAGATAACCAGAACGCCACGACTTTTCAGTCTCTCATACAACTCGAGACTGGTGATCGGCAGGCCTTTGAACCACAGCCAGAGAAATATCGCCCCTTCAGGCCTGTGAATCCGATAGGGAACATCTGCAAACTCTCTCTGTATCTTGTCGATGGCCTTCTTCAGTTTATCTTCATAGAAGGGTCTGATCAAGCTTCTGCTCAGGGACAGGACCTCGCCGGAGACGATCATCTCCCGGGCAAGGACTGCTCCGAAATTGCCCGGGGCAAGCGACATGATCGCATTCATGCCTGAAACGGCGCTGATCACCTCGCGGTTTGCAACGATTATTCCGGTACGAACTGCCGGCAAGCCAAGCTTGGACAGGGACAGACAGACAATAATATTTTCATTCCAGAGAGGTCTGGCGTCTGAAAAGACGATCCCGGGAAACGGGACGCCATAGGCGTTATCGATGATCAACGGGACCCGGACTTGCCTGGCCAACGCGTCGAGTCCGGCTAACTCCTCATCGGTTACTACATTTCCGGTAGGATTGGTCGGGCGCGACACACAAATCGCACCGGTTTCCGCCCCTGCATGCATTTGTTCGAAATCGACCCTGTATTTAAAAAGACGGTCCTCCAGATAATCAATTTTCGGTCTGCCGGTGATAAAGAAATCATCGCAGCAACCGATATCGGCATAGCCGATATATTCAGGGGCCAGCGGCAACCTGATCTTTTTCTTGACACCGCCCGGGAAGTGTCCTGCGAACAGATTGAAAAGAAGGAAAAATCCGGTCTGGCTGCCGTTGGTCAGACAGATATTTTCGCTTGCGATCTGCCAACCGTATTCCCTGCGGAGAAGCCCTGCCAGACCGTCGATAAATCCCGCCTCGCCTTGAGGCGGGTTGTAGATCCCGACCAGACGCCTGAAACCGTGTTCATCGGCACATATCCTCTGGAGCCGCTTTCTGACAATCTCCTGAAATTCCGGCACATGGCCGGGATTACCGCCACCCATCATTATCATCTTCCGGCCGCCGCCCATGGCCTTGCCCAGATCGTCCATCAGGGACAGTATCCCGGCCTTTTGTGTAAACTTTCTGCCAAAATTCGAAAATTCCATGGGTACACCAAACGACAGAAAGTCGTCTACTTTTGCTCAGTTACCTTTGTATCGCCTTTTTTTTCGGCAAACAACCGGCAATGAACCCCCGACGAAACAAACACCACCTGCGCAGGTTTTTTACCGCTCTTGAATTTCATGGCCCGACAACCGAAGGGCATCGATGCATCATAGGTGATATAATAGTGTATGCATTTTAAACAGTTGGGAAAATTTTCTGCCATAACTAACGAAAAATGAGAAGGATGAAACGGCCCTCTTGCGATGACGAAACCGGACGGGAGGGCCCGGCAAGACCGGGGAGCAGCGGTGTGTTGTGTGGTGAGCCGACGACAAACCATCGTTGATCGCAGGCGTCAGGGGAAGATGCCTCCCGGTTGCCGGGGCAAACGGGACCAATCCGGGAGAAGGCAAAGACGACAAGCACCCGAGGGAAAAAACAGCCGACGTATCGTCCATTCAAGACCGATGCCGGTTGTTGTGGACCCGGCTGCCGTCGAAAAACAAGGCACCGACATCGTCTGTATCGCCATCCCGGGTCATGAGCCGGTGTCTGCTGAAAAAGAACCTGTCATTTTTCATCCCTCTGTTCCGTTTTGTCAGGATAATCAAAGAAGAGCATGGTCCCTTTTCCGGGTCCGGCATCAGCCCATGAGTCAACGGACAGATCCATCGCGACGACTCCGGATGTAGGGATCTTTTTTATGTATTCTCCGGTCAAGAGCACAGCCAGATCCGTAATTGCGTAATTATGGCCGACCAGGAATGCCGTTCCCGCCAGGTCGTCCGCTCTGCGTACGACCTGCAGCAGATCGACGGTTTCCGAGGTATAGGCCGAATCATCGTAATGGATCCGCATTACCGGAAAATTAACCTTTCTGGCCACAATTTCCGCTGTTGTCCTGGCCCGTTGTGCAGGGCTTGAAATCAGAACATCGGGACATACCCCTTGTTGTGCAAGCCGTTGAGCCATCAAAGGAGCTTCTCTCTTTCCCCGATGGTTCAACGGTCTTTCAAAATCGCTTATCTTCAGGTTCGACCAACTCGATTTTGCATGACGGATGAGATATAATCGCTTCAACTCGTTTCACTCCTTCGCCAGATTTCCCGCCAAAGTCTCTCATACATGCTAGCGGCTGTGGAATTCTTTGCCGCCGACCCGACCGGCTGCCTGTTAACGCCCATTTTCTCTATCTCAGCCATAAACGGAATCACCGTTTCGAGAAAAACAGAATATTTACGATACTGCTCAATAGTCGACACATGCAGACTCTTGCGCTTCTCCACCATTGAAAAAAAGGCCTGTACCTTTCTTCGATCGACATCCAGCTCCTTTATAAGCTTCAGGAGCTGCTGCAGGGCCAGGATCGAAAGCGTCGTCGGGATTACCGGTGTCACCACGATATCCGCCGCCTTGAGAATATGCTCCGACAGCAAGGTCAGGTTCGGTGGGCAATCAAGCAACACCACGTTATATTCATCGGCAACCGGTTCAAAAACCGACCTCAATACCGGTCCTTTTTCCTTTTTTTTAAGTTTGTCCAAGGCAATATCAAAATTGCGAAAGGAAAAATGGGCTGGGAGGAGGTCGAGATTGTTAAAATCCGTTTCCCTTATATAGTCAATAATATCGCCATGAAGAAATTTTTTTCCGTTGAATTTCTTTTTCGGTCGAACCCGGAAATAGTAGGAGGCGGCTCCCTGCGAATCCATATCGCAGATAAGAACGGGGTTTCCTCCAAGCGCCGCCGTATAGGCGAGATTTACTGCCGTGGCTGTCTTACCTACACCTCCTTTGCCGCTGTATATCGCAATTATTCTCATACCGGATGTATCTTCAAAGATCGAAAAGGTTCTCTAATCTCCCGTTTCCTCTCGGAATGCCTTGACCAGCGGATCTTCATTCTCTTTATCCATGAACTTTTTACATCTGAGAAGACATCGCTTGCGTGAGCGTTTTTTCAATATACCGAGACCTTCGATGAGCCCCGTCAGGCTGTCTCCAGCCTGGCGCTTTCTCGCAATGGTCTTAAAATCCCGCTGGAACCTTCTTAGTTGTATTGCCAGATCGTTGAAATCGCCGAACTCATCCTGCAATTCCTTCAACTCTCCCAGGAGCTTAACGGTTGTGGCCTCGGGGAACAGGGAACGGAAAAATTCCATCAGGTAACGAAATTTTTTTCCCTGGATCCTCAGCCTGTGCATGGCCGCATCTCCGTCTTCCCCGTTCATGACCGACTCGGCATACCGGAGAAGACGCTGGAGGCAGGTAGCGACAATCTTCAGAGCCGCCGTCCTGCATGGGATTTGCCCGGCTGTCCATTGAATGTCATCGGGCAAGGCGAGCAGAAAATCCTGCCAGTTGCCAAACAGATCGGCCGTCCGTGTCGAGCGCAGGTCTTCCTGCATCTTTACAAGCTCAACCCCGCGTCGCCTGCGTATCTCCTCCATCAACAGATCCATGCCCGATTGCATGCTCTCGGGCAGCAGTCCTCGGAAAACCCCTTCCTTTTTCAAACAGACATCGATGTCCCTGACAGGGCCGGTAACCGAACCCAGCCATTTGAACTCTTGTGAGAAAAACCGTCTCTGTCCGGGAGGAATCACCATTTTCAACTGGGAAAGGACGGAACGGGTCCTTCTGATAGCCACACGGATATCGTGGAGAAATTCCGAGTCAATATCTTCCAGGACGCCGGGGAGGTTTCTCTTCATTGCCCGGTGTAATTCAAGGCCGATTGTGCTTACCGCCCGATTCAACGTCTGCTCCTGATCAAGCACCACTGAAAATTTCGAACTGTAATCCCCTGGTTTCCTGCCGATCACGCCTAGGGCAAGCTCCAACAAACCTGCCCCACTTGCCGGTTCCAGCAAACCGCCGGCCTGCAGCAACTCCGTGACACGCCGGAACGGTTTCCTATACCCGCGAATCTCCATCAGATGCAGCACGGGTGGCAGCATCCCTTTGGACTCCCCGTCGGCAATGATCTCGCCTTTGGCAAGCGACATCCGCAGGATGGTCTTGTCGTCCCTGTTGCACAGGTTGAACTGCATCCTGCTGCCAACCAATCGAAACAGAGGGCAGAGCGCCCTGACGCCCAGAAGTGACTGCAGAGTGTCCCTGACGGCACCCTCGGGGAAATCCCACCAGAACAACTTGTCCTTCTCCGGTGCCGATATTTCCACAACCGGAGACGTCCCGTAGAGAGGTCCAAGGTGACACAGGGGCCCGCTTTGCCTGAAAACCCGTCCGCCGGAAAAGATTCGCCAATCAAACGTATCCAGATACACCTCGTTTACCGGATCTGCCGTCTCCTCGCTCCGGGAAAAATCCGCCTCTATCCTTTTGAAAAGCAGGTTCAAATCTTCGGCTTCGTTCAAGGCGAAAACACGATATCCGGATTTCATCATGGGGTCATATCAGGTTCGGTAATCGGCATTTATCTTGACATAATCAACAGAAAAATCACAGGTATAGATCTCTTCAGAGGCGTTTCCGTCCTTGAGGTCGATGCAGACGGTGATATTCTTCTGCTGCAACACCTTCGCGGCCTCTTCTTCGGCTGCCGCTCCCTGTCCCATACCGTTTTTTACCAGGGTGACATTGCCGAAGGCGATATCCACCTGTTCAGGGTGAAAGCGCACCCCGCAGCGCCCCATGGCGGCAAGCACCCTGCCCCAGTTGGCATCCTGCCCAAAAAATGCTGTTTTTACCAGGCTGGAGTTTGCCACGGTCCGGGCCATACGTTCCGCCTCTTCAGACTCTTTTGCTCCACAGACACGGATAGTGATGCATTTGGTTGCCCCCTCCCCATCGGCAACGATCTTCATGGCCAGTTCCTGCAGGACATCTTCCAGGGTATCCTGAAACAGCTGCTGATCTCCGGGAACCTCGTCATCAATCCACTTATTCCCCGCAGCTCCGTTGGCCATCACCAGGACCATATCGTTGGTGCTGGTATCGCCATCGACGGTGATACGGTTGAAGGTTTTGGCTACACCGTTTTTCAGGCATTTATGCAACTCAAGAAAACCGATCTGGGCGTCTGTAACAATAAAGGCAAGCATGGTGGCCATATTGGGCATGATCATTCCCGAACCTTTGGCCATGCCGACAAAGTTGACCTCTTTGCCACCGAGTATGATGGTCCGATAGGCCATTTTGCTGTAGGTATCGGTGGTCATGATGGCCTCGGCCACCTGTTCGAGATTGTCCGGAGCAAGACCATGAACCAGGTCGTCCATTGCCGTTTCAAAGGCAGCGACATTAAGATGGGTGCCGATAACCCCTGTGGATGCCACCTGAACCATGTCCTCAGGGATATTCAGAGATTCCGACACCATACGGCTGGTCTTCTTCGCCGCTTCCATCCCCTGTTCTCCGGTACAGGCGTTGGCGCACCCGCTGTTCACCAGAATAGCCTGCGCTCTTCCCTGCTTTAATCGTTCAATATCCAATAAAACCGGCGCCGCTTTCACCAGATTTTTGGTAAAAACCCCCGCCGTCACCGCAGGTATCCTGCTGAAGATCAGGCCGAGGTCAAGTCTATCGGTGTATTTTATCCCGGCAGCAACCGCCGAGGCGGAGAATCCTTTAATAATCATCTTTCATCCTACGTAATCAACGCTTACTTTTCATCTCGGCCGAAAACGGCCTCTTCTCATATCCATGCCGAATCCTCGAAAAACCCGGAGCCCGGCCGAGATCTCCCATCAGCGGGGTCCCCCTGCCGATCTCTCCTGGAAAATCTCCAATCATACTCTACCATCTGAAGGTTTGAATATGCTACTTTAAAATGGTTCAATCTGTAGAATATTGCTTTCATTTATTGTATAAACAGAGGATCATTTATGAGGAAAATCACATCGCTCCCCTGTGCAACCGGCAAGTCAATAAAAGTTAAGGCTTCGCAACGATCGATACATCGGTGGAAACTCCTGCCATGAACATTCTGCTCATTGCCGACATACACGCCAATTTTCCAGCCTTGGCAGCCATAGATACCCACTTCGTTGACCGCCCCTTTGATGCAGTGATAAATGCAGGAGATTCCGTAGTCTACGGGCCGTTTCCCAATGAGACCCTCGATTGGCTGCGCGGAAGAAAGACGGCCTCAATCCTTGGCAACACCGATAAAAAGATCCTCAAACTCGTCGCCGGACAATCATTCAAGAAACCGTCGAAATACGAAAAACGGATAATGTATACCTGGACGGCGGAGGTGATTAATGGTGCAAATGCCGACTATCTTCGTTCGTTTCCAACCTCGCTGCACCTTGAGATGAAGCCGGGCGAGGGAGCGGGACACCACCTTTCTTTTCTGATCGGAGTCTTCCACGGCAGTCCGATGGATGACGATGAATTCCTCTTTCCAGACACACCAGGGGAACATCTCCTGAGGCTTGCCCGATATACCCCGGCGCAGATCGTCATAACGGGGCACTCCCATACCCCTTTTCATCTGCTTGCCGGTGACACCCACTTCATCAATCCCGGCAGCGCCGGTCGGATGTTCGACGGCGACCCCAGGGCTTCCTGCGCGGTTCTGTCCCTGACCGCAGATGGAATACAGGTCGAACATTTTCGCATTCCCTACCCCATCCATGAGGTGACAGCAGGACTAACGGCGAACCATCTTCCTGAAATATATAATAAAATGTTTCTTCTAGGCAAAAAACTCAACTGAGAATTGCCCGAAGGCCCGAAGGATATTCCGGTCGGAAGAAAAATTAGGATTGTATTAATCTAAGAAATATCAATTGCTTTTTTTTGCCAGCAAAACAATACTCATGAAAATGGACATTGCTTTTGAGGTTGTCTTGAAGAATTGGCCCATCCCGCAAGATCAAGGCATGCGGAAAATTTTGCCGCCGGTAACGGGGGGGAAAAAGTATTCCGGGGATGACATTGCCGGCATGACGCAGAGATCGCGCGAAAAGACAATTTCCTTTGTGATTACGTACGAAGCTCAGCCAGATGCAATATACAAATGAAAGAGATAGGTTTAGGGGACTGATTTTATTTTCTTTTTTTACAACCGGGAGACAGATTGATTTTCACAAAACGACGTGAAAAAAATCAGTCCCCTCAGGCTATTCAAGAAAAATCAATCTGTCTCCCGGATAGTGGCTATAGGAATCTTACCCAGGAGTTTGCATGACCATGACGAATAATACCCAGCCTCCTCCCAATCGAAGAAAAGGGACAACCGCCATTATTAAGGAGTTGGTGAAAGATCTTGAACAGGATATCGCCTCCCACCCGCCCGATGAACAGATCCGCAAGATCGCCAGCGTCCTGAAGAAAGAACACAAGGAACAGATCATCAAGGCCTGTCTCCTCGATTATTACAACTCCGATGAATTGAAGCCCTTCCAGGCGGAGCTGATCAAGATGCAGAATCATCTGGAACATACCGGGAAAAAGATGATTATTCTCTTTGACGGCCGCGACGCCTCCGGCAAAGGCGGGACGATCCGCCGGGTGACCCGGTATATGAACGGCAAACGCTACCGGGTCACAGCCCTCGGGAAACCAAATGAGTATCAGAAAACCGAACTGCACATGAAACGGTATATCGAACAGTTTCCCCATGCGGGCGAGATTGTCCTCTTTGACAGGAGCTGGTACAACCGGGCGCTGGTTGAACCGGTCATGGGATTCTGCAGCCGGGCTCAATACCAGCGTTTTCTGAAAAAGGTTACCGCCTACGAGGAAAATTTCATCCTTGATGCAGGCCGAACGATCCTGTTAAAACTTTACTTCTCCGTAAGCAAAGAGGAACAGGCCCGACGATTCGAAAGAAGAAAAAACGATCCCCTGAGGCAATGGAAACTGAGCGAGGTGGATCTCCAGGCCCAGGACCTCTGGGACGAGTTCACGGAGAAAAAAAAGGTGCTGCTGGAAAAAACGCATACCGAACACTCCAAGTGGTGGGTTATTCGTTCGGACAATAAGCATCTGGCAAGACGGGAAACCATGAAACTGATCCTGAATTCGGTCAGGTATAAAGGCAGGAGCAAAACGCTCAATTTTACCATGGACCCGCATGTCGTCATCCAAGGCGATGTGGAACTGAAGAATATGAGAAGAGAGCAGAGAAAATACGGCACTCCTCTGCGATAGCACCCGGGCGCGGGTGCCCCCCTGCCGCGCAACAAAGCGGAGGCGGGGATCAGCCTATCCGAACGGCAAGCATGGACACTGAGCCGCCGTCGATCCCCTCCACAGGAAAGCTGACAGAATCCTTTTCACCACGAAGGCCCAGGATATAGAGAAGCGGCAGGTAGTGGTCCGGCGTAGGAATGGACAGCAGCGCGTCAGGGCCCAGGTTCTGATAGTCGACCAGGGACATGTCGTCACCTCCGATCAACCGTTTCCGCACCTGTTCCTCGAATCGCCTGGCCCAGTCATAGGAATGCCTCCTGTGGTTTCCCCAGGCGTAGGCGGTCAGATTATGCACGATATTGCCGCTGCCGATGACCAGAATACCCTCTTCCCTGAGGATCTTCAGTTTCTTTGCCACTTGGTAATGATGCATCGGCGGTTGCGTCTCGTCGATGCTGAGTTGAACCACCGGGATATCCGCCTGTGGAAAAAGATGACAGAGAACGGCCCAAGTCCCATGGTCCAGGCCCCAGCCTTCGTCGAGTGTCACCGAACCGGGAGCGAGCAGTTCCTGTACATGCCGGGCGAGTCCGGGACTGCCGGGAGCCGGGTACTGCACCCGGTAGAGTTTATCGGGGAAACCGCCGAAGTCATGGATTGTGGGCGGAGAGGTGCCGGCCGTCACTGCGGTCAGAGGGATATACCAGTGAGCGGAAACGGCAAGAACCGCTTCAGGACGCGGAAGAGATCTGCCAAGGATTGCCCACCCCTGGGTATAGCTGTTGTTCGACAGCGCATTCAATGGATTGCCATGTCCGAGAAAGATTGCAGGCATCAGATGAGTCATCAGGCTCTCTCCTCCCTCAAATTTCCAGGCACGTAAGTTCCGACACGGTCCTTAACGACGGGTAGGCCTTTCCCGCTCCGGTACCGGCATGCAGCCGGAGCCCGGGAACCACCCTTGCCTTTCCCGGACCGATAGAGACTGAAAAAAACCAGCCGCAACGGCCGGAACGGCAAAGGCGGCAGAACGCTTCACCACCCCGCGCATAAACCGATGCCGCCTGCAACGATCGTATTATCCTATCGGGCCGCCCCGCAGCATTTCTTGTATTTCTTTCCCGAACCGCAGGGACACGGGGCATTCCTGCCGATCTTGTCTCCGTCACGCCGTACCGGCTGCTGCGATGCCTGCCCGCCTTCGGAGGTCCCCCTGTTCAGCTGCATCTCCTGTTCCTGCCGTCGCCGTCGTTCCTCTTCCATGCGATCGACATCCTCCTCCTGGACGACCCGGACCCTGATGATCGTTGCAACGGTCTGTTTCTTGACCGTCTCGATCATGTTCATGAACAGGTCATACCCCTCCTTTTTGTACTCATCCAGTGGATTCTTCTGCCCGTATCCCCTGAGCCCGATGCCTTCCTTGAGATGGTCCATGGACAGGAGATGATCCTTCCAGTGGGTATCGACCATCTGCAGCAGGATCACCTTCTCGAGATGCCTTTGGAGTTCCGCGCCATGGCGTTCCTCCTGAGCGGCCCGGGCCCTGTTGACCAGTTGTTCGATCCTTTCCCGGAAAGAGGCCTGATCCAGATCCTTTCTCTCCGCCTTGCTCCAGTTCGGCTGGATGTGAAAATATTCCATCATCCGCTCGTTGAAACCTTCCCATTCCCAGTCTTCGGATGCCAGGCGCTCTTGGGAAAATTCAGAGACGACGGCATCTGTCAACTCGTCAATCATGTCCTGCAGGATCACGGTCACCTCATCTCCTTTCAGAACCTCTCGACGCTGGCGATAGATCACATCGCGCTGCATGTTCATCACATCGTCATATTCCAGCAGATGCTTCCTGATATCGAAGTTGTGGCCTTCCACCTTTCGCTGGGCGTTTTCTATGGCCTTGGAGATCCAGTTATGTTCGATGGGGTCATCCTCCTCCATCCCGAGTTTACTCATAAAACCCGAGATCCGGTCGGAACCGAAGATCCGCAGCAGATCATCCTCCAGGGAAAGGTAGAAGCGGGACGAGCCCTGATCACCCTGACGTCCGGAGCGACCGCGCAGCTGATTGTCGATCCGGCGGGACTCGTGCCGGGATGTCCCGAGAATATGCAGACCGCCGATCTCCTTGACACCCGGACCGAGCTTGATATCCGTGCCTCGACCGGCCATGTTGGTGGCAATCGTGACCCGCCCCAGCTGTCCCGCCAGGGCGATGATCTCCGCCTCTCGCTCATGCTGCTTGGCATTGAGGACCTCGTGTTCGACCTTCTCCTTCTTCAGCATCCGCGAGATCTTCTCGGAGACGTCGATGGAGATGGTCCCGACCAGAACCGGTCGCCCCTTCTCGTGGAGTTCCTTGATCTCCCTGATCACTGCCCGGTACTTGGCTGCCTCATTCTTGTAGATCACATCCGCATAATCGGTGCGGATCATCGGCATATGGGTCGGCATGACCACGACATCCAGGTTGTATATCTTCTTAAACTCCGGACCTTCCGTATCGGCCGTACCGGTCATTCCTGACAGCTTATCGTACATCCGGAAATAGTTCTGAAAGGTGATCGAGGCAAAGGTCTGGTTCTCCCGTTCGATCTTTACATGCTCCTTGGCCTCCAGGGCCTGATGCAGCCCGTCGCTGTACCGCCTGCCTTCCATGGTCCGGCCGGTAAATTCGTCGACGATGATGACCTCCCCCTCCTTGACGATATAGTCGACATCGCGCTTAAACAGCACATGCGCCTTTAAGGCCTGGCTCAGATGATGGAGCTGTTCAATCGCCGAAGGATCATAGAGATTGGCCACGTTGAGCAGGTCCTCGGCCATGGCCACGCCTTCTTCGGTAAGCGACACCTGTTTCGCCTTTTCGTCCACCGTATAATGCTCTTCGTCCTTGAACCTGGACATGATCCGGTCGACGCTCTTATACATATCGGTGGAGATGTCGGCCGGGCCGGAGATGATCAGCGGGGTTCTGGCCTCATCGATCAGGATCGAGTCGACCTCGTCGACGATGGCGAAATGAAAGCCGCGCTGACAGAACTCGCTGAGCTCGAATTTCATATTATCGCGCAGATAATCGAAGCCGAACTCGTTGTTGGTACCATAGGTGATATCTGCGGCATAGGCCTCGCGTCTGGCATCGTCGTCCATGTCATGGATGATCTTGCCCACCGTCATGCCCAGAGAATGATAGACCTGTCCCATCCACTCGGAGTCACGGGCGGCCAGATAATCATTGACCGTAACCACATGAACGCCTTTGCCGGTCAGTCCGTTCAGATAGACCGGCAGGGTCGACGTCAGGGTCTTGCCTTCACCGGTCTTCATCTCGGCGATATTCCCCTGGTGGAGAATCACCCCGCCGACGAGCTGCACATCGAAATGCCTCTCGCCGAGTATCCTTCGGGCCGCCTCCCGCACCACGGCAAAGGACTCCGGCAGCAGGGCATCGAGTTCCTCTCCCTTGGCCAGACGTTCCTTGAACTCGACCGTTTTTGCGGCCAGAGACGAATCATCCAGGACCTTGACGGTTTCTTCCAGTTCGTTGATCCTGTTCACCAGGGGCCGAATCTGCTTCAGGACCCGTTCATTTTTGCTGCCGAAAACCTTTGTCAGTACTTTCTGAATCATATCTCTATCTTCTCAGGTGATAAGGAGGATGTTGTATCGGGATGTTGCGTGCAGGAGATGTTTCCAAGATGATGCATCAACGTCTCGGTCCGTTGTCGAAACATTGCAGGCGAAGGTAAGCATTTTTCAAAAACTTACAATGAAAAATCGGGCAAAAAGGCCGCTCCGGCATCGGTCGGGTCAGTTTTTTCCTTCCCCTCTCGGAAGCCTGGTGAAGATCAAGGCTTCCTCGTCACAATCGGGAAACATCGTACAGTGGATACAGTCTCCCCAGATCTTATGGGGAAGGTCCTTTTTATCAATGTCGGCGAATCCCTGTTTTCGAAAGAAACCGGCCTGATAGGTAAGGGTGAAAACCCGCTCAAGCCCGAGTCCTTCGGCCTCATGCAGACAATGCCCGACCAGTTGCCTGCCGATCCCTTTGCCCTGTGCCTCCTCTGTTACGGCCAGGGACCGGATTTCGGCCAGGTCCTCCCAGACGATATGGAGGGCGCAGACGCCCAGGATGGTCCCTTGATCTTCAAAAACGATGAAATCACGCAACTGATCATACAGGGAACTGATCGAACGGGCAAGCAGCAAGCCTTTTGCCGCAAAATGTTTCAACAGCAGATGGATCTCCTTGACATCCCTAATCGCAGCATTCCGTATCATGAAAAACCTCGTATTCCGTCCCAGCGCTTTCGACCCGCAGTGCTACATCTTTTCCGGAGCACCGAGTCCCACAAACCGCAGGCCGTTTTCAAAGACAACCCGTAAGGCGTCCACCAGGTACAGCCGCGCCTGGGCAAGCCCCGGCTCATCGGTCAGGACCTTGTGCTTATTATAAAAACTATGAAACATCCCGGCAAGTTCCATCAGATAGAAGATGACCCGGTGCGGTGCGAGTTCCAGGGCCGCATCTTCGATCATAGCCGGAAAGGCCGCCATATTCTTCAGCAGCTTCAGTTCCTCGGGCTCAGAGAGAAGCGAGGGGGATACATCCGCAAACGGCAACCGTTTCACCCCTTTTTCCTCGGCCTGGTTCAGGATCGAACAGAGTCTGGCATGGCCGTACTGCACATAATAGACCGGGTTCTCCTGGCCCTCTTTGGTGGCCAGCCCCAGATCGAATTCGAGCTGGCTGTCGGCCTTGCGCATCATAAAGAAGAAACGGGCGACATCAACACCGACCAGATCGAGAAGTTCATCGACGGTGACGAAGGTCGCCTTCCTGGTGGACATCTTCACCTGCTTGCCATCCCGGGTGAGGGTCACAAACTGGTGCAGGACGACCGTCACCTTGGAGGGATCGTAGCCCAGCGCCTGGACGCCTGCCAGCACATCCGGGACGGTGGCGATATGATCTGAACCGAAGATGTCCACCAGCCAGTCGAACTTTCTGCGAAATTTTTCGCGATGATAGGCGATGTCCGGTAACCTGTAGGTCGGCTCCCCCGAGCTCTTGATGATCACCCTGTCCTTCTCCTGACCGAAATCGGTGGTCTTGAACCAGACCGCTCCGTCCTGCTCATAGACAAGTCCCTTTTCCTTGAGTTCGGCCACCACCGAGTCGATATGACCGTTGGTATACAGGGATTGCTCATTGTAATAATTGTCGAAGACGATGCCCATCCGGGAAAGCGTTGCAGCGATGTCCTTGAATATCACCTGTTCGGCCTTTTTTGTGAACGGAGCGACATCCTGATGCTCCCGCAACGAGTCCCCCGCCTCTTCGAAAAGGGACCGGGCGATCTCTTTGATGTATTCGCCCTGGTAGCCATCCTCGGGAAAGGCAGCCTCATCGCCCAGAAGTTCCCTGTAGCGCGCCCTGGTCGATTCCCCGAGCACCCGCATCTGCCGGCCCGCATCATTATAATAGTACTCCCGATAGACCTCATACCCCACAACCTCGAGGAGACGGGCAATCGCATCGCCCAGGATCGCCTGGCGCCCGTGACCGATACTGAGCGGTCCTGTCGGATTGGCACTGACGAACTCGACCATGACCCGCTTGCCGCCGCCGGCCGATGAACGGCCGAAGGTATCGCCTTGCTCCAGAACGGCTGGGATCACTTGCTGCCAGATGGTTGCACGAAGATAGATATTGACAAAACCCGGGCCCGCTATCTCGAGGCGGCCGATGACATCGCTCCGCTTTTCCAGCATCTGCACCAGAAGGCCTGCGATATCACGAGGCTTTCGCTTTTCGATACCGGCCACGACCAGGGCCATATTGGTGGAAAAATCACCCTGCCCTTCATGTTTGGGCACTTCAAGGGTATATCTGCCGGCGCCCTGATCGGACCAGGAGCCGTCGGCGACCCCCTGCCGGAAGCAGGCATCAACGATCATTTTCAGCTGTGAACGGATCATAATTCTTCGCTCTTATACGTTCTTTCATTAGTGTTGCCGATCAGACACAGGACCTCGTAACTGATGGTGCCGGCCCAGGCGGCGATCTCGTCGGCGGAAATGGCCTCCCGGCCCTGGGTTCCGAGCAGCACGACCTCGTCCCCGGCCTGAACCCCGTCGATTTCGGTGATGTCGGCCATACACATGTTCATGCAGATCCTGCCCCGGATAGGCGCCCTGCATCCTCCGATCAGGACATGGGCGCGATTGGAGAGCGCGCGCATATATCCGTCCTCATAGCCCACCGGCAGGACCGCCAGACGCGTCTCATGCGGGGTGATATAGGTATGACCGTAACTCACTCCGGCACCCGCCGGAACCGTCTTCACCTGCAGCACCCGTGATGAAAAGGACATCGCCGGCACCAGCCGCTCCCCCCGGGCCCGCCGCAGCCCTTCCACACCGTCCGGATAATACCCGTACAGGGATATCCCGGGTCTTGCCATGTCGCAACAGGTCTCCGGGAAATTAAAGATACCCCCCGAATTGGCTATATGCCGCGGTCCCTGACACCTGGTTGCGATTTTGTCGCACGCCGCCCTGAAGACGGCATAGCTCCGTTCGGTATCGGCGGAGTTCGGATCGTCGGATTGAGAAAAATGGCTGAGGATACCCGCGATGGAGACGGAAGGCAGGGACTCCATACGCCGGAGAAAGGCCTCTATCCGGTGCGGCAGCAGTCCCAATCTGCTCATACCGGAGTCCACCTTGACATGCACGCCGATCCTTCTTCCCAATCCGGTTGCACGCTGCGACAGCAGTTCAACCGCATCGATATCGTAGACCACCGGCGTCAGATCATGGCTGAAAACCAGGTCCGCATGCTCGGGGACAAAACCCATCATGACCAGGATTTCGCCTTCGACACCTGCCTCCCTGAGCCGCACGGCTTCGCATATCTCGGCCACACCGAAGGTCCTGCAGCCGGCCGCCGCCAATGCGCCGGCCGCCTCGACCATGCCGTGCCCATAGCCGTCGGCCTTGACCATGGCCAGAATCCTGACGCCCTCACCCGACTTTTCCTGAATAATCCGGAAATTCTTCTGCAGGGCCTTGGCGTCGATCGTCACCCTGTTATAGGAATGCACCATCACTTCATACCCCTTCCTCGCGATAAGGAATTCAGGCTCCTCGATGCCATCGGACCCAGGCATGCCTGCTGGAGAGAAAAAGGGCCCAGCCGATGGTCGTATAGAGCAGTCCAAGCAGAGAGGAAGGCAGAGACGAATGCCGCAGGGTGATGCCTGCAGCCATCATCAGAGCGACCAGAATCCAGGTCTTATACGAGTAGACGGCACCGACACATGTGCCGTCCGCCAAAAGCAGGATGCGCTCCAGGCTCCTCTTCGCGGTCTTATCCAACACCAGAAAAGATTTCATGCTCCCCAGCGCCACAGCCGGAAGAACAAACCAAAGCCGCTCCGAGCCGATCAGCCAGATCACCCCCCGGGTCATCAGCATGATGCCGATACAGCTCCAGAGCATTGCCGCCAGAAGAAGATGCACATTCTGGGAAACCCCCGGTTTGAGTCGAATCAGGGTCTTCTTCAACATGTTCAACAAACATAAGCGAAAATAAAATAAGCCCACCCCCTTTTCAGGGAGATGGGCTCATAGTACACCGAATGCCGCAGGAATCAGACTTCTGTTACGGTAATTGCGCCTTCGGGACAAACCTCGACACAGGTCTCACAACCGAGACACTCATCCATCTCGACGGGCTCCGATTTGCCATCTTCAAGCTCGAAAACCTGGGCAGGACAGGCATTTACGCATTCTTCACAACCTGTACATTTGTCCTTGTCAACAACAACTTCAAACATGATACACCTCCAAAGTAAAAGAATTTAAAAACATTCTGCATATACGTAATAAGCGAATAAGCTGCCAGCACAAATTCGTTTTTTTGCATTACGTTCCATTAATTCAGGACCGAATTTTTGTCAAGCAAAATTCTCCCCTGAAGAGTATCCAAACAAACCCGGGAACATCCGGTGACGACGCGGACGAGAAAGAGTTTTTTTTATGTATTATCAGTATATAATAAATATATCTGCCTTTTTTAAACCAGGCACCCGGCGCGCCCTTCGCCGCAGGAACCGACAGCCAACCGAGGAAGGCAACACCGCGACAAGATCTTGACAATATTCCAAAGCCAAGTTACCGTTTACGATGCAGCCGAAATCCGCTCGACGGCGAACGGATGCGGGGGACCCAATCACCAGGGGCGTATTCCGGAAAATGTCACCGTTTCCGGAGAGAGAACTTTCAATCTCCAGCCCGTCAGCTAACCTCGTAGGCAGTTGAAAGGGCTACTGACAGCGCATTCGATGCCGCCGGTCCATAGCCGGCGGCATTTTTTTTCTTGCGCGTTTTATTTCCAAGACATGCGACTGACCGGAAACGACAGACATAACGGCAGACAGACGGCAGTGACGTATGATGCGAAATGAAGCAAGGTCTGAATGGAGACCTCTTTGGTCCGTGAGCGCCGGTAGTCAGGTGAGTTTTTCGAACTTCTGAGGTTTTCTTATGGAACACGACGAGAACGGCTCGTTCTGGGGCGGGATCGTGAGATCCATGGGGCTGGTTTTCGGAGATATCGGCACCAGTCCGATATACACATTGACCGTTATCTTCCTTCTCACCAAGCCGACGGAAAGAAATGTCTTCGGCATCCTGTCTTTGGTCTTCTGGACGATCACCATCCTGGTCACCGCTGAATATGCCTGGCTGGCCATGAGCCTCGGACATAAGGGTGAAGGAGGAACCATCGTGCTCAAGGAGATCCTTGCCCGGAAAATGCTCCCTGTCCGGCAGATGAGCTTCGTCATCTTTCTCTCCTATTTCGGTGTCTGTCTGCTGATGGGCGATGGTGTCATCACCCCGGCGATCTCTATTCTTTCAGCGGTTGAGGGTATGGAATTCATCCCGGGACTGGAAGCGATACACCCCTGGTTGATGCTGGCGATCGCACTTGTCATCGCCGTAGGGCTCTTTGCCGTTCAATCCAAAGGGACGGATAAGGTCGCGGGGGCCTTCGGGCCGATCATGGTCATCTGGTTTGCCACCCTGACCATCACCGGTCTGTACTCCATCGTCAGCATGCCCTCAATCCTTGCGGCTATAAGTCCCTACTATGCCGTGAGATTCATGACCCATCACGGCTTCGTCGGCTTCTTCGTTCTCTCCGAGGTCATCCTCTGCGCCACCGGAGGCGAAGCACTGTATGCGGACATGGGGCACCTGGGCCGCAGACCCATCGTCCGGGCCTGGTATTTTGCCTTCACGGCCCTGGTTCTCAACTATTTCGGGCAGGGCGTTTTCATTATCGGTCATCCGGAGGCGAAGAATTATCTCTTCGGAATGATCCAATATCTTTTCCCGCATCTCTACATCCCCTTCCTGATTCTGACCGTGCTGGCCACCATCATTGCCTCTCAGGCAATGATCAGCGGGGTCTTCTCGATTGTCTACCAGGGCATCACCACCAGGATCCTGCCGATGCTCAAGGTTGAATATACCTCAAAGCATATCAAATCCCAGATCTATATCGGCCCGGTCAACTGGATCATGATGTCGGCGGTCCTGATGGTCATGTTGATCTTTCAGCGATCGGAAAACCTCGCTGCCGCTTACGGTCTCGCGGTCACCGGTACGATGACCATCACCGGCATCATGATGATTATGATCTTCAACCGGTCCAACCGCAGGTGGAAGGTGCCGGTGGTAGTGTTTATCACCCTCGTCGATCTGCTCTTTTTTACCGCCTGCATGCACAAGATACCCTATGGCGGGTACTGGTCGATCATCCTGGCCACCTTCCCGCTGGCCGTCATTCTGATCTGGACCAGAGGACAGCGCGCGCTCTACAGATCCTTCAAACCGCTTACCTTTGACACCTATAAGAGCGACTATGAACGTGTCTACCGCAATGGCCATATCCCCGGCACCGGTCTTTTTTTCATCCGTGACCGGCATGTCATCCCCCCCTATCTCGAACACTGTACCACCCAGAGCAACATCGTCTATGAACGCAATGTGCTGATCTCGATAACCATGACGGACGAACCCTTCGGTCTCGAGGCCTCGCTCACCAAGGGTCTGGCAACCGGATTGGAGGCCTTTGAGATCCGGGCCGGATATATGGAATTGCTTGACATCGAGACCCTTTTGAAGGACAACGGCATCAGCGAGAAGGTCATCCTCTACGGTACCGAGGAGATCATTACCTCCAACCCTTTCTGGAAGGCCTTCGCGACCCTGAAAAAGCTGACTCCCAATTTTGTGCAGTTTTATAACCTGCCGACGGAAAAACTGCAGGGGGTCATCACCCGTATGGAGATATGAACGTGCCTGACCTTATCCTGCTGCTGGTCTCCCTCGGAGTCATCCTGCTGGGGGCCGCTGCTTTCACCAACGGCCTGGAATGGTTCGGGAAAAAGATGCGCCTTTCCGATGGCGCGGTGGGCAGCATATTTGCCGCCGTCGGCACGGCCCTGCCGGAGACCCTGATACCGATCATCGCCTTTCTCTTCGGGGGAAAGACCTCCGGTCAGCTGATCGGAGTCGGGGCCATCATCGGCGCCCCCTTCATGCTGGGGACCCTGGCCATGTTTATCAGCGGTCTTGCGGTGATCGCAAACCGCAGGCGGCGTGATGATTATCCGGTCATGCGCGTCGACACCCGGACCATGGAACGGGATATGCGATATTTCCTTATCCTCTTCACCCTGGCCGTTGCCGCCTCCTTCCTCGGCACCCATCCGGTGATCAAGGTGTTCATCGCCCTGCTGCTCGTGGTGTTCTATGGAACCTATGTTATGCAGACACTGCGCGGTGAAAACAGCCTCGAAGGGGAGGCGACCGATCTGGCACCCTGCTATCTCGCCCCGAAATCGCCTGATCCGTCAGTTGCCATCATCTACGTTCAGGTGATAGTGTCTCTGCTTCTGATCGTCTGGGGTTCGTATATCTTCGTCGACGAGATCCGGATCCTCGCTGAGCGCCTCGGGGTGTCGCCCCTGATCCTGTCGATGATCATCGCCCCGATCGCCACCGAGCTGCCGGAAAAGTTCAACAGCGTCATCTGGATCGGCAGGGGAAAAGATACCCTGGCCATCGGCAACATCACCGGGGCCATGGTCTTCCAGGGCTCGGTGATCACCGCCATCGGCATCCTGATGACCGAATGGAGGCTGGACGCGACGGCGCTGGCCACAGTGGCGCTGACCCTTGCCTCGGTGGGGCTCTGCTACTGTCAGATCCGGCTTAAGAAACACCTGACCCCCGGGACGCTCCTGGCCGGCGGATCCTTCTATTTCCTGTTTCTGATACTGATTTTGACATCGAGGCTTTAGCCGCCTGTGTTCCGTTTGTTCCGTCTCAAGAATGACCAAAGGGTTCAATCACCGGAATCCACCCCCGGCAACCGGGATCACGACGCGACATTCCGGGCTTTTTACCGGGCAGACTCGGCAAAGGGCAGCAGCACTGTAAAGGTCGTCCCTTCATCCAAACGGCTCTCCACCTTGATCCTGCCGTGATGGGCCTCAACGATGCTCTTAACGATGGCCAGCCCCAGGCCGGTGCCGTGTATCTCCCGGGTCCGGCTGTCTTTGACCCGGTAGAACCTGGTGAATATCCGGTCGATGTCCTCCTCGGAAATCCCATAGCCCGTGTCGCCGACCCTGACGCTCAGATAGTCGTTTTCCTCTTGGGCGGACAGGCTGATGGCAGATCCCGGCGGCGAATATTTCACCGCGTTGGTGATCAGATTGGTGAATACCTCATCCAGGCCCTGGCGATCGCCTGAAATCGGCGGAAGATCCGCGGGCGCTTCAAAACGGATGGCAATGCCTTTGTCACGGGCGCCCGCTTCATGGAAACGGACCTGCTCGGCGAGAAGTGCGGAAATCCGGATCGTCTCCTTCTCGTGGGTGATCAACCCGGACTCGATCCGGGCCAGATCGAGCAGTTCCGAGACCATGGCCGTCAGATTCAACATCTTTCCCGAGGCCCGCTCCAGGATCTCCCGCTGCTTATCGGTGACGTTTCCTGCAAGCCCGTCCAGGATGATCTTGATCTGCATCAACAGCGAGTTCATCGGGTTGCGAATCTCATGGGAGACCATCGAGACGAAATCCGACTTCATCTGATCGATCTTCTTCAGGGCCGTGATATCATGGAGGACGGTTATCGTTCCCAGATTCCGCCCGGTCCTGCCGCGAAACGGCGCACATTTTACCCCGAGAATCCGTTCCTCATCCCCGTCCCAGGTCACTTCCCGGGTGATCTCCCGGGAGGTGTCGGAGGGCATGGAGAGGGCCTGGTCGATCATCCGGGTGAGTGTCTCATCCGCTATGCACTCGCCGACGGTATGCCCGATCACGCTTTCCCCATGGTGGCCGATGAAATGAAGAAACGCAGGGTTGGCCAGGACGATGCGCTTATGATCATCGGTAGTCATGACACCGTCGGTCAGACGATTGACCACCATCTTCAGCCGGGATCTGGTTTCGGTAATATCCTGCAGCGCATGGGTATATTTGATCGCCTTGGCGACCACGGTCCTCAACTGTTCCGGATCAAAGGGCTTCGGGATGAAATCGAAGGCCCCGTTTTTCATGGCCTCGATGGAGTGCTCGATCGTTGCATAACCGGTGATGACGATGATCACCGTATCCGGATGCAGATCACGGACCCGGGACAAGACATCAAATCCGGAAATGGTCGGCATCATCAAATCGAGCAGGATGATATCGAAATGCCGCTCCTGAATCATCTGCAGTCCCTGTGCCCCGTCGGAGGCCAGCTCCACCTCGAACCCGAGCTCCGAGAGAACCATCCGACAGCCCTCCCTGATTCGTGCCTCATCATCCACCACCAGGATCTGCGGCAGGAAGGCATCATTTACTCCATGGTCATCAATCATTTTCCAACTGGTCCCTCTCTATCCTATCGAATCAAAAAATACCTCCGTCGGCATCTCTACCGCCGGGAGTTCCAATGCAATCACGGTCCCATCCGGACCTGTTTTCTTCACAAAAATACGACCCTGGTTTTCCTCCATTATCCCATACGCCATACTGAGCCCCAGCCCGGTGCCTTTGCCGAGCTCCTTGGTGGTAAAGAACGGATCGAAGATCTTGGAGATATTTTCCTGTGCAATCCCGCACCCGGAATCGGCAACCTCCAGATAGGCCTTGCCGGTCGTCTGATCCGAATGGACGGAAAATGTCAGCGTCCCCTTCCCCGCCATCGCATCGACGGCATTGATAATCAGATTGATGACGACCTGGCAGAGCTGGTTCTTGTCGGCATTGATGAAAATCGGTTCGCCGGTAGAGGTCTTGACCACTTCGACATTCATGAAGAGTTTCTGGTCATGGATCAAGCCCAGACTGTCTTCCACCAGCCTGTTGAGCTGGAATACGACCTTGGACGGATTGGTCTGCCGGCTGTAGGCCAGCAGGTTCTTGACAATCTCCCGGCAGCGCTCGGCGTCTTCAATGATATATTCCATGCTCTCCCGCAACGGAAAATCCGGTTCCAATTTTTCATACATCAGGTTCCCATAGAGCAGGATGCTGGTCAGCGGATTGTTGATCTCATGGGCGACACCGGCCGCCAGTCTGCCCAGAGATGCCATTTTTTCAGACTGCACCAGCTGGCTCTGAGTCTCCATCAATTTCTTCTCTACAGCCTGTTTCTCCCTGAGATCGGTAAAGATCGCCGCCGTCGCTGCCTCCAGGCCGTCTTCATAGATGATGGCCGCGGTCATCTCCACCGGGACCTCCGTGCCGTTCCTGGTGACGATGGTGACCTTGGTCAACGGCAATTTCCCCCGCCCTCCGCAGGTCTCATCCCGTAGCTTTTTCATGATCTTTTTGGCGATCCCATCGGGATAAAAATCAACTATATTCAATAATTGGTTGTCTTTTGCGCTATAGCCGAAAAGCTCCTCCGCCGCATGGTTCATCAGAATGATGGTGCCGCTCCGGTCCGAGGCCAGGATGGCCTGAACGGAGCTCTGTACCACCTTGTCGATCAACTCCCAGACGCCGCTGTACATCCTCTCCAGCGTCTTGACCCTGGTAACGTCACGAAAGCTTTCAATGACATATTTCACCTCGCCGTCATCGCCCAGGATGGGAGAAAAGACCCTGTCTTCCCATCGCTCCCGGTTGCGGGCATCCTTTATCTTCAGGAGCACCGACTGGCCGGTCTTGTATTTGACGGCCTTCTTCAGGGGGCACTCAGCCCCGGAACAGGGAAAATAAAGAGAGGGAGAATGTTTGCGAAATATCTCCTTGCAGGTTCTGCCGACGATATCGGCCAGATCGGCGCCGATCTGCTGGAGAAAGATCTCGTTGGCGGCGATAATAGTCTTATCAGGCCTCAATATAAGGGTCGGAAATGACATCGAGTCGAAGACCCGCAGCCTCCAGTCAAAATCCTTTTCTATAAGTACCATGGTCCCACCACCTTCTTTTATGCAGCATCCGTCCCGGAGAGGACAGCCAAACCCCGTCGGCAAAACACCCTTTCAGGAATCGACGGATTCCGGCACCACAAAGGCCTCGGCGAGAAGCCGTAGCGCATGATCCGCAGTGTTGTCCGGAACAAGCAGGCAGATGCTCGTACCTGCACATCCTGCCGCCAGTATCTCCATATTGTCGCTCTTCAGGGTGTCGAGGGCGGCATGGATGATCCCGTAACGATCCTGGAAATGCGGTCCATGAAAAGAGATCATATCAACGGGAAAGTCAAGAGTAAGCGATGCTTCCTTCTCGTTTTTCATCTCTTTTCGGATCCGGGCAAGACAGGGTCCGTTGGAATCCTCTTCAAGAACCAGAAAAAATTCAATCGTATTCCCGGTAAGTTGACGCATGAAGGCCAGGTGAAAACAACCGTCATCCGGTGCATAATCCGCCATCCGTTCCCCCCAGCATTCCAGGCGACCGATCGGAAGGACGATGGAGCAAAGTGCCAACCGGCTTCTCTTCTTGAACCCGTAGATCCTGACCTTGGTCTCACTGTATACGGCGGCTGTCTCCGGCATTGTTTCTCCAGGCGATAGTGGACACCTACCCGCCGACCTGCTCCTGCTCGAAGTCCGATCGGAACGGGGCGTGGTTTACCGGCAGGGAAAAGACCTTTTGCACTTCCTCAACCACCTTGCCGAGATAGCGATAGTCGGTGGTGACGGCAACCGAGGAGAGGGATGTACAGAGGGCGTGAATCGGTATCCGGGCCCTTGCCGTGATCCTGATCAGAGTGCCGAGCACGGCAAGGCTGTATCGATGAGGAAAGATGGCAATGGTCCCAACCGGATCAATGATCCCGATCTCTTCACCGGATGATCCGGGTGATTGAATACATCGCTTTACCCGGACGGCATCGTTTCGGATCACACAAAAACTGCAGGCCATCCCGGTCTTGGTCTGGTGATGAAGTAAAAAAGTCAGATTAATCCTGTCTTCAGCAATGCGTCGAAGCAGAGAGAAGTGATCCTGACCATGGATAGGCAGGCGGTACAGATTGAACAGGACCAGTTCCGGACTCAGTTTGATTCCGCCGAGTTTTATCTCGGCAGTATTTTCTGAACAAAAGTCTTGCATGGACTCCGAAAAAAAGTGATTGCCACTGTTGTTTCGCCACTGATCCGGGGAGCATGCTGATCGTTTCAGGGGCAATCAGAAAAAAAACGGGACACCGGCCCCTCCTGGCACGGTAAAGGACCGGCACCCCGCTTGAGCACCTTACGGATTGACTTCTTGTTTTCCTGCAAGAAGTCAATCCGTCTCAATGTACTTATCCAGCTCCATTCAGCCGGGTTGGTCTACTGCAGATTGTCGCTGACGATCTCCATCAACTTATCCAGATCGATGGGTTTCGGTACATAATCATCGGCCAGAGTCGTCTTGCCGCCCATATGGGTATAGTTGGTCGAGGTGATCGCATCGGCAACGGCGGTCAACAAGACCACGATGATGCCTTTGTACTCCTCGGAGTTTTTCAGCTCGTCGCAGAGTGCATATCCGTCCTTGCGCGGCATCATCACATCGAGGATAATCAAGGCCGGACGTTCCTTTTTGATCTGGTCCCAGGCCTCCATTCCGTCATAAGCCTTGGCAACCTTGTAATTCCGGCTCTCCAGCTTCATGGCCAGGGATTCAACCAGATCAGGGTCATCATCGACAACCAGTATCAGTTTTTTATCATCCATGTTGTACTTCCTCCTGATAGAACATATATGTTTATATTCAAATTCTTACACCTGAGGCCTGGGCAGAAGGCCTGCCTTTTCAACAATCTCTTTGACCTTTTCCTCCCAGTCGATGGCCATGATATGAAATCCGGCGACACCTTCGATCTTCTTCAGCCGCTGGATGGTCTCAACACAGATGGCAATCCCTTCATCAGGCTGCTTTTCTTTCGGCACCGCCCCCATCCGGTCGACCAGTTCCTGCGGCACATCCATCCCCGGCACCTTGTTCTTCATGTACCGGGCGGCACCCACCGATTTCATCGGGGTCACACCGGCCAGGATATAGCACTTTTTGTGCAGGCCGCGGGCACGCACGCCTTCCATCCACTTTTCAAACTTTTCGACGTTGAAGATACACTGCGTCTGGATGAAATCCGCCCCGGCCGCCACCTTTTTGGCCAGCCGCATGACGCGGAGCTCAAATGGATCGGCAAAGGGATTGGCGGCGGCACCGATGAACATCTTCGGCGATCCCTTCAGGTCGGCTCCACCCTGGAATTTGCCTTCGTCCCGCATGGTCTTTACCATCTGGATCATCTGGATGGAATCGATATCATGGACGTTGGCCGCCATCGGATGATCGCCGAACTGGGTATGATCGCCGGAGAGGCAGAGCATGGTGTCGACCCCCAGGGAATAGGCACCGATGATATCGGCCTGCATGGCCAGCCTGTTGCGGTCGCGGGTGACCATCTGCAAAAGGGGATTAAGCCCTTCCTCTTTCAGGATGACCGAGGCGGCAAGGCTTGACATGCGCACCATTGCCGTCTGATTGTCGGTGACATTGACGGCATCGACAACGCCTATCAGATGTCTGCCCTTCTCACGGACCTTATCGGGAAGCGCACCGCGGGGGGGACCGCATTCAGATGTGACGGCCAGATTTCCTGAGGCTAAAACTTTCTCCAATCTACTTTCGGTTTTCATGCTGCCAGATCCTCTCTTATAATCTTACGGGGACCGCCACCACCGGCCGGTCTCCAATCTTTTGCCGGAATAATATTCAGATATTGTTCTTCCAGACCCAGTTCCTTGAGCCGGTCCCAGATCAGTTGCCAGGCGCAGTCGACATCGGTGCTGATCTCGCATTTGCCGGTAACGGAACCACCGCAGGGTCCGTTCATCAACCGTTTCGAACACCTGGCAATCGGGCATATGCCACCGGTCATGCCGAGGAGGCAGTTGCCGCACCCCTGGCAACGTTCCGCCCAGACGCCCTGACGTTCCGAGGCACCCATGAATTTGGTGTTGACGGCCGGAAAGACAGGTCTGTCCTTAAACCTGCGTGCCACTTCCTGGACACCGCAGCCACAGGCCATGGACATCACGGCATCGATACCGTCAATCATCGGGACCAGCTCCTCGATATACTCGGGATCGCATTGCCGCTCCAGGGTATGCTCCCTGATCTCGATATCCCGACCGCTTTGCATCAGCGCCATTTTCAGACCGGAGGCAAGAAGTCCGACCTCTTTTCTACCGCCGGCGCTGCAGACCGTTACGCACTCATTGCAACCGACCAGCAAAATACGCTTAAACGGTCGTATGTATTCAATAAGCTCTTCCAAGGGTTTTCGTTCAGCAGTGATCATTGTGATTAACTCTCCTTGATGTTTATACTGTCAACTCACTTTTGGCTGTGCCGCAAGCCCCGACCATGTTGTGGATCGGGCTCGGGCCCAGCTTGCGAATTTTCTCTGTAATTTCAGTTGCTGTCTCGGCAAAAAGAAAGCCCATTCCGGCGGACATATTAACCATTGCCAGGCGTTCACCGCCGATGCCGATCTCATCGAGATATCTCTGCACGTATTCTACCCGTCGTTTGGCGCGAGTATTGCCGTTCTTAAAATGGCAGTCCCCATCCAGGCAACCCGCCACATAGACGCCGTCAGCGCCTTTTTCAAAGGCCTTGACCAGATGAAGGGCATCGACCTTGCCGGAGCAGGGCACCCGAATAATCTTGACGTTTGTCGGATAGGTCAGTCGCTGACTGCCTGCCATATCTGCCGCTGTATATGCGCAATAATGGCAACAAAAGGCCACTATCGTCGGTTCAAAATTTTCCATTACGCAACCATCCTTTCAAAAAGTTGTTCCAGCTTTGCCACGATCCGGTCATCCTCGTACTGCATGAGCTGGATGGCCTTGGCGGGGCATTCCGATGCACACATGCCGCAACCATGACATTTTGCCGGATCGATTTCCGAATAGCCATCGGCGTTGATAAACGGCACGTCAAACGGACAGGCCCGCACACAGATCAGACAGGCGGCGCATTTATTGCTATCCACCCGGGCCACGTTGGCACCAAGAACAATCGCATCTCTGGCCAACAGGGACTGGGCGCGCGAGGCGACCGCCTGGGCCTGGGTGACGCTCTCCCTGATCGTCCTGGGGCTATGGGCGGTTCCTGCCACATAAAAACCGGGAACAGGCAGATCAACAGGCCGCAGCTTGACATGATCCTCAAGGAAGTAGCCGTCATGGGTCCGCGGCAGCTTGAAGATCCGGGCAATATCCTCGGTGGAGTCTTCATCGGCGATCATGCCGGTGGAAAGACAGAGCTGATCCGCAGTTACCGTCACGGTACGTCCCAGAATGGGATCGATAAAGGTGACGTCCACCTTTTCCCCTGCCGTCTCGACCGTGGGGAGGTTATCGAGCGAATACCGGGCGAAGATCACACCTTTTGCGCGTGCCTCCAGGTAATACTCCTCCTGGAAGCCGTAGGTGCGCATATCGCGATAGAGGACGAATATCCCGGCCTCCGGGTTCAGTTCTCGAATGCGCAGGGCATTCTTGATCGCCGTCTGGCAGCAGACTCGCGAGCAGTTCGGATTCCCGGCAATTCTGGATCCGACGCACTGGATCATGACCACATTGTCCCAGGCCTTGACGGTAGCCGGTGACTCGGCAATCAAGGCATCGATCTCCAGCTGGGTCGCGACCGCCTTGGACTCGCCCAAAAGATATTGCCTGGGCCGATTGGCAATTGCCCCGGTTGCCAGGATCGTGACACCATGTTGAATCGTACGGTAAAACATCTGCGGGCCTACCTGCATACCGGTCTTGAACATGCCGGGCATGCCGCTGTGGTCGACGATGATGGCCCGGGTAATGACCTGGATATTGCCGTGAGCCATGGTCTTTTCGATCAGGTCATCGACGAAAGGCCGGATGGCCTGACCGCTCAGGCTGACATGGATATTCTTGGCCATACCGCCCAAGACGTTGGATTTCTCGGCAATAAAGACCTTGAACCCCTGATCGGCCAGGCGCAGGGCAGTGGTCATCCCTGTGACACCGCCGCCGACAACCAGGACATCCTTATTGATCGGCAGGCTATGGTCCTTGAGTGGACGGGACTCGGCAACCGCACCGACCGCCATCCGAATCAGGTCTTTTGCCTTCTGTGTCGCCCTCTCCGGAAACTGAGCATGGACCCAGGTTGCCTGGTCGCGGATATTGGCTATTTCGACCAGGTATTTGTTCAGGCTCGCCCTGCGGATGGCCTCCTGAAACTTCGTCTCATGGGTCCTCGGTGAACAACCGCCGATAACCACCCTGTTCAGACCCTCATCAACAATGCTCTTCTGGATCTGTCCGATGGACTCCCGGCTGCAACCGTGCCCTTTCAACTCGGAAACAGCCACATGGGGCAGGGTCTTGGCGTATTCAACCACCTCGGCCACATCGACGACGCCACCGATATTGTCGCCGCAATCGCAGACGAAGACACCAATACGCAGCGCCTCGTCCGTAACATCACGTTCCTCCGGCAGATCACTTTCCAGATCCTCTTTCGAGGTCACAAGATTCATGCCGGCCATGCAGGCGGCCGCACTTGCCTGGACCATGGTCTCGGGGATGTCTTTCGGGCTCTCACTCATGCCGCAGACATAGATGCCTGGCTTCGAGGTCTCAACGGAGTTGAACTCATCGGTTACGGCAAACCCCGAAGGATTGAGACGCAGCCCCATCGTCTCCGAAAGGCTGCGCACATCATCGGCCATCTTGAAGCCCGTTGAAAGAACCACCATATCAAAATCCTCGGTCAGCTGGGCGCTTTCTCCATCGGTGGAATACATAAGACTCAATCCATCGGTGGCATCGGACTTCAGGATGCTGTGGGGCCTGCTGCGGACAAAACGCACAGCGTGCTTGTTTTTGGCCCGGTCGCTGTAGAGCTCATAGTCCTTGCCGAAGGTTCGCATATCCATGTAGAAAACCGTAGTTTCGATATCATCGCCAAAGCGTTCCTTGGTAATAATGGCCTCCTTGAGCGCGATCATGCAGCAGGCGCTGGAACAATAAGGCGCAGCCCCTTTCTGCAGACCACGGGAACCGACACACTGGATCCAGGCTATCTTTTTCGGTTGCTTACCGTTTGACGGGCGGACAAGTCTGCCCATGGTCGGCCCGGAGGCAGACAGGATCCGTTCATACTCGAGATTGGTCACCACATCCGGCTGTGTGGCATAGGCCAGATAGTCCAGATGGCTCGGATCAAACAGGGCGGCACCCGAAGACAAAACGATTGCCCCGCATCGCACCTCCTGTTTCAGACCGATATCGTCCGGATTGATGGCACCTGCCGGACACACCTTGGTCAGAGCGATAATATCGGAACATTTCTCCAGATCGATTGAAAAGGCCTGGGGGGTCGCCTGCGGATAGCGCATGCAGGTCGGAGCCCTGTGATCGAGGCCGGGAGTAAAACGAACACATTCAGGAAAGGCCTTATAACACTCGCCGCAGGCAGTGCATTTATCGAGATTGATATACCGGGGCGCAGTTGTCAGCGACACGGTAAAATTACCTTTCTCGCCAGTAACTCCCGTCACCTGCGTCATGGTTAAAAGCTCGATATGCGCCGTTCGGCCACTCTCGGAGAGATTCGGCGACAAGGTGCAGAGATCGCAGTTGTTGGTTGGAAAGGTCCTGTCCAGCTGGGTCATCAGACCGCCGATGGCATAGGCCTTGTCCGTTAGAATAACATCCTTTTCGGCCTCTGCCAGATCAAGGGCCGTTCGTATTCCACCAAGACCGCCGCCGATAACCAGAACCTTGTGATGGGTCGGCAGTCCTTTTGTATTTTCTATTTCAGCCATTTTTTATTCACCGATTGTACCAGGTCGATCATGTGTGCAAGCCGACCTTTGTTAGTATTACATCCCCTACAGGCCGGCAACGTCCAGGATGGACGGAAGCCTATGTTCCCAGCCAAGCGTCTGGATCAAAACGCCTTGTGCCATATCCTTCACCGCCGCAATGGTCTCGCCGGCGATCCGAATGCCTTCGGTTTCTCTATTCGGTGACTTGCGGATACGCCGGATCAGGTCGTCCGAGATATGGGCACCAGGCTCGCTGTTGGCGATATACTGGGCAATGGCCAGAGATTTTATAAGAAATATCGTTGGAATAATCGGCACGCCCAGCCCTTTGGCCTTTGCCATGAAACCGGAAAAATTCAGGGCGTCGAAGATGGGCGGAGCGATCACGAAGCTTGCACCCGCATCAACCTTCTTTTTTGCCTCGGAAAGTTCGGCATCCAGGGCCTTGTCGTCCTCGTAGGAGGCCATACTGCAGCCGGTGGTAAAGGAAGGAGCGCCATCCAGATCAAAACCACCCCTGTCCTTGCCGGTATTCAGCGTCTGGATTGTCTCGACAAGTTCAATCTCACTGAGATCATACACGGGCTTGGCCTCAATATGATCGCTCTGACTCATGTCGCTGCTTTGCACGACAACGAGGTTCTGAATGCCCAGGACATGGGCGGCAAGCATATCACCCTGCAGGGCCATCCTGTTCCGGTCACGGCAATAGACGTGAATAATCGCCTCCACGCCCTGCTGCTGCATCAGGACACCTCCCGCCAACGCGCTCATGCGCATGATGCCGTTGTCCATATCGGGAACGACGATGGCGTCCACCCTGCCCTTCATCCTGCGCGCGTCGGTGATGAGGCGCGATATATTGACGCCTTTCGGCGTGTGCATCTCCGCCAGTACGACAAATTCTTTTGCTTGTAATCGTTTCTGAAAACTCATATGGTCCTTTTGCCTCCAAATCCCAGCTTTTTCAGATTGGTGTTTCCCCCCGGCCTTGTTCTACAGAGCAGTCTCGGGGTGAAAAACATTTACCTCTCTTAAGTCGTCTCCCAGATAGACACGTTCGTTGGGACCAAGAATCCCCAAGGATAGACAGATAAGGGTCCACAGATGAACAGTGTTGAATTTTCCACCGAAATGGTGGGCCAGATCATGGACCTGGGCATGACAGTTATGACATCCGGTTATGCAGTAATCCGCACCTGTTGCAACGATCTGATCGAATTTGAACTTGCCGTAGGCACGCCGTGCCTCCGGATATCCGGACTGCAGGAAACCGCCGCCGCCGCCACAACAATAATTGTTGGATTTATTCGGGGTCATCTCGATGAAATTCTCGTCGCCGACAACCGATTTAACAACAAACCGCAGATCATCCGCCACTGCATCGCCATACCCTTTTCGAATGATCTGGCAGGGGTCCTGCACAGTGAATTTGATTCTCAAATCCTTGTTCCAATCGGAATTCACCTTCAGTCTTCCTTCACGTATCCATTTGGCATAGTATTGATAAATGGATGCAACTTCGAACTTATGGTCGATTTTGAATTTTTTCAGTCCGGCCCGGACTGAGAATGTAATGTGGCCTCACTCGGTATTGAGAAAGACCTTGCACCCCAGCTCATCGGCCTGCCTGGCCGAGACCCGGGTCACATGCTCCCAGCAGTCATTGTCGGCCAGAAAGAGGCAGTAATTTTCCGCGGCCCAGCCCTTGCTGCCGTAGGTCCAGTCGACACCGGCCGTGTGCAGGATCTTCCACAGGGGCACGAGTTCATCGGGCTCGGTTACCGGCTCCCGGGAATTCTGATTTAAAAAGAAATGGGCCCCGGCCTTGTCGATGGGGGCCTGCATGTCGGCAAATTCCGGCTGGGACTCCTGGTATTCGGCCAGCACATCTTCTACGACGAAGACGAAATCGTCGGGCGCCGTGCCCATGGCACTGTTGGATTCGTTGCGCATGGCCATATCGCAGGAGTCACGGATCCCTTTGGGGCGCTGATCCCGCGGCCAGGCGGCCCGCGCATTGAAGACCAGCTGCGGGATGTCGATCTGCATCGGACAGACATAGATGCAGCGCTGGCACATGGTGCACATCCAGACCCACGGCGTGGTGGTGAGCTCCTCGTCCATACCGAGGGCTGCCATACGAAGAAATTTGCGCGGATCCATCCCCTCGAGCCCGGTAGCCGGGCAACCGGAGGCGCAGGCGCCGCAGGTAAGACAAAGATTCAGATTACCTCCATCCGGGATAATCTCCTTGACCTTGTCGATAAACAGGCTCTTCTTTTTCCCTTTGATTGTGATACTGCTCTCTGACATCAGATTCCTTCCTCTTCCGTTCCGGGTTAATATGTTCAACGGAGCCGATCGCCCGCGCGCTGCGGGCACGAACTCGAGATCAACGGATCACGGTCGTTTTCGTATCCGTACCTGACGGCACACCCCATCCTCCTCGGCCTCCGTGGCAATCACTTCATAGGAGAAGGCAGGCAGGACCTTGAACAGGTCCCGTCTCGTATCCGGGTCAAATCCTTTAATCTCCATGACTTCAAAGGGCTTCATCCTTTCGAAGATCTGTGTTGTCTTCAAGAGTGAGATCGATGAAATACTGTCCCTGAAATCGATTATGACATCTGCTTTTCCAACCAAATTCCCATAGCTCCCGTTTGTCTGAGTATCGACCGGCAATACAGCAACAATCGGGCCATATTCATCGCCATAGCGGTAAATATTCTTTTAATGATTAGAATATCAGGGAGTTAAAATTTGAACTTTCCGCCATTGACATACGTAGTATTGTCAAAGAAGTGTTTAAGTGTTAAAAGGGTAGCCCTTTGCAGGTGTTAATGCTTAACAGGGAGGACCAGGATGATCGGCCGGGAACTTGACGGATATTGGAAAACGGTTGTGAACACCATTCGTGACGGCATCATGATTGTGAACACAAACGGCGCCATTGTCTCCGTCAACGAGGCCTTCGACCGCATCACCGGTTACTCCAGGGAAGAGGTGATCGGCAAGACCTGCCGGGTCCTTGCATGCGATGTCTGTGAACAGGCGATGGCAGACGGCGGCGGGCACTGGTGTTCGCTGTTTCGACTCGGTGCCACCGAAAACCGCAAGGGCAGGATACGGCGCAAGGACGGCACCTATGTCAACGTGCTGAAGAACGCCGCCATCCTTCGTGATGCCGGCGGCAATGTCATCGGTGCGGTCGGCACCATCGCCGACCTGACCGAGATCTCGGAGAAGGAAAACCAACTGGAGGCCTTCAGGCTGCAGCTTCTCTCCAAAGAGGGCTTTCACGGCATCATCGGCACCTCCGACCCCATGCGACATCTCTTTGATATGATAGAAAATGCCGCCCATTCCGATGCCCCGGTGATCATCTACGGCGAGTCGGGGACCGGCAAGGAGCTGGTCAGCCAGGCCATCCACGAGGTCGGCGACCGTTGCGACCAGCCCTTCATCAAGGTCAACTGCGCAAGCCTGACCGAATCCCTTCTGGAAAGCGAACTCTTCGGCCATGTCCGCGGCGCCTATACCGGTGCCTATAAGGACCGGGTCGGACGATTCGAGAAGGCCAGTGAAGGAGACATCTTCCTCGATGAGATCGGCGACCTGCCGCTTTCCACCCAGGTCAAACTCCTCCGGGTCCTGGAGGAAAAGGTGATTGAACGGGTCGGTTCCAGCTCTCCGATCGCCACCGATGTCCGGATCATCTCGGCCACCAACCAGAACCTGTTACAGCTGGTGGAGGAAGGCGCCTTCCGCAAGGACTTTTACTTCCGGATCAATGTGATCCCGATCTTTCTGCCTCCGTTGCGCGACAGGATCGGCGACATCCCGCTGTTGGCGGAGTCTTTCTTTCGCAAGCTGCAGTTGAAAAACGGCAAACGGATCGACGGAATCAGCAAGGAGACCATGGAGATCCTGAACGCCTACCCCTGGCCGGGCAACGTCCGGGAGTTGAAAGGAGCCTTCGAATATGCCTTCGTCACCTGCTACGGCAAGATAATCGAGCCCCATCACCTGCCGGAGACCATCCATGCGCCGAAGAAGAGCAACCCCACCTCGAAAAAGAACGCCTTCAACCTGACCGAGATCGAAAAGCAGGAACTCCTCGATGTCCTGAAAAAAACCGGCGGCAACCAGTCGAAGGCCGCCGAGATCATGGGCATCTCCCGGGTCACCGTCTGGAACCGGATGAAGCGCTTCGGCATCGACGCCAAACGCAGCATCGAGGTACACGACGAGGAGGGTTAGCCATTTCTTCAGATCACTTTTAACCTCTTCATCCTCCCGCGACACTCTCCATTGCCCGCCCATCCGGGTCGCCTTGCGGCAGCCCTGCCGACAGAAAAATGCAGGCATTTCCACATCCTCCCCCAACCTCGTCGGCAACCGCCGGAAGGCCTGCCCTGATGATCCGGATGGCAGAAAACGCATCTTTTCTGCCGGATCACCCGGCTGCGCTTCTTTTTACCGTCAACAAAATTCCGGACAGCAAAAGATACGACAGGGCAATGGTATACGGCAGATGAGACGGTATCCTCCACGGCAGATACACCTCTCCTGCAGGTAATACCGAATGGATGACCCCGAACAAGGCGAGCACCCCGCATAAAAGCGCATACAGGGCGGCCTGCCTCGGTTTTTGGTCGATCAGGAAGGCGAGCAGGCTTCCCCAGAGCAGTGCCGTCAGGATGAAGCCGTTGCTCAGGAGCGTCAAGGTCTGCTGTATGGTCTGCAGCCGTACCGGAAGCGGCGCGGACAAACCGCCTGCCGCCAGGAATTCACCCAAAAAGATCATGATCAGATTGGCGACGACCGGCAGGAAACTGAAACTGACCGCCGGTGCATGCCGTGCAGGCGACTCCCGGTATGCCTGACTGACAATTTCAAACCCGATGAAGATAAAGATCGGCGCCAATACCGCCCGGGGAATAATCCCGACAATCACCGTCATCATACCGGCCATGCAGCCGATGCCGACCAACAGCCCGGTAAACAGGGTATACCAGCAGGTGGCGCCCATTTTCTTGTATGCCGGATGGCCGATATACGGCGTGGTCTGCGCCACACCCCCGAAGAAAGCGGCGATCAGTGAGGTGAGGGCCTCGGTCAGGAGGATATCCCGGGTCCTGTAGTCGTCGCCCGCCAGACGGGCACTCTCGGTATTGTTGATCCCGCCGACGATGGTCATGATGCCGAACGGGATGGCAATGGGAAGATACTGAAAGCTGCGCGGCAATGTCCTTAAAAAATCGATGGAGAAGACCGGAAGGCACAGGGCCAGGTGCAGGGTCGGTCTGTGGAATTCGGGCAAGAGACCGACATACCCCAGGCTCAGATGAAGCGCAGATCCGATCAGCACCGCCGTCAATACGCCCGGCAGACGGCCCGGCAGCTCCAGACGCCCCAGCAGTACGGAGAAGATCAAACCGAGCGCCACCAGGCCGACGATGCTTTCATTAAAGGTCTCGACGAGGGGCAAAAACCCCAGCAGCAGCAGACCGACACCGGCGATGGAACCCAGAAGGCCGGCGGTCGGAATGACCCGCTGTACCCATGAGCCGAAAAAGGAGGTGACCAGCTTGACCATGCCGATCATAAAGAGGGTGGCCATGCCGATCTGCCATGTCAACTCCGCGTCATGGGTCGCCAGATAGGCAGGGCCCAGGACCGCATAGGCAAGGCCGATGGTCGAAGGCGTGTCCAGGCCCAAGGGCATTGCGGTGATATCGGTTCGCCCCGTCGCCTTCCGAAGCCGCAAGGCCATCCATGTATAGACCAGATCGCCGAAACAAACGCCCAGGGCCGTCCCGGGAAGCATCCGCCTGAAGATTATTCCGGCCGGATAGTTGAAGGTGAACATCAGAATGGAGCTCAAAAAGACGAGCACTCCAAGATTGTCCAGGAACAGCGCCAGGAAGGCCGTTGTTTCACCCCAGAATCGATTGTGTCTCTGCATTGCAAGAGCCTCTCTTACTAATGAAGGAGCCGCCGCCCGCCTCTCCCGGTCTGACGATTTCTCTTTGATGACGGCGCTGTGTGTCGGGCGATGGGGGTCTTCTTTTTGAACGCGTCTTCCGTCGGCAGCAGACGATCATCGCCGCCGGCAGCAACAGCCACCAGATTTTTTGGTTTGTTCGGCTCCTGCCGACAGGAGGCGGTTTCCGGCCCCCTTTTTTAACCGGTCGGCAGGCATTACCTTATCAAGACCGCCACATTCGGCCATGTCCGACCGGCCGGCAATGTTTCTGTCTGTTGCCAGCCGTTTTAAGGTTTGCAGGCCTGTCTCACCGCCGTCCAGCAGTATTTTTCTAGCAGCTGCTCATTGCTTCCGTTACCTTCTGCCATTGATACCATTGCCCTGGATTCTTGAGAATACACTGCTCGAGCAATCTCCAGGACCTGTTGGCCAGGGATTCCTTGTCTTCCGCCGCTGCGGACAGGGGTTGAATTTCAAGCTGATATCCCTTTTTGTCCCGTTGCATCAGACCCAGGCAAACCGGCACGTTGGCTCGTCGATGAAGAAGATCAAGGGTCTTATCCTGAAAAAGAGTTTTTCCGAAGACTGTGACGGTCTTATCAGGGCAGCAGATCCATCGAGAAAATTCATCACACATCGTTATCAGAATTTTGCCTTCCTTCAAAATCCGCGCAGCACGGAACAGGACCTTCGGTTCATCGGCATTGAGTATTTCGATGTTGTTCAATTTTGCCTTGGGCAACGTCTTCTCCAAGAGTTCTGGCGTCTTGAACCGAGCAATAATAGCCGGCTTATACCCTAGAATCGACAGGGTGATGGTGAGATACTCAACCCCGCCGTAATGTCCTGATATCAAAAGGATCCCGGTGCTATTTTGCAGGGAATGATCCAGCCACGCCCTGTTTGCTATCACCGTATGGCGCCTGATGTAGTCGCGAAACGCTTCAAAGGGGCTGTAAATATTCCACATTTTTTCAAAATAATGGTCAACCAGCCCCAGATAGATGTCGAGCTCAAGCCGCAATCTCTTGAAGATACTGCTCTCATCTCCATAGACGCTGCGTGTGCCGTACGCTATTTTTCTTCTGATGTCTCTCCGCAGCGCCAGATACACCAATCCCAACAGCAGGAAGTACCGACGATAGACCTTGCGAGGTATAAACCCGGCAAGCGAAACGTTCAGAGAGGACTGAAAAAAACGACTCATATCCAACCGCAGGCTTAGTACTGAGAGCATTCGCACACCTCCGTTCAAAGGGGAGAAGAAACGCCGGGGCTTTTTTCGTCTGCATCATCCGATTCTTGACACGTTGTCGCTGTATTTGTAGAGGAGCTCTTCATCGACCCGAACCCCCAGGCCCGGAGATGCGGGCATTCCTGGCGGACGGCCTTTGTAGCCGAACTGCAAAAGCGGCCTTGCCGGATCCTGCAGCAGAAGATGTCTTCCGAAACACCCCTCGGCACAGGTCATGTCACGGAATGCGGAAATCAGAATAAGTTGTGCTGCGGACAACAGGGACGTCTCGCCGACCTGGCAGCCGATCTTTACCTTCAATCCGGCCTCCACCGCCCGCAGGCAGCGGTTATATGCCGCCACCAGTCCTCCGCATTTGGAGATGCGAACGTTTATGGCCGTACATGCCTTGGCGGCGATAAGCCGTTCGAGCGATTCGGCATCATGCATTCCCTCATCGGCCATGATATCCATGTTACCCTGCCCAACCAGCGCCGCCGAGCCGGCAATATCATCCGGGCGCAGGGGTTGTTCCACCATGCCGACACCGAACCGGGACAGCAGGCCCATGGTTCCCATGGCCTGTGCCGCATTATCCCATGCCATATTTGCATCCACGCTTATCTGGCAGTGCCGGCCAAGGATCTTACGCGAGAGCCGGACGGTGTCAACGGCGGTTTCAGGCTGAATCTTTATCTTCACGTGGTGAAATCCGAAGAGGCGAAAAAGGGCAAGGAGTCTGAATCTCCGCCACCCATGTTCACCAGAGCATACGCCGCTGTAGGTAAACGCCGGCAGGGTTCTCAACCCTCCATTGATCCCGACGGGCAGCGCAAATTCGCGGCCGAAGGTATCCAGTAAGGCCAGATCGACGGCCGCCCAGGCCGCGGTTTGAGGGATTGAGGCCGGCGACCAGGCCGCGGGAGCCTTGCCGTTGCAGGCCGACAGAAACGAGATGACGTCTTGCAGACGGTGAAACTCACGGCCGATCAGGTGAGAGAGGATATTTTCCCGCAGGATATGCATGACATGCGCTTGGCTCTCACCGGTTACATACTCCCTGGGCAGACATTCGCCGTATCCCGTGCTCCCGGATACCGTTTCGCATTTCAGCATGACACTGCCGGAAGACCGGCGCTCGGCGGCCGCATGCTTGAATTTACTGCGGAAAGGCAGGTTCAGCGAAAAAAGGGTAAAGCTTTTTATTTTGGCCATTTCCTGATCCGATTCCATAATGACAAGCAGTCTCCGGTCCCGCTGTACTACACTTATACGGCAGGCGACGGCGAGCGGCAAAAACCGGAACATACCAAACCGCTCCCTGCTCTTTCCTGAAACACGGTCCCGATCGCTCGACACCTGCCTTCGGGACTGATCAACCCTAGCCGGGAAATCACGCCCATGCAACTTTTTTCTATCAAATCGCTACAATCGCCACGGGCCAGGACTGTTCGTACCACCGATCACGGCAGACACCCGAGGTCTTGTGATTACACCCTGGAACCGTCGGTGACCTGGTTTTTTACCATGCGGATCATATTGTGTAGTATGACCTGCATGCCTATACTATAGTCAGCCGGATTAACCGGGATTTGCGCCTGGATATTCCGGCCGGGGCTGCAATGTATCAAACCGGATTATCGGCAAAAAATGAGGAACCGATCCTGTGCGTCCGAGTGCATCTACCATGGGACACCGCCCGTCTGCTTCGCCAGCTCCCTCCCGACCCGGGAAAGGGAACCTGCCGGTCCTGGTCTGCCGTTTTCTCGTTGTACTGACCTGCATCGCCCTCTGCCGGACAGGGGACCTCCCGGCCCGGCAGATACGGGAATCCGGCGAACAGGTCTGGCAGGTAGGGACGAAGCGCTGGAATATCGAAGAAGAACAACGCTTCGCAAAATGGGTGGAAGACAAGGTGGACGAGGACTTTTTTCTCCGCTACCAAATCCCCGTCGACTGCGCCGACGTCCCCTATGCCATCCGCTGGATCTATGCGAGGATTGCCCATCTGCCCGCGGCCGCCACCACGGCGGACGGACGTCTCATCGGCAACTGGTCCACCGCCTGGCACCGTCTGCCGACCGATACGGTCTGGTACCATGACCGCAGGTTTCGGATGGCCCTTCTCTATATGCTGGCCGAAACATCCACCCGAACGCTGCCCGCTGATACCTATCCCATCCGGATTGCCCCGGACTCCGTTATGGCGGGCGCAGTCTTTCTCAGCAACGGCCATGCCGGGATAATCGGACGCATCGTGCTCGACGGCAGCACGTTCTCGCCGGTCCAGACCTGGGAGGCCACACTTCCTGTGAAGGTCAGGAAATTACGCCAGAAAAGCTATTTCGCCGCCTGGGCCGACAGTACTGTCGGCACCGGTCTGGTACGGTTTCGCTGGCCCGTCTCTTCCGGGGATCGCTGGAGATATCTGCCGGAACGGGACCATCCCTTCTACTCCCTCGAGGAGTACGGTCCCGGTTTCTGTCATGCCGGTGAATCCTTCGACGACGCGGTGGCGCGGAGAATCGATACAAAAAAATATGACCCGGCAAAGAGGGCCGGTCTGATGATGGACTCGATCTATCATTATATCCAGGAGCGGGTCCCGCTGGTCCTGGCCGGACATCGCCGCTGCCGGCGGGCGGACTGCTCCGAAGGCTCGTCTCTATGGGAGGCATACAGCACTCCGGGCCGGGACGATATGATCGCCTTCAAGGTCGAACACCTGCTGAAGATCATCAGGGCCAACCGACTTGACCAACAGGCCATAGAAAGGTCCATGCAAAAAATGGTCGTCCCGATCGGCGACGGCCGGACGGTGACCTTGGATTACGTGGTGAGGAATTATCTCTGGTTGTCTCCGGACCCGGGTGATTCCATCGAGGCCCGGTGGGGACTCGATAAATGCAATACGATCCGGAACAGGATGCGGAGCGCACTCCGGGACCTGTCCTTTGTGGAGCAGAGATACCAGCTTGCAGATCCGGCCTATGCCGCCTACGGACGCAGTCTCTATCTGACGGATCTTCAGCGGTTGCAGGAGGCTGGAAAACTGGCCGGCTGCAGTGATCTGCCGCCGCTTTCCGCCGGCAGTCCCTAGTTCATCACCCATCGGCTATCTGATGGGCCGCTGCCGCAACCGGTGGACATCGACCTCCGATCACCCCAGATTTTTCACTATTCCATCCAGGCTTTCACGGGCATCGCCGAACAGCATACGGGTGTTTTCCTTGAAGAAGAGAGGGTTGGCAACCCCGGCATACCCTGTTGCCATGGAGCGTTTCAGGACTATGGTTATCTTTCCCCTCCAGCATTCCAGCACCGGCATCCCGGCGATGGGACTGTCCGGCACCTCCTTGGCGGCCGGATTGACGATATCGTTGGCGCCGATGACCACCGATATGTCGACATCGGGAAAATCGTCGTTGATCTCATCCAGCTCAAAGACGATATCGTAGGGCACCTTGGCCTCTGCGAGAAGCACATTCATATGCCCCGGCATACGCCCGGCAACAGGATGGATCCCAAAGCGGACATTGGTGCCTTTGTTGCGTAATTTTCGTGTGATTTCACAGACGGCATGCTGGGCCTGCGCCACGGCCATGCCATATCCCGGGATGATCATCACCTCCTTGGCGTTGCGCAGCAGATCGGCTGCGGCCATCACGTCGATGGCGGTGATGTCCCCCGCCTCTCCGCCCGCCCCCGAAACGATCGCCCCTCCCGAGGTCCCGAAACCGCCGGCGATGACCGAGATGAAATTCCGGTTCATCGCCCGGCACATGATATAGCTGAGGATCGCCCCGCTGCTGCCGACCAGCGCACCGACCACGATCAGCAGGTCATTATTCAACATAAAGCCGGTCGCTGCGGCAGCCCAGCCGGAATAGCTGTTGAGCATGGAGATGACCACCGGCATGTCGGCCCCGCCGATCGCCATCACCATATGCATGCCAAGGACCAGGGCGATGATCGCCATGGAAACCAGGGGCACAATGCCTCCCCCGGCACCCGCCAGGACGATGAATTTCCAGCCGAGCACAACCGCAGCCAGCAGCAAGAGGAGATTGAGCCAGTGACGGGCGGGCAGCAGCAACGGCCGGCCGCCGATCCTGGCGCTTAATTTCAGAAAGGCGATCACCGAGCCGGAAAAGGTCAGGGCGCCGATAAAGATACCGAGAGAGGTCTCGACATTGTGGATGGTCCTGCCTGCGCCGACAAGACCGGTGCCGTGCCCCATGAAATTGGCAAAGCCGACCAGGACCGCCGCCAGTCCGACCAGGCTGTGAAGAATCGCCACCAGTTCCGGCATCTGGGTCATTGCCACTCTCTTGGCGACGACGAGACCAACCGAGCCGCCGATAACGACTCCTGAAAACAGGATAAAATAATTCCCGGATACAATCCCGGAAATCGTGGCGGTTAGAGCAAGCAGGATGCCGATGATGCCGTAAAGATTTCCCTGCCGGGAGGTGGCCGGCTGGCTGAGACCGCCGAGGGCAAGGATGCACAGTATGCTCGCGCCTATATACGATATGGTTACATATCCTTGCGACATACGTTTCCTCTCATTTCTTGAACATGGCAAGCATACGATGGGTGACCGAAAATCCGCCGAATATGTTGACGCTGGTCAAGAGAATGGCGGTTCCGGCAAAAAGCTTGATCATCGTCTTATCGGAGGAGATCTGCAGCAGCGCCCCGATGATAATGATGCTGCTGATCGCATTCGTGACGCTTAGAAGCGGCGTGTGCAGAGAGGGTTTTACATCCCAGATGACCATATAACCGACAAAACAGGAGAGCACGAAGACGGTAAAATGGGGCATGAAGGCGGGAGGGGCCACCCTCCCCAGCCCCAACAGGACGAGAGCACCGATGACGAAAGGCAGCAGATGCCAGAGCGGATTGGTCTTTTTCACGGCCGTTGCCTGTTTCGCCACCGGAGCCTGACCCTGGTTCGAGGCAAGAGAAAGCTTCGGCGGCGGTGGAGGCCAGCTGACATGACCGTCTTTGACCACCGTTACTCCCCGAATTATCTCGTCTTCCATGTCGACGGTGATTTCGCCGTTCCTGCCGGGGGTCAAATCCGCCAGCAGATGGCAGAGATTGGCGGCATAAAGCTGACTGGACTGCGAGGCAAGCCGTGACGGCAGATCGGTATATCCGATCAAGGTGACACCGTGTTTGACCACCACCTTATCCGCCTCGGTGAGCCTGCAGTTCCCCCCCGTTTCAGCGGCAAGATCGACAATGACGCTGCCCTCTCTCATGGACTTTACCATGGCCTCGGTGATCAGCTCAGGGGCAGGCTTCCCCGGGATCAGGGCCGTTGTGATGATGATGTCCACGTCTTTGGCCTGATCGGCAAACAGTGCCATTTCGGCCGTGATGAACTCCTCGCTCATCACCTTTGCATATCCGCCTGCACCGGAGGCGTCTTCACTCGGGAAATCAAGGGCAAGAAACTGTGCATCCATGCTTTCGACCTGCTCCTTGACCTCCGGACGGGTATCGAATGCCCGGACGACGGCTCCCATGCTCTTTGCCGTGCCGATAGCGGAAAGACCGGCGACCCCGGCACCGATGACCATCACCTTTGCCGGAGGGATCTTGCCGGCTGCGGTTATTTCCCCGGTAAAGAATCTGCCGAAATACTGCGCCGCCTCGATAACGGCCCTATACCCGGAGATATTGGCCATCGAACTCAGGGCATCCATCTTCTGGGCGCGTGAGACTCGCGGGACCGAATCCATTGCCAGGACCGTCAGGCCTCTGTCGGCAAGCCGCTTCAAGAGTTCAGGGTTCTGGCCCGGCTGGATAAAGCCGATCAGGACCTGTCCTTTCCGACAGAGATCCACCTCGTCCATCGACAGTTCCGGGTGAAATTCCGGAGGGCGGACCTTCAGGATAATATCGGAACAGCGGTAGAGCGTTTGAACATCCCCCACGATCTCCACTCCTTTCTTCCGGTAAACATCATCGATAAACTTCGACTCGAAACCGGCCCCTGACTGAACGACGACTTCAAATCCCATCTTTATCAGAGTTTCAGCCACTTCAGGGGTTGTAGCCACACGCCTTTCATTTGTATGAATCTCTTTTGGAATACCGATACGCATGCGATTTCACCTCTCTATTTACTGCGATTGCTGCCGTTACCGGACCGGTGAAACGGCGAGACCTCCGTTTTGTTCCCGGCGCCGGACAGCTCACCTCGGAAAGAATGCCTGCCCGAGCCCATGACCTGATTCCCGTTCTTTGCAGGCCGGCAATCCGGTAATGAGAATAATAATCATTTTTTCTTTCTCCACAAATCTTTCTCAAGCAAAACCGGGATACGAAGCCCTTGTTAACGCAGTAGTATTTCAAAATGTTCGATCCTTTTCGACTGTCCTCTCTATTGCCGGCCGGCCAAAGCCGGTCAAAAAATCCGCCATTCCGGTCCCGCCTGCGATAACCGGAATCGCCCGTATTTGATTTTCCTTCTTTTCATCCTCGGAAAATTCTGTTTAAAGGATCTCCAGGTCCTGAACGAGTCAACATCGACGGCCAGCGGCATCTCTTCAAGTGTCCTCCTGTTGCGGTTCAAAGACGGAAAGATCTTTACCGAAGACCCGGCGGAGACATGCAAATGGACCTTTTGCACAGCCAGCGGCGGCTTTCGCAATATCGAGCTTCCCAAAACCGGCCCCATGGGAAAATAACGGCTCATCCGGATTTAGCATACCTTGGCAGAGTTGAAAGGAACAACCCGGCGAAGAGATGAATACTTTTCTTGCTTCATGAGATATGGATACGGATAACATCACACCCCCGAAGGAGGTCCTGCTCTTCCCGGTTGAATTTCTCAACGGTTTGGAAAATCCACCGGCGGTGGTACAGTTTCTGGATGAGAAGAATCGTTTCGTCCAGGAAGAAATCGTCAGTGATGTCGTCTTCGACACCCAATCGGGACGGTACCGTGTCCGGCATGATTCCCCGTATAAATTTCAGCTTACCGCCAGCAGGGAGGGCAAATTGGCCTTTATAGTCGCGGTAATCCTGCATCAGATGAGAAACGAGCTGAATTGCGGGGATATTCTTACGTATCCGATGATAAAAGACGGTTTTGAACGGATGGTTGTCGCCACCCTGAAGGACAACAACGCTCATGCGCTGATCAACAAGCTGAGCAGCCATTCAACCGGCCTGGTTAAACGGTCCATCCATGCATGCGGCCTTGGCATAGCCCTGGCTCTCTTTCTCGGATTTGAAGAAGCATCCGTCAAGGCAATAGGACTCGGCGGTCTTCTCCATGAATACGGCTACCTGATCGATCCTCTCAACCATGCAGCCTCCGGAGCCGACGGGCTGGACATGACCTTCTTTCCGACCAAGAACGACTCTACGGCCATTTCACTGAATATCGTTGCATTTCACCATGCAATGCGGCCCCATGCCAGTCCCCATGTCAACTGTGGAAAAATTGCCATTCACTGGTGCTCTCACCCCAGGCAGGATATCCATGAAAGAATGCAGGCCATCCACTCCCGCCGCAACATGTATTCTGAAGAAATATATAACGGCTTCAGAAGATTATATGATATGATGGTCGCAAGAAAAACGAACTGAGACCGAAAATCAGAGGCCCGTATTGCCGAAGTCGCCCCGCAATAAGACCCGTGCCGCACACGGAAAAAAGCTCGCCGTAGCCACTGCCCATCTCGCCGATCTTCCGGCAGGGATCCCGGCAACCCCCGAGGAGAGGGGCCTTGAGCTATGCCCCTGTCCCGGGAACTGCCCCCTGCACGGCCTCTGCCTTCTCTGCACTGCGTATCACGGGCGCAAAGGCCGGCGTCCCTTCTGTCGGAAATGAGGCCCCCGTACCCCCCGGAGCAATACGATCATCCAACACGTGACAAGGCTGAAGGGTCGGCAGATGGGCTGTATTCGATGCCGACGCCCAGGACCTGATCAGATAATCCGCCCGATGAACAGGGACATGGCCGCCGCCACGATCTCCGGGCATTCCCGATGCGGCGAATGGCCGCAGTCAGCCACCATCACCGTTTCGGCGATGCCGGATACCCCTGAGACAATGGCGTCGACCTGCCGCCTGGTTCCATAGTGATCATCTTGTCCCTGGATGACCAGTACCGGACACCTGATCGAAGGCAACAGATACTCAATATTCCATGTTCGAAACGATCTGCTCAACCAGGTATCCGACCAGGATCTGAAGATATTCTCCGTCTTATCCCCATGATATCGGCTGAGTCCGGCCAACCGTCCGTCGGTGAAGGCCTTATTGGCATCACGGATCCCTGAAACCGTCAGGGGTTCGACAAAGACATGTGCCGCTTCGGTGATGATCCCTTTGAGATTCACCGGTCTTTCGGCAGCATGGATAAGACTGATGCTGCCGCCGTCCGAGTGGCCGATCAGGATATAGGGCCGGCCGGGAATACTTTGTTCGAGAAGAAACGGCAGTTCGAAAAGGGCATACTCATGGAGGTAGTGGATGGTGCGTGTCGACCTCGAGGGCGACGATCTTCCATAGCCCAGACGATCGTAGACCAGGCCGGGGCACCCGGTGCGTCTGCAGAGACGCTCGGGAAAATCCTTCCACATCTCCCGGCATCCCAACCCCTCATGGAGAAAGACGAGGACAGGGGAGCTGCCGGCGATATCGACCGTTTCATACCAGATCCGGTCGAGGGTGTTGAGAGGCAGAAAGGCCATTGATATTTCCTTCCGAGCGTGAAGCCCCTGCCGGAATCCATCCGCTCGAGGGCAAAGAGACATCCCTGTTCAGGGCTGCGTCGACAAAGGACCTGCCGGGGCGGCACCGGACGGCTGCGGACACAGTATGATGGACGAACAACCGCCGCCCGACAGGATAAACCCTATCACGTCCTTTTTTTGCTTTCAATACTTTTCACCTCGAAGCGTCCCCCTTTCAACCGATGCCGTTCACGCACCGATCTCTGCATGAATTTTTACTCACGCCGTGATACATGCTATACTGACCGCGGGTATTTTCTCCCCTTCCCGCAGGGGTTTTTCCGCACGAACCGTAACCGCCGGAGAAAAGAGATGCCGAACCGAAATCCAAAAGATACCGGGCTGGAAAGACTCGTAAAATACGTGCTTACGATCTCGATCCTCTCCCTGCTTCTTCCGTTACCGGTACCGAAGGTGCTCAAGGCCGCCGAACCGGTCCTGCACCGGTTCTTTCTGATGGGTGACGGAAGACTTGATATCAGGAATTCCAAGACCGGCCGGCGGGCGGACGTCCGCCTCTTTTTATCCGACGGATCCCCGGATGAAAAAAGCCTGACCGAGGTTGACACGGTCTTCGGATTTCCAGCCGGGAAAAACGGCGGGCATATCTCACTGCGCCTGCTGTCGATGATCGACTATTTCTCCGACCTCGTCGCCCCCGGCAAGACGATCAACCTGGACTCGGGCTACCGGAGTCCCCGCTACAACGCAAAACTGCATAACGCCGGACGCACCGTCGCCAGAACCAGCGAGCATATGGACGGCATGGCCGCCGATTTCAATATCGGAGGGGTCGACGGCCAAAGACTGTGGGAGATAATCAGGCAGAGAAATTGCTGCGGTGTCGGCTACTACGGCGGTGCGGACATCCATCTTGATTCGGGCCGACCGAGGTTCTGGGAGACGGCGACATCAAAGGTCGGCACCATGGAAAGCGCCTATAATCGAAAGATCTACCTGTCGACGGATTTTGACCGGTACAGGACGGGTGAAACGATGCGTCTTTCCCTCTCGGCAATCAGCGATTTTCCCTTCGGTGTCAACAGGACCGTCGATCTCGTCGCTGAAAAAGACCACAGTATCGCTGCGGCCCGAATCATTGCCGGCAAGGATTCCGCCTGCATCCCGATACTCAATCGACAGGCGGCCCACGCTCTGTTCGTCAGCCTTCCGGCAGGCCTGTCCCCAGGAAGGTACAGGATACAAATGCAGTTCTGCCGACTCCCCTTTCCACAGATGCCGGCCCAAACCGTCTCCAGCGCAATCGAACTCCTGGACCGGCCTGCAGAGAGGGGTTCACACTGAAAGGATGTTGATGATCGAACTCCCGTATTCCCTGTCTATCTTCAGCCATGCCAGCCAGGACTCAATCCTCACCGGGTCCCACTGCATATTCCGGCTTTCCCACAGGACTTGAATTTCCGGCAGATAGTGGGTTACCACCGTGATCGGACGCTGCTCTTCCAGGAACCCCTCGTTGCAGCAAAGAAAAGACAGCGTGTCGGCAAGCTGGACAACAAGCGGATAGCCGTGAAGGGTCGGGGCATTCTGCGGCTGGTGGTGGTATTCCAAGGCCAGGGTCAGGTTTTCCGGAAACAGCCATTTCCTGAGCAGCCTGGCGCCGACAATATCGTGGCTCACCGAAAATTTTACTTTTTCCTCCTCGAGCCGCGCTGTGCTGGTAAAGGCGAGCATCCAGTCCTTCGGCAGGTACTTCTCCGGCATGGCAAGAAACATCACCAGCTTGCCGATATCGTGCAGGAGCCCACCCATGAAAAATTGCCCGGTCACCAGCCCCAGACTCTCGGCGATGATCTTCGCAGCCAGTCCGCAGACGAACGAATGCTCCCAGAAAAGGGACAGTTCCTCTTTATTCTCCTTAAACAGCGCCCTGAAGGTGGAAATCGCGGCCTTGCCCAAGACGATGCTCTGCACTTCCTCCATGCCGAGGACCACGATGGCTGTCCGCAGCGAACTGATTTTCTGAGGATGTCCATAGAGAACGGAATTGGCAATCTTCAGGATGGCGGCACACATGGTCTGATCGGAAACGACAGCCTTCAACAGATCGTCGGCCGAACTCTGCGGGTTTGTCGTCACTTTGATCACTTTGGCAACGGTAAGCGGCAACGGAGGAAGGGAATCTATGATTTGATCGATGGGCATATGTCATTATCTCCTCTTTTCAATGACCTTCAGAATGTGCAAAATTGTCTCATGAACCGGTGTCGCTCTGATTTCTGCCAAGGCAGCCGCGGGATGCCGGCGCTGTAGAGTGACGAAAAAGACCAAAAATCCCGGGGCACGGGAAAACATGGCTGCATGTGAGGCCCCCATGACCCCTGCGCCGACAATCGCCACCGTTTCTCTCTTTCTCTTGCCTGGATCAATCCATTTACAGCTATAAAGGTATCACCTTTCTCAAAGAAAAATTACAATAAAAATTTATAGCATCAAGTTTTTCAAGCTTGAATTTCTTTTTAGCCGATGGCGATAAAAATGGCACCATGCCCCCGGCGCGCGGCAAGGTCCGTCCCGCCGCAGGCAAGAGACGGCACGACCTCCGGTTGCACCGGCGACAGACGGGGTCAAGCACCAAACGGGATTTTTTCGACATCCCGGCAATCGGCATATTGGATAAAAACCTGACTGATTTACGATACAGGCTTCCACGACCGGTCTTTACCTGGTATAGTAGTCCGATAATCAACCCTTGACTCCACGATTGCCCCCAGTTACCGATGACCATCGCCAATCTTGAACTGCAACTGGCCGATGCCTTTATCCAGGACACCAACTGTCATCTCTTTCTGACCGGTAAGGCCGGTACCGGGAAGACAACATTTCTGCACGCGCTCAAACAAAAAACCCACAAACGCATGGTGATCACCGCACCGACGGGGGTTGCCGCCATCAACGCCGGTGGCATGACCCTGCATTCGTTTTTTCAAATGCCCTTCGGACCGTTCATCCCCGGCAGCGATTATGCCAACAACCAGCACAGGTTCAGTAAGAATAAGATCAATATCATCAAGAGTATGGACCTCTTGGTGATTGATGAAATCAGCATGGTGCGCGCCGACCTGCTCGACGGCGTCGACGATGCCCTGCGTCGCCATAGAAGAAGCAGCCTGCCTTTCGGAGGCGTGCAGCTGTTGATGATCGGCGACCTGCATCAGCTGCCGCCGGTGGTCAAGGAGGCTGAATGGGAAATCCTGCGCCGGTACTATGCATCCGCCTATTTTTTCGACAGCATAGCCCTGAAGCAGACCGAGCTGGTGACCATTGAACTCAAACATATCTATCGCCAGTCGGACCGCCGCTTCATAGAACTCCTGAACCGGGTCCGCGACAACACCCTCGATCCGCCGAGCCTGCAGGCCTTGAACAGCCGCTTCGTCCAGGGCTTCGAGCCCGGCGACGGCTGCATCACCCTGTGCACCCATAACAAAAAGGCCGATGAGATTAATGCCGCCAGACTCCGGGCCTTGCCAAAGAAATCCCACAGCTTCCCTGCCGTGATCGAGGGAGATTTTCCCGAACAATCCTTTCCGACCGCAGCGGATCTCGTCGTCAAGGTCGGCGCCCAGGTCATGTTCGTTAAGAACGATCCCTCCCCTGACAAGCGGTATTTCAATGGAAAAATCGGTAAGGTAACACGGATTTTCGATGACATGGTATCCATCCGCTGTCCGGAAGACGGCCGGGAGATAGAGGTGGTACCGACCGTCTGGGAGAATATCGAATACACGATCAATCCCGAGACCTCGGAAATCCGTCAAAACCGGATCGGCACCTTCAGCCAGTTTCCGCTGAAGCCGGCCTGGGCCATCACCATCCACAAGAGCCAGGGGCTGACCTTCGACCGGGCCGTCATCGATGCCAAGGCCGCCTTTGCCCATGGCCAGGTCTATGTGGCTCTCAGCCGCTGCCGCACCTTCGAGGGCCTGGTGCTCGGCTCGCCGCTTACCGTACAGGCCGTCAAGAACGATACGGTCGTCAGGCGGTTTACCGACCGGGCGGCAACACATCCTCCGTCGGAAGAAAAACTGAAAGCGGCCAGGATTGCCTACCAGCAGCAGCTTCTGGCCCGGTGTTTTGATTTTCAAGATCTGCGCCGGCGCCTGGGAAACCTAATCCGGCTCCTTACCGACAACAGCACCGTCGTTCAGGCCTCGGGGATCGGTGATATCCGTGAGATGGAGGAAAAGGTACGAGAAGAGGTCTGCACGATCGGTGGAAACTTCCAACGCCAGTTGTCGCAGCTGCTCTCACCCGGCAACCTGCCGGAGGCGGACCCGGCCATCCGTGAGCGCACCATCAGGGCATCGGTCTACTTCCAGGACAGGCTGGAGGAGACGCTCCTCCCCTTCCTTTCGCGGCTGCAGGTGGATACCGACAACAAGGAGATCCGGAAACGGCTCAGGCAGTCGCTCTCACTGCTGCAGGAGGAGACGGCGGAAAAACTGGCCGCGGTGCGATCCTGCAAGGACGGCTTCTCGCCCGAAAAATATCTGCATGCCGTTGCCACCGCCGCACTCGATCTTCGCACCGTCAAGCCCAAAAAGCCGGCGGCTGAGGGCGTCGGCGAGTCCGACATCGCCCATCCCGCCCTCTTCCTGGCCCTCAAGGAGTGGCGCGCGCAAAAGGCATCCGAACTGGGTGTTCCCCACTTTCAGATCATGCACCAGAAGACCCTGATCTTGATCGCCGTGGCGATGCCCGACACTCTTCCCTCCCTGCTGGAAATCAAAGGCATCGGCCCTCGTCTGGCCGAAAAATACGGACAGGAGTTAACCGCACTTGTCGCCGCCTACCGCAACGAACACGGCCTCGCCGAGATCGAGCCGGCCGGGTCTGCCATAGAGAAGGCCGACGGACGGGAACAAGAGCCCATCAGACGTGATACGAGGCAGATCAGCCTCGGTCTCTTTGAAGAAGGAATGACCATCCCGCAGATCGCCGAACAGCGGGGTCTTGTGCAGTCCACAATCGAAGGACACCTGGCCTTCTGGATCGAAAAAGGCGAACTTGCCGTTGACAGAGTACTTTCTTCGAAGAAACGAAAGGTGATCGGTGACCGGCTGGCCGGGATGACCGGCGAATCTCTCGGCAAGGTCAAGGAGGACCTGGGCGAAGACGTCTCCTACGGGGAGATCAAGATGGTCCTGGCCCATATGAATTCTCTGAAAACCGTCTGATTTACCCCTCCTTCAACGCCATGCGGGCGGCAATGACCATCGGGTCCCACACCCCGGCGAACGGCGGGGCATAACTCAGATCGAGATAGAGCAGATCCTCAAGCGAAAAGCCGGCATGCAGGGCTGTTGCCGCCGTGTCGATGCGTTTTGCCGACCCCCGGCCGCCGACGATCTGGACACCGAGCAGTCGAGCCGAGTCCCTCTCGGCCAGGACTTTAACGCATATCGGGGAGGATCCCGGATAATAGCGGGGCAAGGTATGCCCCTCGATCAGGCCGATTGAATACTGCAGGCCCAGCGCCTTGATCTCCCTCTCGCTGAGACCGGTCCTGGCACATTCGGTATCCATGAATTTCGTTATCGCCGTTCCGACGATCCCGGGAAAGGTGGCATATCGACCGCCAAGATTTATCCCGGCTACCCGACCTTGTTTATTGGCGATCGTACCCAGTGCCGCATGGACCGGCCGGCGGCTGACCAGGTGAAAGGCCTGGGCGCAATCACCCGCGGCCCAGATGGCGGGGGCTTCGGTCTGTTGCAGATCGTTGACCCTTATACTTGCCTTCGGTCCGAGCGGGATACCGGCATTTTTCGCCAATTCACTGTTGGGTATGACCCCGAGGCCGAGGACGATCAAGTCGGCAGGGATGGTCTGTTTATCGGTTACAACGGCAACGGCCAGGTTATCCTTCTGTTCAAAGCCCTGTACCGTTTCGCCGACATGGAGATCGATGCCATTTTCCGCAAGCGTCCGGCCAAGGCGTTCGCCCATATCCGGATCGAGGTTGGGCATTATCTGGGCTCTGCGCTGGACCATGGTGATTTTCAGGCCGCGCAGGTGGAGTGCCTCGGCCATTTCCAGGCCGATATAGCCCCCGCCGACAATTACCGCAGTCTTCGGTTGCTGCTGCGCCAGGGCATTCTTAAGCCGTGAACCGGCCACCAGATCGTGGACATCGTAGATATTGCTGCTGTCGATGCCATCCAGCGGCGGTCGAATGGGTCTTGCCCCGGTTGCTATAAGCAAGTGATCGTAGTGTTCCCAGAATTCGACCGAGGAGTTCAGATCCTTCACCAGAACCCGCTGCTCTGCCGGGTCGATTACGAGAACCTCGTGCCTTGTATGGACGTTAATGTTATGTTTTTCACGGAACGTTTGCGGCGTTCTGGCGATAAGTGCGTCTTCCCTGTCGACCAGACCGCCGACATAATAGGGAATACCTCAGGCCGAATACGATGTATGCGGGCCGCGCTCAAAAACCGTTATGTCAACCGCAGGCTTCAACCTGCGAACCTGCGACGCGGCACTCATTCCCGCAGCATCGCCACCTATTACAATGAGCATTGTTCCCTCCTCTTTGCCTGCTGTTCAGCGCCTATGGTCTCTTCTTGCACCGGGATAGCCGTTTTGTGCGTCTGTTCCTGTCGAACAAGTTCCTCGTCAACCAAAGCCGTCATGTCCGTCTCTTCTTTGGTCCGCCGGGAAAAGAGTTGATGGAAGTGTAAGCACTGCAGGCTGATAAGAGCACTCCTTCAGGCAGATGTCGTGCACATTCCACTCCTCGCAAGTCCTGGCCGTTGACAGGCCTGAAGGCAATAACGTTTATCAATAATAAGATTTTTTCCGGAAAATTGCAGTGACCAAACGCCGGTCTGTCCGTCGAATGGACCGAAAGCCACAAAAAGAGAAGGTGGTGGCCCTGAAATTAAGGTTACCTGAAAAAAAAAGACAAGTCCATGAAGACTCTGTCCTTGGCCACCATACGTTCCGCCGCGCATGACGCCCCTTGACATTCAAGGCCTCTTCGAACTTCCGGGAGTTCAGAAAACGGCCCCATCCTCATGCATTTCTTCTTGACCTTGCAGTCTGTCTCCTGATACTCTTTGTTGCGTCTTTTTTCTCTTCTTGTGGCCGGCGGTGCCGGAATCTCCGGCATTGCCGATCGTTCCGGAATGCGGTGCAATTCTCTGCCCTTTGTTTTGGAACCCCTCTTCATTCTGACGCCTTGCAGTCCGACAAGGGCGAGCCCTGGGGTCGCGATATGAAACACGTCATCATCGGCAACGGTATCGCCGGTGTGTCAGCGGCCGAGGCCATCCGCGAACTGGATGCAGCCGCCGCCATCACCATCATCGGCGATGAAACCTTCCTTCCGTACGGCCGCCCCATGATCAGCTACCTGCTCGAGGGATCTCAACCCCACCACAAACTGCCGATCCGTTCGGCGGAATTTTACAAGGAACTGCAGATCGAACCGCTCCTTGGCCGGCGGGCCACCTCGCTCGACATGGACAACCGCCGGGTCGTCCTGGCTGATGGGAGGAAGGTCCCGTACGACCGTCTGCTCATTGCTGCCGGGGCGGATCCCCGACCGGTCAAAGCGGCAGGACAGGAGCTGCAGAATATCTTCTATATGCGCACCCAGGCCCATGCCGCCGCCCAGGTCGCGGCCCTTCCGGGGGCAAAGAAAGCGGTGGTGCTGGGTGGCGGCCTGGTCGGTTTCAAGGCGGCCTACGGCCTGCTCAAACGCGGTCTGCAGGTCACCATGCTCATCACCTCGGGGTATCCGCTCTCCCTGCAGGTTGATCCGATCGCCGGCCGGATGATCATGGACGAGATGATGCGCCACGGACTCACCGTGGAGGTAGGGGTCAGCGTCACCGCTTTTACCGGCAACTCCGCAGTCGAAGGGGTGGAAACGGACGACGGCCGCAATCTGCCCTGTGATCTGGTGATCATCGGCAAAGGCGTACTGCCCAGCCGGGGATTCATCCCCCACGACCGGATCAAGATGGATCTGGGGGTAATAGTCGATGACTTTCTGCAGACCAGCGCCGATGCCATCTACGCGGCCGGCGATGTCGCCGAGCTGTACGATCTGGCCCGGGACTGCCGCTGGGTCAACGCCCTGTGGCCGGAGGCGGCCAACCAGGGCCGGGTGGCCGGCTACAATATGGCGGGCCGTAAGGTGGCCTATCCCGGCAGCCTGAGCCGCAACGTCATGCGGGTCTTCACCCTGGATGTGCTCACAGTGGGAGACGCCAACCCCGGGGATACAACCGGCCTTGAGATCGTCCAGAGCGGCGGCCCGGATCAAGGCTTCTATCGCCGGTTAATCATCAGGCAAGGCCGGCTGGTGGGAGCGGTGCTGATCAACGATATCGAGCAGGGAGGCGTGCTGCGGGCCTTGATAGAAAACCGCAGGCCGTTACGTTTCCCTGCACCAAGGTTGCTGCATCGTGGTTTCAATTTCGGCCAACTCCTGTAACCCAGATCATAAACGTCACAACAACCGCTGCGCCGGGAGATCGCCACAAAAACCCGGCACCATTTTCTGTTGAAAGGAGGAGTCATGAAACAGGTAGTCGTTCACCCCGAGCGGTGCGTCGGCTGCGCTTCCTGCACCATGGCCTGCCCGTACGGGGTGATCCGCTTCCATGAGGACCCGCTCGGCCCGCCCAACCGGGCGATCGCCGTCAAATGCGACAACTGCGCCGGCCGGGTGGTGCGAGGTCTGCTCCCTGCCTGTGTCGAGGTGTGCAAGGTCGGCGCCCTGACCTGGGGGACGGTAGACGATGCCATGCGCCGCAAAAATCGCGAGGTCTCCCGGGCCATGTCGTCCGGCGCCTCGGAACAACCCGCTGTTCCCGCCGGGGTGGCGCTTTTGAAAACCATTAAACAGGGAGAACTCGGACTCAGCGAACGCTGAACCGATATCATCTTCAATGACAAGGAGATTCAGCCATGTTTGATCCCACCATGTTTGATCCTAAAATCAGCCTGTCGGTCACCACGGATGCCGACCTGCTCTACGCCAAGGCCCGCAAGGATGGTATCGAAACGGTCTGGGAGCGCCACGATGCCCAGCAACCCCAATGCGGGTTCTGCGATATGGGCCTGTCCTGCCGCATCTGCGTGATGGGGCCGTGCCGGGTCGATCCCTTCGGGGAAGGGCCCCAGACCGGGGTCTGCGGTGCGGACGCCGATATCATTGTTGCCCGAAACCTCTGCCGGATGATCGCCGCCGGTGCCGCCTCCCACTCCGATCACGGCCGCGACCTGGTGGAGGTGTTGGCCGCGGTCGCCGACGGCAGCGCGGTCGGGTACAGGATCAGGGATGAGGCGAAATTACAAAGAGTTGCCGCGGAATACGGGGTAATCACGGAAGGCAAGGAACCTCTCGCCATTGCCGGCGACCTGGCCCAGGCGATGATGGAGGACTACGGCATGCGCCGCAAGGCGGTCCGGCTCGTCGACCGAGCCCCGCAAAAGCGGCGCGAGGTGTGGCAAAAATTCAACCTTACCCCCCGCGGCATCGACCGCGAGACCTCGGAGATGATGCACCGCACCAGGATGATCAGCACCAGCGACAAGGCCCAGTTCCCGCAGATGGAACACGTGGAGTTCCATCCGCACAACGCCGAGAAAAAGGCCTTCGAGGTGGTCCGTACCGCGGTCGAAAATTTCACCAACCGCAAGGGTGCGCCGTTTATCCCGGTCGAGCCGCAGGCGGCCGTCGGCGGTTTTTCGGTGGAAACGATTATCGGCGCCCTGGGCGGCACGCCGGAGCCGCTTATCGAGGCCATCAAGGAGGCAAGATCCGTGGCGCGGTGGGCATTGTCGGCTGCAATAACCCGAAGATCAAGCACGACTACGGCCATGTCACCCTGACAAAACGGCTTATCGAAAACGATATCCTGGTGGCCGACACCGGCTGCGTCTCGGTGGCCAACGCCAAGGCCGGCTTTAAACTGCCGGAGGCGGCCGGCATGGCCGGGCCGGGACTACGAGAAATCTGCCAGGCGTTGGGGATCCCACCGGTACTGCATATGGGATCCTGTGTCGACAATGTCCGCATCCTGGTACTGGTATCGGCCCTCACCAACGCCCTGGGCGTGGATATCAGCGATCTGCCGGTAGCCGGTTCGGCACCGGAATGGTACTCGGAAAAGGCAGTCACCATCGGTGTCTATTTCGTCGCCTCGGGGGTCACCACCCACCTCGGCCCGATGCCGCCCATAACCGGTTCGATGAACGTGGTTAAGCTGCTCACAGACGGTCTCACGGACGTGGTCGGCGCCACCTTCGCAGTCGAACCCGATCCGGAAAAAGCGGCAATCTTCCTGCGCCAGACAATAGAAAACAAACGCCAGGCGCTGGGACTTGATAGCCGCAGTGTCAGCTAAAAAGAGGTTGCAACCGGGGAAACAAAATATACGAGGGCTACTTCTGTGATTTTATCAATCGCGGAGTCCAGGTAAGAACATCGTTTTGTTTATATTCCTGAAGGAATTGATCACCGGTCCATTCCTTGACCTGGTCCATATACCCATTTCTCATGACCTTGAAACTGATGGTATCGTCATGGTTGAAAACGTCCTTGTCGAGAACCGTTACGCCGCGGTACGGTGTAACCCCGAGGAATATCCATGGAGAAGCGGTATTCGTTTCGTGCTTCGCCACCTGATATACGATATAGGATCCTTCGGGCTCCGTATGGATATTCAGGTCAACGGTTTTGGTGGAGGCACACGAAGAAAACAGGCCGGAGGCCAAAAGGCAACCGGCAGCAGCAGCGAACCGGCGAAATTTCGAAGTCATTGTATCACCTCATGAAAAGGCATCAATTTTTGGTACGCATTGCCGGAAGGCAGACACCAGCATCTCCAGACAGAGAAAGACTCAGAAGCAATCTGTCCACCTTCCGACCTGTGAAGAACTTAGACATCAGCCCGAGTGTGTTACAACGGGATGTATAAAAATAGATCCGCTATTCCTTGACCAACTCGGCGTGGACATCGATGGCATTCGCCCGAGCCTCATCTTCCGATTTATGTCGTTTATTAACCCAGAAAGACGTGATGGCGGAATGGTACCCGTTCTTCCGCAACTGGATCGTCACCTTTTCCGACGACTCCGGCTCCCCTTTCCATACCACCTTGGCCGGAGTCTTGCCGAGATTGGTGTCATCTTTGAGATTGATAATGTCGGCCCCGGAAGGTTTACTGTCAATCTGAGCCGCCCCATACTCCACCCCGGAGCAACCGACAATCATCAGTGCAGACAAGGCGATAACCAGAATAGCAGCCGAGCGAACAAGATGTACCGGATTATTGTAGTTCATACACCACCGATCTTTAAATAGTTCAATAGTTTAAGGGGGCGCTGTCAGGTATTGAGAAGGTATCTGCAGCATACCGTCAAGCAGAAGGGAAGAAGAAGACAAAAACAAGGATCGCAAACGGCTTTCCACAAAACCGAAACCACCGGTGATGCAACACCCCTGCTCTGTTTCTCCAATAAAGCCGGATCATCAAAACCTTCCACACCAACGTCACTCCCCATACGATGCCCGGATAATTACAAATATCCCCTGCCCTGTCAATCTCTTTTCCCTGTATGGGGGGATAGATCATCACTGTGCCTCTCTCCCAACACGGCAAGCTAAGAGACCGTATTCTCTATTTATCGTGCACACCAAGCGCCGTATTTTCGCCTTGTTCCACCCGCTTGGCCGTCACCACAAGTCTATTGACCGTATTCAAGTTTCTGGCCGTTGCCGGAACCCTAAGGGCTTTTATTGCCTTGGCCGCCAATCTGGAACGGCCGATCCCCCCCGGGCCGTAGAGATAGAATATGTTTTTGATAAGCTTAAATTCTTCACGAAGGGTTGGGGGTGAACAGCCCGGCATGGACAGGCACCACGGACACATGGAGATACCGGGGGCCCTGCATTATGCCCATGCCATAGGAAAATTTTCCTGTTCAGCCCTTGCAGGACTGACCTGCCTTGACTGCATCACTCACCACATAGGCCACAGACGTAGCGTTCAGTGCCACTTCTGCGATGAATGCCGCGCCATCGGTTAAAACCAAAGCGGCGATTTGGGCAACTGCAGCGGTACCGGTAATGACCCAGTCCCACCATTTCATGCTGGATTTGATGCTGGCCAATATGCCGCGAAACATCCCTGCGCTATACGCCGCGGCCCCGATATTGAAAATAGCCTTGGCTTTGGCGGTTATCGGACCTGCCTCCCGCAGGTCATTGATCAGCGTGCGCCATTTAGGAAGACTCTTTGCAGCCTCCTCGCCGATCTCCTTCGCGGCCGATCGTGTAATTGCTTCACTATTTGTGGCATGGAGGCCCACAAAGCCAAGAATCATAAAGATGCAGTCAGCTATGACGACGCCAATCGCATAGGGGCACGATTCTCTTGCAGCCGCTAGGGTAGTAGGCCCCTCGGTTGGAGGAGTTTTGAGTTCCGGGGTGAAGATCTGTTTGCTTGTAATAAACTCCCTGACTCGCCGCTCTATTTCCGTATCCGACACCTTCGCCAGGTCGGCATCGTCGAGAAAATATTGTCTGAGAGTGGCGATGGCTGTTTGGATTTGCTCGTTTGTGATGGGGGGGTTTTGTTGCTTTCCTAGTACGGGTATGTCGGACATGATGGGTTCCTCCTTTCTTGAAGCGGAAATGTATGCGAAAGGCTGCACGGACGGTGTCTTTCTTGTCTCTCCGGCCCGGCTTGGTATGAAGGCTCCTTCCCACGGTGTTGCCTGGGTGCTTCTTGAATGGGTGATTCCCGGATGTGCCTGCCACATAACGAGCCCGTAAGAAAAAGCCTTTGTCCCAAAGCCGGGTTTGATCTGACTGCCGGACCCAGAGATACTGCTAAAAGAATACTCCCCTTCGCACCTGTGCGTCATATTTTACGAATTTAGTGCAATTTTCGTATGTGGCTTTCTTACTACCTAGTATATTCATCATGGTAAGCCTTGTCAGGCAAAACCTTCATCCTGATGATGAACCTTATATTGCTAGCCGACACCGGTTGTTTGCGCAGGTCATGTCCCCACCATAAAAGTCGAAGGAAGCCCTATCGTCGATCGCAGGACTAGGCCGCGGATTGCGCATTGTCGATGTGTGACGAGAGGAATGCACGCGCCTCCGGGGTGAGGGATGCAAGCGGGATGGTCATGAACTGACCGTGGCCGAGGATAAGCAGCCAGAAATCCGAGAACCGCCAAATGGCGGTGAAGGAGGACCATGGTGCTGAGAATGAGCCGCCCTGGGAAGAGACGCGAAGTTCAGTCTCACTGAGTTCGAGAAGGGCATGAGGTTCGCCCAATCGCCGCAACTTCGCCAGGCCCTGTCGGTAGTGAATGATATAGAGCCCGGCAAGGAGCGCGAGGAGCACGGCTGAAACACCGCATGAGACGCCCGCCAGCCACGAGGAAGGCCGAGAGGCCAGGACGACACCTGTTCCCGTTAGGAGGCAGAAAAGGGCGGCGAAGCCGCCGAGCCCCATCCCGCGGCGTATATACGCGAATACTGCCCGGCGAACGAGGACAGGAGTATACGAGAGCGTTACCGTATGCACGACGGAATCAAACATATACCTTTGAATTATCGGAGTACTGATTTACTCCTCCTTGAGGATGTCCCTGTTTCTTTATTTGTCGCTGATCGGCTGTCCCAACAAGCCATCATCGAGAATCTGCTGAAAATGCTCTTTCACTGTCTGGTCGATAGGTATGTAGGACATTCCCAGGTCCGTCTTACTGTAGGAGTTGTCAAATTTGATCTGATGGCCGACATTTCTGCTTACGTATTTTCGGGTATAGCCGAACATCGGAGCGATCAGCCAAAAGATGAATTTCGGAGATTGTCTCCGGGGGAACGGATAAATATCTCCAAAATGCCTCCGCAGCATATGGGCAAGATCCAGCAGCGTCGCTTCTCCGCTCACTATGATGTGTCTTCCACTGGCCTCTGGTGTGAATCCTGCCTTGATGTGAGCGGATGCCACATCACGCACATCAACAATGCCGTTCCAGAGTTGCGGAACCCCGGCCTTGAAAGTGCCGTCGCCGAATTGCACCATGGTGCTTATGCTCAGGGAGTCTGTTCTCTTCGACAACGATGGGCCCAGGATCCAACCGGGGTTAATGGTCAGCAGATCCCAGTGATCCTGCTCCTTGGCAATGGCCCACGCTTCTTTTTCGGCAATCGTTTTTGAATAGGAATACGGCTGGTGCTCGGCGTTGCTCGTTTCATTCCACTCGCTTTCGGTAAATACACCCTGCGGGGTCGACTTTATGTCCCAATTGTCTCCGAATATCGCCACAACACTGCTGGTCAGCACCACGCGCTTCACTGACGGAATCCTTTTAGCCGTCTCAAGGACATTTTTCGTCCCTTCTTTGGCAGGTTGAATCAATTCCTTTTCCGGATTTTTGATTCCGGATATAAAAAAGGGAGATGCCGTATGTATCACAAGCTCGCAGTCCTGCATCGGCTCATCAAAGCTGCTGAAATCCAAGAGATCCGCCTTATACAATTTCAACATCCCGGATGATGCGTCGGCCAGGGCCATGAGATGTGCAACCTTTTTAGTATTTGACGGGTCACGCACGGTTGCATGAACGTTGATCCCTTTTTCCAGAAGCATTTTGATTATCCAGGAAGCCATATAACCGGTTGCCCCTGTAACGAATACCGGCTTGCTCTTATCAATAACCTTCATTGCAACCTCCTTATTTTTCTTTTGCTGTTGCCGAATCGCGGCGATCACCCGCAGATCGGCCGGCAAATCGTAGGCTTAGGGGAAGTGAGCGGGGACACCCTTAATATGTACTGTGAGCCTGGTTATACTATCATTTCTTTGATTCCCTCATGGATATCTCTGTATTTCAAGTCTGCCAACAGGTCCGCCCTGAACCTTGAGGTATCCCCATAATAAGGGACCCTGCCGATATCTATGAAGTCCCTCGTGAGCGGACTCATGGTTCCGAATACCTTCGAAACCCATTCACAGGTCTCAGCGGCGGTGTAAATGAGCCACAGAGGCATCCTCCATGGAGGGCGGCAGCCCCAGACTTCACAGGCGTAATCAAGAAACGACTGCAGGGTGTCATCGCCTTCATCTCCGACATGGTAGATCCCGTTAGCATCATTGTTCTTTATGGCAGCAAGGGTTGCACGACAGAAGTCGGTCTTAGAGATCAGATGAATCTCGGTCGGTTCCCTCCATACGCCGAGGAGACCTCTTTTGGCCAACCAGTGTGCTGCGTCTACCATCAGGATCCCCCTTCCGTAAACCATACCCACTCTCAGCGAGATGGGATTCTCTATTGCCGCAAACAGGCTCTTCTCCTCTTCGAGTCTGGTCTTGGCATGCACGGATACCGGGGTCTCATCCAGTCTGCCTGTTGCAGGACTCTTCCTCGAAGTTGGCCCCTCCACGTGGGGAAAACTGATCAGGATAACCTTCCTTATATCCTTTGCCTTGGCAGCCCCCAGAAGATTACTGAAGTACAGGACGTTTGTCTCGTACAGGAATTTCTCGGGATGGGCCCTGAAAAGCGCACCTGCAAGGTGAACAATTACGTCGGCACCAACCAGGCACGCATCGAGCGTCCTGGGGTCTGCAAGATCAGCCCTCCTTACCTCGATCCTGGGACTGTTCCGGATCTCGCCCGAAATCTCCTTTCGATGCTGCATTAGAAGAAGGTTCATATCCTTATCGCTCTCAATGATATGTCTCGCGAGCAGACTGCCGAGATTCCCTGCAGCCCCGGTTATAAGAACATTCATCTCAATTTCACTCGGTGTAAAGGTTGGGGTGAAGGGCATGGCCAATGATCTTTCTTAAACAATGGGCCGTGGTGATTCAGCCAGTAAGCTTGGAACTCATCCCGAGACACATCGGGGTGGCGCTTCACACACATAACGAATTTGACCATCTCTTCATCTCCTTTTCCGTCCAACGCGAAACACCGGGGTCAGGAAACACCCTATGTATCCTTTGCGACCGGGATCGCCTCAAAGCCGCCCTGAAATATCAACTTTTCCTGCGTCTTGCCTGTCCGTTCGGAATCGGCGGTGCCTGATCGCCCAATAATTTCACATAACGCCCGGTTGCCAGATCATGCAGTTGCTCGTCCTTTAGTTCTCCCAGCACTGCTGCCGGCTTGGCTGCACTCCTGCCTGCCGCCCGGAGTCCCTTTTCCGGTGCCGCCCCTCCCGGCAGACTGGCCAGGAAGTACATCAAGGCTTCGCGTGAGCCGTCAACAGGTGTTTCCACAGCCACTGCGCGGCCTCGCGGCGATTTGCGCGACGGAATAGAGACGGGCGTATCGTCGCGCGGCGCACCCAGTTTGATCAGTTCAGACAGAAAACTGAGCGATTGAAATTCGCCTGCATCGGGTGCTGCCCGGTTGCTGAGCGGCTTCATGCCCCATTTATCGCAAACGTATCGCAACACGCTGGTGTGATCGAATTGTGTTTTGCAAACGCCCGCTTGCAGCCAGGGGGAAACAAGTATTGCCGGTACACGGACTCCGAGCTGCGTAAAGCTGTATTCCTCCGTGTTGCCGTCCGGGGCGACGGTGGCTGGAGGCGGTACATGGTCAAAGAAGCCGCCATGTTCGTCGTAAGTCACGATCAACAGCGTGGATTTCCACAGCGCATCGTTGCCGCGAATTGCGTTATATACCTTGGCGATCAGTTGATCTCCAGGCGTAACGCTGGCAGGAGGATGCTGGTCATCCTCAGTCTGGCCGAAATAACTGGGTTCGATGAACACATAGTCGGGAAAGTCCTTTTCCGCGCCCTGAGTATCGGCAACGAATCGATCCATACCGGCATAGTTCTCAGTGACCAGGCTGATGCCGAATTTAAGCCACATGTGCGACATGACGATGCTTTGAGGGACGCCTTGATGGTAAATCCGCCACTTTTTGTCCGCCTTATCGAGCCGATCGTAAAGCGTATCCTGATCATAGGTATAGAGATATTGCGGTTCTTTGCGTGAAGGCATGTGCACATGGCCCAGGCAGGTGCCGCTATGGATGAAAAAGCGATTGGGCCAAGTCGGTCCCGGCATTGACGAGAACCAATGGTCGCACACCAGGAAATTACGCGCCAATGCGTGGAGAGCGGGGAGGCTGTCTGAAGCCGGGTTATCCCCCAGGGGAAAATATGCCATGACCTGGTCAACTTGTCCGGATTTTCCTTCACTCACGCCGGGCACACCTACATAGGCGTCTACAAAGCCGCCCATGGGGTTGGCCGTTTCTTTACCTATCTGCTTGAGTGTATCCGTATGTTCATGCGGCAGATCCACCGTCACGGTATCTGTCGCGATGGGCTGCTGTTCGTATGATTTCCCGCTCTTCGATGAGGTGTTGCGATACCTCGGCCCGTTCTGGGGGATACCTTCGAGATGAGGAAACAGCCTGGTGGCATCGCCCAGCATATGGTCGAAGGACCGGTTTTCCATCACCAGGACCACGACATGACGAATCGGATCTGCCTTGGTCGCGTTGCCGGCCGCGCCGGTAGTCAACACGCGCGCATGGTCCTGCTCTTTCGGAACTGTGGCATTGCCGCGCTTGCGGAGGTAGCCGCGTCCGGCTTTGTTCTTATCTTTGACGTCATACCGTTTCCTGGCTACTTCATCATTTGCAGCAAAGTAGGTGTTGTGCTCGCCGGTTTGCGGGTCGTAAAAGCCGATATATCCTCCCGGGCTGACGCCGAACGAAGGCAGGCTCCTGCCCCGGATGATCGTACCCAGAAAATCGTTGCGGCCCCCAGCCTGTTCTTTGGGTGTGAAATACAGCGGCAACACAAAATTGGACACCTCAATGCCGTCTATCTTGTAGGTCTGCGACTGCACGGCATCGCACATCTCGAACCAGTGAAACACTTCCTTGTTCGGTATCTCCGGATGAGGCCCCTGCACCAGCAGGTTGCCTTGTGCATCGCCAACCAGTTCCAAAGCCTCATGTGATAAGGTTACCGACCAGTTTTCTTCCAATTTATCGCACAGTTCCTTGAACACAAACCCGTAGGGAATGCCACGAAAATTCGCTTCGTGATACCCTAGCGCATTGTCGACATCCGCCTTGTCCAAGATATAGAGGATGGCATCCCCGCGCATCTCTGCCAGCTGCTGTTTTTCCGGCTGCGCACCCATGGCTCCTTCGAGCCTGAGCTGTGCACCGAAACTCCAGTAAGGCTCGAAATCTTCCTTGATCTGGCGGTTGATGCCCCGGATGGTTGCCAGCATCTTTGCATCCTTGATCGTTTTGGAACGGTTGACGACAGTGATGATCATGGTGATTTCTCCTGAAAGTGGTAGTGGTGGCCTCGAAAAATCGCCGCCTTGCCTATCTTCTGCGTTGTGCTGAAAATTCCTGGTATCCTATTCGTTAGCGGTGGCCTTTACTTAGTTCCTATATCACAGATTCCGTTTTTACAGGACGCTTCATCATCAGCTTTTTTTGCACTTTCAACCGCTGTACGAAGTACTACTCCGGCATTTACAGCGGCAACCAGGTCAACCAATTTTTCAATTGTTTCGTATTTAATGCCCAACCTTAACGCTTCGGATATTCTGCGACCGGTGCACTCTCTGCAGCCTCTGGTCAGTGTTACCGCAAGACCTACAAGATGTTTTTCTCTTTGCGACATGTCATTTTCCGTACCCTGCATTTCCAAGTCATTTAACGCATGTTTAATGCTGAATTTTGTAATGTCCATCACTCTTCCCCATGAGTATTTTTAGTGAGACTATAATTATTTTTTTCTTGATTCATTGATCGTTTAAGGTAATGCATTATGCAAGAGGAAGAGGTGGCGGCGGCAACACACCTTTCTCAAGAGCCTCACGAGCCGCTTTAACCGGTATTCTCGACTCACATGGCACTCCAACCTGGCACAAGCCACAGCCGTACCCGGTAAAGTTATATGTTTTTTTGACATATTCACGTGACCGAACAAGATGTTGCCGACACTTATCCTTATCGTGGCCCGACTCAGTTATGGCACGAGCCGGACAACGGTCAATACATTTGCCACAGGTTCCATCGGTATAAAAGAGGCAATAGTCGTGATGTCCGGTGTAGAAACGCGGCGTTGGCTCAAGCGATATCTTGGCCACGACGGATCCGGCTCGCATTGCTTTGCCTTTGGCCGTGATCAACCCGTCACAAAGACCAAATGTTCCAAGCCCGGCCGCAAAAGCGGCATGGCGCTCAGACCAGGATGATGCATATGAAAAACGTTGCGATTTGACAATCGTCCAATTGGATGCAAGCATCGGGGCAATCGCAGGATGGCCTGCCTTTGTAAGCTTATCGGCCATATATTTTCTCAAGGCGATGTTGAAGTCTTCACCATATACCCTGATCCTGGCCCATTCCTCGGCTGGAAATTTACGGGCCTTTCGGTTGGCCAAACGGACCATCTTTCGTTGAGGCAAAATCCAGGAAATGACAGTGAGCTGATCGGCGCTCACATTTTCTGTGGAATGATGCTGGTTAAAGACCTCCCAGGGAGTCCAGTGGAAAGGGCCGATGTACTCTTTATACTGTTGCCAAATCGGATCGGAACCTGAAGAAAATCCAACCAAAGCTGAGTCCCAAGCAGGCTCTCCGGTTTTATCCTGCATTGTGTTAAGTGGTGAATCAACAATAAACTTCTGAATCAAATCAGAAATATATTGGCGTGAGATTGCTGAACATTCATCCATTTCGCGTCTCTCCCGCGTAGAGCATAATTTAGTAATTTGCCGGCATTTTCAGAAAGGACAGATTTGAAATGTCCTTTTCATTTAATCATGAGATAGTCGTTCTGCCAAGGTTACGTCACAATAAAGGCAATCGATTTCCCGGAATTCAGGTGCGACCATCGCTTCAAAGCCGGCACGAGACGTACCAAATTCTGCCAGTTAGCGTGGTCCGATCCGTATTATCAACCAGCATGCCGGTGGCTTATTCCTTCGGGTTAGATCCTTTGACTTAATGATGCAATTTCATTTGTATTTCTATTTAACTCTTCAAGATTTCTCTCCAGTTTTGCACTCTCGGCATCAAGCTTTTTCGATTGAGCACGGGTACTGATTCAAAAGCTCTTAAGATCTCTGAGTTCTTTTTTCGGGTTCATCCGGCTCAAGCGTACTCATCTCTAACGCGGAAGGCTGTGGGTGTCGTTGCAGGACGCCTCGCGGAGGCCCGCCGGGGAACCGCACAGGCCCGAAGGGTTGCGGACAGGACGTCCGTAACTGACAGCAGGCCAGGGATGGCCTGTCTGTCAGCCGTGGTGGACCGGCGACAAGGCCGTAGAGCAGCGTCCGGAAGCGACACTCTCAGCCGGGTTAATACTTTTAACTCTAACAAAGTACGATAAATCCGGATGAACTGAAAATATTAAGGGCATGCCCCTGTACTCTGTCCGGGAGGGACGGTCAGTGATGGCCGTCCCTATCCAGACAATCCTTGGATGCTCCGGAAGTAACCGATTTTTTCAGGACTTTTACACAAAAATTATTTAAGCTTTCCCCTGCCTGTAATGCCTTGATACTGAGAGCATGATGGAGCTCACTGCCGGCACGAAGTTGAAACTTGCCTGAATATTTTTTACCAACTGTTTCAGGTGGTAATGAATTTCCGTCTTTTTGGTATATTTCTATCCACTCATCAACTATTCGGCAGAGTTCAAGGTATACTTTTTCCTCATTATCACCGTGACAACATGTACCGATCCAGCCGGGAACAGAGCCCACATAGCATTTGTCTTCTTCAGACCACTCAACAATTTTTAAATAACGATCGCGCTCTTTCATTACTTGGCCTCCTGGATTTTTTGCCTGACTATTATTTCCTGGTATGGTTTTGCATCATCGCCAAGCTTGCCGGAAACAGTGAGGGCAATACCTTTGTCATGCAATAAGTTCCGATGGCTTCCTTTCCCCCCTCGGTTAGCGAAACCGGCTTTCTCAAGGTCTTCTATCAATTGACGAATTTTTCTCGGCATATAAGAATAGTACTACTTTGGTACCATAATGTCAAAAGAGATTATGGTAAAAGTGCATGAGAATATTTAAGGGTCAACATGAACATCTGCCGCTTATCCGCAGAATGTTTTGTTGGAATTGACATTGGAGTACCCGAATTTTCTTAAAGTCGCCATTTTTACTCCAAAATCAATATCGCGATCTTGTAATATCAGCAAGTTGCACAGACAGAAGATCGTTACTACGATATTAAATCCGCTTCTTCCGAATCAGGTTTTGACGCCAATCCTCTCAACTCTTGAATTGCCGTCTCTAGAGCAAAATCACCAGAAGGCCAGGCATCCGGTCTGCGCAACGAAAACAACAGGTACGTATCTGCTGCCCAGGGCCCTATCCCCATGAATTCCATGAGAAATTTTCGAGCGGCTGCGTTGTCCCTTGAACTCAAATCGGCCGGATTAAAAGCACCCGCCAGAATTTCGTCTGCGATCCCTCTAACATAAGATGCCTTCTGCCGACTGAAACCGATTGTCCTCAACTCATCATTACTCAGTGATAAAAAGCCATCAGGACTGATTGTGCCAATTGCCTTTTCCAGTTTGGCAAATGTGGCCTGGGCCGATTCCAAAGAAACCTGTTGGGCGAGGATGGCAATAACAATACCCGGGAATCCCGGAGTATGTGTCCAAAAAGGAGGATTCCCCCACTTTTGAACAACACCTGCAAGATCTGAGTCTCTCGCCATTAATTCGCGGATACCCTTCCGGTAGGTTTCATCAGTAAGTATATCAAGATTTGGCGAAGGACTCATTTATTGACAAATATAATCAGCAGAATGGCTCCGAGGATTCGTCACCCTCGCTCAATGAGAGCATCTGCGGTTTGTCCGCAGAACGGTTTGGTTGTAATTTTCCTTGCTGTCCCTAGGGTCTCGAACATTTGGAAAAGATAAAGATTCGACTTCCCCCATGCAGGTATTATTCAACATATTTAAGATGCGCCCCTGCTCCTTTCCTTAACAAATCACAGAAAGTTAAAATGTTAAGAATGTCCCACCATAGTCCCGACCCACTGAAAGCGCAGGTTCTGTAAAGCTATTCGTAATGGGTCCACATGCGGATAATCTTTACGGTTTTTTCATCTTCAATGATTTGGTAAACCAGCCTGTGTTGAATAGTAATTCGTCGAGAACAGGCGCCGGCCAAATCGCCGACGAGCTTTTCATACGGAGGGGGGGCCTGATAAGGGTTATCATGAAGGATCTGTATTAATTTTTCAGCCTTGGATCTCAACCCAGCCGCTGACAACTTTTTTGCATCTTTTTGAGCCTGCTTTGTGAAAACAATTCGCCAACTCACCAATTAATTTCCTCATTACAATCCTCGATGGGCGTCGCCAAACCTTCGCGAATGGACTCCCGCATACCGGGAATATTCAAAAGATACATGGTCTCTTGAATCGAGCGCCAATCATCTTCGGAAATCAGAACCGCATTTCCTCTTTTTCCTGTTATTACAACAGGTTCATGTGATTTTGATGTTTGATCGATAAGTCGGTACAATTTGGTTCGTGCCTCTGTTGCTGATAATGTCGGCATACTTCACCTCAAACTTTTTTATACAAAATGTACGCCTTAACGTACGTTAAGTCAAGGATTCATTTAAGGAAACCGGGACAGATATATTTTTTGTCGTAACCCCATCGTAGAAGACTAAAATGGTCGAGAATATTGTTAAAAATAGTTCTGTCCCGGAGCAAGAGAACTTCCATTGAAGTATAAATTCCGTTCTGGTGCGATCCCCTATTTAATCGGCAACTTTCCTTTATCTTTTTGCTAAACTTATAATTTTATGGATGCCCCATAATCCCGTCCTCTGCGGCTTGTCCATGGAACATTTTGGGTTATAATTTCCCTTGCAATCTTTATGGTTCTCGAACATCTGTAAAAGATTGGAGATTCGGCTCCCGCCCATGCACGTATTATCGGGTACTCAATCATTTCTTGTTGACCCGTTTCCCGGGAATTGATCTTCTCTTTGTTATGGAAACGAGGACTTCTTTTGTGACACTCTCTTGGATTCAATACCTGCGATGACCCTTCCCCACCTCTTCATGGTTCTCCTGATAAATTCGGCATGGGGATTTAATTTTATTGCCGGAAAAATCGGCGCCGATACATTTGGACCGCTCCTGTTTACCGCCATTCGTTTTCTGTTTCTGCTGGTCCTGATGCTCCCCTGGCTGAAACCGGCGCCGGGGTATATGAAGCCGCTGTTACGAGTGGCGGCTCTGCTCGGCGTATTTCACTTCAGCATGATCTTCATCGGCCTGCATGCCGGGGGAAATATCGGCTCGATTGCCATCACCACCCAGCTCTATGTCCCGTTCTCGGCAATCCTTGCCTCTGTATTTTTAAAGGAGGATATAAGTCTACTGGCGATTGTCGCAATAACGCTGGCCTTCGGCGGCGTGATGGTCATCGGCTTCGATCCCGCCGTCTTTAATCATATCGACGCTATTCTGTGGGTGGTGGGAGCGGCATTTGTGATGGCAACCGCGACAATCCTGATGCGGAAATGTCCGAACCTCGGGGTATTGAGGCTTCAGGCATGGATCGCCCTGGTTGCCTTTCCGTCACAGACGCTGCTGTCGTTGATTTTTGAATCCGGCCAGATCCAGACTCTTTCAAATACACGTTTCGTCGACTATTGGACCCCGCTCTATTCAGCGATCGGAGCCTCGCTTATCGGCCATGGGCTGGTGTACTATCTCCTGGGAAGATACCCGGTTGCCAAAATAACACCGCTGCTTCTGCTGACGCCTATTATTGCCACATTGTTGGGAGTTGTTGTTTTCGGAGATGTCCTGGGGTGGAAGCTGATCGTAGGAGGCGCAATGACGCTCTTGGGGGTCCTGGTGCTGGTGAAACAGGCGGGAAGCAAGAAACCGGCGCAGACGGCCGGGATGAGATAAAAGACGCTTCACCTGAAAAGGTCAGCTCTCAGGCGACAGCACGATCTTCCCCCTCCCCTTCTCCGGGAGCAGATTGAGGGTGCGGATATGGTCGGGGGCAACCGTATCCAGGATAATTTCCGCGCCGGTGCAAGCCCAGCCCATGGGATTTTCCTCCCGAATCTTCAAGGAGAAGGCCCCGGAAAGAGCGGCCATGTCCGGGACGTCTCCGAGATCGATGACCACCGCCGGGCCCTCTCCTCTCATCCCGGCAAGGAAATATACCGCCGCCTGCCGCCAGCAGCAGGCCAGGTCGTCTGCCAGGATGCGATCAAGACCGGCGGTCTTTGCCAGGATCATCAGGGCCCAGCCGTCGACGATCTCGCCGTTGCGATCGGGATCGGCATGCAGGAGATTGCCCCAGTGCAGCGGCAGGATGGGCCCCGGCTCGTTCCAGACCGGAGGCGATGCCGGCACATTCCAGTCGACCGGCGAGACCCCCCGCTCCAGGATCGCCACCCCGCACTCCCAGGTAAGACTGGGGTGGATCGGCTCCGAGTATCTGCGCGCCCGGCAGAAACGGGTGGTCACATAGTCGATGCCGTAGCCGTGCAGCAGGGCCTGGATGGAGTCGTCCCCGTTGCCGAAGCTGTGGTACAGGGCCGGCGGGATGAAGAGCCGGGGAAAGCCTTGCAATCCGTTCTGCTCAAGCAAAACGGCATAGGCATCGAGGTGGCGGCGCACCAGTCCGGCAGGCCGCATCCGATTCTCCGGATCATGAAACTCGGAGCGCTGCATCCGGTGCTCCTGCCAGAATTCGTGACAGATGCCGTGCAGGGCGATCTCGAGCCGGGGACCATGGCCCCGCAGATAATCGGCGGCCTCCGCCAGCCACGGGCCCCGGTTGGCCCTGTTGTCCCAGGAGGCACCCATCCAGGTGGCGCCGGGGACGTCTTTGAGGAAGTCCGTCCGGTCCCACTCCCCCAGGACCATCCCGAGGGCGATCCGCATCGACAGCCGTTCGGCAAGCCGGGCCAGGGCCCGGTAATCGGCCAGGCAATGCCGCCGGGGAAAGTTGTTGCGAAACGGTTCGTTGCCGGCGGAGCCGTCATGGCCCTGCCACCAGCCGACGTCCTCAACGACCAGGAAGAGGGGCAGCGGCAGGGAGACCGTATGGTGTTCTAATTGTACTGTTTTCATCTTCACCTACAGGCTGATCCACCGTCTGATATCCGGCCCCTGCCGACGGGAGGCATGCAGGTCCCGGCTCTTCCATGCCGCATCCACCAGGCTCTCCTGCCGCGGGTCCCAGTGAGATCCCCGGCGGGAGAAGACATGCCAGACCAGGGGTTCCATCTCCGCCCCCCATTGCAGCTTGAATCTGCAGGTGGAGGCGCCGGGTGTCGAGCGGCCGAAATCGAAGCGTCGGTAGCCGCCATCGGCGCCGAAGGCGAGCATGGTCCAGTACAGCAGCATATTGGGGCACTGGGGGCGAAAGCGCCTGAGCGACGAGGCCCAGGGATTAAACAGGGTTGCACCCTTTTCAAAGACGATGGCCCCCGCTGCGGCCTCACCCGCCATCGAGACAAGAAAGATCCGGCCCGCCAGGCTTGCCGCCATGGTTTGAAACAGCGTAAAGGCGTGGACCGGGGAGCCGAGATCGCGCATATTCTCGGAAAACACCCGGTAGAAGCGATCGAGCAGCTCGATTCCACCCGTCTCGGCCCGACATCCGGATTTCCGGGCCTTGCGCACCTGATTGCGCACCTTGGCATCCAGCCCCGTCCACAGCTCTGCCGATGACGGCGGCAGGTCCCGCACCAGCCCGGTCTTAAAGGAATGCGGCCTATGGGTGATGGCGCTGTCCGGCTCGTGCGGCCGGAAAAACACATCTCCCGCCTGGCGAAGCTCCAGGTGTTCGGCCCCGAGGTCCGCCGCAAGCCCGAGGGCCGCCTGCAACAGGTCGACCGCGACATCGGCATCGTCGGCGATGATGCCCGCCGCATCCGTATACGGCAGGGAGATCAGCCGCCTCTCTTTTCCCGGTGGAGCAAAGAGCACCAACGGCACCAGCCCCGAAATCCTGCCGCCGCTGGCCAACGCCAGCCGGAACGGCCGGAGTTCGTAGGTAGAGGCCAGGGTCTCGATCCAGCCGTGGAGGTGCGCATACACCCCCAGAGGATGGACCGAGACATAGGCATCCCAGGCAGCGGGATCGGGATCGAGGATACGTTCATTCATAGCTTCTTTATAGCAACGAAAAATCGCTGCTGCAAATCCGGTGATTTCGACCCTGCATCATAGGTTTTTGCTATTGCAGGAGGTACTACAATCGAAACAATCAATTTGTGTTATCGTGAAATCTTATTATATTGGCAAGAACTGTAAAAAAGGCCAGAAGAAAATGTATCTCTCGATCGAACAACGTCTGCCGACCCGTACCTGCGGCAATCTCCCTCTCCATAGCGTTGAAACCCTGCTGGAAAAGGGCAGCGGCAAGGTAAACGAGGATGTCCTTCTCCATGACGGCCGTCTCTTCGGCGTCTTTGACGGTGCAACCAGCATTGCCACGGACGATCTGCCGGCGGGACTCACCGGCGGGCTGATCGCGGCCAGGATCGCCGCCAGGGCCTTCAGCAGCCGGGGAGGCGACACCCTGCTCGACTGCGCGCAAGAGGCCAACCGCCGGATAAACGGTGCCCTCGACCAGAGCGGTATCCCGGAGAGCAAACGCTATCGGCTCTGGTCCACCAGCGCCGCCGTCATCCGCCTCGGGGACGACCATTTCGAGTACTGCCAGACCGGTGACAGCCTGGTTCTGATCATCCGCAAGGACGGCTCCTTCACCAGGCTGGTCCCGGAGATCAACCATGACAGGGAAACCCTGCGACTGTGGAAGGATGCCCGGGTTCGCGAAGGCGTCACCATCCACGACCTGCTGCAGGAGCAGATCCGCAGCGTCCGCATGGAGATGAACGTCAGCTACGGCGTCCTGAACGGCGAGACGAAGGCGATGGATTTCATCCGCCACGGCAGGCACAGTCTCGACGGCATCGCCGCCATCCTGGTCTTTACCGACGGGCTCTTCCTGCCGCGGGAAGATCCGGACCGGGAGAACGACTGGCAGGCCTTTGTCGACCTTTACCGCCAAGGGGGGCTGCAACGGATTCACGACCACATCAGATCAGTGTATGCTGAGGACCCCGACTGCCGGAGATACCCCCGCTTCAAGCAGTATGACGACGCCGCAGCCGTCGCCGTCAGAGTATAAACCTGCACAGGCGGCCCGCCTGCGCCCAGGCAGGCCGGCACCCATGGATCTGCTCCGCCTGGCCGACCTGACGGCACACATCCGGACCACTTCCGAACGTCTCCAGGTACCCAAGCAAATAATTTCAGCGAGGTCCGGAGATGAAACGCCCTTCCGGCAGCACCTCTGCGTATGATTCGGCGACCCTGGCGAAGACCGCCTTCCAGCTGTAGTTCGAGGTCAAGGCGGTAATCTCGCTGAGATCGGGTGCGGCGGACCGGTTGACCCGGGCAACCATCCTCTTGATCGCGGCGATCAGATCGGCCTCGAGCCGTCCCCGGTCCTCGGCACGGGGGCGATCGATCGTCTCCAGCTCCGGAAGCCCGATGAACTCCACCAGGTCCCGGCTCCCCTTCTCCAGCAGCTCGCGACAGCCGGGCAGATCCGTGGTGATGATCCGGCAGCCCGAGGCCAGGGCCTCGAGCAGCACCAGGGGCAGGCCCTCAAAGAAAGAGGGGAGGACAAAGAGATGGCAGGCACCCATCAGCCGGGCAAGCTCCTGTTGGCTTATCCCGCCATGGACCGTCACCCTGCCGCCCAGGCTGTCGGCAAGCCTGCGGCAGGCCTTCTCCTCGTCTCCGGTGCCGGAACCGGCGATATGGAGATGGAGCGGCGGACCGGCCAGCTGCAGGCAGGCGCGCAGCAGCCAATCCACCCCCTTGGCAAAGCTTAATTTTCCGGCGTAGAGCAGATGCACGGGCGGCACCGGGGGCTTCGCCTGCCAGGTAAAGAGGGCGTCGTTAAAGCCGCCGCCGACGATAGCGATCCGCGTCTTGTCGATCCCGTACAGCCCGGCAATCGCCGCCGCCTGATCGCGGCTGAGGGCCAGGACCCGGTCCACGGCCCGACAGGGGGCCAGCACCCGGGTTCGCAGATGGACGCATTTACCGAATTGCCGCAAGGCGGTGGAATGACAGGAGGTCACCATCGGGATAGCGGGGGCCACCCTTCTGGCCACGGCGGTCACGATCCACAGATGATGGCTGTGGATGATATCCGGGGAAAAGTCCTGCACGGCCGCCCGGATCCTGTCGGCAAAGACCCGCTCATAGGCATCGAGCTGAGCCTGGGACAGGTCGCTGAAAACGGAACTCGGATAGGGCATGACATCGCTCATCCCGGCAATCGGAAAGTCCAGGTCGCCGCCGTCAAAGCGTACAAAACTGCAGGATTGCCGGTCGATATTCTCGAGCTCCGGCTCGTTTCCGAAGGGGACTCCGGCAATGAGGTAATTCCGGTGACCGGCCTCCCGGGCCAGCCGCAACATGTTCTGGATATAAAAGCCGCTGCCGGTGCTGTCGGGACGCTGACTGAGAATATGGAGTATCTTCATGGCCTCATCCGGCAAGAAGCCGGTCCTTCAGATTACTGTAGCGCCTGGTCTTGCGCTCCAGGGCCTGAGCTAAAATGTGTTCATCGGCACGCACCAGGATCTGTTTTCTGGCCCGGGTCACCGCCGTATACACCAGCTCCCGGCTGAGTATCGGGTTCTCTTTTTCCGGTAACACGACCAGGACATCGTCGAACTCGGAGCCCTGTGACTTATGGATGGTCATGGCATATGCCGTCTCGCAGGGAGGCAGCCGAAACGGCAGACAGGTCTTGAATGTGCCGTCCGGGCGTTGAAAAACGACCCTGATGCCGCCGTCCGCCGGATCCGGCAGGGCAATACCGACATCGCCGTTATAGAGATCCTGGGAGTAGTCGTTTCTGGTGATCAGCACCGGCCGTCCCGGGTACCAGGTCCTTGCCGAACAGTCATATCCTTGCCGGGACAGAAACTGTTCCATCATGGCATTTATCCCCTGCACTCCGACCGGACCCCGGCGCAGGGCGGAGAGGATGCGAAAGCCGTTGAAGGCGGCAAAGACCCGTTGCCTGCCGACCTCCCCGACCTGTTCGACCAGGCGCATATAGTCGAGATAGCGGTTGCCGGCAAACTCCGCGAGCGGTTCGGTCAAAAGACGGATGCGGGAGGATCCGCGGTCTGTCAGGAGCTGCCGGACCATAGCGATGTCGCCGCTGTTCACGGCCCGGGAGAGGCGGCCTATTGCGGCATCAAAACGATAGGTCTTCCGTAGCTCGACGGTATTATCAGGCAGGGCCTCGACGAGATCGGCGAGCACCGCCCCCGATTCCACCGACACCAGCTGGTCCTTGTCGCCCAAAAGGATCAGCCGGGACCCCGGCTTCAGGGCCTCAACCAGTTTGCTCATCATGGCCAGGTCGACCATGGAGGCCTCGTCAACCACCACCACGTCCCAGGGCAGCGGGTTGTCCCTGGTGTGGCGAAAGGACACGGAGTACTCCCGCGCCCCCAGAAGCCGGTGCAGGGTCCGGGTTTCATCGGGGATGGCGGCCCTGATCTCTGCGGTAAAGGGCAGACGCTCCTTGCTCCCGGCCACTGCCGTGCTCAGCCGCATGGCCGCCTTGCCGGTCGGAGCGGCCAGGGCCACCTGCAGATCACGGCCGAAGGCCTGCAGCAGGACCCCGATGATTTTGACCACCGTGGTCGTCTTGCCGGTGCCGGGTCCGCCGGAGATGATGGCCAGGGCTTTGTCCACGGCAAGACGTGCAGCGAGCTTCTGTCCGTCGATTTCATCCGAGTCCGGGCCGAAGCAGGCGTCGAGCAAGGCGTTTTTTTCCGGCACGCCGGATGACCTGCCGGCCAGTTCAGCAATCCCGGCGGCGAGACGTGTTTCATAGGTGAAGTAGCGATGCAGGTAGAGCCAATCGCCGAAGAGCACCAGAGGCGTTGTCTTGTCCTTGGAGACCAGCGGGCTTGCCGTCAGAATCTCCCGGTCCGTGGGCCTGACGGGCAGGCAGCTGTGCCCGTCCGCCAGGGCTCCGGAAAGCTCGCGCACCAGTTGACGGAAGGTGTCAAGGTCGTCTCCTGAAAGCCCGGAACGGGCGGCAAGAAAGTCGGCAAGATGGCAATCGAGAAGGCCGAAAGATCGCTCCATCACCTTCCTCCCACACAGGACGCGAGTTGATCGAGAATCCCTTTGTCGGGCAGGGTGAAGTAGACGCCGCTGCCGGCGACCGACGGCACCATTGCGCGGACAAACAGATACATGACGCCACCGAAATGCCGGTCGTAGCTGTATCCCGGCAGCACGTTTTTCAGGTGCCGGTCGAGGACCAGCGTATAGATCCAGTACTGCAGCCCGTAATTATGGACAGCCATTGCCCTGACGAGGTTCTCCGCCGAGTAGTCGCAGACCAGATCCCCAAGATAATTTGTTTTATAATCGACTATATAGAATCTGCCCCTATACTCGAAGAACAGATCGACATAGCCGGTCAGAAAGCCCTGCATCACCTTGCGGGCAAGGGGGACGACGGTGGGCTCCCCGGCAAGGACGGCGTTGATCTCCTCGGTGGCGATCCGGTCCGGGTGGAAATAAAAGGGCATCTCCCGCAGGCAGCGCCCGGCATCGAGACCGGCCAGGGTGAAGTCCGGGTCGGAACCGGCGGCCAGCGGTGTCGTAACTATTGCCGCCAGGAGCCGCTGCAGGACCTCCGGGTCCGCCTGCACCCCGAAACGGACACGCTGCCGGGCAAGGATCTCGCGGCAATCGCCACCTGCGGCCAGGGAGGCAAAGGGCACCTGCTCCAGGATACCGTGGACGACATTGCCGAAACCGGTCCCGGCCGGAAGCCCCGGGCAGTAAACGGGCTGCGAAGCGGCGTCGTCCCGGACGCCGAGGGCGTGGTCCTGCTCGTCGTTTTCACTGAGCGATGCCAGGGCCGAATAGCTCGACATCTGCCAGTCGGTATGCAGGCTGCGGCCGGAGGGTGAAAGCGGCGACAGCCTTGGCATGGCCGGATCGCTTCTGAAAGGGCCGGTCCGGTCGGCACCGGTCAGGAGCTGATAGCCGACGGAAGGATTGGCGGCCCGGGCCTTCAGGATCGCCTCCTGTGCCGTAAAATCAACCCGTCCTCCGGGGAAGAGCAGATAGCCCAGGGCCGACGAAAACGAATCGGCGGTCGCGGCGGATCCCTTCACCTCGGCCCAAAAGACATAACAGCACAGTCTGGCCCGGGTCAGAGCGACATAGGCAATGCGCACATCCTCGGCAAACTCCTCCGCCACCGCCTTGTCCCTGCGGGCGTCAAAGTCGTCCGAGCCGAGATCGAGGACCAGGTGATTTTCGGCATCATGACAGGTTATCGCCCACTTTTCCTTGTGCAGGCGAAGGGAACGGTACCAGAGATAGGGGCAGAAGACCACCGGGTATTCCAGGCCCTTGGCGCTGTGCATGGTGACGATCCGGACGGCATCCTCGTCGCTCTCCAGCCGCAGCTCGACATCCTCGGTGGTCTGCGGGGATTTCATCCTGGTGCGCAGCCACTCCAGGGTCCGGCCGCAGCCGAGATTCTCAACGCTCTCCGCCGTCTGGATCAGCTCCAGCAGATGATGGATGTTGGCGATATGCCGCTGGGCCGATTTCCCCGAGGCCAGCGTGGTGAGAACCCCCTCGGCGGCGATGAGCCCGTTCATCATGGTCATAAAGCCCTGCTCCTGCCAGATCCTGAAGTAGACCTGGAAGCGGCTGTGCCAGCCGTCAATGCCGGCCTCATCCTGCCAGATCCCCTGCAGCTCGTCACCGGTGAGTCCAAACCAGGAGATGGTCATGGCCCTCTTCATCTGCCGCCTGTCTCCGGGGGCGACGACGGCCGAAAGCAGCAGGAACATCTCCCGGCAGGCCTCGGTATGAAAGACCGACACCCGGCTGGCGACCACGGCCGGAACGGTTGCATCGGAAAAGGCCTGCCGATACTCCTCGGCCTGGGTGTTGCTGCGCACCAGGATGGCGATGTCCCGGGGCTCAAGGACCCTGGCGCCCTCTTTTTTGCCTGCCATCTCGACCGGCTTGTCCGGAGCCAGCAGCCGGACGACCTCGGAGACGATGAAGCGCCTGATCTGTGAGGCGGCCAGGCCCGAGGTCCAGGCTCCGGTTCCGGTCTCCGGCAGATGACAGTAGACCATGGCCGCAACGGGCCTGCCGTCCTGGTGCAGAAAGCCGTCCTTGACGCCTCGGGCCGGGAAAACAGGGGGATAGCCCAACATCTCCTCCGGGAAGGTGAACGGCTCGGGACGGCCGGTGAACAGGCGGTTTATCTCCTCGACCAGGTCCGGATGGGAGCGGTGGTTGTCCTCCAGGGACAGATGCCGGTCCGCCGCCTTCTTTGCCCGGAAATAGGAGTAGATATCGGCGCCGCGAAATTTATAGATGGCCTGCTTGGGATCTCCTATCAGATAGAAATAATGTGCCCCTGCACCAAAGAGGCTGTAAAAGATATGCCACTGGAGGGCATCGGTGTCCTGAAACTCATCGATCAGGGCCACCGTGTAGCGGGTGCCGAGAAGCCGCCGCAGGGCGCCACCCTCGGCAAGGGCCCTGGACAGCCGGAGGATCAGGTCGTCGAAGGACATCGTCCCCTGCCGGCTCAGTCGACGCTCCACCTCGGTCGAGAGGGCCACGGCAAGCCCGCACCTCAGGCTCAGAAGCAGGGTCCTTGAGGCCTCGAGAAAAGCAGCCGTCTCGTTTTCCGGCAGGGGCAGGACGGCCAGAAACTCCTCTTTTTTCTGCTCACCGCGAAGCCTTTGGCCGTTCAGCGTTTCCAGAAGACCCTCCCTGGTTAGATGCTGCAGATTTGCAGGATGTTCATGGCCTGCCTGCCTGAAAAACGCATCCAAGCCCTGCCACCAGGAAGAAAACCCGGCGCAGAAGTCCTTTTTCATCTTCTGCTCCGCCACCGCCTGGGCAAGAGAGGAAAAAAGCCCTTCGGCATGGACCCGCCACCATGAGGCCAGATCGGCAAAGGTCGATTCGAATTCGGCAAGGGCCGCCGGAAGATCTTCCGCCTGCGGCTCGATCGCAGCCGCGGCACCCGCCCCCTTGATGCTTGCCAGCAGGGACTCGGGTGTCGGAAAAACGCCGGTCACCATCGAGCAGGGCCTCGGCGCCAGGCCATAGACATGGCGGCGCCAGTAATCGTCGACGACCTGGCCGCGGATATCCTCGATATCGGCCAGCAGTTCGGCATCGAAGAGCTGGCCGCTCTCCAGGGCCTGTTCCTGCAGCATCCTGCGGCAAAAGGAATGGATGGTGAAGATGCCGATCCGGTCGATATCGTAGAGGGCCAGCTGCAGCCGGGTCTGCGCCAGTTCGCTGTCTTCCACCCCGGCCGCCCAGGCGGCAAGGGCGGGGTCAGGTTCGGCGGGCCGTCCCAGCAGCAGGGCGCGAGCCGAAGCAAGCCGGGCCCGGACCTTGGACCTGAGCTCCTCGGTTGCCGCCTTGGTGAAGGTTACGATCAGCAGCCTGTCGACGCCCACCCCGAGATCGGCCACGGCCTGCAGGGCGAGCATGGCAATGGTGTAGGTCTTGCCGGTCCCGGCGCTGGCCTCGACCAGGTTGATCCCCTTTTCCAGGTGAATCCTGCCTGCATCCAGGATTCGGGCATCAGCTGGCATCGGCTCTCATCCAGATCGGCTCCATGATCTCACGGCAGAGCCCCTCGAACCGGGCATCGAGGATGTCCTGCGGCTCCCTGTTGCGAAACAGAAGCGCCCACTCCGGATCATAGCCCTTGTCGATACGATCCCGCAGGCAGCTCTCGGCCTTGACCAGAGGGGGGATGCCGGCACGGGAGGCGTGCAGCTGCCGGACATAGCCGAGGGCCGGTTCGACGATAAGCGGGCTCGGCCGGCGGCAGCCTTCGACGAAGAGATCGAGCAACCGGGCAAGATCCGGCCCTTGTCCCTCGCCCTCGACGAACCGCTTCACCCCGTCTTTGGCAATGACCGCGGTGCATCGCCTCCGGCCGGGAAAGAGGCCCAGAAGCAGATGGTGGAGCCAGCCGGTCAGCAGGTCCTTGCCTTTCAGGGCGGCGTAACGGGCCAGCAGGATGCCGTTTTCATGGAGGTTGGACAGCTGCCCCTTGAGATGGTGGCCGCCGATCAGGCAGTCAACCTGCAGGTCCGGCAGCCTCTCGCCCATCCCCTGCTCCCTGATGACGTCGGCAAAGGATGTAAGCTCGCGAAGCTTCGTCTGGTAGGCAATCCTGCCCGGCATCCCCAGCGTCCAGCGCCCTTCGGCCCTGAGCCGGGCCAGGAGGCTGCCGGTCTTGCGGCCCTCGAGAAGACAGGTGATGATCTCCCGTTCGATCAGGTAGGCATCGAGCCCGCCCACCGCAAAGGGTTCGCGTTCCTCCGGCAGGTCGACGTCGGCGTCGAGGCGGATTCCAAGACAGGTCCGGACAAACCACCGTTGCGGATCGGTATAAAAGGCCAACAGATCCCCGACCTGGATCGGCTCCGGAGCCGAAACCTCAAGTTCCCCCGACCACCAGAATGCGGGTTCCTCCTTCTTTGCCAGGAGCCGGGCAGCAACGGCACAGTTCTGGGCGCTGTAACTGAAGAGATGCCTTTCCTTGCCGGTAAAATAACGGCTGCTGAACGGCTGCAGCGGCTGCCCGACCACCAGGTCCTCTGCTCCGAAGGCACCCAGCAGGTACTCCAACAGCTCGGTTACGACCACCGAGGGAGGGATCTCTTGATTCGATTTGATCGAACGGCCGATAAAGCTGAGCAGCAGGCAGTCGCGGGCGGCCAGCACCGCCTCCAGAAACTGGTAGCGGTCATCGGAACGGGAGGAGCGGTCCCCCGGCCGCGACCTGGGGGGCGCCATCAGATCGAAGGTGGACCAGGAATCGTTTCTGGGGAATTCGCCGTCGTTCAGTCCCAGCAGGCAGACCACCCTGAAGGGGACCGAGCGCATCGGCAGCATCGAACAGAAGGTCAGGCCGCCCCGCAGAAATCCCGAACCGCTCAGGCTTTCTTGCACGGATTGGCAGAGCCAGGCCCGAATGACCCTGATACTCACCTGATGATCGTAAAACCGGGCATAGCTGTCCGCAAGCAGATCGAGCATCTCCCTGAGCTCCTGCACATCCTCCCGGCCGGGCTCCCCGAAGAGTTCCCCGGCATACTCGAGGAGCAGGGCCGACCAGTCGGCCAGTTGCCGCTCCCGCCCAAAATCACGTCGTGCCTTTTCGACCAGGGCCACAAAGGCGCAGAGCCCGCCCAGCGAGCGGGCCTGGGCACCCTCGATATCGGTATAGGGCAGGATGCCGTCAACCATCTCATCGGCGGCAACGGCTACTCCCATCAGCAGGCGATCGAGACCGAAGGCCCATGTATTCTCAGTGAAATCCGGGAGATCCATCTCCCGACGCTGGTCGGCGGACAGGCCCCAGCGGATGCCTGCCGCACAGACCCAGTGTTCCAGGCTGTCGAGATCGGCGGCTGTGAGCTCAAAGTTGGGATGGACTGCGCCGTTTCTGAGGATATCGAGGACCTCGATCCAACCGAACCGGCCGTCGAAAAGCTCCAGGAAGCTGAGAAAGACATTGATGATGCCGTTGTACCTGCGAGGCGACCTGTCGGCAATCGCATGCTGGATGTCGTTGAAGACGGCCGGAATAAGCGATGCGTAGTCGTGGATATCGGGCGCCATGACGATGATATCGCGCAGCTCAAGTCCCGGGTCGCCATGCAGGAGACGGAGGATCCGGTCTTTTACCACCTCGATCTCCCTGAGCCGGGAGTGACAGGAGAGGATGATCAGGGAATCGTCGGGCGGGATTGTCTCGCCGCCCGGCACCGAGACCCTGTCGTTCAGGATATCCGACTGCAGCCGGTGCAACAGGCTTGGCGAACCACCATCGCCGGGATCCTCGAAACTGCTGAACTCGGTTTCAACCGCAACGGCTGCCAGGAGCAGCTCCTGAAAATCCCGTCCCTGGCGGCCGTACGATGCCAGCAGCGGATGCCCGCCGCCGGCATCGGCACCCTCGGTCAAGCCCTGTTCCATTCGGGCCAGCCTCTTTTTGATCAGCCGACCTTCCCCCTCGATATCGCCCCAGTACCGCCGGCACGGGGAGAGGAGATAGAGATGGACGTCGCAATGCCGGCTCAGCCCCTGCAGACACTGAAGAAAGAGCGGCGGCATGATATGCAGACCGAAAACCGAGATCCGCCGCGGCAGCACAGTGGACAAAGGGGCAGGCTCGCAGAGTCTGTCGATGACCCGGCGCAGGAGGACCCCGCGATGCGGCACCTCCCCGGCCCCCGATGCCAATCGCCGCCACAGCTCCATCTGCCAGACCTCGGACGGATGATCGGTGGCGCACCGGCCCGCATCCCATGCCTCCAGCATATCGGGCCGCATCATCTGGTACTGATCGAAGACATTGGCCAGACGGTAGGAGAGCTGGAAGCGCTTCAGGTCGGCATTCTCCCCTGTGATATATCCTGAAAGTTCTCGATACGTATCCCCGTCCGGATCACGCAGGAGTCCCTCCAGGCGCCAGGTCATGGTCCTGCGGTCATACCCGTCCGGGGTGATCGGCATCCCCAGCCTTTCGGCAATGTCTGCGAGAAAGGCGAAGGGAAGGAGGTAATCGAAATTGCACCAGCTGCGAAATTCCGCGGCCATGGCCTGGGAGATCATCCGCTCCATCCCCTGGCTCTGGATCAGGAAGACCTCCCCGGCAAAGGGATCGGCCCGCTCGCCGACCCTGATCACTTCGGCCAGATGGCGCAGCAGATTCTCTGTTCTATTTGAAACATGCAGGAAGAACATAAGGAGTCGGGTCGGTGCAGGCTCCGCCGAGGCGGAAAATTATTGTTGCATATGGACACCTACTCCGGCATATTCATAGATTGCCATGAAAAGGCCGGCAATGATGCCGATGGTAAAAAACAATCTGAGCCTGCGCTCCCAGGGCATCACCCTCCCCTCCGACATATATTGGAGAAAAACAACCAATACCAGCGTGGCCCCGGCTACATAGGGAGCGGTCTGAAGGATCTGCCAGACGGTTGCATGCAGGGTGGATGGAAGATCTCCCGCCAGTCGCAGGTTAAAGATACCATAGACGATGGCGCTGAGATAAAAGGATACTTTTTCTTTGGTACTTTGCATATGAACACACTCGAAACGCTGTATTTTCCCGATACCGTCATCACCACCGACGGCCGATTGCTTTTTCTGTTTTTTGACAGGGTACATATCCTGCAGCCGGTCGAAGACCATGAAGCGGACCGACAGGCGCAAGACCTCTCGGATAGTTTCATGGATCAACGATTCTGTCAAGTACATACTCCGGCACCACTCGGAGCGGACCGAAGCCGTTTTCTCCACCTGGTCCGCGATATCGAAAAGAGAACGGACGATTACGCCGCTCAGCTCAGTTCACTTGCCATCGCCTCCCTGTCGGCCCCGGCAGACGATAAAGAGGAATCGAGATATTCTCTCATTTCCTCCCTGTTCGATACCCTTCCCGATGATTCGGCTGCCGGGAAAAAGGAGACCGAAAGACAGGCCGGACTCTGGCAGGCGCGACTTGTCCTGGCCATCGCCGAGATCCTCGACCATGCGGACGAGGAGGTGGCCGATGCACTGACCAGCCTGAACAGAAGCCAGGCCGACCTGTTTGATCGTCTGCTGGGAAAGGATGATGAATTCGACGAGCAGAACCCGTTTACCGATCTTTCACAGGTGCCGGAAAAGGTGATTTCACCCCGTGCCGGCCTGAACAGGCACCGGTTCAAGGCCTGGCTTACCCTGTTCGGAGCCGCAGAGCTTCCCGCGTGGTGGCTGTGGACCACCAGCCGCCCGGAGGTGGCCGACAGCATCCTGGAGATGTATGAAACACGGTGCGGCAAAGCGGCAATCCCTCTTCTCCGGTTGGAACTCCCGGCCGCCGCCGGCATCAAGCTTCAGGACCATGGGGATGCCGTCGAGGTCTTCAGAGAAGAGGCCGCTGCGCTCCTTGCCGAGATCTCGGAGGGTCTTGGCCGACTGGTAGGCTCGGACGGCGTGCCCGTCCCCGCCTTCCTGTCGGCAAGCACCACCTGGGCCTCGCGCTGGAGGACCCTCCTCGAGACACGTTTTCCGGCACAACGCTTCGGCCGAACCCCGTTTTGCCTGCACCTTCTCTCCGATCTCGGTTTCGCACAGCTGGCCGGGTTACCGTCACAAGCCAACCAACCGGCTGACGGGACGGCACATGCAATCCTGGCCGTTATCGGATAGGTTGAAGTCCTGCATGCCTGCTTACTTTTCCGCCGTCTCTTCGCAGCAGGTATACGGGTTGATGGTCATGACCGGGCAATGGGCGGTACGGACGACCTTGTCGGCTATGCTGCCGAACATGATCTTCTCCAGGCCCTTATAGCCATGGGTCCCCATCACGATCAGATCGCCCTGGACATCCAGGGTGTATTTGACGATCTGTTCGGCAACATCCCCGACAAAAACCTTCTGCATGACCTCCACGACCCCGGCGTTCCTGAAGGCAGCATCATTTTCCTTGAGAAAACGGTCCATGCGGTCTTCGGCACCGGACAGAAGTTCCTGTTCCAGATTGGGCATGCTCAACTGTGGAACGAAAAAACCCGAATAATCCTCAAAGTTCTGGACCACAAAGATCAGATGGAGGGCGGCCTTGAAGGTCCCTGCAATATAGGCCGCCGACTCGGCCACCAGTCTAGAATTATCGGAAAAATCGATGGGACTGACGACATGTTTGATATGCATGATTTTTTTCATTGCTCTTCTCCCGCAAATTGATGCTACTTGACCGAAGTAACGGGGCAGCCCGCTTTCAAGATCACATATTGAGCGGTGGAACCGAAGAGGATTTTTCCAACCTTCGATCTGCTCTTGACACCGATCAGGATCTCGTCGATCTCCCGTTCAACGGCAAACTGGACGATATCTTCCCCCGGACTGTTGCCACGGACCAACAGATGCGTCTGGCTTGTTACGCCTTGTTCATCCAGATATCTTTTGGCCTTCTCGAGGTTTTGTTCAGCCTCGAAAACCTCGTTGCCATTCGTTCTCTCACCGCCGATCAACGAGGTGACGATAAAGACCTCTCCGGAACGTGCCCGTATCCGCTCTGCCGCCAACTTCAAAAGGTCCCTGCCGATATTCGCCCCCTTGTAGCCAACCAGAATCTTCATTGTCTTTGACTCCCGGTAAATGATGAACTTCTCCAAAACCGCCCACGATAAAATTATGCATTGAATCGCAGCAATTGCAAGACGCAATCCTTCAGGCACCTTCCCGTCCGGCAACGTAATAGCTAGGCCGACCGTCGGTTCATGATCGTAATTTGTTGAATTATCGTATGGCCTCGGCCTCCCAGGAAAGGGTTCTGCCAGGGCATCATTCCTTGAGGTATAAATCGGGCCAGCAGTCATTTGCCGGATTAAAGGTCAGGCGAACGGCTGAGCTGAAGGGAGATGCCACTCGCCAGAGGAAAATCTCATAATCCGCCTGATCAAGTTCGTGCCCCCCGGTGCTGGCACCAAAGACCAGATACTTTCCTGTCCGGTCGAGCTTTGGGAAATACTCGTGACTGAACCGGGTGGGGGAGTCAAAGAGCAGGGATTTTTCTTTTGTCTTAAGATCTATGCGGTTGAATATGGTATTCTGCCGCCAATCGTGGTCCACATAATAGAGCCAGGATCCATCCGGCGACCACTGTATTTGACAACCGCCGCCGAGAAGCGCGACATCGCCGTTGCTCTTGATTATACCCGTTCCATCAAGCCCTTCCCGGAAGGTAACCGCCATCGCCCTGTTGTTATCGTTCCAGGACGGCATCCCCAGGGTGACCCCCAACGGCACATGCACCGTTTTTCCCGATTTGAAGACCATGGCACTCTGCCCGGTCGCAGTATCGTATCTCCAGATGGAATCCCCGTTACGCAGGAAATAGACCGCATCTCCCCTGTCGGACCACGATGGGGCATAGCCGTTTTTTGCCAGCAGCTTTTCGCCGCCGGAACGCAGATCGTAAAGATAGATATCCCACAACAGGCTGTTGCGCTGCGAAACATTCGGTTTCTGCGATCGGGTAAAGACAAGGCGGTTGCCATCGGGCGAAATCCGGGGAAAGGTGTCCTGCAACGGATTCCTGGTCAATCGGACAATTTTTCTGTCAGGCAAAGTCATCTCGGCCAACTCATGGTTGCCGTATCTGTTCGTGCTCCAAACAATGAAGCCGTGCAGTTCGTCGATTGCGGCACCGGGTAGAACCGCGGTCCGCTCTCTGTTGTCAGGCTTCAAGGATATCGCCTGGTTATTCATCTGTCTTTTATGCCGTACGTCGAGATACCACGACCCGGCGACAACCAGAAGACATCCGGCAATGACAAAAAGAAGGATCTTTTTCAGACCGCCCATACTGTTACGGCTCCTCAAGATACCATGCCATCCATCGCCCCCCGCCGCGAGCGGTCCCGATACCTGGTCGCGATTTCAACCAACCGGGGAAATCCCGTCCGCCCTGGGACCGGCCCCTGATCCTGCGAAGGTCGTCTCAGACCTCTCACCGGACCGAGGCCTATCGACCGACACGTCGGGCCACAGCGTTGGGTAGCGGCCTTGCCGATACCCCGGCGATGGAAAAGGCGGCGATGGCGCCATCGCTGAACGCCTTCTTCAGGAACGGGCAGCGCGCCAACCGTCTCCTCTCTTTCCCTGTACGGCCGATGATGAAGATTTCGTTGTCGGGAAAATGCTGTCTGACGGGGGCGAGGTCCGCCAGGGTCAGAGGATTTTTCCCATCCAGCACCGCATCCAGCGTCTTCATTCGTTGCTGGATCAGTGCCGGGTTATAGCCGTTGTCCTCGCCGAGCATCTCCTGCGACGTCATCCCGAAACCGGCAAACGGGGCAATTGTCGGAACGCCCACATACAATTCCCGCCGACCATAGATCGTCATGTCCAGGGATGCATCCAAAAAGACCGCGTCGGTATCGGTCTTTTTTTGCACCCAGGTGTAAAACGCTTCTTCCACCGGATTCTTCGACAGGATATCCAGACCGCGCTCCGAATAACCCCGGGGATATACACCTGCATTCAGCCAGTTGGTGGACTTCATGGCAACATCCATGCCCATCGGGACGAGGAACAGGGCGACCAGTGCGAAGGACAGCAGCGGACGCCGTCTGCGCAGAAAGGAAAAACACCAACCACCCAGGATACCGGTCAAGTACATCCCCTGCGACAGGAATTTATACTCGCTGGCAAAGGGGGTATTCACCGCCAGGAACAGGAGATACGACACCGCCACCGATAGGACCAGGCCCACGGTTGCAGGGCGATGTTCCTTCAGGATGTCCCAGAGCCTGCGGCGATACAGGCACAGCAGCAGCCAGATCGGCGCGCAGGTCAGCAGCAGCACCCCGATCTTCCGTTTCCAGTGCGGCCATGAGAGATTAGGAACGAGTTTCCCGGCTGGAAACTTGCCATGGGTTATCGGGAGCAGGTAGAGCAGCAGCACGACCGAACCCGCAACCAGGGCAACGGCCACCATGACCGGTTGTCGCCAGTTGCCTTGTCGATTACGAAAAGCGATCACCATGCAGGCGGCAAATCCGCCGATATCCAGAGCGGGCAGGAAAAACGGGTAGGTGAAACCGACGCCGATGAGCAGCAGCACCAGCAGTCCGGCCTGCCTCCAGTTCCAGCTTTCGGCTGTGATGCTGCGCAGGAAGAGGTAAAAAAAGGCCCCATAGAGGAAAAAACCGAACGGGAATCCGGTGTCCCCATTGAATTTTTCCACAATGGGCATGGACCGCCATTCGCCGAAACCCGCCAAATGCGCCGCGTTGCTGTGCCACAACGGCATGAAATCAAGATTCTGGGTGAATGTAAAGGCATAAAGCGGGATCAGCGTCGCAAAGAGATTGGCGGCCAGATCGTCGGTGAACAGACGCGAGATATAAAAGGTTGCAATCAGAATACCGGCCAAGGCCACCGTACTCAGCAGCGCCGTTGAATAGAAGGGGCTTATATGCAACATCCGGCTCAGCAAGGCAACCCAAAAGGCATATCCCCACGGGTAGAGCAGCGGTTGACCGGCAAACAGGGGATTATGCGGCGGCAGGTGTCCGTTGAGAATCTCATAGACGATCCCCGCCTGCATCAGGCCGTGATACCCGTAAACGCGAAGATTGGATACAAGCCACAACGGCAGGCAGACCGGCAGGATTCCCAAGGCCAGGAAATAGCCGCATGGCGCCTTGATGCGTAACAGCAGGAAGAAACCTGCCGCAAGCGGCAGAGCGAACAGGCAGCCGCGCAGGACCTCAAACACAATGCTTTGTTCCATCATAATACGTTGAAAATTCCGCCAATTAAATTTTCTATTGCATTTTATTTAATTTTAACGTAGGAAATTAGCTAAAGAAGTACTGTATCTCACAAGCTACTGCCATCTCAAGACCGTGATTTCATCCAATGACTTATATAATCATGCCATTAACTTCAATAAATGTTTGATGTAATTGTAGTATTATAAATCTATTTTTCCTTTGTTTCAACGTTAAAAATAAGTGTTCTCCCTGAGGATTTTTTGAACGACTATGCCAAAGCAAGTGACGTTCGATCAACCGGGTTTCATCAGTGGATGAGTATTCCTGTGGATTAGAAAAACCAAAAAGAGATTGGGCGAGTCATGCTATCTATTTCAAGAAATAACGGACAGGCTGCAAAACAATCGCAACCGGGTTTGGTGTCGGTCAGACCTTTTCTGACCGCGATCCGAGCCCACCACTGGTTGAAAAATCTGCTTATCTTCACTCCGCTGATCACCTCACACAAGTACATCCATCCTTACCTTTTTTTTCATGTCCTGATTGCATCGGCAGCCTTTTGTCTGACTGCATCTGCAGGTTATCTCGTTAATGATTTGCTCGACCTCCAGGCAGACCGTCAACATCCCAGCAAATGTAAACGACCCTTTGCCAGCAATCTTCTGTCACCCATGACAGGCAAGGTCACGGCCGTCGTCTTCCTGGTTACAGCCGCTTTTCTCTGTCTTTTCCTGCCGAGGAATTTTTCCGTGATCCTGGCGTTATATCTGGCCGCCAGCCTCCTCTATTCGCTACGACTGAAACGCGAACCCATCATTGACGTCCTGATGCTGGGTGGGCTCTATACCGCCCGCATCATTGCCGGTTGTCCCGTCATCTCGGTAAAACCGTCTTTTTGGCTGCTGGCATTTTCGATGTTCTTTTTTCTCAGTCTCGCCCTGCTGAAACGCTACACCGAACTCGTTGAACTTACCCGCCGTGGAGGGGAACAGGTTCAAGGACGCGGCTATAGAGCCTCCGATCTCGGAATCATAAGCGCCATGGGGCTGGCCAGCGGCTATATCTCCGTCCTGGTCCTGGCCTTTTATGTCAACAGCAGGGAAATTCTTCTGCTGTATTCGCATCATCACGCCTTCTGGATACTGTCCCTGCTGGCATTTTACTGGATCAGCCGAAGCTGGCTGCTGGCCCATCGGGGGCAGATGCATACGGATCCTCTGGTGTTCGCGATAACCGACCAGGTCAGCCTGGTCATATTGTTTCTCTGCATTGTAGTCATTCTAGTCAGCGTTTAACTCCCGCAACCCTTTGCCTTTTTCCTGGCAACTGATCTCCGTCAGGCAGGATCTGAACAATTGCCCGGATGTTCCCCCGGAATCCGCATGCGAAAATGTGATGTCAAGATGAAAAAAAAGACCCCGGCCGGACGACCGCCGAAATTCAACGAGCAAAGCACCCCGGTAACCGTGACCCTGCCTCGACGCGTCCTGCAGACACTCGAGACCATCGACCGGGATCGGGCCAGGGCCATCGTTCACTGCGTCGAGGGCGTTGCCTGTCGGGCCCGGCCGGATGTCCAAGAACTCGGGACAATCAAGACCTTCAACGGCTCAGAGCTGATCGTTGTCCCTCCATGCGAGAGCCTGAAAAAGATTCCGGGGCTCAAGCTCATTGAGATTTCACCCCTGCGCTGTCTGTTGGCGATTCCAAGCGGGACCAGCACCGAATCCCTGGAAATCTCCCTCATTGACCTACTGGAACATCTGCCGAAAGAAGCAATCGGTGAAAGGAGGATCCTGACGGCCCTTCGCCAAAAGATAGGTCAACATCGCCGCAATGAGCAGATCAGCAAAGGGGAGATTTTATATATCGACACGAGATAGTGTCATGCTGTAAGCACACGGTTTCCCGCGGCAGGGACCTCAAGGGATCGGAGAAACCGCCTGCCGCATGTCTTCCGACCCCTTGCAACCGGTGTTCACTGGCGATAGGTTATCGCATAGACGAAATCCTTCGGTTGATACCAGTCAAGCGTTTCCTTGCCGATCTGGGCAAAGGGATAGCCGAAATTGTTCAATGGCGGACCATCCTGGGCAGGGTTCAACTGAACATCCCTGCCGACGGCCAGCTGGACCCGATAGGGATCCCAGGCCCCCCAGAAATACCGCCGGGCCTCTTTGATCTTCGGATCCGAACGCTTCAGGTGCTCAACCAGCATTTTCTTCAGTACATCAGCCGGATCGACCGGGACCCATCCGTATCCCGGCAGATAAAACTCCGCCCAGCAATGCTGCCACGTGGTGATATCGACCACCGGTTCCTTGCCCTGACGAATACCGAAGATCTCCCGGGCCGGAACGCCTGCGGCTCGACAGAGCGCGATAAAGACCGAATGGATGTCGGTGCATTTCCCCCCGGGAGCGGCCAGCAACGAACAGACATCGCCTTTACCGCAACCGATGGTTTTCGGATCCCGATGCATGTTGTCGATCACCCAGTCGTAGATGGCCTTGGCCTTCGCCTTGACAGTCACCTTGCCTTTGGTGATCTTATCCGCCAGCTCTTTCACCTGACCGTTGATGGGTCCCAGACTCGAGGGAGCCAGATAAAGCTTGAAATCGGCGGGGTTCCAGGCCGCCTCCTTCTCGGGAAGATCCCGGCGCACGACCTCCTGGCGAACGACATGAAAACTGAAGGTCAATTTTCTCGACGGTGCTCCCTTATTCCACCGCGCATAGAGTATCGGCGTGCCGTATTTCCGGTCGGTATAGACTGCGGACTCGTTGTAGTCCCCTTTGACACTGACCTTGGTGATCAGCTGATTCTGATCCGAGACGGGATACGGGATCCAGAGTTGCGTATCGTTTCCGTTGGACCGGGCTGAAAGATCGAAGGCCATCGTGATTGTTCCTGACTGTGACTTGGCCAACAGAGCCGCGGGGGTCAGCAGGAACAGGATTGCGAACAAGACCGCTGAACGGGTTTTCATATCTCCCTCCTCTATTTGTTAAGGACGAAATACCACAAAGTGGTAAATGTAAGGTAGGGGATAATTCCCGGCAGGTCAAATAACAATTAACGATATTTATTATCAATCGTATCGGATTTTCTTATTTGTTTCTATCCGGTTCGTGTCTTTTTCCGGTGCGCTATGAAACGAATCAAAGCAGCAGAGCCACCGACAGGGATATAAAGGACAGCAGAGTCGAGGTAACGATCGCCGCCGAGGCGAGCATCGTGTCACTGTGCAATTGAGAAGAAAGGACATAGATGGCCGTCGATGTCGGCAGACAGAAAAAGACCATCCCCACCTTGAAAGGAATGCCGCTGACGTTGAAGAGATGAAAGATCAGCCAGCCGAGCATCGGCAGCGCAACCAGCTTCAGCGCCGCAGCCAGCAACGATGGAACCAGGTTTCCCTTGATGCCGGAAAAGGTAAGCGAACCGCCGACGGATATCAGGGCCATCGGCAGGGCCACCATGGATATCAGGCTCAGGGAGTTGTCGATAAAGACGGGGAAGCCGCCGACAAGCCTGGAATAGAAGATACCTGCCAGACAACCGAGGATCAGTGGATTCGAGACCAGCGATCTGCTCACTATCCGCAGGCGCCGTCCCGGGCCGACCTGCTGGCCGGAGAACCAGATCAGCGTAGAGACGGCAAAAAGGTTGATCAACGGAATAGCAAACCCGATCATGATGCCGAAATATTTGACCCCTTCCGTCCCGAGGCTGTTGAGGATTACCGCAACCCCGATATAGGTGTTGAACCGGTAACAGCTCTGGGAAAAAGAGCCTGCCTGATAATCGCCTATCCGCAAGAGTTTGATGACCAGTGTGCTGAGCACGAACATGGACACCAGGGTTGCCAGCGCGGCCAGACAAAAATTCCAGTCAATACCCTTATCCAGAGAGGCTCCGCCGATCTTCCAGAACAGCATGACCGGAAAGAAAAAATAGTAAATGAGCCGATCGGAGGTCTTAAGAAAGGTCGAATCGGTCAGGCCGCTTCGTTTCAGAATACCGCCGATCAGCAGAAGCGTGAAGATGGGAAACAGGGAATTGAGAACAATCAAGGCACACTCCGGGCTACATATGAAAGTCCCCCGGAAAGGCGGCCTTGCCATGCCGGAGTGATGAGCTTTCACGTTTCGTTGTGGCCGGCCGGTCTGGTCCAGCCGTCTTGGTTAGGGTGAACACTATTCACACCTCTTAAACCTTTTGGCAGGATTTCACAACCTTCCTGTTCTTTCTTTTTTTTTTGTCCCCTTCAATGATAGAATAGGGCGTAACCCTGCCCTGTTGCCGCCGGCTGCCACGGCCTCGGCAACCCTACCCCGGGACACCGGATTGGAGGATGTAATGTCGCTTCCCAATAAAGATAATCCGTACAATTTCGATACCTTTTTAACGAAACGGAACCGTATCGACTACTATGCCGATGACCCCTTCATTCAAAAAGTTGTCCGATATTTTGCCGGCGGGGATTGGCCGACGATCGACCGGGCGGCTAGAAATATTTCCCTGAAGGCCTCTTTTCGCTGGCGCGATCTCGCCGACTCCGCGGCCCGTCCGGAAAACAGGCCCTCCATCCTGCATTACGACGGCCACCACCATCGAATCGACCGAATCGTCCGCCCCATGGAAACACTGACCATGGAAGAGGAGGTCTTTGCCGAGGCCTTGTTTTCCGGGAAGACCGGCCCATGGGAACGATTGATCAAGATGTTTTTGATCTACCAGAACGGAGAGGCCTGTATCGCCTGTCCCGTGACCTGCACCGAGGGCCTTGTCGCCCTCCTTGAGGCCTTCGCCGATTCCCCCGAGACGAGGCGGGTCCTGTCTCACTGCAAGGAAGGAAACAACGGGGACTTTGCGATTGGAGCACAGTATCTCTCCGAGATCCAGGGCGGCTCCGATGTGCCGGCCAATCTGCTGGAGGCCGTCCAGGATGATGATGGCTGGAGGCTGTACGGCAGCAAATTTTTTTGCTCCGCAACCCATGCAGATTATACGGTGGTCACCGCCAAGCCCCACGGCTCGGAAAAGATCGGCGTCTTTATCGTCCCCTCCTGGCTGCCCGGCAATAAGGAGAAGGAGATCAGAAACGGATGCACCATCGACCGGATCAAATGGAAAATGGGGACTTCTGAACTGACCACCGGGGAGATGACCTTCGACGGGGCGACAGCCTTTCCGGTGGGCCCGCTTGACCGCGGTCTGGCCAACGTTGTCGGCATCGTCCTGACCTCTTCCCGCCTGACCGTGGGGCTCAGCGGTGCGGCGAGCATGACAAGGGCCGCCAGGGAGGCCGCACTATACGCCACATTCAGATCCGCGTTCGGCCGGGAACTCAAGGATTTTCCAATGGTATCCGGCCAGATCGCCGATCTGGACAGGGGCGCCAAGCGGTCCACGGCCGGGGCCTTCAAGGTCTACCAGAGGTTTCTGCAACTGGACGGCAAGGTAAAAACGGCCATCGATCCGGCGGAATCGCGCGAACTGCTGCACAAACGCTTCGATGTCCGCGAGCTGGTGATGCTGCAGAAAATTGCGGTCTCCTGGGATGCGGTGGACCATCTGCGCCTGGCCATGTCGATCTTCGGCGGACACGGAGTGATGGAGGATTTTTCATCCCTACCGAGACTGTATCGGGATGCTGCGGTCAATGAGCTCTGGGAAGGACCGCGAAATGTCCTGCTCAGTCAGATCCACCGGGACCTGCAACAGATGAGGCCGCTGTATGGGCCGGCTGAATTTGTCGGCAATATCCTCGCCGGGGCCGAACCATCGCGTATTGCCGATTTTTCGGCGGAGATAAAAGAGCTTGTCGATCACCCCGACCTGACCGATAATACCGCGGCGGCCGGAGAGATCTGTCGCCGATGGGACGGATTTTGTCACCGTCTTTTCCACGCCTACCAGGATCTGGCACTCGAGGAAATCGGGTAACGCTCATGAACGTACGGCACGCCGCTGAACGGATTGCCCCTGTTTGCAAGCCGGGAGGCGAAGGACGCAGGTTCGGACGATCCTCTATGTCCCCGGAGGATAAAAGCCGTTTACCTGTTGACAACGGCTATACCGATCAGTATACTCCCGTTGCATGGATAACAGACAAACGATCATCGTCAAGGCCTTGAACCTTTTCGCTGCAAAGGGGTATGATGCCGTTGGTGTTCAGGAAATTTGTGATGCTTCGGACATAACCAAACCCACACTGTACCATTATTATGTCAGCAAACGCGGCTTGCTGGATGCAATTCTGGCTCAATACTATCCGCCCTTTATTTGCAAAATTCAAAAAACGGCAGAATATCACCACGATATTGTTATGAATTTACAAGGATTAGCCGATATTTTTTCCTCCTTCACCCAGGAGGAACCGGATTTTAACCGTTTTTCCCTGACCGCCATCTTCGCACCACCCAGAAGCGAGGTCCATATTGCCCAAAAAAAATATACCGACACAATCGGCAAAACGGTCGAAGACATGTTTCGGCTGGCCACAGGTGATCACGGCAACATGCGAAACAAGGAACAACAACTCTCGCTCGGTTTCTTAGGCCTGTTGAGAAGCTATGTCGGTCTTAGCCTGAGCGAGGAAATGATCTGGGATATGACAGTTACCCGGGCGATCGTTAAACAATTCATGCATGGAATATTTTCCTGATTTTTTTTGCTGCAAGACTATACCTACCGGTATGTACCATCCGCTCTCATGGAGGAACTCATGTCACACTGGTCAGAGGATGCGATCTTTTACCATATCTACCCGCTGGGCTCCAGCGGGGCGCCACCGATCAACGATACCCGGTCGGAACCGGCCGCACGGCTTGCCGGCATGACCCCGTGGATATCCTATCTTCAAAACCTCGGCGTAAACGCGCTGTATATCGGGCCGCTGTTTGAATCCGCAACCCACGGTTATGACACGACGGACTATTGCACGGTAGACCGAAGGCTTGGCACGAATGCCGATCTGCGTGATTTCGTGCATATCTGTCACGATCATGGCATACGGGTGGTTTTCGATGCGGTCTTCAACCACGTCGGCAGGAACCACTTCGCATTCCGGGATCTTCAGGTAAACGGCCGGGACTCGAGATTCAAAGACATATTTTACACGGATTTCACCAGACAAAGCCCGTATGAGGACGGGTTTTGGTATGAAGGATGGAACAGGCATTACAACCTGGTCAAGCTGAATCTGAAGAATGCCTTCACCAAACGCTATCTTTTTGACGTCATTGCCTTCTGGATGGATGCATTCGCTCCGGACGGACTTCGTCTCGACGCAGCTGATTGCATGGATACGGATTTTTTTCCGGAATTGCATGCCTTCTGCAAATCAAGAAGAGCGGATTTCTGGCTGATGGGTGAAGTCGTGCATGGAAATTACCGCCGGTGGGCAAATGCAACCGGCCTGGACAGCGTCACCAACTATGAATGTTATAAAGGCCTGTGGTCAAGCCATAATGACGGCAACTATTTTGAAATAGAATATTCAATGAACCGGCAATTCGGGACCAACGGGATATATAAGGGGTTGTCGCTTTACACCTTCGCCGACAATCATGACGTCGACCGGGTGGCCAGCACCCTGAACGACCCGGCACATCTGTTCCCGCTCTACATCCTTCTGTTCACGATCCCCGGGGTGCCGTCAATTTATTATGGAAGTGAATGGGGTATTCCCGGAAAGAAAGCCAAGGGTTCCGATGCCGCAATTCGTCCGGCCATCGATCTGTCCACGTTTCTCCGCTCACCCGTCAACAGAGATCTGCAGGTCGTACTGCGACGGCTTATCACCCTCAGAAAACAACTGATCGCCCTGCGCCGGGGATCCTATCAATCCCTTTATATCGCATCGAAACAGTATGGATTTCTGCGACAACACGATAAAGCGGCAAGCGTGGTTGCGGTCAATTCCGATAAGGCAACGGCCGCCATCTCCATGCCGGTTCCGCTGTCCGATAAAACTGTGCTGACGGATGTTCTGAATGATAACGAACAATTCGAAGTGCAAAACGGCAAGCTATGTTTACCGCTCTCTCCCTGTTGGGGGAGAATTTTGATCCCACAACGCAACATGTAAGGCTATTGATATATATGCGTGGCAATGGCATCATCATAAACAACATGTAAGCGGCATAATCATGAGTGACGTTGTGGGGTTAACACCATCATAAAAAAGGTGCGGGCAAAGAGAAAGGCGCGGCCGCCATCTTGCGGAACCGCGCCGATATCCTCGTCCCTCCCCCATCTCGGCCCTGGTCTCTTATTGGCCGTCAACTCCTTTACACCTCCGTCCGATCCTGGTTTTCACGAGGCGATAAGGCCAGGTCACGGCGTTTGCCAGTTTCCACCGTTTTGAATGAACGATATTCGACAGATGTCGTGTAGTCTCTTCAAGCATGGCCTCAAGTTCCGTTATTTTCCGGTCCCGATGGGCGAGCTCCCCCGGCCGGGCAAGGTATTTGTAGCCCGGCACATTGGTATCATCACAGGCTTGAACAGTACCGCCCTTTTGCATGATAAGGCTGAGTGACACCCGGGTGAACGCCCGCGGGATATCGAGACCGGTGCTCTCGATATAATATCGCAGCATCTCTTCTTCCAGGCAGACATCCACCCATGCAAGCATCTCCTTTTCAAAACCGTTGGCAACGATATATTTCCGATACTCTTTACCGAAGGCCAACTCAAAATCGTGATAACTCACCCCTCGGCCCCACCGGGCAATCGCCGTTTCCAGGGGGATTCCGTCAGGCATCTTTTCTTTCACAAAAGCGCGGTTAAAGCCGTTTCGCGGTGAAAACTCGGCATACCGTGCATATATTTCGGTGGGAAGAAGGTGCAGAAACGGCAGAAGCGAGGTATGGAAATCGAACCAGGTCAAAAGGTTGGGAGTCTCGACAACCACAAGGAATCCATCCCTGTTGAGCAGATTCCAGCAGACCTCGAGGGTCTGTCGCCTCTCCTCCGCGGTCTGATGTTCGAGGACGGCGAATAACAGGACGATGTCCGCTCCCTGCCGGTGGTCTGCCGTAAGCTTCGAGATCAGCCGGTCCCTGGAAACGATGTCGATAACCGCATTTGTCAGGCCGAGGGCCTCCAGTCGTTTCCGGGCTCCCTCCACCGCATAGGCGTTAATATCGTAGCCGTGAACGGATTTGACGAAATGGGCAAAGGCGGCTGTACTCGAACCGGTGCCCGATCCGATTTCTACCAGGGATTTATCTCTGAGCTCGATAAACCGGGCAACCCAGGGCAGTACATGGGTGAGCGAGTTGTTGTACCGCCTGAAAACATTGGCCTCGATATCCTGGATCCCGAGGTCGGTCTGGAGAAAATTTTCTGCAAGATCAGAACAATAGGTCTCCCGCAACCCCTGCCTGGTATAGTATGTCTCCCGCAACCCCTGCTCAATTCTTGCGATAACAGGTTGATCCGTCAGGATATAGTCAGCAAACCGGATAGATTCCGCCTGGTCGGTCCTCTGGTTCGGTCTCTTCATGGCCAACAGATGACTCATCAATTTTTTATGCCTTCACTGGAGCTGCCCGCCCGGCAGCCGCTTGAAAAAAACTGGGCCTACTCTAGCGGATCGCCCCCCGGGATGCAACTTTTTTCCGGATCCCGTCGTCTTCCGGACCTTGCCGTGGGCGGGTATCCGTCTCCTTTCCCCTTTCATGAGGCGGGATCGGGCTTGATAAATGCGCCCCGATCTGATAGATGTTGCTGACCGGCACCGCAAAACCATGCCGAGTATCAACGCACCTGTGGAAACACCATGAATACGAACAAAGCCAGAACATTCTTTGCCTCGGACCGTTATGCCGCCCTGACCGGTGTCGAGATTCTCGATGCCGGGAAAGGATACTGCAAGGCAAAGCTGAAAATTGAAGACAAACACCTCAATGCCGCAAACGTCGTCCAGGGCGGAGCCATCTTCACGCTGGCCGATCTGGCATTTGCCGTTGCCTCCAACAGCCATGGCCGACTGGCCTTGGCGATCAATGTCAATATCTCATTTTTGCAGGGAAAATCCGCCGGTATCCTTTATGCCACGGCAACCGAGGTGGGAGAACCGAAACGGCTCGGCGCCTATGATGTCCTGGTCACCGACGAACAAGACGAGATCATCGCCCGGTTCAACGGTATGGTCTATCGCAAGAATCAGGACCTGCCGGTGAAATGATCCTGCTGGAACGGCCGGACCGATCTCGTGCTGCCCGCCGTCACCGCCTGCGAACAGGAATCCTGCTGCTGTTACGGTTCCTCGTTGCGACGAAGAAAATAGATGATCGAACCGGCCGGGGAGTCCCGGTCCGATTACAGGATCGTGGCAGACCCGGTCCGGGATTTTCGGGATAAGCCGGGGGAGTCCCGGAGAAAATTCAGGGGGGCCGTCCCACGGCGGGCTTTGATTATTTTTAATTGATGAAACAATTACTTAAAAATGCGTACTGGAGAAAATTGCCTTCCGATCCCCCTTTTTTCCGAAATTCCTCTGGTCACAGGAAACAATATGGTTAAAATGCATATACAATTATTTCCAACAAGGAGGAAGGCATGTCCAGGGTGACAAAGATTTCGTTGCTGATCTTCGGAATCGTGATCATATCAGCCATTGTTATGGCGGTTCTTGTCAAGATCCTGGTGACCCCGAAAAAGGTCCTCGATGCCCTGGTGCCGTTGGCCGAACACAGCCTGCAGCGAAAAGTCGCCGTCGACAAAATCAGCATCGGCCTGTTTTCCGGCATCTCAGTGCACGATCTCCAGGTCAGGCAAAAGATCGGCGCCGACACCTTCATTGCCGTTAAATCGATGGACCTGCACTATCGGTTCCTGCCGTTGCTCGCAGGCAAGGTGGTTATCAATCATGTCAAATTGATACAGCCCAGGATCGTGGTTATCAGACATCCCGACGGTACCTTCAATTTCAGTGACCTTCTCGGTGACACCGAGACAAAGAAAGAAGAGAAAGCGGCTCAGACCGGACCGGTCGCTGCGTCGGAGGGAAAGGTGCTCCCTGCCTCCGCAACCGCCGGACCGCAGAGCACCCTGAACCTGCTGGTGAACCGGGTTGCGATTGCAGACGGTCAGCTGCTCTTTATCGATCGCTCGCACCCTGGGCGCCCTTCCTCCCGCTGCACGCTCGACCATCTTGCATTGCTGGCCGATCACGTCACCCTCGACACACCCTTTCCCGTCGAACTTTCCGCCGTTCTGAACGGGGCGAAGACCGCCCTTTCGGGCACATATAACCTGAGGCAACGGTCGGGTCGTTTCAATCTGGATCTCAGGCGGCTGGATCTCCACGGGTTTGCGCCGTATCTCAGCACCGCTCTTCCCGGAAGATTCGGCTCGGGCCGCCTCTCGTTGCAGATAACCACGAAATTCAACCCCAAGCTGATCTCGGCAAAAGGAATGGTGGTACTGAACCAGTTTGATCTCCGGCTCAATGCGCTCCCCAAGGCGGAGCTGAAACAGGCGCAATTGGAGATCGACTCTTCCTTGTCCTATCGATTGGATAACAACCTGCTCGATTTTTATAGCCTGATTATTAAACTGAACAGGATCCCGGTTCGGGCGGTAGGAAAGATAAGGTTCGGCGGTGCAGAACCTGATGTGGCCATGGCCTTGTTTCTGGACCATTTGAATCTGCAAAAACTCGATCAGGGTCTGCCTGCAGGATTGGCCGCGGATATCAGACCGTACATGCTGTCAGGGCAGGTGAATGCGTTGATGGAGCTGGCGGGCAAACCCAGTTCCGGCGCCCGCCTTCTGAAAAAGGCGGACCTGCGTTTCGAGAATGTCCAGGCCAACCTTCAAGGTCTGCCGACCGAAATCAACGGCGGTCTTGATTTTGACGGCCACCAGATAAAGGCTGACCAGCTGCTTCTCGATATCGGCGGTCAAAAGGCCCAGGTCTCCTTCAAGGCTGCGAATCTGTTCAGCGGTAAAATCACGGGAGATTTTCGGTTGACCGCCGACACCTTCAACACGGATAAGCTTTTTCCGGCACCTGAAAAGGAAGCCACGGCGACGGGTGCCGGCAACGGCGAAACGGCTCCTCTTGCCGACGGTCAGTCCATCGGCAAACAGGCACCCGTGACCGTCCAGGCGGCGCCGGCCATACAAACACGGACTGCGGCGCAGGAGGTCGGCCCGTTTGCGATACCGGCCGATATAAAAGGGTCAATTGCAATGAACCAGGTGACGTACCGACACCTTGAACTGGACCATCCCTATGCCGATATCCTCCTGAAAAACAACCACCTGACGATCTCCCGGATCGATTGCGGGCTGGCGGGTGGGAAACTGAATGCCTCCGCCGACATCAATCTGGGGGTCAAGGGATTGGCCTATAGCGGGCAGTTGAATCTGAATCAGCTGCAGCTTGCCGTTGTCGATAGCGGACTGTTCCCCGGCAGCCCTCAGAGCATCACCGGCATGCTGGATTCTCAAAACACGTTCACAGGACGGGATACAGGATCCGGATCCTCACTGAAGACCCTGCAGGTGAAGGGACGGATGCTGGTCAAGGACGGCCAGGTAAGCGGGTCGCCCCTGCTGCTCGCCTTGGCAAACTTTCTGGGAAACCAAAATCTTGAGACGCTGAGCTTTAAAAGCCTCAAGGGCAGCTATGTCATGAACAACGGACTGGTTGCCCTGCAGGGTGATCTGGTCAGTTCCATCCTGCGGTTGAAACCCGTGGGAACGGTTGCAGTTGACGGCGGCCTCAACATCAACCTCAATGCCCTTCTGTCTCCCGAGGCCATGTCCAGGTTGGGCTCGAATAATGATTTAGTCCAGATTATGACCGATGAAAACGGCTGGGGGGTGTTGCCGCTGAAACTTGCAGGGACCTTGTCCGGCCCCCGGATCGCCCTCGACAGCACGGCACTGCAGAAGCAGGTGGTCGGCAAAGCCAGGCAGGAACTGGAAAGGCAGCTGCTTAACAAGATCGCCCCCGACACCAATGACCGGAAAACCGATCAATCCAACCGCCTGCTCGATTCGACACTCAAGAACATATTCGGCAACTGACATCCCGGTCTTGCCTCGCTACATCCAGAGCCTCTCTTTTCCCGGAGGGACGGCGACAGAAGGCGCTGCCCGGAAGAGACATCACCTTGATCGCCGAAACAAGCCGGAAGGCGGTGACCACCTGCAACAGGCCCCGGGCCGACCGAAGGCAGGGCCGTAGCGGGAGCCTATCATCTGACCTGCTGAGTCTCACCCCTCCCCCCGTCCGCCGCCGCTCTCGGCGGCATAACGCACCAAGGCGGCAAACCGATAGAGACCATGAACGAACTTTCCGTAGGGAAGGGAAAAAAAGAAGGCCGCCACCAGCCCCAGGTGGAGTGAAAGCAGAACCCCCATCGCCGCTGTCCCGCGCAATGCCAGCAAAAGGATGCCGCTCAGGCTGACCAGAAAGAGCTGGGCGGAAAAGACGACATCCATCCCCAGTTGCTCCGATGCCGTCGGACGCCGGTCGCGCAGCAGCTTGAGCCGGAAGAGTCCTGCGGTTCCGACCATGATGGCAAGACCGCCGACGGTCCCGGTCACGACCGGCAGGCTGAAAACACCGTACGGGGCCGGACGATGCAGCAGATGGTCATAAACGGCAGCCGAGGTCGTTGCCACCAGGCAGCTCGCGAAACCGTACAAAACAGACTGGTGAAACCATCGCCGTTGATGGGAGAAGGTCTCGTCGACATCGTTGCAACCATCTCCCGCGCCGCCGAGATACCTGAGGGTCAAGACATCGCGGACGGCAAGGAACAGATGCAGCGGTCGAAGAGGTGCGGCCTGCTTCCACCCCATCCCGACAAGAAACCGTCCCAGACCGATGGCGGCAACGATCAGCACCGCCAGGCAGACGGCAAGCCCGCCCGCAATCATCACCCGGTAAGGAATCAGGCTGTAGAAGGCGCCTTCTCCCCGATGGGCTGAAAACAGCGGCCCGCCTCCCTGCAGAACCAGGGTCAGCAGAACGACCCCAAGCCCGAGAATGACCGAAAGGCAGGAGAGGATAAGCCCGTTGCGCCGAAACAGCGGAGCGACGGATGACGGCCAGACGACCTTTTCATAGGTCTGTACTCGAAGCTCCGCCATGGTCCTGGGGACGTTGAGACAAAACTCATGGGGAGAGATATATTGGCAGGCGTGAAAACAGCCGGCGCAGCCATGGCAGAGGTTGGCCAGATAGATAAGGTCCCCGTCGCCGAATTGCCGCCGTCTCTCCATGGCCGGAAAGACGGCGCAGAAACCGCCGCAGTACCGGCAGGCATTGCAGACCTCCATGACACGCCGGGCCTCCCTGAGCGTCACCGGTTCATTGCTTGACATAGTGTGCCGCCTCCCGCCCGGCAATCCGGCCGAACACCGTGCCTATGGTCATGCCGGTGCCCGCCATGTAGCCTTTCCCGAGGATATTGCCGGCCATGATTTCGCCGGCGGCAAAGATGTTTGCCGCCGGTCGGCCGGTATCCATCACCACCCGTGCCGAATCGTCGACCTTGACGCCGAGATAGGTGAAGGTGATCCCGGGTCGCAGAGGATATCCGTAGAACGGCGGCGTATCAAGCGGCCGCGCCCAGTGGCTCTTCGGGGGAGAAAGCCCCCTGGTCGTGCAGTCGTCAAGCCGTGCGCTATCGAAGCTGCCGGGCACCACAGCCCTGTTGAAGGCGGCCACCGTCTCCTGCAGACGCTCCCGATCAAGCCCCAATGCCGCTCCCAGGTCGCCGATGCTGTCGGCCTGAACCGGAGGAAAGAGGGAGGGCATGAAGGCATTGATGGATTTGGCGTCAATCAGGGCATAGGCGATCTGTTTTTGCTGCCCGGCAACCAGCCACCCCCAGACCGCATACCGTTTGGGCCAGAAATCCTCCCCTTCATCGGAGAACCGCCTGGCCTCCGTATTGACGACAATGCCGAAGGGGACACAGTCGAGGCGGGTTACGATACCGGCATCGAAACGGGGAGAACGGGCGTCGATGGCCACCGCATGCCCTCCTCTCGGATTGCCCACGGACCGGGCTCCCTGCCGCAACAGCTCCTTCAGCATCCGTCCCCGGTTATACGGGGTGCCGCGGATGATGACGTTGTCGGCGATCTCCCCCCATGCCTGCCTCAGCCAATCGATATCGGCCTGAAATCCTCCCGAGGCGACCACGACACTCCGGCTGCGGACCCGGTGAGGAAAGGCCCGGCTGCGTACCCGCGCCGCATGAAACATCCCGCCGGAGATCTCCAATTCCACAACCTCGGTATCATAGAGGATATCGACTCCCAGGCGCCGTGCCCGGGAGTAGTAGGCATTGAGCAGCGCTGTTCCGCCGCCCAGGAAGAAGGGGTTGGTCCGGGCCAGATTAAGTGTTCCCTGGATATGCTGGAAACGTGCCCCGCGGGCAAACATCCAGTCGGCAAGCCCGGCCGACTCACGAATCAACAGTCGCGCCAGATGCTCGTCGGTCTCATTTTCCGTTACCTTCAACAGATCGCTCAAGAACTCCTCTTCCGAATAGGTCCCGGGCAAGAAATCCGTCGGCCCGTGATGCATGCAGCGCAGGTTTCTGGTATGGCGGCTGTTTCCGCCCCGGAAAGGCCGCGGGGCATGCTCCAGCAGCAGGACGCTGGCCCCGGCCTCCCTGGCCGAAAGCGCGGCACAGAGTGCGGCGTTTCCCCCGCCGACCACCAGGACATCGTAAGTCTTTGTGAGATCGGCCATGCCGTCGTCTCCTCCTCTGTTCCCAAAATGCCGGCTCATCCCGTCTCCCTCCCGTCGAAGGGCCGGTCCTTGCCCCGATTGAGGGCCCGGAATACCAGGGGACCGGCAAAGAGTATCAATACCACGCGCAGCATGTTATGGGCGGTGACAAAGGCCGGATCTATCTTCAGAGCGAGGGCGACCAGGGAAATGCCGGTGAGGCCTCCGGGGGAGAAGGCGAGAAGCAGGGTGTCCAGGGAAAACCCGGTCAACGGCCGCAGGGCCAGGCTGAAGAGCAAAGAGAGGACAAGCATCCACAGGGTGACCAGAAAAGACAGCACCACGCCCCGCGCCAGCTCACGCAGCCGCACACCGACAAAATCGCAGCCGATACCGCTGCCGATCACCACCTCCGCTGCCAGCAGGGGGAAATCAGGCAACGGCGGGATCGCACATCCTGCCAACTGGACGGCCACAATCAACAGCAGAGGACCGAGCATCGGAGCCGACGGCAGATGCAGAAGCCGACCGACCGACCACCCGGTTGCACCGAGCGCCGTCCATACTCCCACATTGAGCCAGGTCAGCTGCGGCAGGGAGTCCGCTGGCGAGGCACCGGCGGCACCGTTTCCCAGCATCAGGTGGTAGCCGAGAACGATGGTGAACAGGACCAGTACCACCCTGACGGCATGGGTCAGGGCGATGCTGCGTTCCCGGCCTCCGAAGGCGCCTCCCAGGGTCGTCATCATCAGGATGCCGCCGGGCGAGGCGGCAAAATAGGCGGTTACCGGATCAAAGCCGGCAAAGCGCCGCAGGAAACGGTATATGGTGGCAATGACCACCGTCACATAGACCGCGACCCCCGCCATGGTAACCGGCCAGCGGGAGATCATGGCCAGACTGTCGTGGTGGACCCCGGAGCCGATCATCAGTCCCACGATCACCAGGACCGCATTCCGGAGCCGGGCGGGCACACCGACCCGCCGGCCGGCCATCGCCGGCACGGCGGTGCCGCAGATGGCGCCGAGCAGCCAGGGCATGGGCAACCTCAGCCAGAAAAAGAGGGCCCCGCCGGCCACCCCGCTTGCAAGGGCTGCAAAGGTTGCAGCGGTCCGCCTCTGCCAGGAGGCCGAAGAGGACGGCAACAGCTTCATCAACCGAGAAGCCCGGGAAGCAGAAGGGCAATCTTCGGAAAGATCACGACAATGATAAGACCGATCAACCCGAAAAGGGCATAGGGCAGGGACCCCATCAGCACCTCCCGGATGGTAAAATCATCGCGCAGGGCCTGCACCACGAAGAGGTTCATTCCCACCGGCGGAGTGACGGCACCGATCTCCATATTCATCACCAGGATGACGCCGAACCAGATCAGGTCGATATGCAGTGCCTGCAAACCGGGGAGGAGGATGGGTATGGTCACCAGGATGGCGGCGGCGGCATCCATAAACATCCCCAGAATCAGGTAGAGGATATTGACCGCGATCATAAACTGCCAGACATTCAGATGCATCCCCTCGAGCCAGGTGGTGACATCCTGTGGAACCCGCAGCAGAGAGAGGGTGTTGCCGAATACCGAGGCGCCGGCAATGAGCATCAGGATCATCGCACTGGTCACCACGCTGTCCAGGGAGGCCTGCCACAGGAGTTTCCAGGTCATGGTGCGTTTGAGTCCGACGGTCAACGCCAGGGCATAGACGACCCCGACCGCTGCCGCTTCCGTGGGGGTAAACCACCCCAGATAGATGCCGCCCAGCACCAGGGGTATCATCAGCAGGCTGCCGACCATCCCCCGGGTGACGGGGATTTTTCCTCTCGTGCTGGCGGGGGGACCGCTCCCCCTTTTTATCTGGCGCCGGGACGCGAGAACCGTATAGACGATGAAAAGCGTGGCCAGCATGATCCCCGGCAGAATCCCGGCCAGGAAGAGCTTGCCTACGGACGTATTGGTCACCAGCGAATAAAGGATGAAGGATATGCTCGGAGGGATCAGGATGCCCAGGGTGCCCGCCACGGCCACGGAGCCCATGGCCATTCCCCGGTCATATCCGCGTTCGAGCATCTCCGGGATGCTGATCGAGCCGATGGTGGCGGCGGTGGCGGTAGAAGATCCTGAAATAGCAGCGAAGATGGCACTGGCGGCAACGGCGGCAATCGCCAGACCGCCGGGCAGCCTGCCCAGGAAACGCTGGGCCAGGTCGAAGAGATCGCTTCCGGCTCCTCCCTTGAGCATCAGCTGGCCCATCAGGATGTAGAGGGGAATGGCGATGATCACGAAGGAGTTCAGGTCGGAATAGGCCCCCTGAGCCAGGGCGGTGATGCCGGGCTGGACACCGATCGCCAGCATATAGCCCAGCGTCCCGCTCATCAACAGCGAGATGGAGATCGGTATGCCCAGGATCAGCAGCACCGCCAGTGCGCCGAAGGTCATGGTAAATGCCATGGATCTCCTTTCTCCGGATTGTCACGCTTTACGGTAAGGCGCTGCGGCGGACAATCCCGCAGGACCTCAGGCAAAACACCCGAAATGGCGGTACAGAGGAATCGTGATGGGGCCCCGGCTGTTGTCTTTCTCATTTGTTTTTCAAGGAGTGATCGGTAAGCCGTCGTAAAAATTTATGCACCTCGGCAACGAGCCAGAAAAGTGCACCCAGGGGTAATGCCGCCTCGGCAACCCATACCGGCCATGCCACCACATCGATGGTCGTTTCATGGGTGATGAAGCTCGAATACGCCTGACGAAATCCGGACACGGCGAACACCACCAGGAAGGCGGCGACGATCAGAAAACGAAGCAGATTGAGCACCGCGCCCCTGCCGCCCAGAATATTTTCCAGGGCGATGCCGGCTGTGACATGGTGTTCTCTGAGGGAGGTCAGGACGGCACCGAAAAAGGCCAGCCAGACCAGAGAAAAGAGATCGAGATCGTATGTCCAGTAATTATCGATGCCGACCAGGCGCAGGCCGATACCGAGGACGATGGTCGCGGCAAGGACCAGCAATACCGCCGCCGCCATATGCCCGATGACCGCGGCCATCCGGCCGGTCAGTGTCTTCAGACCCAGCAGGATCCGGGAATCCACCCCGGCCGAAGGCTCTCCGACAGGGGCGGATTGTGCCTCGTCCGGCGCTCCGGTCGCCGATACACACGGATCGCCGGGATCTTTGTCAGCGGGATCTGGATCTGTCACAACCGGCTCCTGTTCATTCCCGACCCATCAATGACCAAGCGCCGTATTGATATCTGCGATGATCTGTTTGCCGGCCGCACCCGTCTCGGCGAGATAATTTTTTTCCGCCAGGGCGCCGGCCGTGGCCTTCCACTGCTGCAGCTCTTCCGGCGTCGGCCGATAGACCTCATTGCCGTTCTTCTTGGCTGTTTGGATGTCGTCGGCGAACTCCTTTTCGATGGCGGCAACCGCTGCGCCCTCGGTATTGGCGATGGCCTTGGCAATGATCTCCCGCTGTTCCCTGCTCAATCCCTGCCACCACTCCAGATTGGCCTGGATGGGGTACACCAGCGGCACATAATGTATCGCCGTGATATATTTCCCCACCTCGAACCATTTACGGGAAACAATGGAAGACAGTCCGGAAACACCACCGTCCAGAACACCGCGCTGCATGGACGTATAGACCTCGCTGGAATCAACCGCAACAGGGGTTGCGCCCTGGGACTTCAGGAAGAGGGCCGAGAGCTTACCCTCGGAGCGCATATGCAGCCCTTTCAGATCGCCCGGGACCTTGATCGGATGCTTGGTATTGATATAGCTCTTGGCATAGCCGTAGAATCCCCAGCCGATAATCTGGACCCCATGCCGGTTCAACGTCTTGTTGACATCGTCGCCCAGTTTTCCATGCAGGGCCTTGAGCAGGGCGTCGGCATCGTCAATGAGGAAGGGGATGGTATCCCATTCCAGGGACGGTTCCTGTTTCGACCACCAATGCATGGCGAAGATGCCCATATTGGCGGTATTGTTTGCCACCCCTTCGGAGATATTGGATTCCTTGAGCAGGGAGCCGGAAGGATAGGTTTCAACATGTATCTTGCCGTGACTCAGCGTTGATATCTCCTTGGCAATGGCATTGCCCTGATCGGCCGTGGCGGTATTCGGCGGCATATACCAGGCAAATCGGACGGTCAGGTCCTGGGCTCGAGCCGGGGTTGTCGCAGCGCCGCAGAGGAGCAGAAATGCTCCGACGGTTGCAAGCAGACAGGCTGATACTGTTTTTTTCATGGTTCTCTCCTTGGGATGAGGTGAAGTCCGACAAACAGGATTCGCTCGGTCAACATACCACGCAGTGGAAAAGGCCGGTACACCCCTATTATATTTCACGCCACCTTTTTGTAAATAGTGCCGACGCCAAAAACCCTGCGGATTGAAAATAATCGGTTCCCCGAGCGAGATTCCGTGAGTGACGACAAGACCGATGACGGGGGATGACGTATCCCCGATGATCGGTTTTGGTGGCAATCTTGCGCCGTAATGGTAAAGTGTAACGAAAAGATATCACAATCAGTATCCGGCGGGTTCGGAGAGCCTCGCGGCCCCCGTCCGGTAAACGGAGGAAAAGATGCTGTTCCTGGACCCTGAAAGACCGATTGCGACCTGTACCGGCACGACATGCGGGGATTGCCCGGCAGGCAAGGCCCTGCATTGCCATTTCTCTTCCAGGGATCTTTTGCATTTCTGTCTGCTTGCCTTCCCTTCCCTTCTTCTGGGCGGAGAAGGGATAGTTCATGCGGGAGGCTGGTGGCTCGCTCCCTGGCTGATCCTCGTCGTCGGGTATTTCGGTTTTGTTGAAATCCGGGTCATGTGTTCCCACTGTCCTCATTACGCGGAAGACGGAAGGTCCTTGAAATGCTGGGCCAATTACGGGTCGCCCAAGCTATGGAAATATCGCCCCGGTCCGATGAACGTAGTGGAAAAATTCGTCTTCTTTCTCGGCCTTGCCCTTATTTGGGGCTATCCCCTTGCCTTTCTTGTTCCGACCCTTCAGCTCTTTCTTCTTGTCGTCTATCTGCTGACATCCATCGGTTTCCTGATGTCCCTGAGGGCTTTTTTCTGTTCCCGATGCATGAATTTCGCCTGTCCTCTCAATACGGTCGATACAAAAACCCGGGCAGCTTTTTTCAGCAGGAACCCCGAGATCGCCGAGGCCTGGGGGTTCGATACCGTTGACAAGCCGTCGTAAGGCCTGCGGCGAAATACCCCCTTTCTCTACGCAGAGCGCCCGATGCGAGAAGCCATATACCATTGCGATACGGAAAATGAATAAAAGCCAAGGTTCCCGGCAGATCGGCACCTCAATGATCTTCGGAAGATTTTCAGCCAGGGCGGGATCGCCGGCGATGATACTGACAACGGTATGTATCGCCCAGTTCATGGCCCCGTTCATGCTGACCAGCGTCGGCGTCGCCCTGCCGTCGCTGGGCCGGGAGCTGGGCGCCTCGGCCGTGCAGCTCGGCCTGGTGGAGCAGCTCTATGTCCTGTCGCTTGCCATGTCGATGCTCACCTTCGGCCGTTTCGGCGACATCGTCGGCCAGCGACGGGTCTTTCTCGCCGGACTTCTTCTTTTCACGCTGTTCACCCTCTCCCTCGGATTTTCACGGAGTGTCGGGATGGTGATGTCCTTTCGCTTCGTTCAAGGCATCGGCGCCTCAATGGTGCTGGCAGGCAGCATGGCCCTGGTGGCCGCGGCCTACCCTCCCGAACTGCGGGCGCGAAAAATCGGTCTCGTCTCCGCCTGCACCTACACCGGCCTGTCCACCGGGCCGGTGATCGGAGGCTATGTCACCCTGCACTTCGGCTGGCGGCATGTCTTCCTGATGTCCGTTCCCATCGGCATCGCGGCAATCGCCATGTGCCTGTTCGGCATGACGGAGATGGAGAAAAACGCCTCGGGAGACCGGATGGACTGGTGGGGGAGCCTGGCCTACGCAATAAGCGTCGGCTGCATCATGACCGGAGCGGCCCATGCCAAGGACCTGTTCCTGGGCATTCCGCTGATAGCAGCCGGTCTTGCCGGCCTGATCGTTTTTCTCCGGATGGAGAAACGATCGAAAAGCCCGCTGCTGGAGATCTCACTTCTCTCCCAGAACCGGTTCTTCACCCTGAGCTGCCTTGCCGCCCTGGGCAACTATGCGGCCACCTTCGGCATCATCTTTCTGATGAGCCTCTTTCTCCAGTATGCCAAGGGCCTTTCCCCCCGCCAGGCGGGTTTTGTGCTGTTGCTGCAGCCGCTGATGCAGGTGGCGGCCTCCCCCATCGCCGGCCGGCTGGCCGAACGGTTCGACATCGCCAGGGTGGCAACCGGCGGGATGCTCGCAAGTTCGGCGGGTCTGCTGCTGGCCGCACTGACGGTGGGGACCCGAGTGCCCATCTGGCTGGTAGGTATTGAATTGATGCTGATCGGTGCCGGATTCGGCATCTTTATCACCCCCAATTCAACGGCCATCATGGGTGGCGTCGAGCGACGACAGTTCGGTGTCGCCTCCGGGATGATCGGGGCGATGAGGACCCTGGGCATGGCCGCCAGCCTGACGACCATCTCCTTGATATTCTCTCTATTCCTCGGAAATCACCAGGTCACCGCCAAGACCCTGCCCGCCTTTCTCGGCAGCATGAGAACCGGGCTGGTTGCCTATGCCGTCTTCTCCTGTCTGGGCGTCATTCTGTCTCTCGGCAGAGGGAAATCGGTCAGGTGACGGCGGTTTTTCACCCGGCCTGCGAGGCGCCCGGCCGCCCCCGGGGCAGGAAGGTTTCCGTTGAATAGACGATGATCCCGCCAAGACCTTCCGAGAAAAAACAGTTTGATAAATAAATAAGTTACACTACAAAACCTTTGAAAAGTATTTTTTGCTGCCGATCGATTTGTTATTTACAAAAATTTCAGTTACCATGATCGAAAGAAAACATCCGGCTGCCCGTGTCGAAGACCCGGCGGTTTTTACCTACAAAGAAAAAGGAGAGAGTCATGAAAGCGACCATTACCAAACAATGTATGGGAGACAGAAACTGCAACAAGCTTTGTCCGGAGGTCTTCGAGTACGATGAGGATCAGCTTCTCTCCATCGTCAAATTCGATGTCATCCCCAAACACCTGGAAGAGATCGTCCAGCGCGCCGCCGATGAATGCGGTGCGGACGCCATTATCATCGGGGAGTAGAGAGGAGCCCATGGTCGCCTTTCGCCAGAGCCGGACCGCAAAAAACCTGCTGACCTCCTTTGCAGCGGAAGCCCAGGCCCGCAGCCGGTATAACTTCTTCGCCGATCGGGCACGGGAGGAGGGTTTTATCCAGATCGGACGGCTCTTTGATGAAACCGCAGCCCAAGAGCACGAGCATGCCCTCAGATTCTTTAAATTTTTCAACGGGGGTGAACTGGAGATCCAATGGAGCTTTCCGGCCGGCGTGATCAAGGACACCCATGCCAACCTGATTGCCTCGGCGGAACTGGAATTCTATGTCCACGACAGCATGTACAAAGGGTTTGCGCTCATTGCCAGGGAAGAGGAGTTTGAGCGGGCGGCTGATACCCTGGATGCCATCAGCGTGGCCGAGAAGAGCCATGAAGTGCTTTTTCGGGGACTCGCCGACAATATCGTCACGGGCAAGACCTTCGCCCGTGACGAAGAGCGGGTATGGAAATGCATCAACTGCGGCTACCTGCATACCGGAAAGGAAGCGCCTGAAAAATGCCCCGCCTGCGTCAGGCCCCGGGGGTATTTTGAACTCCTGGGGAAAAACTGGTAACACACAATCCGGACCGGCCGGCCGGTGCCTGCCGAATAGGGACGGCACCGGCTGCAAGCCTGTTCACGACAGCCTGTTTTTATAATCCTCGTAGCCGAACCGCCGCACCACCGAAATCGTATCGGCCGTCTTGTCGAAGGTGGCCAGCTCCGGCAGCTCAACCCCGTTGAAGGTCGTGTTCTTGACAAAGGAATAATAGGCCATGTCGAGCAGGACCAGGCGGTCGCCCGCCTTCAGCTCGGAGGCAAAGGAGTAGTCGCCGATCATGTCCCCGGCCAGACAGGAGATGCCGCCCAGCCTGTAGGTGTGGGGCAGTACGCCGGGCCTGTCCGCGCCAAGGATCTCCGGCCGGTAGGGCATGGCCAGGATATCCGGCATATGGGTCTCGGCCGACGAATCGACGATGGCGATCTTGATGCCGTGATCGATGATATCGAGCACGCTGGTGACAAAGACCCCGGCGTTCAGCACCACGGCCTCCCCCGGCTCCAGATAGACGGTGATGCCGTCGTATCTTGTCCGGAAGGCGGTGATCAGGAAACAGAGCAGATCCCTGTCGTAATCATCCCGGGTGATATGATGGCCGCCGCCGAAATTGACCCAGCGCATCCGGGGGATATGGCCGCGGTACAGCCGCTCGAAGCTGGCAAGGACCCTTGCCAGCACATCGGCCCCTTGCTCGCAGAGGGCATGAAAGTGCAGCCCGTCGATACCGCTCAGGTCCGCGCCGGCCAGGTCGGCCGGCAGCAGGCCGAAGCGGGTTCCGGGCAGGCAGGGATTGTAGAGATCGATCGCCACCTCCGAATGGCCGGGATTGACCCGCAGCCCGATCTCAATGGCCCGGCCGGCGGCATGGATCCTGTCGCCAAAGAGATGCCACTGGGCCAGGGAGTTGAAAACGATATGGTCGGAGTAGCGGATCACCTGCTCCATCTGCGCCGCCGTGTAGGCCGGTGCGTAGGTATGGACCTCGCGGCCGAATTCCTCGCGGCCGATGCGGGCCTCGATGGGTCCGCTGGCGCAGACCCCGTGCAGGGTCCGGGCAAGAACGGGAAAGAGAGCCGGCAGCGCGAAGGCCTTCAGGGCCAGCAGGATCCTGGCCCCGGTGTGTTCCTGTATCGAATCCAGCAGCGCGCAGTTGCGGCCGACCACCTCCTCGCTGATCAGGTAACAGGGGGTCTGGACCCGATCGGTGATCCGGGCCGGAAAATCGGTCAGCACCTGCTCGTCTCTGTCGGCCATGGCTGCCTATTTGGGCAATGTGCCTGTAAAATCGACGACCTGCCAGGGCAGACCATAGCGGTTCAGTGCCTCCATAAAGGCGTCGGGGTCGAGCTGCTCCACGTTGAAGACGCCCTCGCCGCGCCATATTCCCTTGAGCATCATCATCGCCCCGATCATCGCCGGCACCCCGGTGGTATACGATACCGCCTGGGCCTGGACCTCGCGATAGGCCTCGGCGTGGTCGCAGACGTTATAGATATACTTCCTGCTCCGGCTGCCGTCCTTTTGGCCGTCGAAGACACAACCGATCACCGCCTTGCCGGTGTAGTTTTGACCAAGTGAGCCGGGATCGGGCAGCAGGGCCTTTAAAAACTGGAGCGGCACGACTCTGCGGCCTTCGAATTCCACCTCGTCGATCCGGGTCATCCCGACATTTTCCAGGACCTGGAGATGGGTGATATAGGCCTCGGAGAAGGTCATCCAGAAGCGGATACGCTCAAGACCCTTGATATGCCTGACCAGAGATTCCATCTCTTCATGGTAGAGCAGATAGCTTTCCTTGGGACCTGCAACCGGATAATCGAAGGTGAAATGGATGCAACCGTCGTTTAGGATCGCCGGGGTCTCGAGCCACCTGCCGCAGTCCCAGTGCCTGACCGTCTGCGTCACCTCGCGGATATTGATCTCCGGATTGAAGTTGGTGGCAAAAGGATGCCCGTGGTCGCCGGCATTGCAGTCGAGGATATCGATGGTCCTGATCGAGTCGTAGAGGTGCTTCCGGGCCCAGGCGCAGAAGATGTTGGTCACACCGGGGTCGAAGCCGCAGCCCAAAACCGCCATCAGACCTCTTTCCCGGAACCGCTCCTGGTAGGCCCACTGCCAGCTGTACTCGAAATGGGCCTGGTCCTTCGGCTCGTAGTTGGCGGTGTCGAGATAGTTGACGCCGCAGGCCAGACAGGCCTCCATGATCGTCAGATCCTGATACGGCAGCGCGATATTGACCACCAGCGCAGGCCCAAAGCCGTCGATCAGCGCCGTCAGCTCAGGGACCCTATCCGCATCCACCTTTGCCGTGGTGATGGTGACCCCGTACAGCTTCTCGACTTCGGCCGCTATGGCGTCACACTTTTCCCTGGTCCGGCTGGCCAGACAGATCTCGGAAAAGACATCCGGATGCTGGGCACATTTCTTGACAACGACGTTGCCGACACCGCCGGCACCGATAATCAATACGCGAGACATCACCTCCCCCCCTCTTTTTCGAGCTCCACCTGGTGCCGTGGCAGCCTTTACTCCTTTTCAAAATAGGTATAGCCGCGCAGCCCTTCATCGAAGCTGCGCAGGATCGATTTCCTCTCCTTGGCGGTGATATACCCCTTCTGAATCGCCTCCTCGGCCATCAATTTGATCTTGTTCTTGATCGAGCGGACATCATACTCAACATAGGACAGGACATCCGAGACCGAATCCCCTTCCAGTTCACGGATAAACTGATAGGAGCCGTCCTCCTGGGCGTGGATGGAAACCACATTGGTATCGCCGAACAGATTATGCAGATCGCCCAGGGTCTCCTGATAGGCCCCAACCAGGAAGACCCCCAGATAGTACTCCTCATCATCCCGCAGATCATGCAGCATCAAGGCCTTTTTCTCGTGCGCGTAATCGGGAAAGGCATCTATCTTGCCGTCGCAGTCGCAGGTAATATCGGAAATGATCGCCGGATGCGAGGGCCGCTCCCGGAGGCGATGAACCGGCATCAGAGGAAAGATCTGATCGATCGCCCAGACATCCGGCAGGGACTGAAAAAGGCTGAAGTTCCCGTAGTAGATGTCATAGAGGAGCTTTTTTATCTCCGTGACATCCTTGGGGATATGATCGAGTGTCGCCCCTACCTCGGAGATCTTGATCAGGATGTTCCTGACCAGGTTTTCCGCCAGCGCCCGTTCGCGGATATTGATCTGGCCGTGTTTGAACAGCTGGCGTGCCTGGTTCCGGTAGAACAATGCATCGTTGCAGCACTCCTGGATATCCTTGGGCGAGACCATCTGATAGGTGCTGAGGAGGTTCTCGACCAGGCCGTTCGTGGAGGGAGGAATATCTTTGGGGATCGGCGGCGGGACATGGGAGGATACATCCAGGATATTGAACAGCAGGACCGAATAATAGGCGACGATCGCCCGTCCCGATTCGGTGATGATGGTCGGATGCGGGATCTTGTTCTTCCCCAGCACCGTAATGATCGACTCAACGATATCATAACAGTACTCTTCCATCGTATAGTTGCGGCTGGACGAGCAGTTGGTCTGCGAACCGTCATAGTCGACGGCAAGACCACCGCCGAAATCGATGTAAGACATCTTCGCCCCTTCCCTGACCAGTTCTTCGTAAATCCTGCAGGCCTCCATCGCCCCGGCACGGATATCCCGGATGTTGGGGATCTGGGAGCCGATATGGTAGTGGAGCAGCTGCAGGCAGTCAAGCATATCCTCTTCCTTCAGACGGTCGAGGACATCGACAACATGGCTCATGGTCAGGCCGAAGACGCTGGCATCCCCCCCTGATTCGGTCCAATGGCCTTCCGCCTGGGTCGACAGCTTGATGCGCAGTCCGAGATTCGGTTTTACTCCCATATGCTTGGCCCGTTCGATGATCAGATCGATCTCGCCGGGCACCTCGACCACGAAAAAGCACTGAAATCCCATTTTGATCGTATACAGTCCAAGGTCGATAAACTCTTCATCCTTGTAGCCGTTGCAGATCAGGCAGGCATTTCTGTTGTTCAACATCGAGATGGCGGCGATCAGCTCCGACTTGCTGCCGGCCTCGAGTCCGTGATTGAAATCCCTGCCGAATTCGGAGATAGCCTCAATCACCTGCTCCTGTTGATTGACTTTAATCGGATAAACACCTTTAAATTCACCGGTATACGATGTTTCCTTGATCACCTTGCGGAAGGTTTCGTGCAGGAGCTTGATCTGGGAGCCGAGGATGTTTTCCACCCGCAGCAGCACAGGCATGGACATGCCGCGCTCCTGCACCTCACGGGCGATGGTGTACAGGCTGATCCCCGGTCCGTTGTTCCTCCCGAACGGCGTGACCACGACATCGCCATCCTCATTGATGGTGAAATAATCCGCACCCCACTTGTTGATACCGTAGAGTTCGGCGGCATCCTCGATACCCCACTGTTTCCTGTGCGAATTTTCCTTTTTCATCCCTGCGCTCTTACGAGAGGACACAAAATTAAAAAAGCGGCTATTCCCATAGTCGCTTACGATATCGGATCTTAAAAAAATATAATCCCCCTGCCGGACCGGCGTGGATCGGCAGGGGGAGGAAGACTGGAGGCGCCGCTCTCTCGGCTGATAAGACTCGACGTTCCGTCAGAATTTACAGTTTAACAACCTTCTCAGCAGCCGGTCCTTTGGCACCGTCGACAACCTCAAAGCGAACCTTTTCCCCTTCCTTTAGAGATTTGAACCCGTCACCCTGAATGGCGGAATAATGGACAAAGACATCTTTTCCCCCATCTTGCTCAATAAACCCAAAGCCCTTTGAATCATTAAACCATTTTACTGTTCCTTCTGCCATTTCAACTACTCCTTTGTACTTGGCTCAAAACGAACCATTTTTAAAAGACCCGGATTCTTCTCATGCAATCCGGTTGACAGTCCGACACCCTCCCGGACCGGAATCATCACTCAACCTGCTTTCCATACCCATCCTTGTACCGTAAAAGGCTTCAGAGTGATGTACTGCATTGGATCGTGTTCCGAAAGAACGCCGATCATGAGAAAGAATAACGGAACATCTCCTGTTCCTGGTTTATTTGATTTGAATACTTCAGAAATCTCCCATCAAGCGAGAAAGCTACAACAAGCCGGCAACGATAAATCGATAGCATCATGTCTTTGCGTTGTCCTCGGCTTTTTCAGAGGGACACTCACCGGAAAGGCGGGCCGACAATACGCAGCATGCCTCACTGATACTCAGCAGGGAAATGCCATGCCAATCCAACATTACTCAATGCTGTCCAATTTTACCCAATCAAATTTCTTATGGCAATAAAATTATTGTACTAATACCCTGGAGGTGACAAATTTATCATTTTTCCCTCCGCCGGAGCGGACAACGCAACACGTTTGCTGGGAAAAGGTTTCCGTAAGGTTGACGACATAAAAATACCTGCGCCGACGGCTCTGCAATATATCTTATTGTTTTATCGTAGAGCTCCTGCAGTTTTCGAAGATTTTTTTACCAGGCCGACAATATTGACAATCCCCCACCCGCTCCTTAGTCTTTATCTAACTCTACTGAAAAGAGCTGAATAGGTACCTTGAGACGGATTGACTTCTTGGGAAAAAAACACGAAGCCGATCTGTAAGGTGCTAAACCCTGTAAACGGGACTTTGTTCAATGCCCCCATGGGGGTAAATTACGATAATGAAGTAACTTTCCGTTAAAAAAAAATGGAGATTCCAAATGGCTCATACATGTAAAAATTGCGGTGCCGTTGCCGACGATCCGGGTCATCTCTGTAATCCGACCACGGAAAAGATTTCCTGTTCCTACTGTGGGGAGGACGATGTCAGTATCAACCATGTCTGCAAGGGGAAACTTGCCGCCATGAAATTCTCCTGCCAGACCTGCGGAAGAATTGCAACCGATGAAGGGGATATCTGCATGCCGACCGCAATTAGCTGATCCGATCGATCTGCCCGGGAGAGGGTCTTCCGGGCACCTTTCCTCTCCTTTCTCCCGGCGCCAAAGAGGATCGTCCCCTCAGAACCACCCAATTTACTATGGAATTTGAACCAAAATGGATCGCCTGGGAAATCACTCGGCGCTGCAACCTGCACTGCATCCACTGCCGATCGGCATCCGAATTGACCGTGAAGGAGCATCCCGACTTCTCCTTCTCCCGGGCGACGGCAATCCTCGACGATATCGCCTCCTATGCAAGTCCGGTGATGGTGCTGTCGGGCGGCGAGCCGCTGTTGCGGGACGACATCTTCGAGATCGCCCGCTACGGGACGGCAAAGGGGTTGCGGATGTGCCTTGCCACCAACGGAACACTGATGACCGATGCGGTCTGTGCCGAGATCAAGGCGACGGGCATCAGGATGGTGTCGATGAGCCTCGATGGGGGCAGGGCGGCGACCCACGACGATTTCCGCAACCAGCCGGGCGCCTTCGACTCCACGATGAAGGCGATCGAATTGCTCAAAAAACACGGCATCCCGTTTCTGATCAACTCGTCCTTTACCACCCGCAATCAAAAAGAAATCCCCGAGATCTTCAAACTGGTCAAGGACCTGGGAGCCACTGCCTGGTATATGTTCATGATCGTACCGACCGGCAGGGGCGAGAAGATCATGGACGAGTTGATTCCGGACGCGCTCTACGATGAGATCCTGGAATGGCATTACCGGATGGAAAAGGACGAAACCGAATTGCTGATGCGGCCGACCTGCGCGCCGCACTACTACCGGATCGTCCGCCAGAGGGCGAAAGAGGAGGGAAGCCGCTTTAAACGGCGAAACCTGAACTTTTCCACCGGGGGTTCCAAAGGCTGCCTGGCCGGTCAGCTTATCTGCCTGATCACCGTCGACGGCGATGTTCTCCCCTGCAGTTACTTCCCCAAACCGGCGGGCAATATTTTTTCCGCGTCTTTCAAGGATATCTGGGAGAACTCGAAATTATTTCTGGAACTCCGGGATTTCAAAGGGTATAAAGGTACCTGCGGCTGCTGCGAATATCTGCAGGTCTGCGGCGGATGCCGGGCCAGGGCCTATGCGATGACCGGCGATTATCTGGCCCAGGAACCATTCTGCAACTATAAACCGGCCAGGACCCGGAAGAGATCCGGGCCGGTACGATAAGACACCGACACCACCTCACCGTCTTGCGAAATTACAGCCTATGAACGATACCTTTCTGAAAGCCTGCCGCGGTGAAAAGACCGCGTACGTCCCGGTCTGGATGATGCGCCAGGCGGGACGTTATCTGCCGGAATATCAGAAGGTCAGGGGCAATATTTCCTTTCTTGAACTGTGCAAGACGCCGGAACTCTGCGTCGAGGTGACCCTGCAGCCCGTCGATCGTTTCGATATGGATGCCGCCATCCTGTTTTCGGATATCCTGATCCCGATGGAGGCGATGGGAGCGGATCTGGAATTTCATGAGGGACGCGGGCCCGTCTTTCACCGGACGATCAGGGACCAAGCGGCCCTCGACGGACTCGCGGTTCCCGATCCGGACGAGACCATGGGCTTTGTCATGGAGACGATCCGCCAGTTGAGGAAGGTCCTGAAGGTCCCGCTGATCGGCTTTGCCGGCGCCCCGTTCACCTGCGCAACCTATCTGATCGAAGGCGGGACGTCCAAGACCTTCTGGGAAACCAAGAAGATGATGTTCATGCGCCCCGATCTCTTCTGCTCCCTGATGGAAAAGATCACCCGCTGCACCCTGTCCTACCTGCGCGCCCAGGCCGATGCCGGCGCCCAGGCCCTGCAGATCTTCGACTCCTGGGCGGGAATCCTTGCTCCCTGCGACTTCGAGCGCTTCGCCCTGCCCTATGTCGAACAGATCATCGCCGGTCTGCAGCAGACTCGACTGCCGATCATCTACTTTGCCAACAACGGCGCCGCCCTCATCGATCTCTCGGTCCGCTCCGGCGCCGATGTCATCGGCATCGACTGGCGGATCAACATCCGGGAGGCCATCGGCCGCATAGGCACAAAGGCGGTCCAGGGAAATCTCGATCCATTTGCCCTGATGCTGCCGCAGGACAAACTCCGGGAGCGGATCAGCCGGCTGCTCTTTGCCGCGCAGGAGGCCCATGGCTATATCTTCAACCTGGGCCACGGCATCCATCAATTCACGCCCCCGGACCAGGTGAAAATCGCCGTGGACGCAGTGCACGAACTCAGCGGAAGATAACCGATGTCAATCCCTTCGATAGACCGCTGCCTTTCCCTGATGGACGAGTTTGCGATGCTCGACAATATCCGGGAGCACTCGATCATGGTCGCCCGGGTTGCCGATGCCGTGCTTGCCGGTCTGAACCCGAGATCCGTGGATGAGTCTCCGCCGCCCAGGGACCTGGTTGTCTCGGGTGCCCTGCTCCACGACATCGCCAAGACCCGATGTATCAAAGACCATTGCGATCATTGCCGGATCGGCTCTGCCATATGCAACGATCTCGGCTATCCGGAGATCGCCGAGATCGTACTGGAACACGTCATCCTGGCCGATTTCCCGGTCGACCGCTACAAAAAGGGCGTCTTTCTGGCCAAGGAGATCGTCCATTATGCCGACAAAAGGGTCCTGCACGACCAGGTGGTGTCGCTGGATACCCGCCTCGATTACATCCTCGACCGCTATGGCAACAACGATCCGGTCCATTGCACACTGATCAGGAAAAACTTCCGCCGCTGCCAGGACCTGGAGGACTTCCTCTTTCAGCGCAGCCGCCATACCCCCGACACCCTGCAGGCCTTACTGCCTGACTTTCCTGTCCTGCCGCGAAACTGAGCCCCTGCCCGCGGTTGTCCCGGCAGCAAGAGTTTTACAAGAGGCGCAATTGCAACAAATGATTTCCGACCGTCGGATACTCTTTTAAAAAGAATACCCTATGAGGTCATTTTTGTAGATGACGGCAGCTATGACAAGACCCTGACCATCATCAAAGAAAAAAAGGCAACGGCCGATACGATTTATGGTGTTCCGGCGCCAATCGTCCGCAGATCCATAAGCCAGGCCTCAAGCAGCGGCATTTCTTCCGGGCCGATCAGGCCCATATCGATAAGAGTCCGGTAGCACAGGCGCAGATTCGAAGGGATATTTTTTCTTCCACCCTTAAGTCGCAAATCCTTCAGGGCGGCCACGATCTGAGCATTGTGCAGATATCCGGGAATTTCATCTTGGAAATCCTTGAGAAAGTCGTGATCGTTTCTCTCCTGCCGGACGGTACTCCTGTGAAAAAGAATATGCCAGTTACATTCCCAGGCGATGCGCTGGGCGATGAAGGAACGCCAGATATCCGTCATCCGGAAACTGCAATAGGAAGGAAGATAAAGCAAAGCGAAGGCCTCGCTGAACCAGGTGGTATTCTGGCTATTGAATGGACATATGCTGCCACTGCCCAAAGCGACATCGGCAGCATCATGGAAATCGATTGGTAATGGCAGGGTTAGGCGGTAAATTGCGTCAACATCGGGATTGCCGTCGGCAAGGCCCTGTTGGATCGGGCAGTCGGCGCTCCGGCGTCTGGCCAACAGCGGCATTTCGCCGTGCAGGCGATCAAGTGCAAAGCCCCTCGGCCATACATGTGACAGGGTAAAATAGCGGTAAACATTAACCCAGCCGCAACCTGCAAGGACATGCGCATCATGTGTCCTTTTGCGTTCCTCCCAGAAGGCTGGATGGGGAAGGTTATCGTCGTCGGTCTCAATGATGATCCCTGCCCCGTGGGAGGCGGCGACAAGATAGCCGATATTTTTCCGGGCATAATGATTATACGGCAAGACAGAAGCCAGAGAGAAGGGAAGGGCTTGTTGCCGCTCGATCGGATAAAAATCGCAACCGGGCAGGAAGAACTCTTTCGGGCTTTTTTGATCACCGACAACGATCAGGCTAACTCCCTGAGCTGCCGCTTTAGAGGCGAACGTATTCAGAACCGGGTTCTCGGCACCGGCTATGGAGGTGATGACAAGGAAGGTTTGTTTCATCATTGGTCGCATTTTTCACAGTTGGACTGATGGATCATCAGCGCGGCCGGCGCTATCTGATTGCAGCCGGAGAGAAGGTCAGTCTTTTACGGAAATAGAAAAACAAGACCATGAGTGAGTTGGACACGGCCTTATGTGACACGCTTGACGAGGGAGCCCGATAATGAATGGGGATCTCTGCGAAACGCTTGTAGCGCAGGAGATAGCGCAGTTCTGTCTGGTAGAAATGGGCTTTTGACAAGAGGGGGTAATCAACGAATTGCCGGACAATCCGGGCATGAAATCCCTGAAAACCCGAGGTCATATCGTACATCGAGGTGCCGAGCAGGACATTGGTCAACGTGGTCCCGATTCTTGAGAGAAAGGTGCGTTTCCAGTTGGAATCGAAGATCGAACCGCCATTGATGAAGCGGCTGCCGAAAGCACACTCATTCCCTTCGTTCAGTACCCGTAAAAACATGGGCAGGGCCCTGGGATCATGGGAAAGGCCGGCATCCATTTCAATGATTATATCATGACCTTCGCGCAAGGCCTCCCGATATCCACGCAGGTAGGCGTCGACCACATTCCTGTTTTCCGGGGCCCATATCGTCTTAAACCGGCGATCACGGCTTGACAAGGCCTGGCACAGATCAAGCGTTTTGTCCCTGGAGACGGTGTCGACAACCAGGTAGACCATCCCCCCCTGCTGGCTGTCGAGAACACCGGTCAACACCTCGATAAAAGGGGGAAATTCCTTTTCCTCGTTGGCCATTGGAATAACAACGCCGAAGGTAGGTCGTATGGTATGGTGCATTTTCTATTCGAGACAAGGTTGCCGGAGTGGTCGGTTCAGTGAAATTTCAAGATTGCTACGTGATAATGGGCAAAAAAACCAGGATCAGCTGAAATAATTTCATTGTAAATATCTGGCATTACTATAAATCTTGAATTATTCGGAAATGTTGTTTTGGTTATCGGCTGATCCGGAACATCCTTTGTATGCTGCAACTGGTAACTGGACTGCAGAGGCTGCAAAGTTCCTCTCTGAAGGGTAATAAAACGTAATGCTGGATAATCCAGAAGGATCCGAGAATCCGTATCCCAGACTCTAAACCCCTCATCTAAAAGAAGGATGGAGGAATCGATAAATTTCCGGTCTTTCAAGTAGGAAAGGATCTGCGAATAATAGACCGTTACGGGATAACTGGCAATGATCTTACGTTTTATGGAGATGATTGCATATGTTTGCAAGCAGGAAACCGCCATGAACAGCACCAGGTACATTCGAATGAGTTTACTGGAAAATACGGATGCATTTCCATATCGTTCGGCGACAGGGATGAGTAAATAATATAAGGTTGAAAAGACAAAGATGGTAAGTCCGGGAAGAACGCTATCCCATCGCTCAAGATTCTGAGGCTCATACAGTAAACTGTAGGGGATAAAAATGAGAAAGGTTGACGAAAGCCAGAGCTGTTGCTTGAGCAGGTACCCCCCGCTGCTCTCGGGTTTATACCAGAGTTTTCGTTTGAGTATCAGAATTACAGAGCCAATGACAACCAATAACGCCAGGAAATAATAGATAAGTGGTATCGTCACACCGTCGAAAAGAAGGGTGCTTTTCCATCCGGTTAAAATCAGGTTGGCCCAATCCGATATGCTTAGCCCGGAGGTAAAGAACCAGAGTTTTGGGTAACCGGATACATAGGGATTGGAATACAGCCTTCTTATGGATTCCGCAAGATGGGGTTGCCCAAAGGCAAGTTGGTTCTGGATGACGCTAAGGGCCAGATACCACAGGCAGAAGAGAACTGATCCGAGTATTTTTTTTGACCGGCGCAGGCGGTAATGCGTAAAGATGAGAACGAAAAACAGGTAAAAAAGCAGGCAGAGTTGTTGATGGATGTTTATACCGGTGGCAAGGCTGGTTGCCGCCACAAGAACCCAGAAGAAATAAATTCCACCTTTTTTTTCGGCCGATTTGTGTATGCTGATTACGGCAAAGAGAAATACGCAAAGAAATGACGAGGCCCAGATATTGTCTTCATATTCATGAACCAAAAATACTATTCCCGGCAAAATAAGCCAAAATAATGCCCCGGCGAAAGAGAAAATATTGCACTTTGTCAGCCTTCGAATTGAAAAAAAGATGAAGAGTGTAGAGACTATCAGGAAGAAAAGAGTGATAATCCTGATTGCGTCAATCATCTCAAAATTGCTGTTTATTGCTATAAAGAATTTGTAAACATGGAAGATTAAACTTTTTATTAGGTTGTGCGGATAAGAAAAAAAACCATCACCCGCCATTTTTTCACGGACATCGATGGCAAACATCAACATATCCCATTTCACCCAATATCTGTACGGGACAAGGAAAAAATCGATGATGCACAGACCAACAAGACAGAATAGAGTGCTGCCAAAAGAACTTGTTCCGGTGGGTTTGGGAGTTATTTCAACGTGATTGCTTTCATCCATTTCATCCGTTAATTCCTTGCGGGGTGCTGCTAAAAATAAAGGGCTTATTCGTCAATATTTTAAGCTTTCCCAAACGCGGTTCTGGCCGCAGCCATGGGCAGGCAATAGAGCCTCAGATCGAAGAATCATGCTAACGTTGAGAATCGTTAGAAAAGATATTCTCCATGTGTGATGACTAAATTTGCGGGTGGACTATACCGTCTGGTTATCAATCGTGCAAGTTTTGCGTAGTCCTGTATGCACCGAACGGGGTCACAGATGAGGCCCTGCGGGCCGCGGGACGGCTTTAAAAAACCGGGGCTGATGCAGGGCAAAACCGGCTCGGCCCGGCCGCTTATTTTGAGTGTTTTATCTTATAAAATATGGTAGTGAGCTGGTACAAAATCTCATGCGGCACCTGAAATTCGTGGTTTATCCCCTGCAATCTTCCAAACCCCGGTGAAGCTATATGAAGGATACCCGCAAGGCAATCTATTCGTGGGCATTTTACGATTGGGCCAACTCGGCATTCGCCACCACGGTCATGGCCGGTTTCTTTCCACTTTTCTTCAAGCATTACTGGGCCAACCCCGGCGCACCCCAGGAGAGCACGTTTTACCTCGGCCTGGCAAACTCTCTGGCCTCGATTTTTGTGGCCGTGATCTCCCCCTTTTTAGGGGCCGTGGCGGATCGGGGGGCGGCCAAGAAGCGATTTCTCTTTCTCTTCCTGGTGCTGGGGGCCTCGATGACCGGCTGCCTGTGGCTGGTGCCGCGCGGCGACTGGCCTGCGGCCGCACTCGTCTATATCCTCTCGACCATCGGTTTCTCAGGCGGCAATGTCTTTTATGATTCTCTCTTGCCGAGCGTTGCCTCGGAAAGCAAGGTGGATCAAACCTCCAGCCTGGGCTATGCCTTGGGGTATATCGGCGGCGGACTCCTCTTTCTGCTCAATGTACTGATGTATCTCAGGCCCGCTTTTTTCGGCATCGGTGATACGAGCACGGCGGTCAGGCTGGCATTTGTAAGCGTCGCCCTGTGGTGGATCGTTTTCGCCCTTCCTCTTCTTCTCCTTGTCAAGGAACCAACAACCTCCGGCCTCGGTATTTCGGCCGCGGTCGGAGCGGGACTGCGGCAGCTTCGGGGCACATTCGGAGAGATTCGCCGGTTGCGGGTCGTGGGCCTCTTCCTGCTGGCCTACTGGTTTTATATCGACGGTGTCGATACCGTCATCCGCATGGCTGTCGACTTCGGCGCTTCCCTGAATTTCCCCGCAAGCTCCCTGATTACCGCCCTTCTGATGGTGCAATTCGTCGCCTTTCCGGCCACCATGGCCTTCAGTTGGTTTGCCGTCCGTGCCGGCGTACGCAAAGCGATCCTGATCGCCATCGGCGGATACTGTTGCATCACCCTCCTGGCCGTCTTCATGACGAGCGTTGTGCATTTCTATCTGCTGGCCTTGCTTGTCGGCCTGTTCCAGGGGGGGCTTCAAGCCCTGAGCCGCAGTTTTTATACCCGGCTGATACCGGCCGGAAAGGAAGCGGAATTTTTCGGCTTTTTCAATATGCTCGGCAAATTTGCGGCGGTTCTCGGCCCGGTCATGATCGGCTCCGTGACGCTGCTGACGGGCAGCAATCGGCTCGGGATCCTGACCATAATCATCCTTTTCATAGCCGGCTTCATGTTGCTGCTGAAGGTGGATCCCGATGAAGGCCGCCGCCTTGCCCGGGAGCACATGTGAGGGCGGCTTTCCCGCAGCAAGGGCTGGGTTTAACAGCTGGTATCGGGCGAAAGAGAGCCCGGGTACGGGAATGAAAGAGAGGCGGGCATGCCGAAAGAGATGACCCATTGGATCGTGGCCGGGATGGCGGCAAAGACGCTGGCTCCGGGCCTTATCCGCGACAGCATCCTGGCATATCCGGCCCTGTTCGATATCGGCGCCGTGGTCTGCGACAGCCCCTTTTATGCCTATCCGTATCGCTATCGGGAAATCGTCCTTGCCGTCGCAGCCAGGCTGCATGACAACGGCACGGCTGACGCCGAATCCATCGGCGAATCCCTGGAACGCGTCTATGGAATGGGTATCAAGGGAAAACCGGAAGGCCGGCCCCCGCAATCGTCGTTACCAGGAAACGGTCCGGCCGGAGGCCTTGTCAGTTTTATTTCAGGAGTCGTCACCCATCTCGTCGCCGATACGGTCTTTCATCCCCTGGTAAATTACTTCTGTGGACGATACGACGCGTCGAACAAACACCGGCGCCGCCGGTCCCAGATCCGGCACCGTTTCTTCGAATCCTGCCTGGATCTGTTTTTTAAGCAATACGCGGGCATATCCCCGGCGAATGCGGGGTATCTCGCCCGCACCTTACGGGCCGCGCAACCCGATCTCGCCGCTGTCGACCCTATGGTTCGGGATCTGTACGGTGCCCGTGACATTCCTACCCTTGTCCCGCTCCTGCGGCGGCACGCCCTGTGGCAGGGGCTTTTCTTCAGGCCTTTCTACCGCGATATACTGGCAATCCTGGCGGCAGCGGGCGGCGGGGATGCCGCCCGGCTGTTGGCGGCAACCTTTTATCCCTCCATCGATCCTGCCAAGATGGCCCTTTTCCAGGAAGACATCACCTATCGCCTGCCCGGCGGCGAGGTCCGGACCGATTCCGTTACCGGTCTTTTGAAGCGTACGGTCACCGAGTCCTGCACCCTTCTGGATGCCTTCCGGACAGCGCTTGACCAGGGGCGGGCCGGCTCATTTCTGGGCTCGCTGCCCCGTCTGTCGCTCGAAACGGGAAACGGGCTGCAAAACATAGGCGATGCGGCATTCGCCGATCTCGGTCTGCCCATGGTCCGGCTGATCACAGCCCCTCCCGGCCGATTGCCGCCCCTTGCAGGACGGTAGCGGTTCCGCTTGTCCTCTCTGCCGGCATCTGCTATTATTTACCGAGTGCCAGACCGGCGGGTTTACGGCAAAAACGGATGCCCAGGCCACCTCGGAACCATCCGGTAGGGGCCGTCTCAAGCCCTGCCTGCTTCTCCTATTCTGCTGCATGACTACAACATCTTTGCCGGAAGGCTGTGGCCCGTGGTTCTTTTCCGGGGTATGGTCAGTCCCTCTGTATTTTACTGGATCGGAACAACAAGGAGGAAGAAGAGACGATGAAATACGCACAGGCCCGCCAGGGCAGGGTGTTTATCCTCAGGCTGGAGGATGGCGAGATCGTTCATAAAGTCATCGAGCGGTTCGCGGTCAAACAGAAGATTACAGCGGCAACGCTCATCATTCTGGGCGGCGCCGACGACGGCAGCCGGCTGGTGGTGGGACCGGAAATGGATCGCAACCTGCCGCTTGAGCCCATGGAACGGAAATTGGAAAACGCCCATGAGGTCACAGGCACCGGGACCCTCTTTCCCGATGAGAACGGCAAACCCCTGCTCCACATGCATATGGCCTGCGGGCGCAAAAAGAAAACCATGACCGGATGCATACGGGCAGGCGTCAAGGTCTGGCATGTCATGGAGGTGGTGATCTTCGAATTGCTGGACACGACGGCAAAACGCGTTGTCGAAAAACCCCTGGGGATAAAACTGCTGCAACCCTGAACCGTCACTGACTGACGGCAGGAGGTGAAAAGATGTCTCGAACGGCCGTTCTTCTTATGGACCTCCAGGTTGACTTTCTGGACAGCAGGCGTGGCCGAATGCCCGTTGGCGATGAAGGTGCTGCACGTGTTCTGGCAGCATCCCACCTCGTATTGTCCGGTAAGGTTCTCCCCGGCTCCAAGCTGGTGGTCATTGTCAATGCCTTCCCACGGTCTCGCGTCCTGTCCAACCTGGTCCGCCGGCATGCCGCCGTCGCCGGAAGTCCCGGGGCCGATGTGGACTCCCGGGTTCATCTGCCACCCGGCACGCCCATCTTCCCTAAGTCAAAAGGCAATGCTTTTTCCAATCCGGATCTGCATGCCTATCTTCAATCGGAGGACATATCCCGCATTGTCTTGGTTGGCGTATTCGCGGAGGGATGCATTCGCGCCACGGCACAAGGGGCCAGGGCGCTGGGATACAGTGTGGTAGCTCCACTTGATGCCATTGCAACCGACGCCAGATGGAAGTTTTCGATCGCCAGATATCTGCTGCGCCGTGCCGGTGTAGCCCTTCCTTCTCACCTTTCGGAGGAAACCCTTGTCGTTTGACGGAAAAGCACAGGCAGAAAGCACGTCTTGGAGAAGGTCCTTGGACAGGGCTATTCTCAGTGATTTCAGGTATCGGTATGGCACTCATAATCTGGGGCTTCGGCCTGGCACGGCAACACCCTGTGGAGGTGTACACATCGGCGCCATTGTTGCGGCATCTCAACGCCCTGCTTACGCTGGCGGCTTTTATTCTGATCTTCGCCGCCTATGTCCCGCGCAATCATTTCAAGACCGGTTTGGGCCACCCTTTTCTGGCTGGAGTAGTACTCTGGGCCGGTGGCCACCTGCTGTCGACAGGTGACCTTCACGACATGCTGCTGTTCGGCGGGTTTCTGCTCTGGTCCCTTGCCGATTTCATCGTCTCACGGCAACGCGACCGGCTTGCGGGGACAAATCATGGATCGGGATCGATAACCGGCGATTCGGTCACAGTGCTGATCGGCTTGATCACCTGGGCAGTATTTGCCTTCTGGCTGCATGCACCTCTGATCGGTGTTTCCCCTTTCGGCCAGCAATAATGTTCCAACGCTAATCACCGGTGTGAAACCACCGAGCATCCCTCAAGAGAATACGGGGCTACCCGGCAAAGCATTCACAGAAAAGGTCGTTGCCGTCCGAGGAATGTCGGCATCTCAGGCTAGAGTTGGTGATTTTTTCTAATCGACCTGGATCCCGCCAATCCAGCTAAGCCGGTACCGAAAAGGCACAGGGTGATTGGTTCCGGAACAGGAGCAGGAGGTCCTGGCTCGATGGAACAGTTTACGTTCGTAACATTTACCTGAAACACTTCTCCTGCAATGGCATAGTTAACGTATCCCCAATTCACTCCTCCACCCGAGTCTCCGAAAAATACTATCTCGATCCCGGGATCCCGATATTGAGAATAATGCCCGTTTACAAGAATATCATGGATATACCACGAGAGATCTATGTCCACGTAGGTTTTGTCGGTACCATCTATCAATGCCTGTAAATTGGAGCTAAAATTGTACGTTACATCATCAAATACATCATCCATGCCAGTATAATCTGCCGTATTATAGACGATATCACCCCCAGGGGAATACGAGTGCATTTGAGTGGAGCCATTATCAAAAACACCGGAAAATGAAAGGGTTTCTCCTACTGCCAATAAACCTTGTGCCAATGTGCCCGTACGACTTTCGACATCTGCGCTCCACTGTATCGTAAATGGCGCAGAAAAAGCCTCATCATGAACAAAAAACAAAATCACCACTCCCATAGCGGTACATACACCGAGATAACAAACCATTTTTCTCATCATGTTTCTCCAGCCAAAGAGGATGGTAGGGTGATAACAATTTGCTTTTTTAAAGAAATTCTCCTTTTAGGCCCTTGCTCTTCGTCAACACGAACTCATCCTAGCTGATAAATGCCATAACGGCAATCATCTTATGCACGCAAAATTGAAAAGATGGCCAATATGTCAAATGTTGAGACCTGACCCTTGTGCATGGAGTCACCCATTCCTTTGCCGCCATTCCCTTTTTTGCCCCCGATATCTTCTTCTGCAACAGCGCCGTATCGGGATGATTCCCGGCGACGGCGCCGTTGCAACTGCCGGAGTCGCTTTTCAATTGACATCAACTACCACAGTGTGGTACTCTCTTTCGGAGTTTCAAAGCTGCAATAACGTACCTATTGCAGCCTTTTTTATCAACATTGCAGCAAGTGCTATCAGATCATAACAGGAGCATTGGCAGATGAGCCGGCAATCTCTACCCAAATCAGACATCATCCGCGACAGCGACAGGGATACCGCTTTTGTCGAGGAGGTCAATCAGCGCAGCGGTCAGTGTATTTCCCTGTGCTGGCATTGCAAAACATGTTCGGGCGGCTGCCCGTTTTCTGAATCGATGGATTTCCATCCCAATGCGGTCATTCGGCTGGCCCAGCTAGGCCTGCGCCGCGAAGCGCTGCAGTGCTCGTCGATCTGGCTGTGCGTCGGGTGCAATACCTGCAATATCCAGTGCCCCAACGGCATCGATATCCCGGCGGTGAACACCGCTTTACGGGAAATAGCCATTGAATCGGATATCGATGTCGGCGAGCCGAACGTGCTCATGTTTCACCGCTCATTTCTGAAAACCGTCAAAAAGTACGGCAAAATGCATGAATTCGAGCTCATGCTGCGCTGCAAATGGCAGATGCGAAACTGGTTTGCCGACATGGGCATCGGCCTCAAGCTGTTGACCAAAGGTCGCTTGGATCTGCGGCCGCACAAATGTGGCGGCACACGCATGATCCGGAATCTGATCGAGGAAAAAAGCGCAGGAGGCCTGCGATGATCAACACAGTCATGCAAGATATAAGTTACTATCCGGGCTGCACCCTGAAATCTTCCATGCAGGACAACAACAACAGCCTGATTTCGGTGATGCGGCATTTGGGCTACAACCTGGTGGAACTGGCGGACTGGAATTGCTGTGGTTCGTCCGCAGCCCACAGCATCAACCTGGAGTTGACCATTCAGCTGTCCGGCCGCAACCTGGCGCTGGCCCCTGCCGGGCGTCCGCTGATGGTCCCATGCCCCAGTTGCGTGATGCGCCTTACCGAGGCCCACGAAAAAATCAAAACGGATCCGGCCCAACGAAAGGAATACGAGGAACGCTGGGGCAGGCCTTTTGACGAAGGGCTGCAAATCGTGCACCTGTTCGATCTGCTCGATGCCAGGCAGATATGCGCCCGATCCGGGACCATTCCCCAGCGGCTGGCGGGCCTGAAGTTCGTGCCATACTATGGGTGCCTGCTCACCCGTCCATCCCGGCCGGTGTCCGAGATTCGCTTTTTCAACAAGATGGAGCCGCTGTTGGAACTGTTCGGGGCTAAACAGCGGCAATGGTCCCACACAGCCAAGTGCTGCGGCACGTTTCTTTCCATCACCCGACCCGATGTAGTCACGCCCCTGGTCGATAAGATTGTCGACGACGCCGTGCAGGCCGGCGCTGATGTCATCGTCACTGTTTGCGAGCTTTGTCAAGTCAATCTCGAAGTGCGCTGTTCCCTGGAAGAAAAGGTTCCGATCATGCCCATCGCCCAGCTGCTGGCACTGGCGCTGAACGTGGAGGAACCCCGGCGGCTCGATCGAATGATGTCGCACCTGGTGGTGGACCCGCGCCCCGTGCTGCATTCGAAGGGGCTGCTGTCAAAAACCTGCAGTCCGTGACCCTGCCCTGCCCTGCCTGGTGCGGGCAAGGGCACGCCCTTCCTATTGAGGTTTGACGGGATCCAGGGTCAGATCTGGCTTATGGATAGTACTCCTCCTTGTCTCAAAGAGACACTTTTCAAGCCCGCCATTTTCGGGACAGACCACGATTTTTAATTGAGTTGCCGATACCTATTGAGGGAAATTGGTACATCGTTACCTTTTCAATTGGTCGATTTGTATTTGAGACAATCAGTTATGATCTGAAAATACTGCTGCAGACAAACTGCAGCTGTTGACGTTAACAGTCAGGCTGCCTCCTGACGGTTTTTAGCTGTTGATATTGTCTGTTTGTCAGATTACAATCGATTGGGACTAGAGTGACATGAAGGAGACCAAATGGAAATTAATAAGATAAAGCTCATTTATTTTTCACCCACCGGCACCACCCAAAAAATCCTGGGGAGTATTGCAAGGGGTTTGGATGTTGAAAATGTCGAACATTGTAATCTGACACTTCCGGAAGGAGCTGAAAATGCAATTCCGTCTCTTCCCGATGAACTCGTCATATTAGGTGCTCCTGTCTATGGGGGACGGTTGCCGGCTGAAGCAATCAAACGATTCAGACAGCTGAGACCGAACATGTCCCCGGCGGTGTCCGTGGTTGTCTATGGGAACCGTGAATTTGAAGATGCATTGTTGGAATTGAACAATCTTGCTATCGAGTTGGGTTATTGTCCGGTGGCCGGCGGTGCATTCATAGGCGAGCACTCTTTCGCAACAAAGGACGCCCCCATAGCGAAGGGTCGTCCGGATAGCCTCGATGTTGAAAAGGCCATTGAATTTGGAACAAGGATTAAAAGGACAATCGAAACACTCCCGTCCGCCGATGCCCGAATGGAACTCACCATCCCGGGCAGGTTTCCCTATGAAGGCGGCCCTCGCGCCATGTCGGTTTCACCCCTGACGAAAGAAGACACATGCACCCTTTGCGGTACGTGCGCCACAGTATGCCCGACTGCGGCAATTTCAATCGACGCGCATGTGGCAACCGCAATCAATCAATGTATCCGTTGTTGCGCCTGCATCAAAAATTGTCCCACAGAGTCCAGGTATTGGCAAGACCCGATGATGAAAAAGCTCTCGACCTGGCTGGCCGACAACTGCGCTGCTCGGAAGGAACCTCAAGTTTTCTTGCCGAGGGTGGAGTAGCTCCTCAAGGCAAAGGAGATTGTCAGGCAATCCGTATTCGAAGGGTTGGCCGCCGATCACTCTATTTGCTGCGGCTTATGTAGTGTCGGCAGGTGCGGGATCGTGCCTTCCGGCGATCCGGATACTTAGCCGGCTGTATGCTCCATGGCTCTCCAAGCGCCAGGTTACGTATACCTCACGAATAATTTGATTGATACGGCGGCAGGCCTCAACAGATTCGGACCAAGGATCAGTTCCCATTTTTCTCTGCCATCAACCTCGCCGCCTCATCGTCACCCGGGAGTCCGCGGCCCTTGAGGTAGGCGGCGATGCGCCGCCGTTCCTCATCGCTCTTTTTCTGGGCCAGGTCGCTCTTGCAGCTGATCGTCCCGGGCCGGACAGCCACCACCGTACACAGCGAAACGGCAGGCGTATCATCCTTGATCAGGTCGAAACCCGGTCGCTGCTCATGCGCGGCCATCAGGGCATTCAGGGCCGCAACCTTTTCTCCCCCGTCCGGGACGACCTCCGCCCTCCCCCGGATGATCACGCAGTGATAGAACTGGTGAACCAGGCAGGGAGGCCGGGTCGGATCGAAGGCCAGATCGAAATAGGCAAGCGGGATATCGACCTCGAAACAGACCCGGTCGTCGCGGCGGATATTGTCGAGCTTCTCCCCTTGATGGGCACAGTGAAAGTAGATCGACCCGTTGAAAAACACGTAGTTCACCGGGGTGATATAGGGATAGCCGTCATGCCCGGTGGTCGCCAGTCTGCCAACCCGGCACCTGTTCAGGATCTCCCGGATCCCGGCCGGATCCGTTACCTCACACCGTCTGCGACGCATCCTCTGTCCTTCTCCCTTCTCTACCAGAGATCGAGGAGTTCCTGAATGCCTTTGCGGGCCAGTCCGGCCAGGGACAAAAAGACCTCATGGCTGAAGGGCCGGCTTTCGGCGGTGGTCTGGATCTCGATCCAACGGCCGTCGCCCGCCATCACGAAATTGGCATCGACCTCCGCCTGCGAATCCTCGCCGTAGTCGAGGTCAAGCAGGGTCGTCCCGTCGACGAGTCCCACCGAAACGGCGGCTACGGGCAGGATGGACGGCATCTTCTTCAACCTGCCGTCGACGGCCAGGGCGCCGAGCGCATTGCGGACGGCCAGGGCCGCTCCGGTTATGGAGGCCGTCCGGGTGCCGCCGTCGGCGTTGATGACATCGCAGTCCACCCGCAGGGTCCGCTCGCCGATGGTGTTCAGGTCCACCATCATCCTGAGACTGCGGCCGATCAGACGCTGGATCTCGGAGGTCCGGCCGGACCTGCCCGCCACCGATTCCCGGCGTCCCCTGGTCGAGGTGGCGCAGGGCAGCATGCCGTATTCCGCCGTGATCCAGCCCTGGCCGCTGTCCTTCAGAAAAGGCGGGACCGCCTCCTCTACGGTGACGGCGCAGATAACATGGGTATTACCCATCCGGATCAGGATCGAGGCATCCGCCCGGGGCTGAAAGTCGCGTTCGATGGAGACCGGACGAAGACTGTCCGGCGTTCGATGATCTTTTCGCATGGCCTGCTTGTCCTTCTGCTGGGTTGGCAACCCGCTGAAAAAAATTGTGGTCGGATTCTGATCCATCCCTGCCGCATGCGGCAGTATTTCCTAGGGTTGCGATTACAATAGACTCTAAGTTACAGGCGCCGATTGTCAATGACTCGGTCACCCTTGCCGTCGAAACGTTCCAGGGTCTTTTCCTCCACCAGCCTGACATCAACATGGATGCCAAGCTCCGAGGCCAGACGGCGTTTGATCGTCTCGACCAGGGCCCGCTGCTTTTTCATCTCATCGAAGAAGATCGACTCGACGACCTCGACCATGACCGTGATCCTGTCCTCGTTGTTCTCCCGGTCGACGATGATCCGGTAGTGGGGCTCCGTGCCTTCGATATCGAAGAGCACCGACTCGATCTGGGTCGGGAAGACGTTGACCCCTTTGATGATCAGCATGTCGTCGGTGCGCCCCATTATCCGGCTCATGCGGGCAAAACTCCTGCCGCAAGGGCAGGGCCCCGGAAGGATCCTCGTCAGATCACGGGTCCGGTAGCGGATGACGGGGAAGGCCTCCTTGGTCAGCGTCGTGATCACCAGCTCTCCCGTCTCGCCGGGTGCGACCGGCATCAGGGTCTCCGGGTCGAGGATCTCGACCAGGAAGTGGTCTTCGTTGATATGCAGGCCGTTGCACTCCCGGCATTCCCCGGCAACCCCCGGCCCCATGACCTCGGACAGGCCGTAATTGTCGGTGGATCTGATGCCCAGCCGTTCATTGATCTCCTTGCGCATCGCCTCCGACCAGGGTTCGGCCCCGAACAGGCCGTAGCGCAGGGACAGGCCGTGGGGATTTATGCCCATCTCCATCATCACGTCGGCCATCTTCAGGGCATAGGACGGCGTGCAGACCAGCGCGGTGGTCTTGAAGTCCTGCATGATCTGGATCTGGCGCTTGGTATTGCCGGCCGAGATCGGGATAACCGAGGCCCCGAGCCGCTCGGCGCCGTAATGCAGGCCGAAGCCGCCGGTAAACAGGCCGTAGCCGAAGGCGATCTGGATCACGTCATCGGGCGTAACGCCTGCGGCACAGAGGATCCGTGCCACCAGATTCGACCAGGTCTTGATATCATTTCGGGTATAACCGACCACCGTGGCCATCCCGGTGGTCCCGGAGGAGGAATGGACCCGGACGATCTCACGCAGCGGCACCGCAAACAACCCATACGGGTAGTTGTCGCGCAGGTCCTGTTTCAATGTAAACGGCAGCTTCTTCAGGTCCGCCAACGAGTTGAACGAATCGAAATCGATCCTCAACTCGTTGAACTTGTTCCTGTAAAACGGCACGTGGGTGCCCACCCTGTACAGTGTGGACTGCAGCCGTTCCAATTGCAGTTGTTCCAGATCTTCCCTGGGCATGCACTCTTTTTCAGGTTCCCAAAATTGCATCACATCACTCCTCGATTTTTTCCCGCCCGAGATAGGCCCGCTGCACATCCTTATTATCCAGGAGGTCCCCGGCCGGACCCTGGACGATGACCTTGCCGGTCTCCAGGACATACCCGCGGTCGGCTATGGCGAGTGCCGCCTTGGCGTTCTGCTCGACCAGCAGCACGGTATTGCCCGCCTCGCGCAGGCGGACGATGACCTCGAATATCCCCTTGACGATCAGCGGGGCGAGCCCGGTGGACGGCTCATCCATCATCAGCAGCGAGGGCCTGGCCATCAGCGCCCGGGCCATGGCCAGCATCTGCTGCTCGCCGCCGGAAAGCGTCCCCGCCAGCTGAGCCTTGCGTTCCCTGAGGATCGGAAAGAGATCGTACTGATAGTCCAGGTATTTCATCAGCACCTGTTTTCCCTCCCTGCGCAGGACATGCCCGCCCAGCAACAGGTTTTCCTCGACGGACATCGTCGCGAAGACCTGCCTGCCTTCGGGGACCAGCACGCATCCGAGAGCGGGTATCCGGAAGGCGGCAACCTTGCAAAGATTCTGCCCCTTGAAGGTGATCTCTCCGCAGGGGGCCGGAAGAAGGCCTGCGACGGTCGACAGCAACGTGGTCTTGCCGGCGCCGTTAGCCCCGATAATGGTCACGATCTCACCGGGATCAACATGCAGCGACAGGGACTTCAACACCTTCAGTTTGCCGTAGCCCGCCTCAAGATTTCGTACGCGCAGCATCACTCCCCCAGGTAGACCTTGATCACTTCCGGGTCGTTCCGGACCTCATCCGGCCGGCCCTCGGCGATGGTCTCACCGAAGCTGAGGACGACGATCTCGTCGGATATATCCATGACCAGCGACATATCGTGCTCGACGAGGAGCACGGTGATCCCGAGATCGCGAATCCTTGCAATCAGCCGTCCCACCTCGGCTGTCTCATAGATATTGAGGCCTGCCGCCGGCTCGTCGAGCAGCAACAGCTTCGGCTCCATTGCCAGGGCCCGGGCAAATTCCACCGCCCGCTGCTGGCCGAAGGCCAGGCTGCCGGCCTCGACATCGGCACAGTCCGCCACCCCCAACAGATCGAGAAGCTCCATGGACCTTCCGCGGATCCGGTCTTCCTCGGGCCGGGTCCAGGGCATCCTCAGCATCGAGGCAAAGAAGCCCGATCGGCTCCTGATATGCCGGCCTACCATCACATTCTCCAGCGCCGTCATCTGGCCGAACATCTCGATATTCTGAAAGGTCCGGGCAAGTCCCAGGGCCGCCGCCTGATGCGGCTTCTTCCCCTTCAGATCGGAGCCGTCGAACCGCACCCTGCCGGAGGTCGGTGCCAGGGTGCAGGAGATCAGGTTGAAAAGGGTGGTCTTGCCGGCGCCGTTAGGGCCGATCACCGCCTTGATCATGTCCTTTTCCACGGCGAAGGAGACCTCATTGACCGCCTTCAGGCCTCCGAACCGCCTGCTCAGATTTGCCACCTCCAGAAAGGCCACGGTTATTCCCCCCGCCTTTTGAACACCGCCCCGAGCTTGTCCACCAGGCCGATCCTCAGGATCCCGTCCGGAGCAAAGAGCATGATCAGGATCAGGATCGCTCCGAAGACGGCATCGTCATAGGTGCCGAAGACCCCGCGCAACGACAGGAAGTTCAGCACGATGCTCATGATCAGGACCCCCCAGAGATGGGACATGCCGCCGACGGCAACAATGGCCACATAGCGGATCGACTTCATGACGGAGGCCTCCGAGGGCCCGATCGATCCATTATAATGGGTCATGAAGACTCCGGCAATGGCTGCAAACACGGCGGACAGGACAAAGGAATACAGTTTATAGCGGGCGATATCCACCCCGATGGATTCGGCGGCCTTCTCGGAACCGTGGATGGCCCTCAGCGCCCGGCCGACGCGGGAGTTGATCAGGTTGCGCAGCAGCAGCATTCCGAGAAGGACCAGGCCCCAGGCAATATAGTAGTTCTCGACCCGGGCCGATGATGAACCGCTGACGGTCAGCCCGGGCAGCAGTGTAAAGGACGGCACCGCCGAGATCCCGTCGGCGCCGCCGAAATAGGTGCTGGCCAGGGCCAGCCGGTAGATGATGATCCCGAAACCCAGGGTCGCCATTGCCAGATAGTGCCCTTTCAGCTTCAGAACCGGGATGCCGATCAAAAAGGCGATGATCGCGGCAGCCAGAACAGCTGCGATGCAGCCGACCCACGGCAGGACCGTGAGCTGGTTTGCCCCGTAGAGATCCTTTCCGGAAACCAGGAGCCCCGCCGAGGCAAGCGCCTTCAGCCAAACGGTATGTTGGAAGGCCACCAGATTTCTGGTCGTCAGCGCCGCTGCCAGGTACCCGCCGATGGCGAAAAACCCGGCGTGACCGAGCGATATCTGGCCGCCATAGCCCATCACCACGCAGAGCCCGATGACCACCAGTGAATAATAGGCCGACATGGTCATCTGGGTCAGATAATAGAGGGTGTCCGTCCAGCGGCAGAGGAACTGGACCCCGACAAGCAGGGCAATCAGGGCGAGAGGGACGAGGAGGCGCTTCATTCTTCTAAAAGGCCCTCAATCCGGCGGCCTCTTTCGAGCCGAACAGGCCCTGCGGGCGGACAAAAAGGATCAGCATCAGGATCGCGATGGCAATGACATCCTGAAAGGCGAGCGGCACCACGGAAACGGAGAAGGCCTCGATTATCCCCAGCAGGAGTCCGGCAGCAGCAGCCCCGCCTGAATTTCCAAGTCCGCCCAGGATGGCCACGGTAAATCCCTTGATGGCAAGCCCGGTGCCGATATCGTACTGGCTATAGGTGATCGGCGACATCATGCAACCGGCCAACGCACCGATACCGGCGCTCAAGACAAAGGATAGCGTCACCATGTTGCGGGTATTGATGCCGCAGAGGACAGCCGCCTTGCGGTTGGCGCTGCAGGCCCGCATCTCCTGACCCACTGCGGTGAACCGGAAGAAAAGGTGCAGCAGCAGGACCATCAGGCAGCAGCTGCCTATCACCCACAGGACCTGGGGCGAGATCCGGGCGCCGAGGATACCGACGGTTGTGATCTCATTGCCGATAAAATAGGGCAGCGAGCGGACGCTCTCCCCCCAGACTGCGAGAGCCGCCTCCCTGATCAGGATGGAGACGCCGATGGTGATGATGATCATCCGCAGGACACTGGGGGCTTCCAGCCAACGGATAAAGACGATTTCGATCAGGGCACCTGCCGCCATCGTGATGCAGACCGCCAGGACGATGGCCAGCCAAAGGGGCATAAAGGCCAGCAGCGATATGGATATCATGCCGCCCAGCATCACGAATTCTCCCTGGGCGAAATTGATTATCCCTGTGGTATTATAGATGATATTGAAGCCGATCGCCACAATGGCATAGATACTGCCATAGGTGATCCCGGCAAACAGGTACTGGATTGCAAGCTCAAGGGTCATAGACGATCAGCGACAAAAAAAGGCCGGGAGGAACGTCCCGGCCCCTGTCCCGTTCTGCATTATTTTGTATAGGGAACGAACTTTCCGTCCTTTACGGTCATCATCTCGAAGGCCTCGATGCTGAGCCCGTTATGATCCTTGGCCGAGAAATTGAAGACGCCGCCGGTCCCCGGGAAATCCTTGATATGTTCGATGGCCGCAGGGATTTTTCCCCGATGCGGTCCGACCATCCCGATGGCCTTGACCAGAATCTTGAACGCATCGTAGGCATGTCCGCCGAAGGTGGAGGCGGTCTCTTTGAACTTTGTCTGATAATCCTTGATATACTTGACCAGCAGTGCCTTCTGGGGGTTGCCGTCCGGCAGCAGATCGGCAACCAGCAGACGACCGGCCGGGAAGATGATGCCGTTGGAGGCAACACCGCCGGCCTGGGCATACTTGATGTTGCCGTAGCCGTGGCTCTGGAACAGCGGCACCTCCCAACCGGCCTGGCGCATATTCTTGGCGACGATGGCCTGGGCCGGAACGATGGACCAGTTGATCACGGCCTGGACCTCCGGGTCGGCCTTGATCTTGGCGATCACCGCCGACAGGTCGGTGGCGCCTTTGTCGTAGACCTCATTTTCGACGATCGTGATCCCGTATTTCGGAGCGAGCTTCTCGATCTGGCCCTTTCCTGCCTGACCGAATCCGGTATTCCCGGACAGGACGGCCACCTTGGAGATCTTCATCCTGTTCATTTCCTGGAAGATCTTCTCGGCGGCAAAGGAGTCGTTCTGCGGGGTCTTGAAGACATATTCCGCAACCGGATTGACGATTGCCTCGGCCGCCGCGCAGGAGATAAGCGGCGTTCCGGCATCCTCGGCGATCTTCTTCACGGCCATGGTCTCTCCGGAGGTGGAAGGCCCGATGATGGCCACGACATGGTCTTCTTCAATCAGCTGTTTGACAAAGGAAACGGCTTTTTCCGGGCTGCCGCCGGTATCCTTGATGATCATGTCGATCTTATCGCCCTTGATGCCGCCCTTGGCATTCCGTTCGGCAACCAGCATATTCAGGGTCCTGGCCTCCGGACCTCCGAGAAAGGATGCCCCCCCGGTAACCGCCAGAACCGCGCCGATCTTGATGGTCTTCGCCCATGCCCCAGGCACCGAAAGCAGACAGAGTGCCGACAGTGCGACCAGCACTTTCATTCCCAAGACTTTCATGCTTCCCCCTCACAATGGAATTTTGAACCCTTTGCAAAAAGCCGAAGATAGGGTCACCTCCGCATGCAGGAGATCCGGAAGTCCCCGGAACTCCGGTCACGCCGGCACGCCTCCCGTGCGCACCAGGAAATGACCGTCAACAGAGAATCTCGACCTTTCACACGCCTGTTCCTCTTTGACGACCTCGCAACAACCCCAAAAGACTGCAAGGGCGACACGATAAGACAAGAAACCCCAGACCCTGAACCAACGGTGAGACGGTTCTTTACACTATCTGCAGACCCTGGTTTTCGCCGTGCTACAGTGCACAGATCTGCTCACCCGTCAGGATCTTGAAACCGCTCTTCTGCAGCGTGGCAATGGCCTTGTCTATCTCATCGAAGCGGAAAATCAACACCGCATCCTCGCCGGTCTTGTTGACGAAGGCATACATATACTCTACATTCAGCCCGGCCGCATCCACCACCTTCAAAACCGAGGCCAGGCCTCCGGTCCGATCCGGCACCTCGACCGCGATCACGGTTGTCTTGCCGACGGTGAAGCCGTTTGCCTTCAGGACCGTCTTGGCCTTTTCAACCTTGTCGACAATCAGGCGCAGGATGCCGAAGTCTGCGGTATCGGCAACAGATAACGCCCTGATATTGATATTATTTTCTGCCAGAATGGAGGTGATCTCTGCCAATCGCCCGGATTTGTTTTCCAAGAATACCGCAATCTGTTCTACACGCATGGTCAGCTCCCCATCTTATATTTTCCGTTTGTCAATAACCCGCTGGGCCTTCCCTTCGCTGCGCTGTATGGTCTTCGGCTCGACCAGCCGCACCTTGCAGGTGACCCCGAGCAGGTCCTTGATCTCCGCTTCGATCGTCCGACTGAGATTCTCCAGCACTCGGATCTCGTCGGAGAAGATGTCTTCACTGACCTCCACCAGGACCATCATCGTATCCAGGTTGCCTTCACGCTCGACCACGATCTGATAATGCGGTTCGACCCCCTCGATGCTCATCAGCACGTGCTCGACCTGGGACGGGAAGACGTTCACGCCGCGGATGATCAGCATGTCATCGGTCCTCCCGGTGACCTTCTCCATCCGCACCAGCGTCCTGCCGCAACCGCACGGCTCATAGATCAGCCGGGAGATATCCTTGGTGCGATAGCGGATGATCGGGAAGGCCTCCTTGGTCAGTGTGGTGAAGACCAGCTCGCCCTTCTCGCCTTCGGGCAGCACCTCACCGGTATCGGGATCGATGATCTCCGGCAGAAAATGGTCCTCGAAAACGTGCATGCCGTGCTCGGTCTGCAGGCACTCCATCGCCACCCCCGGCCCCATGACCTCGGACAGGCCGTAGATATCCACCGCCTTCAGGTTCAGCTTGCGCTCCACCTCCTCGCGCATGTTCTCACTCCATGGCTCGGCCCCGAAGATCCCGACCCGGAGCGACAGGGACTTGGGATCGACGCCGAGCGCGTCCATGGTCTCGGCCAGGTTCAGCGCATAGGAGGGGGTCGACAACAGGACCGTCGAGCCGAAGTCCTTCATGATGGTGATCTGCCGCTTGGTGTTGCCGCCGGAGACCGGAATGACCGCAGCACCCAGGCGTTCCGCCCCGTAATGGGCGCCGAGCCCGCCGGTGAACAACCCGTAGCCGTAGGCATTATGAACCATGTCGCCCCGGTGGGCACCGGCGCAGACGAGTGCCCTTGCCATCACGCCCGCCCAGGTCTCGATATCCTTCTGGGTATAACCGACCACTGTGGGTTTGCCGGTGGTGCCCGACGAGGCATGGACGCGTACGATCTCCTCCATCGGCACGGTGAACAGGCCGAAGGGATAGTTGTCCCGCAGGTCGTTCTTGACGGTGAAAGGCAGCTTTTTCAGGTCAGCCAGGGTCTTGATATCCTCGGGCCTGACCCCGGCGGCCTCCATCTTGCGCCGATAGGGCGCCACCGTCCTGTAGACCCGGGCGACCAGGTTCTGCAGACGCCGCAACTGTATCGACTCGAGCCCCACCCGCGGCAGCGTCTCGATTTCTTCTTCCCAATACAATGTCTTCATACGCATTTCCCCTTAGCCTTTCACCTTTCGTCCCACTGCAAAGGCCTTCAGATTCACCTCCCTGAACCGCTCCGGCACCCGTGTCGCGATCACCTTTTCAAAGACGGCTGCCTCAACCGGCAGATGGACCGACAGGGCCCCGACCATCACCATATTGACCGTCCTGACCTCGCCCACCTCGCGGGCCTGCTCGAAGGCATCGACACGGATCACCGCAATGCCATGGCCGGTCAGGTTGACCAAAACGTCCTCGGGATAGGTGGTCTTGCCGACGGCAACCGCGGGCGGCAGAATCCTCTGGGTGTTGACGACCACCTTGCTGCCCCTGTGCAGATAGGGCAGATAGCGCACCGCCTCCATCATCTCAAAGGCCACCTGGATGTCGGCCCGACCCGGCTCGATCAGCGGTGAATACACCCGATCGCCGTACCTGAGCTGGGCGGTCACCGAACCTCCCCGCTGGGCCATGCCGTGGACCTCGCTTTTCTTGGCGTCAAACCCGGCGGCCAGCAGGGCGTAGGCGGTGATCTCGCTTGCCAGCAATATGCCCTGGCCGCCGACACCCGAGAAGAGGATATTTCCTGTGGCGTTCATCCGTTCTCCTCCCCTTGGCTGATCCCATCGAATTTACAGAGTGCCGCACACTGGCCGCAGGCATTGCACAGGATCCGGTCGATCATCGCGATCCCCTTCTGCTTTGCGGTATAGCCCAGGGCCTCCGCCTCGCCTTCGGCAAAGGGGATCCAGCTGATGGCCGGGCATCCCAGGCGGACGCAGGTCATACAGCCGGTGCAATTCTGCCGATCGGTACGATACGGCACGAATCTCTTATTCTTCATCTCCGGCAGCAGCACGCAGGGAGCCCGGGAGATCACCACCGACGGTTCGGTGAGCTCCACCGCCTCTTTCAGGACCTTCCCGGTCGCTTGAATATCATGGGGATTGACCACATAGACATGCCTGACCCCCACGGCCCGGCACAGGGCCTCGATGTCGATGGCATAGGCCGCCTCGCCTTTGATATTGCAACCCGATGCCGGATTCTGCTGCTGGCCGGTCATGGCCGTAATCCTGTTGTCCAGGATGATCAAGGTGGAGGCGGAATCGTTATAGACCGTATTGATCAGACCGGTGATGCCGGAATGAACGAAGGTGGAATCCCCGATGACGGCAACCGCCTTGTCATGACCGCCTTCGCCCAGCGCCTTGGCCATGCCGTGGGCTATCGGTACCGATGCCCCCATGCAGACGGTGGAGTCCATCGCCGACAGCGGCGGCAGAAAACCCAACGTGTAACAACCGATATCGCCGGAGACGAAGACCTTCATCTTCGAGAGATTATAGAAGATGCCGCGGTGCGGACAACCGGGGCACATATTCGGCGGCCTGGGCGGCAGCTCGACCGCCGGAAAAATATCGGGGACTGCGTCGGGATCGATCGCGGCCCGGATAATGGCGGTGTTCAGTTCACCCTGGACCGGAATCAGGTCCTTGCCGTGGCAGAGAATGCCCATGGCCTTGATATGCAGCTCCAGGAAGGGATCGAGTTCCTCGACGATAAAGAGTTCTTCGACGGTTGCGGCAAAGGTGCGGATCATCTCCTCCGGCAACGGCCAGCACATGCCCAGTTTGAGCACGGCGGCATGGGGAAAGGCCTCCTTGACATAGAGATAGGAGACCCCCGAGGTGATGAAACCGCGTCTGGTATCACCCGTCTCGATGCGGTTGCAGGGCAGGGTTTCCGCCATCTCCCGGCATCTCACCATCCGTTCCTCGACCACCGCCCGCCGCTTTCTGGCCATGGCAGGCAACATGACGAATTTGCCGGGAACCTTTTCAATACCGGCGGTCGCCGGCGCCCTTCTCTCCCCTGCATGCACGACTCCCTTGACATGGGCGACCCGGGTCGTGATCCTGAGCAGGACCGGGGTGTCGAGCTGCTCGCTGAGTGCGAAGGCTGCGTTCAGAAACTCCTTGGCCTCGGCCGGATCCGAGGGCTCGAGCATCGGCACCTTGGCGGCAAAGGCATAGTTCCGGTTGTCCTGCTCGTTCTGCGAGGAGTGCATCTCCGGATCATCGGCGGTGACGATCACCAGACCGCCGCGTCCGCCGGTATAGGAGGCGGTAAAGAGCGGGTCGGCGGCCACGTTGAGACCGACGTGCTTCATGGTCGCCAGGGCCCGGACCCCGGCAAAGGATGCCCCGATGGCGACCTCGAGTCCGACCTTTTCATTGGGTGCCCATTCGGTATAGACACCGTCGTAACGCGAGAGATTTTCCAATATCTCGGTTGACGGTGTGCCCGGATACCCGGAGGCGACCTTGACCCCTGCCTCGAAGGCGCCGAGGGCGATGGCCTCGTTGCCGGATAACCAGATTGCTGCGGAGGTGTTTTTTATCACAATAGCTTCTGAAACTTTCTCAGCCCCAAGTACATATGGAAAATATATTGAATTTACACGAGATATTTTTAAAAACCCGGCAAAAGGAAACCGAAACCGAACACTGTTATACTTTAGCCTGTGACGGATGTAATTACCCTGAAAACAGTATAACAAGCAAGGATTTTTTGACCACCACCGCCGGAGGCATAGGTTGCTTATCCTTCAGGATGACCCCTAAAAACAATCCGCCTGTTTACAAACAGCCGCCGAAATCCCTTTTTCCGGTTAGGAATAGCATACTGCACATCGAGGGCCGCCCGATCGAGCAACGGAAGAAAACCTATCTGGCACCTTTCTTGCTTAAAGGATTCGTAACGTTTCTTCGCTGGTACCGGGCGTCCCTGCATACCGCGGCTACGCCGTATCAGTCAACCATCACCCGTGTAATGCCCATGGAAAACAAGCCTATGGCCCCCAAACCGGTTTCGAATCACCCGATGCCATCACCTGCCGGTCGCGGGCCGAGAGGAAAGATCCTCACCGCCGTCGAGGCCGTAAGCCGGATCAAAGACGGAGATACCGTTGCCACCGGTGGTTTTGTCGGCATCGGTTTTCCCGAAAAGCTGGCAGTCGCCCTGGAAAGGTACTTCGTTAAACACGCCCATCCGCGGGACCTGACACTGGTCTATGCCGCAGGACAAGGTGACGGCAAGGAGCGCGGCCTCAATCACATGGGCCATCAAGGACTGGTGCGCCGGGTGATCGGGGGCCACTGGGGCCTGGTCCCCAAGCTCCAGAAACTGGCCCTGGAAAACCGGATAGAGGGGTACAATCTTCCCCAGGGAGTCATCTCTCACCTCTATCGGGATATCGCCGCCCACAAACCGAGGACGATCACCACGGTAGGATTGGGGACCTTCGTCGACCCGCTGCACGGCGGAGGCAAAGTCAATGATATCACAACCGAAGACCTGGTGGAACGCATCCGGTTCGACGACAGGGACTATCTGGCCTACAAAACCTTTCCGATCCATGTCGCCCTGTTGCGCGGGACAACGGCCGACGCCGACGGCAATGTCACCATGGAGAAGGAGGCCCTCACCCTGGAGTCCCTGGCCATGGCCACCGCGGCCCATAATTCCGGCGGCATCGTCATTGTCCAGGTGGAACGGGTGGCTGCTCGCGGCAGCCTCAATGCCCGGCAGGTAAAGATTCCCGGCATCCTGGTTGATCATATCGTGGTCTCGACGCCCTCCCATCACTGGCAGACCTTCGGCACCCAATATAATCCCTCCTACAGCTCCGAGATCAGGATTCCGGTCCGCTCCCTGCCGAAGATTGAGCTGAATGACCGCAAGATCATAGCCAGGCGGGCAACCTTCGAACTGACACCGGGCAGCATAGTCAATCTGGGCATCGGCATGCCCGAGGGAATTTCCAATGTCGCCAATGAGGAGGACATCCTCGATTTTATTACCCTGACAGCCGAACCGGGGGTCATCGGAGGCCTGCCGGCAGGCGGCCTTAATTTCGGTGCGGCCCTCAATACCGAGGCCCTGATCGATCAGCCGTCGCAGTTTGACTTTTACGACGGCGGCGGGCTGGATCTGGCCTTTCTGGGACTTGCCCAGGCGGACCGGCAGGGAAATCTCAACGTCAGCAGGTTCGGCAAGCGGCTGGCTGGAGCCGGAGGTTTCATCAACATAAGCCAAAACGCGAAAAAAGTGGTCTTTGTCGGCACCTTTACCGCCGGCGGCCTGGAAATCTCCATCAAGGAGGGAAAATTGGCGATAATCAAGGAAGGAACGGTACAAAAATTCATCGGCCAGGTCGAACACGTGACCTTTTCCGGTCCGTACGCGATCGCCAAGGGCCAGAGCGTTCTCTATATTACCGAGCGCTGCGTCTTCTCTCTTTCTCCCGAGGGATTGGAGCTGGTGGAAATCGCTCCGGGAATCGACCTGGAAAAAGACATCCTCGGACGGATGGCCTTTCGGCCGATCATCAAGGGGCAGCCCCGTCTGATGGATGCCAGGATCTTCAGATCCGAACCCATGGGACTCCGGAACGACTTCTGATACCGGAGGGACATGTAGATATTCTGCTACACCGTGACCCGGTCCTGCAGCGGAATGTCATGCTTTTTCATCTTCTTATACAGGAGAGTCCGGTGAATCCCCAGCAGGGCGGCCGCCCGGGCCTTGTTGTTGCCGGTCTTTTTCAAGGCAGCAAGAAGCGCCGTCTTTTCGGCATCGGCCTTGATATTGCGTATCGGTTTGATGCTGATTCCGGATCGCGGGGGCCTGGTTGTCCCGGTGACAAAGGGGAGATTGGCCACCCTGATCTGATCGCCCTGCATCGCCAGAAGGGCTCGCTCCAGGACATTGGACAGCTCCCGCACATTGCCCTGCCAGGTATGACCGGCAAGGGCATCCATCGCCCTGGGGCTGATCTTTGCCGTGGCGCTGCCGTTTCTGCGAGCCAGTTTCTTCAACAGATATCGGGTCAGTGGAATCACATCCTCCAGCCGCTCCCTGAGTGGCGGAATATTCAGAGAAATGACATTCAGCCGGTAGTACAGATCCTTGCGGAAACGGCCACGTGAGATCAGGCCTTCCAGGTCCTGATTAGTGGCGGCAATGAGCCTGAAATCGGAGCGGATCAGTTTATTCCCCCCTACCCTTTCAAAGTATTTTTCCTCCAGGACACGCAGCAATTTAGGCTGCATGTCAATCGGCAGGTCGCCGATCTCGTCAAGGAAAATTGTCCCATGGTCGGCAAGCTCGAATTTACCGGGTTTGCCGCCGGTCAAGGCCCCGGTGAAGGCACCGCGGTCGTAGCCGAAAAACTCCGATTCGAGCAGGTCCTTGGGGATGGCCGCACAGTTGATCTGGATGAAGGGTTGGAGCTTTCTCGGCCCGGCATTGTGAATGGCCTGGGCAAAGAGTTCCTTGCCGGTCCCGCTCTCACCGGTTATCAACACCGGAGAGGTGTTGGCGGCCGCCATCGACGCCTCCTGCTTCAAGGTGGCGATGGCGGCGCTGGTCCCGATGATGCTTTCCAGGGTGAAGCGGGCCGAGCGCAGATTCATCAGCTCTTTTTCATAACACCTGACCTTCGATTCGAGGGAATGCAGTTTCCTGGAGAGCTTGCTCACCTCGCTGATATCCTGGAACATAACCAGGCCGAAAACGGCAATGACCCTGCCGTCTTTTTTTATCGGGATACGGTGGACGACGATATTCTGACCCCTGATCATCTGGATCTGGTTGATCTCGGCCACACCGGTCTTGCCGACAATATGCATACGGCTGTTCTCCGCAACCTCCGTACAATGCCTGCCGATGCTCTTTTTGATATCAAGCCCCAGGAAATCGGCATAGGGCTTGTTCAGGTGGGTGACAATGCCGTTGGGATCGGTGACCATCGCGCCGCTCGGCGTATTATCGAAAATCAGCTGAAAGAGCTCAAGACGGTCTCTTATCTCCTGCAGATCGCTTTCCTGTCGGTGTTGCTCCATGACTCCTCCTCAACCGGACCCGCCGGGTTGATTGCGCCGTCCGGGGACAGCCGTGACATGTATCCTTTTAGATACACCAACCCATACTCTTTGTCGAGACAAGATTTGCAGGTACCGTCTCCGTAAGCCCTGATACCCCGCCTGCGCCGTACTTGCACCCGCCTCCTGCTTGCAGTATCCTTTTATTGTTTCGGACTACTTTAGAGAATGAGGCCTCCCGGCCCTTTGGCCGCCTCGATACAGAGTATGGTGAGATTTCTGCCAGCCGTCCCCCGCACCGGGATCCTTGTGCCTTTGCAGTCATAGCCTCGGTTGACGCTCGGATACCGGGTCCGGTTGTGTGCCTTCGGCACGAACATATCCCTTGGAAAATCCAGATTGGCACATCTCTTGCTATATCTGAATTACGATCCGGATTTTCACGAAAATCGACGGCATGACGGCCGAAGTTCTTGAAAACTGTTCCAAAGCATCATAGGATCGAAGGATAGGACCGACATACAATCAATATCTACCACCTTGGAGGAGATGAAGTTGATGACGCAATGGGTCCTCCAGACCACCAATCTGTCCAAGGAGTTCAAGGGCTTTCTTGCCGTCAGCCAGGTCGATATCCGGATTCGCGAGGGGCACATCCATGCCCTGATCGGCCCAAACGGCGCCGGCAAGACCACGGTCTTCAACCTGCTCACCAAGTTCATCACCCCCTCATCCGGGACAATTCTGTTCAAAGGGGTGGATATCACGAAGGAAAAACCAGCAGACATCGCTCTGCGCGGCATTATCCGTTCCTTCCAGATCTCGGCCGTCTTTCCCAACCTGACCCCCTTCGAAAATGTCCGCATCGCGCTGCAGCGTCACCTCGGCACCTCGTATCACTTCTGGAAGCCGGTATCGACCCTGGGCGTTCTGACCGACAAGGTCATGGCCTTGCTGGAGGCGGTCGGCCTGGAGCAATTTGCCCACCATCCCACCATTGAACTGGCCTACGGACAGAAACGGGCGCTTGAGATTGCCACCACCCTGGCACTGGAACCCGAAATGATGCTCCTCGATGAGCCGACCCAGGGCATGGGGGCCGAGGATGTGGAGAGAATCACCGAGCTGGTGCGCAAGGTGGCCGTCAATCGCACCATCCTGATGGTGGAACACAATCTGAAGGTCGTGGCCAAACTGGCCGACCGGATCACCGTGCTCAACCGGGGGGCCATTCTGGCAGAGGGGGAGTATGACGAGATCGCACACAATCCGCAGGTGATGGAGGCCTACATGGGGAGCGAACATGTCTGATACGCAGGCCAGTGAAATGCTGGCGGTATCGAACCTGCATGCCCATTACGGCGAGTCGCATATTCTCCACGGCATCGATCTGTCGGTCACCAGGGGGGAGCTTGTAACCCTGCTCGGGCGCAACGGCTCGGGACGGACGACCATCCTCAGATCGATCATGGGGCTGGTCGGACGCCGCACCGGTTCGATACGCATCGTCGGCAGGGAGACGATAAAGCTTGCTCCCCACCATATCGCCCGGCTGGGGGTGGGCTACTGCCCGGAGGAGCGGGGGATCTTCTCCCGGCTCACCGTGGAGGAAAACCTGATGCTGCCGCCGGTGGTGAAAAGCGGCGGCATGAGTCTGGCCGAGATCTACGAGATCTTTCCGAACCTGCCGGAACACAAGAGGGCCATGGGGACCCGTGTATCGGGCGGGGAACAGCAGATGCTGGCCGTGGCGCGCATCCTGCGGTCCGGCGCGGATCTGCTGCTGCTCGATGAGATCACGGAGGGGCTGGCTCCGGTGATCGTCCAGGCCCTGGGCCGATTGATCCGGCAGCTGAAGGAGCGCGGATTCACCATTATCCTGGTTGAACAGAATTTTCACTTTGCCGCCGACCTGGCCGACCGGCACTATGTGGTTGACCGCGGCCATATCGCCGAAATGATACCTATGAACGCCCTGGAAGAGAGCATGGAAAGACTCAACGGCTATCTCGGGGTTTAACGGCAGGAGCACTCAATAAAGGGAGAAAGCGAACTATGAAAAAGACACTTATGCAGGTTGTCACGGGGATTGCCATCCTGGGACTGTCCGTGGTCGCCGGCGCCGCCGGCATCTCCAATGATGTGGTCAAGATCGGTGTGCTGACTGACATGTCCGGCGTCTATTCCGCCATCGGCGGTGAAGGAAGCGTGACGGCGGCCAAAATGGCGATAGCGGACTTCGGCGGCAAGGTTCTCGGCAAACCGATCGAGCTCATCTCCGCCGATCACCAGAACAAGGCGGACATTGCCTCGACCAAGGCGAGAGAATGGTCCGACACCGATCACGTGGATATGATCATCGGCCTGCTCAATTCCGGCTGCGCGCTGGCGGTACAGAAGATCGGAGCTGAAAAAAAGGTGGTCATCATATCCACGGGAGCCGGCAGCACCGCGCTGACCAACAGCGACTGCAGCCCGTACGGCATTCACTACGTCTACGATACCTACTCCCTGCCCAAGGTGGCCGGCAGCGCCATCGTCGCCCATGGCGGCAAGACCTGGTTCTTCCTGACCGCCGACTATGCCTTCGGACACTCCCTGGAAGAAAACACCGCTTCCTTCGTCAAGGCCCACGGCGGCAAGGTCCTCGGACAGGTGCTTCATCCTCTGGCCACCTCCGACTTCTCCTCTTACCTGCTCCAGGCCAAGGCCTCGGGGGCCAAGGTGATCGGTCTGGCCAACGCCGGCGGCGACTTTATCAATGCCGTCAAACAGGCCAGGGAATTCGGCATCGTCAAGGGCGGACAGACCATCGCCGGCATGCTGGTCTTTCTGAGTGATGTCAAGAGCCTCGGACTCGACGTCGCCCAAGGCATGGAATTCGCCACGGCCTTCTACTGGGATCGCAACGCGGCCTCCCGCGAGTGGTCCAAGCGCTATTTTGCCAAGACCGGGTCCATGCCGACCATGAATCAGGCCGGCGTCTACTCCGCCACGATGAATTACCTGAAGGCGATCAAGGCGGCGGGAACCGATGCCCCGGACGCCGTCATGAAGTCCCTGCGCGCCATGAAGATCGATGATTTCTTCTCCGTCAACGGCCATATCCGTGCCGACGGTACCATGGTCCACGACATGTTCCTGGTCGAGGTCAAGAAACCCTCCGAATCAAAGGGACCATGGGATCTGCTGAAGGTCATCAAAGAGGTGCCGGGCGACCAGTCATTCATGCCCATGTCCGAAGGAACATGCCCGCTGGTCAAGAAGATGAAATAGGATCACCCCGTAAAAACCCTCGAAGGCTACAGGGGCAATACGATAATTCAACACGTTACAACGCTGAATCGTCGGCGAGTGGACTTCTTCTGATGCCGACGGAGAAGAAAATATCAACCTGATAACGGCTCCGGGGTGAGACCCGCTTCCACACCGGTGCCGTTATCCATGCCCGGAGCCCGCCGCAATGCATCTATCCTCTCAAATGGTCCTGGCGCAGATGATGCTCGGTCTGAACAACGGCGCCTTTTACGCCATTCTCAGTCTGGGTCTGGCCGTCATCTTCGGCCAGCTGAATATCATCAATTTCGCCCACGGGGCCCTGTACATGCTCGGCGCCTTCGTGGCCCTGCTCGGCTATACCAGGCTCGGACCCCTGCTCGGCATGCCCGGCTTCCATATGAACTACTGGGCGGCCCTGATCGTCGCCCCGCTGGTGGTCGGCCTGCTGGGGGTTATCATCGAAAGGACCATGCTCAGACACCTCTACAAGGTCGACAACCTCTACGGCCTGTTGCTGACCTTCGGCCTGGCCCTGATCCTGCAGGGGATCTTTACCAATTATTTCAACGTGGCGGGGACATCCTACAACGGCATGCCGGATATCCTGAGCGGGGTTGTGGATCTGAAGTTCATGATGTTCCCGACCTACCGGCTCTGGTCGATCGTGATCTCCCTCAGTGTCTGTTTCGCCACCTGGTTCGTCATCGAGCGCACCAAGCTCGGCGCCTATCTGCGTGCCGGCACCGAAAACCCGGGCATGGTCCAGGCCTTCGGCGTCAACGTGCCGCTGATGATCACCCTGACCTACGGCTTCGGCGTGGGGCTGGCCGCCTTTGCCGGGGTGGTGGCGGCACCGATCTACTCGGTCAGTCCGATCATGGGTGAGGAGATGATCATCACCGTCTTCGCCGTGGTCGTCATCGGCGGCATGGGCTCGATCATGGGATCGATCATCACCGGACTGTCCCTCGGCATGGTCGAAGGACTGACCAAGGTCATCTACCCTCCGGCCGCCAACACGGTCATCTTCTTCATGATGATCCTGGTGCTGCTGGTGAAACCGGCCGGCCTGTTCGGCAAGGAACAATAAGGAGGCCGGCATGAATCGTACACTCTGGGTCATATTACTGGTCCTGGGCATCGCAGCCCCTTTTGTGGTCTATCCGGTCTTTGTGATGGAACTGCTCTGTTTCGCCCTCTTCGCCTGCGCCTTCAACCTGTTGATCGGCTATACCGGACTGCTGTCCTTCGGGCATGCGGCCTTTTTCGGCGGGGCGGCCTATATCACCGGCTACCTGGTCAAACACGCCGGACTGACCCCGGAACTCGGGGTGCTGGCCGGCACCATGGCGGCCGGGGTGATGGGGTTGATCTTCGGCCTCCTGACCATCCGCCGCCAGGGCATCTATTTTGCGATGATCACCCTGGCCCTGGCCCAGGTCGTCTTCTTCATCGCTCTCAAGGCCCCTTTCACCGGGGGGGAGGACGGCCTGCAGGACATCCCGCGCGGGATGCTCTTCGGGCTGATCGACCTGGGGCATACCTATCACGTCGCCGGCAGGCCCCTGGAACTGAATCTCTACTATTTCGTCTTTGCCGTCTTCTGCTTCTGTTTCTGGCTCCTCTACCGCACCATCAACTCTCCCTTCGGCCAGGTGCTCAAGGCCATCCGGGAAAACGAACCGCGGGCAATCTCACTGGGGTATAAGGTGGAACGCATCAAACTGCTCGCCTTTGTCCTCTCGGCGGCACTTTCCGGGACGGCCGGCGCGACCAAATCGCTTGTCTTCCAGCTGGCCTCGCTGACCGATGTCAGCTGGCATACCTCCGGGGATGTGGTGCTGATGACCCTGCTCGGCGGGCTCGGCACGGTGCTGGGACCGGTGGTCGGGGCCTTCACGGTGATCACGCTGCATTCGGAGTTGAGCGCCATCGGATCCTGGGTGACGGTCGTCATCGGCTCCACCTTCGTTGTCTGCGTGCTGGCCTTCCGCCGCGGTTTCATCGGTGAACTGGGACGGCTGCTCAAGCGGTCCCTGTGAAAGACAGTCGGTCTAATTTTTTTCTGAACGGAAAGAGGCGGCTCGAACCGCCCTTCAGGGCATATCGAGGAAATCGAGAATTATCGGGTTGAACATGTCGGCCGCCTCATCGAAGGTATGGTGTCCGGTCCCCGGAAGGATAAGGAGTTGCGCCTTCGGCAAGGACCGGAAGATCTCCATTGTATGCTCGAGGGGGATGATGTCGTTGTCCCCGCTCACAACAAGCACCGGGGCCTTGATTGCCGCCAGGTCCGCCTTGTCCATCACCACCCGGGTGAGCCACATGGTCCATACCTTCTTCACCACCACGGGCCAGTGGTCCCGCCCGTCCGGCGAAACCTTGCCATAGGCCCCGGGAGCAATACCCTCTGCCAGTTGCTCAGGCGATGATTCCCGGATTGCCTTCACCTCCGCCGGAGACAGCCCGACAAGGCGGATGTTGGCACCGGAGATGACCAGACGATGGACGAGTTCCGGATGGCGGCTGGCGATCAGCAAGGCCAGGATGCCGCCGTCGCTCCACCCCACTATGTCCGCTTTCCTGACTTTCAACCGCCGCAACACCACCACGGTATCGTCGGCCATCTGGCGATAGGAAAACGGGATATCGGCATCGGAACTATGCCCATGTCCTGTCTGTTCGATGGCAATCACATGGTGATTTTTTGCAAATGCCGGCAGCTGCTTGTCAAAAGAGCCCCGTATGGTGGAAAGTCCGCCGTGCAACAACACCAGGGGTCTTCTTCCCTCGCCGTACTCTTCGAAATACAGGCGCCGTCCGTGCACCGACAGGCGCTGCCCGTGCACCGTGACATACCGGCCTCCGGCGTTCGTCGAAGAGGCGGCCGCCCCTCGGAGGCCGAATGTCGCCAGGGCCCCCAGGACCAGCAGGAAGACCGGCAGAAGACCGGTGGATGGAACCGGTGGATTTTTTCCGGACATCGTCTCCTCGTCCGCCCCTCGGCACCACGCGGGAGCCATCGGATTACGGGGAACCCGCCGGTGCAGGGGCATTGACCATCTTGATTGCCAGGCAGTCATAGGCCATATAGCCTCCCTGGTACGGGATCGAATGCCGCCTGAGGACCCGCCATTCGCCGTTCTGGAACACCCCTTCCGTCTCGATCCTGCCCACCAGACCGTTTGCCCTGTTCAGATATTCAAGCAGATCGGCGTTCTGGGTCAAGACAATGCCCTTTTTCCCTTGACCGGCCACAAGGGTGAGCGGTTCCACGATCAGGTTCGAGAGATCGCGGACGGGAAAGGTCTCGGTCACAACCGTCGGTTTCGCCTGCAGACGTATCATCCGGGCCCGGGCATCGGGGCCCACGGTCTCCTTGGTGGTGCCGATCAGATCGAGCAGGTAGTTCCGGACGTCGTTCAGGTCCCGGGCATGGCGCAACTCGTCCAGGGCCGGATAGGTCTCCAGTGCCTTGGCCAGGATTGAGACCTCGCGCAGGAAATGGTTGCGCTGGTTGGCCGGCACCAGATACATGACGATGATCGAGACGGGCATCCCGTCCGGGGCCCCGTACTCCATCCCCGACGGACTCCAGCCCACCACGCACATCAGGTCCTCATCGAAGGCGATCCGGGCATGCGGGCAGGCCCACCCCTTGCCGAGCGCGGTGGTCGTCCCCTCTTCCCTGGTCATGACATGGGCCACCACATCGGTCCCGGCCGGCATCTCCGGAAAGGCCTCGATGATATGGGCAAGAAACTGCAATGCATGCCCTTTATCGTTCTCCGGGAGTTCAAAAAGCCGCCCCTCCTGCAGGGCATCCAATAGCGTATCCATGATCAATTACCTCCAAAACGATTGAAAAACCAGCTCTTCACGCCGGTGGTTATGATTGCGTATCCCGCCAGGAAGGCCCCTATCCAGGCCCAGTAGATGGCCGGCAGAGGCACCAGCCCCAGCAGCGGGGCCAACGGCGAGTACGGCAACCAGGCACCCACGGCCATGATCGCAAGGGTCGTGAATGTCATCTGTGCCGAGGCCTGACTGCCGAAAATGGGGATCTTTCTGGTCCGTATGATATGGACGATCAGGGTCTGGGTCAGCAGGGATTCGACGAACCAGCCGGTCTGAAAGAGCCTCGCCGCCATCTCCTTCTGCGCCGGCAGGGCGGCCGGGTCGAGAAAGCTGTTGCACTTGAAGAAGAACCACATCAGGGCAAAGGTGGCGTAGTCGAAAAGCGAGCTGATCGGCCCGACAAAGACCATGAACCGTTTGATATTTTTAATGTTCCATTTGAGGGGATGGACAACCAGATCCTCGTCGACACTGTCCGTCGGGATCCCGGTCTGGGAGAGGTCGTAGAGCAGGTTGTTGGCCAGCACCTGGACCGGCTGCATCGGCAGGAACGGGAAGAGATAGGCGGCACCCACAACACTGAACATATTGCCGAAATTGGAGCTGGCGCCCATCCGGATGTATTTGATGATATTGGCAAAGACCCGCCTCCCCTCCATGATGCCCTCGCCGAGGACCACCAGACTCTTCTCGAGAAGGACGATATCCGCCGCCTCCTTGGCGACATCCACCGCCGAATCCACCGAGATGCCGACGTCGGCCGCCTTCAGGGCCGGCGCATCGTTGATGCCGTCGCCCATGAAGCCTACGACATGACCGCGGTTGCGCAGATCCCTGACCACCTGCTCCTTTTGCACCGGAGAGAGCTTGACAAAGACATTGCATTCCTCAACGGCCGTGGAAAACCTTGCCGGCGTCAGCCGGGCAAGGTCCGAACCGGTAATCATCCGGTCGACATGCAGGCCGACGTCATGGCAGATCTTCTCGGTGACCAGGGCGTTGTCGCCGGTGAGCACCTTCAGGCTGACGCCGGCGGCGGTCAGATGGCCCAGGGCCTCGGTGGCCGAGACCTTGGGCGGATCGAAAAAGGCGATATAGCCGAGCAGGATCAGCCGGTTTTCATCGGCCACCGCAAAGGATGTCTTCGTTCGCGGGAATTCCCGGTAGGCGATCCCCAGGACCCGGAATCCGTCACGATTGAGACGATCGACCTCCTCGAACAGATCGGCCCGGATCAGGTCGATCAGCGGATAGACCTCCTCGTCGATCTGGTAATGGCTGCAGCAGCCGTAGATCTCCTCAACCGCCCCTTTGCAGATCAGCACATGATCCTCTTCGTAGTCGACCACCACGGACATCCGCCGCCTCTGGAAGTCAAAGGGCAGCTCGTCCACCAGCCGGCAGTGCATCTCGACGGGGATCTCGGTGAATTCGAGCACGGCCCGGTCGATCAGGTTGCGCAGGCCGGTCTGAAAATGGCTGTTCAGGTAGGCATAATTCAGGACCTCTTCGCTGGTATGTCCGGTCAGATCGACATGACGCTCCAGGACCACCCGGTCCTGGGTCAGGGTGCCGGTCTTGTCGGTGCAGAGGATATCGATGGCGCCGAAGTTCTGGATCGACGGCAGCCGCTTGACGATGACCTTTTTCTTGGCCATGGTCAGCGCCCCCTTGGCCAGGTTGACGGTGACGATCATCGGCAGCATTTCCGGGGTCAGACCGACCGCGATGGACAGGCCGAACACCAGGGCCTCCAGCCAGTTGCCCTTGGTCATCCCGACGATGAAGAAGACGGCACAGACCATCACGATCATGAAACGGATCATCAGCCAGGTGAAGGAGCGGACCCCCTGGTCGAAGCTGGTCTCCTCACGCCGGTCGGCCAATCGCTCCGAGATGGCGCCGAACAGGGTGCGGGTGCCGGTATTGACCACCAGGCCGCGGGCGGTGCCGCTGTTCACCGAGGTGCCGAGGAAACAGGCGTTGGAGAGTTCAAGGGCGTTGCCGTCACCCCTGCCGGCAAGCTCCACCGTCTTCTCGACCGGCATCGACTCGCCGGTCAGTGCCGACTCGCCGACGAAAAAGTCCTTGGCGGCTATCAACCGGAGATCGGCCGGGACCACGGAACCGGCATGCAGCAGGACGATATCGCCCGGGACCACCTCGGAGATCCTGATCTCGGACTCCTTCCCGTCCCGGATAACCAGGGTGCGGGACTGGACCCTCTTACCCAGGGCCTCGACGGCCAGATCGGACTTGCGGTCCAGGACCGAGGCCAGGCCGACGGAGAGCACGATCATAGCCCCGACGATGACGGTCGACGCCACCTCGCCGATCACCGCCGAAACCAGCGCAATCACCAGCAGCTGCACGACCAGCGGACTGGTGAACCGGTGCAGCATATCGGCAAAGAAGCTCAGGCTTTTCAGATGGGACAACTCATTGGGGCCGTATTCGTCCAGCCGCCGTTCCGCCTCTTCGGCCGCCAGCCCCCGGCTGCTGGACTCAAGGACCTCCACGGCCTGGGGAAAGGGTATCCTGCACAGGTCGAACAGACGACGCTCGTGGTCGCTTATCTGGGATTGCAGGGGTTGCGCCCCCTTGCCTTTACCGACCTTCCGCAGATACGTCATCGTCCGGTCCCCCATGGGCTGCATCCGTCATGACTGCCGGTACAATCCGCAAGGCCTGCGTCGACGGTCCGTCGAAAAAAAGCAACCACCGGCAACCGGCGATCGCCAATGCCCTGGAGGGCGGATACAAGGGGACGGACGGCAGCCGCTCTAAAAAAGAGGGTCTTTGAAACTCCGATGGAGATACGGAGAGAATTTCCGCAACACAATCTACGGAAAAGGATGGGATAGGTCATGGTTCACCTCCTGCCGGACCGCACGACATGGCTGCGGCCCGAGGCGAACCGTCACTCAACTACCGGAGGAGAAGAGGTGCAATCCGTCCCAACAGCCGCGTATACCACCTGCGCGCGTTAGGTTCTTCTTTTTCGTTTTGATTCAAGGTCTGAGTCGAACTCGGGCTACTACTGCCATCAGGGCTGCTCACTACTTTCCTCCACTGGAGTTCATCACGTGTCTAAGGCTAGACGCTGCATTCCTACCGAGGCGGCAGGATACCTCAAAAGAAAATGATTTACAAACAGAAAGTTGCTTCGAGGAGAAAAAGAAGATAGCATGAAAAAAAGAGACTGTTCTTCTTCGAAGGGGTACCGACCCTTCCCGGAGGTTGATGTGATGAAACACCGTCTGCTTTTGCTCCTGATAGTGATCATGACCGTGCTCGCCGGCCGACAGACACAGGCCGAGCGGCCCGAGATCCTGATCATCAGGGTGGCCGATCCGATCGGCCCGGCGGTGGCCGAGTTTGTCGCCGACGGTCTGCACCAGGCGGCAGATTCCGCCGCCGCCGCCGTCATCATCACCCTGGACACCCCCGGCGGTCTGACGACATCCATGCGCCAGATCGTCCAGGCCATTTCCACCTGCCGGGTGCCGGTGATCGTCTATGTCAGCCCGGCCGGTGCCCGCGCCGCTTCAGCCGGGACGATGATCACCATGGCCGCCGATATCGCCGCGATGGCCCCGGGAACCAATATCGGTGCAGCCCACCCGGTGGGCGCCGGAGGACTGGATATCGCCAAGACGATGCAGGAAAAGATCGTCAACGATCTGGCGGCCTTTGCCGAAGGGATTGCCCAGCGGCAGGGCCGCAATGCGGCCTGGGCCGAAAAGGCGGTGCGCGAAAGCGTTTCGGTACCGGCAGAGGAGGCGCTGCGGCTGAACGTCATCGATCTGGTGGCCGTCAACCTGGACGACCTGATCGCTCAAATCGATGGTCGAACCATAAAGGGCAAAGGCACCCTGCACCTGCAGGGGGCGCAGCGAAGGGAGCTCCGGCAAGGCCTGCGGATCAGGATCCTGAAGACCATCAGCGATCCCAATATCGCCTATATCCTGCTGATGGTCGGCCTGGCAGGTCTCTTTCTCGAATTTTCCCACCCCGGTGTCGTCCTGCCGGGGGTGACGGGCGGTATCGCCCTGGTCCTGGCCTTTTTCGCGATGCAGACCCTGCCGGTCAATACAGCCGGCATCCTGTTGATTCTGCTGGCCGTTATCTTTTTTGTCCTGGAGCTGAAGGTCACCAGCTACGGGACATTGAGCGCAGCCGGCATTCTCAGTCTGGTCCTCGGTTCGACGATGCTGTTCAGAGGGGCCGGACCGCAATTCCGGGTGGCCTGGAGCGTGCTGATTCCGACCGTGCTGCTGGTATCCGCATTCTTTATCGGGGTGACCTTCCTGGTGGTCCGCGCCCAGATCCGCAGGCCGCGGACCGGCGCCGAAGGCCTGGTGGGCGAGATAGGCATCGTCAAGCAGGCCGGCGGCCGTGAGGGCAAGGTCATGGTCCATGGAGAGACGTGGCGGGCCGTCTTCGCCGGGGAGGTATCGGTGGGTGACAGGGTCTGCGTGCTGGCGGTGCGGGATCTGGTCATAACGGCCGAGCCCGTCAAGGACGACATCTGACCACCTGATGACCGTACAGCAACCCGTTACGGCTGAAGTTTAATTAAAATCAACATGTTACTGCTAATAACCGTCAGCGGATCGACCTCGAGCGATGCCGACGACAGCTGCTGCCGCCGAAAAGACCGACGGAAACGGCAGAGCAACGCGATAGTCCAACAGTTCCATTACCTTTTCACCGTCCCAGGAGGAATATCATGATCCCCATAGCAACCATCGTCGTCCTTTTTCTCCTCTTTCTGTATACCACCGTCAAGATCCTGTTCGAATATGAGCGGGGCGTCATCTTTCGTCTGGGACGGGTCATACAGGCCAAGGGACCGGGATTGATCATCCTTATCCCGATCGTCGACCGGATGGTCAAGGTCAGCATGCGCCTGGTCGCCCTGGATATCGACCCCCAGGACGTGATTACCCTGGACAATGTGTCGGTCAAGGTGAATGCGGTCATCTATTTCCGGGTCGTCGATCCGGTCAAGGCCATCATCGAGGTGCAGGACTACGGCTATGCGATGTCGCAGTTGGCCCAGACCACCCTGCGCAGCGTCTGCGGGCAGGCCGAACTGGACGAACTGCTGGCCAGCCGGGAAAAGATCAACGCCCAGCTGCAGGAGATCCTGGACACCCACACCGAGCCCTGGGGGATCAAGGTGGCCAACGTGGAGCTGAAATACATCGATCTGCCGCAGGAGATGCAGCGGGCCATGGCCAAACAGGCCGAGGCCGAACGGGAAAGGCGGGCGAAGGTCATCAACGCCGAGGGCGAGTATCAGGCCGCCACCAGACTGGCCGATGCCGCCACGATCATCCAGGACCACCCGATGGCCCTGCAGCTCAGATATCTGCAGACCATGCGCGAAATGGCCACGGAAAACAACTCCACGACCATCTTCCCGCTGCCCATCGATCTGTTCAAGGTCTTTTTCAAGGACAAATAGTCAGGGCCCGCATCCGCAGCCGGCCCTGGATATACTTGCCCAGGACCCAAACGGCCTGATCGGCGGAACGAAAGACCGGCAGCCCGTGCCGCTGAAAGGCATCGGCCATATGGTCATAGAGGGAACCGCTGTCGACCACCATGACCAGCGGCTTTGCCGAGCCTTCGTTCAGGCGGGAGATGCGGCTGACGATCGACTGGTCGGCGGAAAAGGTCCCGGTCGGCACGAATTCATCCGGCAGGGTATGCAGCAGAGGCGTCAGCGGGACGATGGCCACAATCACCGCGTCGACACCGGGATCGTCCAGCAGGGCGGCAATCGCCTGTTCATATACCGCCTCGGAGGCCATCGGGGTGATATCGAGAGGATTGCTGACATCGGTCAGGTCGGAAATCTCGGCCTCCGCCAGGATCCCGGTCAGAGCGGCCACGGTTTTCCGGCCCAGAGAGGCCATCTCCAGCCGGTAATCCTCGCCGAGGATATTGTCGGCTATCCCCACCGCTTCGTAGCCGGCGTTGCTGAGAGCCGCCAGCCTGTTGCCGGAGATCTCCTTGTCGTGCAAGGCGCAGGAGAGGCGCAGCAGTCCCTCGAAGACCGTGAAGGTCTCGGCAACCATCGCCCCCGCCTGACCGATGCAGGACTCGCAGACCATATAATTTCCGGCAACCGAAGCGGTATGCCCGGACATGGCCGTCTTGCCTTCATGGGTCCTGCCCGCCTTGTAAAAGATGATCTCCTTGCCGGACGGGACGGCGGCACGCACCGCCTTGGCAAACTCCAGTCCGTCCAGGTCGCGGAATCCCTCCATGTAGTAGGCGATGGTCTTGATATCCTCCATCCCCATGAAAAATTTCATGAAATCGGCGGCGCTCAGGTCGATCTGATTGCCGATGGAGATCGCATAGGCCGGATCGAGAAAGGAGAGCTTGCTCATCCGGGCGATCATATAGCCGCCGCTCTGACTGACCAGGGCGCTTCGGCGTCTATGGCTGGTGCGGTCCTTGGGCAGTTTCGCATCGGGGATAAACATCGAATCGTACCGGCCCGGATGGGACAGGACACCCAGGCTGTTTCCGCCGAGAAAGACCGCCGTCCGTTCCGAGCGGCGCCTGCTGGCGGCAATCTTGGCCCGGATATCGGCCAGGAGCCGTTCCTGGCCCTTTTTTTCGCCGAGTCCTCCGGCTATCAGGATGACGCTATGGGCCAGATCGCGCCCCAGGACAAGCTCGATCATCCCCGGGACAAGATGGGCATGCACCGCCAGAATCAACAGATCGAGCTTCTCCTTGATGGCCGGGAGATCAGGGATGGTGGCTATCCCGTCGATTGCCGGCACCTCGGGATGAATCAACACCAGCCGGTTGCGGTCGAAGCCGTTTTTGACGATATTTTCCAGGATGATCCTGCCGATATTGGCTCCTTTGGCCGATATCCCGGCAATGCCGATAGTCCCGGGATGAAGCAGGCGATCGATGGTGGCGACGGGACGGGGCACCCCGGACTGCACGGGTCGTGAAAAACGGCAGAGGCCGTCCAGCGGCAGCATCATGAAATTGGAAAAGGCCAGGGGATTGATCTCCAGGTCGTCGATGACGAAGGTGGCCCCGGCGGCGGCCGGCGAATAGGTGTTGCCGACCTCGATGAAGGCCGAAAAACATGCAAGCAGCCGGGCATCGGTGACGATCCGTTTGCCGCCGCGGGTCAGACCTGCAAGTTTCCGGTAGGATATGGTCTTTGTAAAGAGTTCGAAAAACTGCCGGCCGTCCACCATCTCGGTTGCGGCCGCAACGACCGCCTGCCCCTTCCTGAACCGCCGGGCATAGAGCTCGGTATCCGTCCCGCCCAGACCGGCGCTCAGCATCATGCCGAATTCCCGGGTACGACGCAGGCTGACCAGCAGCTCATTGCCGAACTGTTCGGAATCAGGAGGCATATACCGGCAGAGGATGACTCCCTGGATGTCCTCTCCGATGGCTGCAGGCAGTTCGTCGCCTGCAAGGCCGCGGTAGTGCTTCGGGGCGCTTTTTGCCCGCCTGCGGATGATCTCGGCAAAACGGCCGGGGATCTCGGCATACATCCGCCGGATGGCACTCAGGATCTCGCCGGGTGTGTTGCCGACGATACGGACCCCGCCGACATCGCTCTTATGGAGAATGGTGGGCGAGACGATCTTGACCACGATCTTGTCACCGGGGATCTGGGCCAGCCGATCGGAATCGAGGGCTGCCGTCTTCGGCAGCATCAGATACTGCGGCATGGTCTCGGAGCCGGTAAAGCGGATCAGGTCATAGACCTCGTATTCGTAGAGGTACCGGCGGCCGGTACGCTCAATGGCGGTGAAAAGACGCTGGATGGCCGTATGGTCGACGTGGGTTCTCATCGGCTTGCCCCTGGTTGAACCTCAAGAAGTGAAGTCATCCCTATCATCGCAAAAGCAAAGCCTCTTTGGCAACATATTTTTCTCCGATCACCCCCTGGATCAGGAGCTGAACATGAGCGGTAATCAGATATTTTTATCGGCATCAAGGATTGAATTATCTGTTTTTCCCGTGTATAGGTAGAAAAAATATGTGCAAAAGCACATATTACACTGTGGTATATCCCGGACCGGCAAGCCCCGTTCCCCCCGAGGAACCGGGAGCACTCCCGTGTCCGCACGGAAAGATGGAAGGAGAATATATGGCCAGGAAAGTCGTAATCATCGGGGCCGTTGCCCTGGGACCCAAGGTTGCCTGTCGCCTGCGGCGGCTGGACCCGGAAATTGAAATCACCGTGATCGACAAGGATGATCTGATCTCCTACGGGGGCTGTGGAATTCCATATTATGTCGGAGGGGATGTGGGCGAGATCGAGGATCTCTGCTCGACCGCCTCCCACGCCGTCCGGAACAAGGAATTTTTCCGGTCCTGCAAGGGGATCACCGTCCTGACCCGGACCGAGGCAATCGCCATCGACCGCAAGGTCAAGACGGTGCGGGTGCGCTATCTGGAGGATATGCGGGAAGAGGATCTTCCCTACGACAAGCTGGTCATCGCCACCGGTTCGTCACCTCTTCGGCCGCCGATTCCCGGGGCGGATCTGCCGCGGGTCCAGGTGGTTTCGAACCTGCATCATGCCGAGGCCGTCAAGGACCTGTTGAAAAAGGGAAAAATCGGCCGGGCGGTCATCATCGGCGCCGGTGCCATCGGCATCGAACTCGCCGAGGCGATGACCGATCTCTGGGGGGTGGAGACGACGGTCATCGAGATGGCGGAGCAGGTCCTGCCCATGGCGCTGGGCAAGACCATCAGCCGTGTCGTTAAACGGCAACTGGAAGAGCACGGCGTAAAGCTCCTGCTCTCAGAACGGGTCATCCGCATCGGCGAAGACCCCGATAACGGCAGCCTGCTGGTCGAGACCTACGCCGGCACCTTCCCCTGCGATCTGGTGGTGCTGTCCACCGGAGTCAGACCCAGTTCGACCCTCGCAGCCGAGGCCGGGCTTACCGTCGGCAGGCTGGGCGGAATTATCGTCGACAACCGGTTGTGCACCAGCGACCCGGATATCCATGCCGGAGGGGACTGCATCGAGTTGCGGCATCTGGTCAGCGGACAGAACGTGATCATGCCGCTCGGATCCCTGGCCAACCGCCAGGGGCGGATCATCGCCGACAATATCCATGGCAGGGCCGGCCTCTTCACCGGAACGGTGGGCACCTTCGCCCTGAAGGTCTTCGATCTCGGGGTCAGCAAGGCCGGGATGACCTTCCGGCAGGCCATCGCGGCAGGCTTCGATCCGGTCTTCGCGGTTGTCTCCCAGCCGGACCACGCCCATTTTTATCCCAGCCCCCAATTTATCTATATGACCCTGATCGCCGATCGCAGGACCAGAAAGATCCTGGGGATCGAGGCCGCAGGAAAGAACGGGACGGCGGTCAAGGCCCGGGTCGATGCGGTGGCGGTGCTGCTCAGGCACGGTGTCGATATCGACGAGATCTGCAGCCTTGAGACCGGCTATGCCCCGCCTTTTTCTTCGGCGATGGACGTGATCAACAATGCCGGCAATGTCCTCGACAATATCCTGGCGGGCAAGAACCGGCCCATCGGTGCGGCCGAGTTCATCGACAGATTCCGGCAAGATGAGATCCGGACGCTCGACGTCCGGGAGGCGCCGACGGCTGCCCCTTTTGTCGAAAAATACGGCGACAGGTGGCTGAATATCCCGCTTGACGAGTTGCGACAGCGCTACCGGGAGATCCCGACCGACCGGACATTCTGCCTGCTCTGCGACACCGCCCCCCGCTCCTATGAGGCGCAGGTATTCCTGGAGAGCAAGGGGGTGACGGATACGCTGAATCTCCAGGGCGGCTATGCGATGATCCTGGCAACGGACCCGACCCTGCTCTGAGCCTGCCAGGGGCTTTCGGTTCATCCGGATTCAGCGTGCCTTGGCAGGGTTGGAGGGACTAACCCGGCGGAGAGTATCTCTTCCAGCCACTGCTCTACGGCCGTACCGCCGGTCCACCACGGCTGACAGACAGGCCATTCATGGCCTCCCCGCGTCAGAGATGGGTACGCTTGAACCTGATGAACCCGACCTCTTTTACCGGCCGGCTTCGTACAACCGGAGATTCAGATTCGCCTACTCCATTTTCTTCAGATCCAGGGAATGGCGTATGTCGATGCAGCCGATAACGCTCTGGGCGCCGGGGCACAACTCGATATAGTTGTTGAAGCACTCGAGGGCCTGGTCTCTCTGTTGGTCCGGGAGCCGCAAGAGATACTTGACATCGATACGGGTAATCTTCAGGATGCCCTTCACCTCTTCGATATCTCCGGTAACCGTTGCCACAAAACGATCCTTGAAGGTCCTGATCTTTTTTCCGGCCAACACCGCGGCCAGTGTTCCCATCATTCAACCTCCGACGGCACCGACGATATGATCAAGGGTGGCGGCATGTTCCTCTTCCGGCGTAACATTGTAGAATTTCTTGATTCCACCGTGGACGCCATAGTAGACGGGTTCGGCGAACCCTTCGATTTCAGCCCTTCTGGTCGGGCCGTTTTCACGGGTAATGGTTATACGCGACTGATGAACGATCTTTCCCATGGAAGCCTCCTTTTCTTCTCGGAATCCTACTAGGCAAAAACAGCAGACCCTACGCTCCGTTGAGGACGAGCAAGGCGAAGCTGAAAAAGCCTCTGCTTTGGTCCAGGTGTCCGGTCACCCCTCATCCGCCGCAGCCTGCCTGTCGTGGTACTGCGACATGCCCAGTTTCTTGCAGATCTGCTTGAGCTGTTCCAGCTCCCGGTCACTCAAGACATCCATGATCCCGGTTATCCTCCGGGCATGGGACGGAAAGTAGGCGGCGATGATCTCTTCCCCGTCCGGCGTCAACCGGATCGTAAAGAATCTGCGGTCGGCTTCGTTCCTGACCCGCAGAACAAGTCCGCGCTTTTCGAGGTTGTCGATGACCATCGTGATGTTGCCGGTGCTCTTCAGGATCTTCTCGGCAATTTTCTTCTGACACATCGGCCCCTTGTGATAAAGCACCTCCAGGACGCCGAACTGGCTCACCGACAGTTTGACCGACGACAGGTCCCGATGCGCCAGCGATGCGACCTTGTCGGAGGCGCGCATCAGGGCAATAAAGGCCTCCAACGTACGCAACTCGTGTTCATTAGTGCCCCTCTGCCGTGTCATCGCAATCCCATCGCCAGTAAATTTACCATAAATAATTTAATGTAAAACTATTCATCGGCCGGGGATCTGTCAAGATTTCACCGGAAACAACCGCCGGGACATCCATGGGACGGGATGCCGATGATTTCCGGTTCGTCAAACCCGACGCCGCTGACTGAAACCGGCAGGGAACGCGGCAGGGTTTTAGAGAAATATCCTGGTAATACCCGTTGAAATGGATACAGTACATACGATATGATTCAACCTGAATTCTCTCCTCCAACGAATCGCCATGACTGCAAGCATCCTCACAGCACAGGATCTGACAAAAACCTATCCCGTCGGTGAGCGGACGATCCCGATCCTCGGTTCCGTCTCGCTGTCCGTGGGCGTCGGGGAATTCATCGTCGTTGTCGGCAACAGCGGCAGCGGCAAGACCACCCTGCTGACCCTGCTCTCCGGCCTGGACAGACCGACATCCGGCCGGGTGGTCATGGACGGACGGGACATCACCGATCTGGCAGAGGACGACCTGGCCCGGCTCCGCAATGAGCAGATAGGCTTCGTCTTCCAGGCCTTTCATCTGGTGCCGTCCCTGACCGCCCTGGAGAACGTGATGTTTCCGGCCGAGCTGAAGAAGGACCGGCGGGCCCGGGAAAAGGCGGCAGCGCTCCTTACACGGGTCGGGCTCTGGGAGAGGCGACAGCACTTTCCCGAACAGCTCTCCGGCGGGGAAAAACAGCGGGTGGCCATCTGCCGGGCCCTGATCAACGCACCGAAGATCGTCTTTGCCGATGAACCCACCGGCAACCTGGACTCGAAGAACAGCTCGGCCATCATCGCCCTGCTGGCCGAACTTCACCGGGAACAGGGAACGACCCTGATCCTGGCCACCCACAGCGAAGACATCGCCGGCCGGGCCCACAGGGTCCTCAGGCTGACGGACGGCCGCCTGTCGGACACAGCCGAGATATGATGCCGCACCTGCGTTTTCTTTTCCGGGAACTGGTCCGGTCCGGCAAACAGGCCTCCATCTTCGTCCTCTGCGTCGCACTGTCGCTGGCCACCCTGGTCGCGTTGAACACCTTCAGAAAAAACGTCGACCGGTCGCTTTCAGGAGATGCCCGGGCCCTGCACGGCGGAGAGATCCTGATCCGCTCCCATTACCCGTTCGGCCAAGGCATCGAACAGGCGGTTTCCGATCTGGCGCGCAAGAAGGGGTTCCTGGCCGTCAGGACCTATGAATTTTACTCGGTCATCCGGCCGCTGACCGGTGAACGGACACTGTTCTGCCGCCTGAAGGTCGTCGGTCCCGGCTACCCCCTCTACGGCCGGGTCGGGCTGCGTTCGGGCCGGCCCCTGGCCCGGGTGCTGACCGCCGGCCGGGTCGTGGTCGAGCCCGAGGTCCTGGGCCGTCTCGGGCTGAAGACAGGGGAGCGGGTGCATATCGGCCAGGCGGTGCTGACCATCGCCGATGTCGTCACCCATGAACCGGACAGGCCGGTGGAGATCTTCTCCCTGGGCCCGGGAATCATCGTCTCGACTGCGGATCTTACCCGCCTGCAGCTGATCGGCAAGGGGAGTCGCGTCGAATACTCGCTCCTGCTGAAGACGGATCTTGACGATGCCGGCATCACTGCACTGGCCGCACGGCTGAAAAGCGCGGCCCGGCCGGCCCAGGAGCGGGTCAGCACCTACCGGTCCGCCGATTCCGGGATGAAACGGTTTTTCGACAACCTGTTCTTCTTCCTGTCGCTGATCTCGATCTTCACCCTGTTTCTGGCCGGAATCGGCATGCAGACCTCACTTGCCGCCCTGCTGCGCGAAAAGGAAACAACCCTGGCCATCATCAAGGCCGTCGGGGCCAGGGGCGGCTTTGTGTTCCGGCAGTACTTCAGCCTGGTCCTGTTTCTGGGATGCATCGGCAGCATCGCGGGTATCGGCGCGGGGCTTCTGCTCGAGCATGTCCTGCCGCAGGTCTTTCAGGGCCTGCTGCCTGCCGGCATCCCGCTCGCCTTTTCGTTCGCCGATGTCGTGGAGGGGCTGGCGCTCGGCCTGCTGGTGGTGCTCTTCTTTACCTTTCTGCCCCTGTATAACCTGCGGAATGTGCGCCCGGTGGCGATCTTCCGTCACGACAGGACCGGCGCCGGCAAAGGCAGGCTCTTTTATCCGCTGGTGCTCGGCGGCTTCCTGCTCTTGACCGTACTGGTCGTCAGGCAGCTGCAGGACCTGAGGATCGGCCTCTATTTCATGGCCGGGAGCACCGGGCTGATCGTAGTGTTATCCCTGGTCACCCGACTGCTGCTGGCTGCAGGCGCCAGGGTTCCGATCGCCTCGCTTGCCCTGCGGCAGGCGGCCAAAAGCCTGTTGCGTCCCGGCAACGCCACCCGGTCGATCATCGTCACGCTGGCCGCCGCCATCACCGTGCTGCTGACCATCTTCCTGATCCAGGCGAACCTCTCCGCCACCTATATCAAATCCTACCCGCCCGATGCCCCGAACCTGTTCTTTCTCGATATCCAGCCCGGCCAGAAGGCGGCCTTCACCCGTGAGACCGGCACACACGTCGAACTCTTTCCGGTGATCCGGGCCCGTCTGGTCTCAATAGACGGCAGGCCCGTCAGACAACAGCGGCACGCACAACGACGCGGAGACAGTCTGACCAGGGAATTCAACCTGACCTACAGGAACACCCTGCTCTCCGACGAGGTGATCAGCGACGGGGGCTCCCTTTTTCACAAGGACGCCTCCGGCAGGATCCCGCTGCAGGTATCGATCCTGGACACGGTGGCCGCTATGGGAGACATGCATGTGGGTGATATGCTGGAGTTCAACATCCAGGGCGTGCCGCTGAAAGCCCGGGTCAGCAGCATCAGGACCCGGACCAGATCGCGTCTCTATCCGTTTTTCTATTTTGTCTTCCCGACCGAGTTTCTCCGTGATGCGCCCCAGACCTATTTTGCCGCCCTGCATATCAAAAAAGAGGCCATCGCCTCGCTGGAGAACAGGATCAACACCGCCTTTGCCAATATCAGCTTCATCAACATGGCCGATGCCGCCGCCGAACTGGGGGCGCTGACCGCAAAGCTCATCACCGTGGTCAACTTCTTCGCCGGTTTTTCAATCCTGGCAGGCCTGCTGATCCTGGTCGGTTCAATCTTCGCCACCCGCCTTGCCAGGATCCGGGAGGCGGTTTATTATAAGGTACTGGGGGCGGGTTCCCGGTTCGTCCTGTCGGTCTTCGTCTTCGAGCACCTGCTGCTGGGCCTGTTCAGCTCGGTTTCAGCAGTGATCCTTGCCGAGGCCGGGGGCTGGGGGCTCTGCCGCTATCTCTTCGACATCGGCTATGCCCCTCACTGGACGGTCTGCCTCCTGCTGGTTCCGGCTACCCTGCTTGTGGTCATCGCCATAGGGTGTATAAGCTCGATCGGCATAATCCGGCAACGGCCGGCCATGGTCTTACGGGAACAGAACAATGACTGACTATCGCCGCCTCATCACCTCCGCTCCGGCAACGGGACTGGCCGTTCTCCTGGCACTGGTGCTCTTCGGCTGCAGGCAGTCTGCCGAAAAACGGACGGCAGCGCAGGAGAAGACGGACTATGCCGGGATAATCGTCGCCGTCGGCGACAGCCTGACTGCAGGCCTCGGCGTGGAACAGCAGGACAGCTACCCGGCCCAGCTGCAGCGGCGCCTGGAGGCCCAGGGCCTGCACTACCGGGTCATCAACTCCGGGGTAAGCGGTGAGACCAGCAGCGGGACGTTGTCGCGGCTGAACTGGATCCTGTCGCTCAACCCCGATATCGTCATCCTGGAGACCGGCGCCAATGACGGCCTGCGCGGTGTGGACCCGGACCTGACCAGAAAAAATATCCTGGCGATGGTCGCCGGGCTGCAGAAGAAAAAGATCGTCACGATCCTGGCCGGGATGCGGATGGTCCGCAACCTCGGCATCGGATATACCGGGGCCTTTGATCGTCTCTACCCGGATATCGCCAGGGAAACAGGGGTCATCTTCATGCCCTTCTTTCTGGAAGGCGTGGCAACCGTGCCGGGCCTGAACACCGCCGACGGCATCCATCCCAACAGACAGGGGTATGCGCTTATCACCACCAATCTCTTCCCCTATGTCGCTCAGGCCATAAAAATTTATAAGAGCAGCTGATCTGATCCGGGGTTCTCATGAGAGATCCAGGCTGACGGAACGCGTCCTCATGAAGGATACCCCGCCCCAGGCCTGCTTTCCTTTTCTCTTTTGAGCAACCGGCGTTTTCGCTCCACACCCCAGCGATAGCCACCCATCCCGCCGTCTCTGCGCACGACCCGGTGACAGGGGATAAGCACCGCCAGTCTGTTGGCGGCACAGGCGCCGGCCACGGCTCTCACCGAACGGGGGGCACCGATTGTTACGGCGATTTCACTGTAGCTTGCCGTCCTTCCCGCCGGGATCTCCCGCAGGGCCTGCCAGACTCTCTGTTGAAACAAGGTCCCGCGCAGATCAAGCGGCAGATCCGGCTCGGTTTCAGGGTGCTCCACACGGCCCACCGCCCCGGCCACCAGACGCTCGAAATCGGCATCGCCGCCCTGAAGCTCGGCCTGCGGAAAACGATCCTGAAGTTCCCGGACAAGCCGGTCCGGATCATCGCCCAGGGAGACGGCGCAGACGCCACGGTCGCTTGCGGCAACGAGAATCGAGCCCAGAGTGCATTCACCGACGGCAAAACGGATCCTGCTGCCTCCCCCGCCGCTGCCGTATGCCGTCGGCGTCATCCCCAAAAGCCGAGCGGATTTTTCGTAAAAACGGCTGGTTGAAGAATACCCTGCCGCAAAGATGGCCTCACCGACCGGAAGCCCTCCTGCAAGGCCTGATCGCAAGCGAGCCGCCCGGCCGGCCGCCGCGTAGGCCTTGGGCGTGAGACCGGTTGCCGCCTTGAAAAGCCGATGAAGGTGAGACGGGCTCATGCCGATCTGCCCGGCCAGGTCGGCAAGACGGGGTTCCCGCTCACCGGCAGCCAGCAACCGGCAGACGTCGGCCACCACGGCGGCCTGTCTCTTGATCGCCGTCGGTTGATCGGGCCGGCAGCGCCGACAGGGCCTGAATCCGGCCCGCCGGGCATCGGCTGCGCTCGCATGAAAGGCAACATGCTCGGGCCTGGGCCGGCGGGCGCCACAGGATGGCCGACAGTAGACGCCGGTAGTCTCGACCGAATAGAGGAAGCTGCCGTCGGCATGCGGATCGCGGGCAAGAACGGCCCGCCAGCGGGGATCGTCTGTTATCTTTTCTTCTGAATTTTTCGAATTCCCTGCCATGAAAGCACCTCCGTCTCATCCTTTTGTCCTGAAGTCGGACCCCATTCCCTGCTGAAGAATGTAATCCTTTTGATAAGACGAAACACTCCGGTCCTTGCTTTCAAATTCATTTTCTTAAGAAGTATCTGCCGGTCAGAGCCTTGACCACCGCGGCTGCCCGATCCTGGGAGTGTCTGATGTTTAAGTCAGGCGTTAGGGGCTGCTCCGCAGCGCCGCCTCTCCGATCCCATTTTTTTCTTCACCGGGATCGGAGAGCCGAAGCAAACGGACCGATTGCTGAAAAGCCCGTCTTAAACCGCTCGAATGAACTGAGGCCTCCCTATCCGGAAATGCCCTCATAAAACAGAAGGCCTCTTGACATCGCTGCGGTGTTACCTGTCTCCCCCGCGGCCGCCCCCCCGGCCGCCGCCACCACCGAAACCGCCCTTTCCGCCGCCCCGGCCGCCGCCGTAGCCGCCGCCCTTACCGCCGCCCCGGCCACCGCCGAAACCGCCCTCGCCGCCGCGGCCGCCGCCCCGATTGCCGCCGTATCCGCCGCGATCTTCACGTTTTTCCTGCGGCCGGGCCTCATTGACATTCAAGGCCCTTCCTTTCAGATCCTTGCCGTTCAACCCCTCGATGGCCGCCTGTCCCGCCTCCCTGGTGGACATCTCGACAAATCCGAATCCCTTGGACCTGCCGCTGAACTTATCGGTAATAATGGTGACCGATTCGACCTGGCCGAATGCACCGAAGGCCTCCCGCAGATCATCCTCCTGCACTTCATACGACATATTGCCCACATAGATCTTCATTGTATTATCCTTTTAAGGTACTCCATCTCCGTTGCGTTCAATTCCAAGATACATAAGCCGGTAAAGCTACCAAGGAATCCCTCCCGCTCCACATTTTTCATAACGAAAAAAACCACCTCAACCTATTAACATCCTACTTTTCTCCACTTTGCAACATATTTTTCGCTCTCACCCCTTTCCTGTCCGCCCCTCGGCATTTCGCGACAGGTCCATCGCCACCCATTGCGCATAATGGCCCCTTGAGGAGGCCATCAATTCCTGATGACTGCCCTGCTCGACAATCCTGCCCCCGTCCATCACCACGATCCGGTCCGCCCGCCGGATGGTGGAAAGCCGGTGGGCGATTACCAGGGATGTCCGGCCCTTGAAGCTGTCCTCGATGGCCTGTTCGAGGATATTCTCCGATTCGGTATCGATGGCCGCCGTGGCCTCGTCCAGGACAAGTACGGCCGGATCACGACAGAGAACCCGGGCAAAGGAGAGCAGCTGCTTCTCCCCGGTTGACAGGCCCTGGCCGCCCTCGCCGATCCGGGTGTCGAGCCCGTGCGGCAGGCGTTCGACAAACCGCGTCATATGTGTCCTGTCAAGGATCGCTTCCACCTGCGAACGCGAGCGGCCCGTATCCATCACGATATTGGCCAGCAGGCTGTCCTGGAGGATGAAGACATCCTGCAGGATGACGCCGACCGCCCGGCGCAGGACCTCGGGATCGAGCTCGGCGATATCGATGCCGTCAAGGGTGATGGTCCCGTGCTGCGGGGCATAGAACCTGAGCAGCAGGTTGGCAAGCGTCGTCTTGCCCGAACCGGTGGTCCCGACCAGGGCATAGGTCTTGCCTGCCGGGATCGTCAGGCTGAGATCGGAGATGACGGGTGCGTCGGCATCATAGGAAAAGGTAAGGCTGTCGAAACGGATCTCCCCTTGCAGCGGCGGCAGGGCGACGGGCGCCGCCGGCAGCGGCACGGTCCTCTCGGTGTCCAGCAGCTCGAAGATCCGCTCGGCCGAGGCCATCGCCGACTGGACGATGGAGTATTTCTGCGACAATTCCCTCAGCGGTTGAAAGAACAGCCGCATATAGGAGATAAAGGCCACCATCTCGCCCAGGGTCATCTCGCGGCGGATGATCTCGCCGCCGCCGTACCAGAGGATCAGGGCGGTGGCGGTAAAGCCCATCAGGTCGGTGAGCGGCATGAAGACCCCGAACAGCCGGATCTGGGCCATGTTGCGCTGCATATACTCCCTGCTCAGGCCCTCGAAGACCTCCCGGCTCCTTTCCTGGGTGCCGAAGAGCTGCAGGATGCTGATGCCGGACAGCGCCTCCTGGAGAAAGCTGTTGAGTTTGGCCAGCTGACTGCGGATGGCCCGGAATTTTCCCCTGGCAAGACGGGCGAAGACAACGGTGATCAGGGCCGCGAGCGGGACAAAGACCGACATGACCAGGGCAAGGCGCCGGTTCATCACAAAGAGCACGACCAGGATGCCGGCGATCTGGAGCAGATCGTTGAAGACGGTAACCATGACCGACGTAAACATCTCGGTCATGTTGGCGATATCGTTGGTCAGCCGAGTCACCAGCCGGCCAGTGGGATGGAGGTTGAAATAGGGAAGGTCCAGTTTCAGGACGTGAGCGAAGATCTCCTGACGGATGATATGCATAACCGACTGACCGATCCATTCCAACAGGACCACCTGGAAAAACGAGGCAATGAAGATGACCATCACCAGAAGCCCGTACCAGAGCCCGATGACCAGAAGGCCGTGAATCCTCTCGGGAATTCCAAGTGAATGAACCGCAATATAGCGGTCGATACCGGTCCGCATCAGATACGGAAGCATCAGCGCCACCCCGGTCTCCACCAGCGACAGCAGCACCGCCGCCGTCAATGAGCCGCGATAGCTGCCACTGAAGGCGAGGATGCGGCGCCAGAGACGGGTATCGCCGATGGATCCGATCTTGCCTTCCTCGGTATAGCCGAAATTGTTCATCGCTCCTGTCCGACCTCTTTGCGCATCTGTTTTTGATACATGGAGCGGTAAAAGGCGTTTTCCCGCACCAGCCGCTCATGGCGGTCGTCGCAGACAACCCGGCCCTCCTCCAGGATCAGGATGTGATCGGTCATGGACAGCAATTTGATGCGATTGGAGACGATCACCACGGTCTTGTCCTCGAGATGCTGCCTGAGGCCCGCAAAGATCTCGTGTTCCGTTGCCACGTCCACCGCCGACAGACCGTCGTCGATCAGCAGAACGGGGCGGTCGCAGAGCAGGGCCCGGGCCAGGGCCAGGCGCTGGCGCTGGCCGCCCGAGAGCTTGACGCCCCGTTCGCCGATGACGGTGTCGTAACCGTCCGGGAAGGCTGCGATATCCTGATGGATCGCGGCATGGCGGGCGGCCGTCTCGATCTCCTCCCGGCCGGCGTCCGGCCTGCCGAGCCCGATATTGGCGGCAATGGTGTCGGAAAACATGATCGGTTCCTGGCCGACATAGGCAATCGCCGACCTGACCGTCGTCAGCGGCAGGGTGTTGACGTCGCGGCCGGAAAAAAAGACCTGTCCGTCGGCCACCGGATAGAGCCTGGCGAGGACCTTGCACAGAGACGATTTGCCGCTGCCGGTACGGCCGGCCACCCCGTGGATGCCCGGGCCGATCTCCAGATCGAGGCCGACAAGCACCGGCTGCGGTGACGACGGATAGGAAAAGGTCAGCGATCGAAGCGAAAAGGCCGGCTCCGGGTGCAGCCCGTCGATATCCGGGATATCGGGCAGGACGGCGGTTGCCGACAGGAGGTCATGGATGCGCCTGAGCGAGGTCGTGCCCCGCTGCACCAGATTGGTCACCCAGCCGATGGCCATCATCGGCCAGATCATCATATAGAGATAGGAGATAAAGGCGACAAAATCACCCAGGCTGATCCGGCCCAGGATGACCAGGCGTCCGCCGAAGATCACGACAAAGAGCATGCCGATATTGCCGGTCAGCGTGGCGATCGGAAACATCAGTCCCTGGATCATGGCCACCTTCAGATTGCTGCGCACATACTCCCTGCCCAGCTTGTCGAATTCCCGGACCTGGAACCGCTCCATGGTATAGGCCTTGATCAATCTGACCGAGACCAGGGCCGAACGGGTGAATTCGGTCATGGTCGAAAACTGTTCCTGAACGGTGTTGAACCTTTTATGCAGCTGGGCGGAGAGGATGCGGGTGCACAGGGCGAGCAGCGGCATCGGCAGCAGGGCGAGCAGGGTCAGCTGGAAATGGATATGGATCATGAAGCCCATGGCCGCAAGCGACATGAACAGGGCGTCCATCGCCGCGATCATCCCCATGCCGCAGGCCATCTGGACCGCCGTCAGGTCGTTGCTGATATGGGCCATCACATCGCCGGTGGTGTGCCTCTCGAAAAACGGGGCGTCCATTTTCAGGACATGGGCGAAGATCCGGTCCCTGACGATCCGTTCCAGGATCCGGGAAAAGCCGATGATCATATAGCGCCAGACAAAGCGAAGGACGTTGAGCGAAACGGCGATCAGCAGGATGAGACCGGCAAGACGCAGCAGCGTCGCCTGCGACGATGTTCCGGCGGCCAGACCGTCGACGCCGTGTTTTAAGATCCGGGGGATAAGCAGCTGCAGGAAATCCACCGCCAGCAGGGAGAGGCAGCCGATAACGATCCGCAGCCGGTAGCGGGCAAATATCGGTACGACGATGCCCAGCAACCGGAAAAGGCCGACGGCCAAGGGCCTTTCCTTTCCGGCCCCGTCTACGGAATGGGAGTTGCTCTTCACGGAAAAAAAGAGAGCGGGGAGGGGAAAAAAGACATCGACATCAGGTTATATTTTCTAGTGGATGATTCCTGTGACGTTGAATATTGAATTTTCATTCTAGCATCTCGAGCCGACAAACGCCAACGGAATCTCTCAAAATTTCGTCGCTTCACCCTTGACAGACAACCAGGAACGGCTATACATTTTTTTATGGGACGGTCTTTCGGCTGGCACCGACCGTCAACACCACTCCGCATGCTTTCGGTAATCATCATGATGGCACCTGTTCCCGGAAAAAAAGGGAAGGCCATTGCCGTTCCCCCTTGTTCAAGGCTCGCAGCCCTCGTACGGAGTCTCTCCATGCTTTCCGGGGCCAGGCGCCCATATGCTCGTTTTCTCCTGCCGGCAGGAAAGGGCCGGCATTCGATGCCGATGCACGGTCCGTCATCGATAAAAGCACGTATTTTTGGAAAAAACCTTTCATTTCCTGAGGCGGATACCTGTTACCTCATGCGTCTAATTGATGGGGGGAATCATGTTGAAGATGAAAAGTGATCAGAATAAGGAACTCATCGAAAAGCTTTTTCAGTCGGCCGGCATTGTCATCGACGGTCCGAATCCATGGGATATCAAGGTCCATGACGACCGGGTCTACCGGAAGCTGGTGCACCAGGGCTCCCTCGGCCTCGGCGAATCCTATATGGCCGGCTGGTGGGACTGTGACCGGGTGGACCAGTTGATCTCCCGGCTGCTGCAGGCCGATGTCGAAAAACACGTGAAGCAGAGCAAGAAATTTCTTCTCCGGATGCTGGCGAGCCGGTTCATCAACTTCCAGAACCGCAGAGGGGCGCTTGAGGTCGGCAAGGTCCATTACGATATCGATCCGGCCCTCTACCAGCGGATGCTGGACTCGGAAATGAACTATTCCTGCGGCTATTGGAAGGATGCCGCCAGCCTGGAAGAGGCGCAGCGGGCCAAGCTGGACCTGTCCTGCCGGAAGTTGAAGCTGAAACCGGGGATGAAGGTCCTGGACATCGGCTGCGGCTTCGGTGCCTTTGCCAAACATGCAGCGAAGAATTACCAGGTCGAGGTCGTCGGGGTGACCATCTCCAAACAGCAGGCCGAGTGGGCGACGGAGAACTGCAGGGGCTATCCGGTGGATATCCGTCTCCAGGACTACCGGGATGTCGATGAACGGTTCGACCGGGTCATCTCCATCGGCATGTTCGAACACGTCGGCGGCATGAACTACAGGGAATATATGTCGACGGTCCACCGGAATCTCTCCGACAACGGCCTCTTTCTGCTGCATACCATCGGCACGTCGACCCCGAAGAACGGGACCGATCCCTGGGTGATCAAATATATCTTTCCCAATTCGGAGCTCCCCACCGCCAAGGAGATCCCCGGCGCCTGCGCCGAGCTGTTCATCATCGAGGACTGGCACAATCTCGGCCGGGATTACGTCAAGACGCTGCAGGCCTGGTACAAGAACTTTACCCGGCACTGGAACGACCTGAAGAACCAGTACGACGAACGGTTTTACCGCATGTGGACCTATTACCTCTTTGCCTTCATAGGAAGTTTTCAGGTCAGGCACGTCCAGGTCTGGCAGATTGTGCTTTCCAAGAACTATCTGGGCCAGGACTATACCCCCGTTCGCTGACCCTTACGGGTCGACCGGTCCGGCGGCGACCGTCACATCACTTCCTGCCGGGATGCCTGTCCTGTTTCGGAGTCGGGTGCAGGGTCGAATGTACCGTCGGAGTGATACTCAACTGCAGCGCCCCGTTGATTGCCCGGATATCGGAGATGTGCATCGTAATCGCTATGGTCTTGCCGTTGCTGTCGGCGATCAGAGGAGCAAGCGTCCGCATGGTGATGGCATAATCACGCCCGTTCAGCAGGGGCAGCAGGGTGCTGCCGATATCGGCGTTGCTCGGTTTGGCTGAGGAGATGCCGTTGATGGTCGGCCTGATGTACAGCACCTGCCTGGCACTGTCGAAACGAAGCCCGGTGGAACAGCTGAAATTGAGTTCAATGGCCCCGACCTTCAGACTGATCTGATGGCCGGCAAGTTCGGTCAGGATCTGCAGCCTCTTCCCCGACAGTCTGAGTCGACAGGAGATATTGTGGTCGGTCACCTTCAGATCATCGATACTGATAATCGTGATCGAGCCCGTCAGTCCTTTGGTGGCCGGCTCGATATCCAGCGGCAGCATCTCCCGGATCGCCTGAGACAGCACCGATTCCGGCAGATTGAGCGTTATGGTCTTGTCTCTGGGGACCGCGGCAAAAAGACATGGGGGCGCAATCAGTGCCGATAGAAGCAGAAGTGCGAAAAAAAACCGTGACATGATGCAATCCTTTAGGAGGTATTCGTTCTTGTCATTTCCGCCTGTTCCGGGCATACTGCGCAGGCGGCATGATGAAAGGCCAGGCAGTACTTATACTATTTCCTCGAACATTTTCCCAAGACTTTCGTCCACCGCGTGCCCATTTGCCGGATAAAATCAGATAATGCCCATCGTCACCGTCTCCACCGACTGTCTTCTCCAGGCCGCATCACCCGGTCTGATCGCCGCCATCAAAGAGCGGCTGACCATCGACAATCCCCAGTATACCGCGGCAAAACGTTACGGCCGCTGGATCGGCAAGGGGCTGCGGCCGAGGCTGTACTATTTCCGTGAATCGAAGCAGGGGATCCATTTCCCCAGGGGGTTTGCCAACCAGGCGGTCCTCCTCTGCCGGGAACACATGAGCGTGACCCCCGAGATCATCGACCGCCGGCGGCTGCTCGAAGATATCGACCTGGGCTTTTCCGGGACCCTGCGGCCATACCAGCAGGCAAGCGTCGACCTGGCCGCCAAACGTTCCTTCGGGGTCCTGGAGGCCGGAACCGGCAGCGGCAAGACCGTCACGGCCCTGGCCCTGGTGGCCATCAGAAGACAACCCACCCTGATCGTCGTCCATACCAAGGAACTGCTGTATCAGTGGCGTCAGAGGATCGGGGAGTTTCTCGGCTGCGAGGCGGGATGCATCGGCGACGGCCGTTTGGAAATCCGGCCGGTGACGGTGGGCATCGTCAACAGCGTCCGCAGGAGGACCGGCGAGCTGGTCCCCCTCTTCGGCCAACTGATCGTCGATGAATGCCACCGGGTACCGGCAACGCTTTTTACCGATGTGGTCTCGACCTTCGACTGCCATTACCTGCTGGGCCTTTCGGCCACCGCCTTTCGCAGCGACGACGGCCTGACAAAGCTCATCTATTTTTTCATGGGCGACCGGATCCACAAGGTGGACCAGAGCGAGCTCAACGCCACCGGCGCCATCGTCAGCCCCCGGCTGATCAGGAAGGAGACCGGCTTTTCCTATGCTTACAGAGGGGACTACCATGCCCTGATCAAGAGCCTGACCCGCCATCAGGGGCGCAACATGCTGATCGTCGACGATATCTGCAGGGCGGTGGATCAAAACGGCACGATCCTGGTGGTCTCCGACCGGGTCGGACACTGCCAGATATTCGAGGCCCAGCTGCGCTTAAGGGGGGTGGAAGTGGCGCTGCTGACCGGCCGGACCCCGCCGGACGAGCGGACGGCGATCGTTGCCGATGTCCGTGATGGACGGCTGCAGGTGCTGGTGGCGACCATTCAGCTTATCGGCGAGGGCTTCGACTGCCCGGGACTTGCAAGCCTCTTCCTGACCACGCCGATCACCTTCGAAGGCCGCCTGCTGCAGGTCATCGGCCGGATCATGCGGCCGGCGAAGGACAAGGAGGCCCGGGTCTATGACTATCTCGACGACGCGGTGCCGGTCCTCAGACGATCCGCCAAGAGCCGGCTCAAGGCGCTGAGCCGGCTGGTCACCTGACCCCGGCAGGCCGCCGGAGGGAATTGTTTGCAAGATTTCTGAAACCCGTGTATAAAAAGAGGTTCATCACCTCCGGAAGCACTCGTAATCGGACGAGTGCTTTTTTTATTGTCGCCGGCCGCCGTCGGCTGACAGCAGGACAATCCGGACTTATTCTGTTTATGACTCTACTACCGGGAACCGAGCGACGAGCAATCCTCCCTGTATCACCTAGGAAGAAAGAAATGGAGCAGGAAAAAATTCGCAACGTGGCAATCATCGCCCACGTCGACCATGGCAAGACCACCCTTGTCGATCAACTCTTCAAGCAATCCGGGATGTTTCGCGAAAACCAGGAGATGACGGAACGCCTGATGGATTCGATGGACCTGGAGCGGGAACGGGGAATCACCATCACCTCGAAGAACGGTTCGTATACCTATAAGGACTATTGGATCAATATCATCGACACCCCGGGCCATGCCGACTTCGGCGGCCAGGTGGAGCGGGTACTGAGGATGGCGGACGGGGCGCTGCTGCTGGTCGATGCCCAGGAGGGCCCGATGCCCCAGACCTATTTCGTCCTGAAAAAGGCCCTGGAGAACCATCTGCCGGTGATCGTGGTCATCAACAAGATCGACAAGCCGGCGGCCCGCTGCAGCTGGGCGGTGGACCAGGTCTTCGATCTCTTCGTCAAGCTGAACGCCCCCGACGACGTGCTGGATTTTCCGATCGTCTACACCTCCGCCAAGGCCGGCTACTCCCTGCTCGATCCGGCCGACCCGGTCGAGACGGGCCGGGGGATGGAACATGTCTCCCAGAAGATCGTCGACCATATCCCGGCCCCCGGCGGATCGGCCGACGCGCCGCTGCAGATGCAGGTGGCGACCATCGATTACTCCCCCTATCTCGGACGACTGGGCATCGGCAAGGTGACCAGCGGCCGGATGTCGATCAACCAGCCGGTGGTCGTCGCCAGGCGCGACGGTTCGGTGCGCCCGGTCCGGATCTCCAAGCTCTTCCACTTCGTCTGCGACGGCAAACAGCCGGTCGAGGCCGCCTCCATCGGCGAGATCGTGGCCGTCGCCGGCATGGACGACGTCACCGTCGGCGTGACCTTCACCGATCCGAACGACCCGCGGCCGCTGCCGCTGATCGCCATCGATCCGCCGACCATATCGATGAACTTCATCCCCAACGACTCGCCCTTTGCCGGCAAGGAGGGGAAATACGTCACCTCGCGCCATATCGAGGAGCGCCTGATCCGCGAGTCGTTGGCCGATGTGGCCCTGCAGTTCGAGACCTTGACCGACGCGGTCGGCTTCAAGGTCTCCGGCCGCGGCGAGCTGCACCTGTCGATCCTGATCGAAAAGATGCGCCGCGAGGGCTATGAGCTGCAGGTGACCCGCCCCCAGGTGATCATGAAGAAAGAGGACGGACAGCTGCTGGAGCCCTATGAGCGCCTGACCGTCGACGTCGACGAGCGCTACCAGGGCCCGGTCATCGAGAAGCTGGGCAAGCTGAAGGGCCAGATGGAGGAGATGAGCACCGAAAACGCGATGATGCGGATGGTCTTCAAGATCCCGACCCGGGGGCTGCTCGGCTACCGATCCGAATTCATGACCGACACCAAGGGCATGGGGATGATGAACTATGTCTTCTGCGAGTACGGTCCCTATGCCGGCGACATCATCAAGAGGGTCAACGGGGTCCTGGTGGTCAAGGAGACCTGCACCGCGGTCGCCTATGCCCTGTTCAACCTCCAGGAACGCGGCCGGCTGTTCATCAACCCCGGCGTGCCGCTCTATCCGGGTCAGATCGTCGGCGAACACAGCCGGCCCGCCGATCTGGTGGTCAACCCGGCCAAGGGCAAGAAGCTGACCAACATGCGGGCCTCGGGCTCGGACGAGGCGGTGATCCTGATCCCGCCGGTGGCCATGACCCTGGAGGACTGTATCGCCTATATCAACGACGACGAGCTGGTGGAGGTAACCCCCGCCTCGATCCGGCTGAGAAAGCGGGCGGGAATAAAGATACGAGGATAGATGCAGAACCTGATCATCGCCATCATCTCACTGGTCGCGGGCCTTGCCACCCTGGGCGTCATCGTCAAGCGATACGGCAGCGACTGTATCCCCTGAATGACGCTCTACGGGTCCATAGGCATGGGCCTTCTGACCTTCTGGATACTGCACCTGCTCCTGGCCTAGTATCACGGCCGATGAGTAATCCGGGCTATCGGTACCTGCCGGAAAAATAATCGGCCAGGATCAGGGCATGATCGAAGGCCAGCTCCGGCAGATCGTCCGGGCCGAAGAGCCGGGCCTCGCCGGCATCATCGCCGGCCTGCGGTACCCCTTCGGCCCTGCCGGTAAAGACCGTCGAGGCCGTATGCATCCTGGCGTCCCGGCCGGGATCGGAATAGGTATGAAACTGCACAAGGCCCTCCACATCGAGGCCGGTCTCCTCCCTGGCCTCCCGCACGGCCGCCGTCTCGAACGACTCGCCGTAATCGACAAAGCCGCCCGGCAGCGCCCAGCCATGGGGCGGGTTTTTTCTCTTGATCAACACGATCCGGCCGCCGATCTCTATGATGATATCGACGGTCGGCGTCGGGTTGCGATGGCTGGGTATCTCTTTTTTACAGTGGGGGCATTCCATCCGGTATCCTTCTTCCTGCACTGGGCTCCGGACCGTCGTCCGGAGAGGTCCTATCACCGCCGTCTCTCATCCCGGCGTGCGATCCGGAACTGCCAGACGGCCGATATCCAACGATATGGCTGTGTTTTACCCTGAACGCCCGCGATGTCAAGAGAGAAGACCATCTCCTGTTGCCTGAAATTTCATATATGCATGCGACTTGGTTCAGGCATACAGTTTGTTAAATCAATATGCCAAGGATGTCCCCTATCCGCCCGATTGCCTTTTCCTCTGTCTCACCTCCAGCTGCGTCAATGCCTCTTCTTCGGCTCTATCCTACCGTGGCGGAAGAGATTTCAGCAAGGGTGTATATGCGCAGTTAAGGAGTGGAACATCGCCCTGGTTTACTCTCTGCTATTTCAATGAAAAAATTGAATGTTTTATTGACATGCCACCAGGAAAGGGTTAGAAAACGGGTAATAAACCCGTCCGATAGCCATTATAAATGCAGTTCCTGATGCCGAAATATTGAAGGACATGCTGCCGATTCCAGAGAATGTTCTAGAACAGTTCAATGTAGTCTTGACGCAACGAGAAGTCCATAAAACCTCCCACCTTTATTACCGGAAATGGCTACAGTTTTCGAACAGTCGAACAGAGCGAACAGGGGTTATCGAACAGGGGTCGGACCGAGTGAACAATTTGATATTATAAAATAAAACCAGAACAATAAGGTCAAATTTGATCTTAGAACGCTGATTTTTTCATTAAAAATGGACTGCTAAGAAAAAAATGCCAAGGGCAAATCGATACTACATTCCTGGACAGGTATGGCATATCACCCATCGCTGCCACAAGCAGGAATTCTTGCTTAAGTTCAGGCGAGATAGACA
>JBJKPM010000028.1:0-47355 GCA_046706325.1 Desulfocapsaceae bacterium | reverse complement strand
CGGAAAATGTGTTGATGGAAATCCAGACCGATATAGGATTCAAGGGCAAGAAGATCGAAATCGACAGAGGCGAGCTTTTAGACCGGCTGCGCGAGAATTTGAACCAAAAGCAGATTCTAGTCGTAAGCGGAGTTGGCGGCGTGGGTAAGACGGCGGTCATCAAGAAACTGCATGAAAACGTGAAAGACGGTATTCCCTTCTACGTTTTCAAAGCCAGCGAGTTTAACAAGGACAGCATCAATGATCTGTTTGAAGAATATGGCTTGGCGGGTTTTGCAGACGCCCACCGGGAAGAAATACACAAGATTGTCGTCGTCGATTCCGCTGAAAAGCTCTTGGACTTGACCAACGCCGATCCTTTCAAAGAATTTTTGGCGGTTCTCATAAAAGATAACTGGCAGATCATTTTCACTACCCGGAACAACTATCTGGCAGACCTGAACTATGACTTCATCGATATCTACAAGATCAGACCAGGCAATTTCGACATATGCAATCTGGATCATGAAGAATTAGCGGCAATAGCCCAGACCAATGGTTTCAACCTTCCTGAAGATGCCAGGTTATTAGAGCTGATCAAGAATCCTTTTTATCTGAGCGAATATCTGAGATTCTATACCATAGAGAACATCGACTATGTAAACTTCAAAGAAAAGCTGTGGAGCAGAATAATCGTCAAAATGAATCCGGCCAGGGAGCACTGTTTTTTGATGACTGCTTTCCAGAGAGCCAATGAGGGCCAGTTCTTCGTCACGCCGGCCTGTGATGCGCAGATTTTAGCTGCATTGGTCAAGGACGGAATTCTCGGTTATGAGACGGCGGGTTATTTCATCACGCATGATATTTACGAGGAATGGGCGTTAGAAAAGAAGATCGCCGCCGATTACATCCGCAAGGCGCATAACAAGGAGTTATTCGAACGGATCGGCGAGTCGCTGCCGGTCCGCCGTAGTTTTCGGACTTGGGTATCCGAACGCTTGCTGTTGGAAGACCCATCTATTAAGCAATTTCTTGGGGAAATTATCCAAGGAGACAGCATCGCCAAATTTTGGAAAGACGAGTTATGGATATCCGTCCTGCTTTCCGAGCATTCGGCAGCATTTTTTGAACTGTTCAAAGATGAGCTGCTTGGCAATGATCAGGAGTTATTAAAGAGGCTGACATTCCTGCTACGACTGGCCTGCAAAGAAGTTGATTATGACATCTTCAGAGAGCTCGGGGTCAGCGACTTGAATTTGCTTGCACTCAAATACGTGCTGACCAAACCGAAAGGGTCTGGCTGGCAAAGTGCAATTCGCTTCATCCATGACAATCTCGATAGGATAGGTATCAATAATATCCATTTCGTCCTTCCGGTGATCCATGAATGGAACCAAAAGGTCAAAAAGGGAGAGTCGACGCGATTATCCAGCCTCATAGCTCTCAAGTATTATCAGTGGACCATCGAAGAGGATGTCTATCTGTCCCGTGGCGATGACAAGGAAAATCTGTTGAAAACGATCCTCTACGGGGCCGCCAGAATCAAGCCTGAATTGGAAGTAATTTTCGGAGAGGTCTTGAAAAACAGGTGGAACAACCATCGAGACCCGTATTACGAACTGATGAAAGCGATCCTGACTGACATGGAAGCTCTTCCAGTCTGGATAACTCTTCCGGAACATGTCTTGCAAGTTGCCGATCTGTTCTGGTATCGTCCGCCCCAAGAGGAGAGATCCCGTTATCATCGGATGGATATTGAAGACGAGTTCTGCCTGAATGAGGTCCATCACGATTATTTTCCCGCTAGCCCGTTTCAGACACCCATTTATTGGCTGCTGCAGTTTGCGCTGCAAAAAACTGTAGATTTCATCCTGGCCTTTACGAACAAGACCGTGGAATGTTTCGCTCACTCGCGCTTTGCGACGGATGAAATTGAAGAGACGGACGTATTCATTGAAGAAGGCCAGTTTATCAAGCAATACATATGCGACCGGTTATGGTGCTCGTATCGGGGAACGCAGGTCTCCACATATCTGCTTTCATCAATCCACATGGCGTTGGAAAAGTATTTCCTTGAAAACTGGAAAGACGTTGATTCCAAGATACTGGGAAGCTGGCTTCTCTATCTCCTGCGCAATTCCAAATCAGCCTCCATTCCGGCGGTGGTGACGAGCATTGTCCTGGCCTATCCGGAAAAGACCTTCAACGTCGCTAAGGTGCTTTTCCAGACAAAAAATTTCTTTCTCTTTGACATGCACAGATATGTGCTCGACCAACCGCCAAAAAGTTCTCTCATTGCTTTGAGGGACGGGTTCGGAGGTCCCAACTACAAGAACGCTCTCCATGAAGAAGACAGGATAAAAGCTTGCGATGAGCCGCACAGGAAGATATGTCTCGAACACCTTGCTTTGAATTATCAGTATTTCAGGGGCGAAGGGACAAGCGAGGAGGAAGCAAAAGAAAGACAACAGATCATCTGGGGCATCTTTGATAAATATTATAGCCAGCTGCCGGAAGAGTCAGAGGAGACTGAGGCAGATAAGACGTGGAGGCTCTTCCTTGCGAGGATGGATCGGCGGAAGATGAAGGCGACCACCGAAGTCAGAGACGAGGGTGTCGTGATATCTTTCAATCCTGAAATTGATCCTAAGCTCAAAGAATACAGCGAAGCGGCCCTCAAGAAGAGTTCCGAGCCGATGAGATATACTCCACTTATGATGTGGGCGAGCTACAGGGAGAACAAGGACCAACGCTCTAAGCAGTACAAACAGTACGAAAACGACCCTCAGCTCGCCTTAAAGGAAACCAGGGAGATTGTCGAGAGGTTCAAACAAGGTGAGGATGACAATTTCCGGCTTTTCAATTATGCGATACCGGCAGGTGTCTGTTCCATCCTACTGACAGATTATTTCGACAAACTTTCCGAAGAAGAAAGAGGATACTGCAAAGATATCGTCTTGGAGTATGCGCGGGTTCCGCTCACGCCTCACTACCAATATCAGATTTCAGACGGAACCACTTCAGCCATTTCCGCTTTGCCGATATTGTTCCAGAATTATCCAGCGGAAAGAGAAAATATTAAAGTGATTTTCCTCTTGACCCTATTTGATGATTACCCGGTCGGCATGGGAGGAGACCGTTACAGCGCTTTTCCCGCCATGGCAATCTACAAACTGTGGGAAAGCCATTTTGACGATATGCAATCCCTACTTATCGGATATTTGCTGTTGAAACCTAAATACGAAGAACTGAGGAAAAAACTTCGTCAGGAGAGCTACCAAAAAGGAGTCTATGAGATTGACGAAGGGCAACTCAACGAGAACTTCTTCAACGAGCATGAGCATGACGTGGAAAAAATCATGGAGAATACGATCTCCATAGATGATTTAAAGGACATAGAGCAGACAGATCTATATATCTTAAACACGGGATTTCAGTTAATCCCTGTAAAGACGGTTAATGCAGTGCATAAACAGATAGCACTATCTATAATCCGTATTTTTTCGATTAGTTTACTATCCCGTGACAGGGAGGACAAAGTCGATTATTCCGTCCGCCATTCCTTCCTGGAAAAATTAGCTTATTCTGTCCTCAATGCTTCCGCGCAGGATATTCTCGATTATTTGAGACCGTTTCTCGACGGCTTCAACCCCTCAGAGCCTATCTCGGATCTGTTTGAACAACTTATTTTGGCCGAAGACCAGCTGGATACTTATGACAAGTTCTGGCAAGTCTGGACCTTATTTTTCGAAAAGATAGTCGCCTTGTGCAAGGGTGGGGATGGATATTGGTATATCAATAGGATCATAAGGAGCTATCTATTCGCACAAACCCACTGGAAAGAAACAGCGTCGGATTGGCATACGTTCAAAGACAGCGACAGCAAGTTCTTCGCGGACATAGCCACAAATATCGGCCATTGTCCCTCCACCCTATATGCGCTGGCCAAATCGTTGAATGATATAGCCAGCCGGTATCTCAATCCTGGCATAACGTGGCTCTCCGGTATGTTGACCTCTAACAAGAAATTATGGACAGCCAAATTGGAAAACAATACCCTTTATTATCTCGAAAGCCTGGTCAGGAAATATATATACAAAGAACGCGAAAGAATACGGAGGACCAGGCAGTTAAAAGATGAGGTTTTGGTGATATTGGAATTTTTGGTCGAGAAAGGATCGGTCGTGGGTTATATTTTAAGGGAGAATATACTGTAATATTCAACTTAATTCCAACCAGAAAATGCACCGGATAAAACCGGTGATTTTCGCGGTTCTTATGCAGGAGTGAATGATGGCAATCATAGAATGTAATTGGGTTAAAACAGGGCATCCGATCCGAATTAGTGAATATGCCAATGAACTTGGGTTTAATCTCCGCACGATAGATTTGAATGGTATTGCAGAAGAATTATGGAACATGATTGATGGAAAAATTCGAAATCAAATCATGTTTGGTCTTGACGAATTATGGGAAGAGCAGGCGGAAAGCCAAAGAGTTTTAGCTGATGTAACACAAGGCGTTTATGTGATAACTCTTTCAGATAATTTGTCCATTGATTATAACGGAAATCCGTCAAAGGTGATTTATATTGGGAGAGGAAAAACGCGATCACGGATCTATAATCACTTGAAATACTGGATTAGATATCTTTCAGATTCATTGCAAGACATTGCACTCGATATATGGATGACCGAAATACGGATCAATGGCAATAAGAATGCATATAAAGAAGTTGAAACCGATTTACTGAATCATTTTTATGACAAATTCGAATGCTTTCCTCTTCAGAACAAAAAATGTGGGGACAATCACGAAAAATTTCATGAGTATAGCAAGAGTTGGAACTTGCCATTACATAATCCAACAAACATACAAAACGGCTGGTCAATTAAGCCGCTAATAAACAATCCGTGGGCAATAGAATTTGAAGATGTATAATCGGGTAGCCCATAGGAGATGGTTGGGAAAAACGATAGCGAGAAATTTAATTTTTTCTAAGTGGAACAAAAAAGGAACAAATTAATAATTTCTTGTATAAATATTATATAATATAAATTAGTTACAATGTTAAATATCTCGGACTTCGAATCCGGGTGTCGTGGGTTCGAATCCCTCCGGGTGTACCAGTAAAATCAAGGGGTTGAGCCGATTCAGCTTAACCTCTTTTTCATTCCCGCTGACTCCGCTACCTTCGAAAGGGTATTTTGAGGCCCTATTCGTCTCATTTTCTCGAAAAGTGACTGCCTTCAGAAAGGCCACCGGGCGATGGTGGACTCGGTTGACCGTAGTGTTGCTTAAAAGATCAGACTTCAGGGGATAACCCTTTCGCCTCACCACTACCTGCATATCGCCATGGTCGCCGCGCCCGATGCCGTTCTTTCCTTGCCCGGGCCCATCCGCCTCATGAGCGCTCCTCCCAGACGGCGACCAGATGCACTATCGTCTCCACCGCCTTTTCCATATCCTGGATGGAGATCCATTCCAGCCGGGAATGGAAGTTGTGCCCGCCGGTGAATATATTGGGGGTGGGTACGCCCATGGCGGAGAGCCGGGCGCCGTCGGTGCCGCCGCGGATCGCATGGCGGCGCGGCTCGAGGCCGGCCCGGCTGATGGCCTCGATGGCATGGTCTGCAACCTGGGGATGGGCCTCGAGCACGTATTTCATATTGCGATACCCCTCCTCGACGGCCAGCTCGGCCACCAGCCGGGGATGCTTCCTTTTCAGAGCGTCCAGCACCGCTCTCATCAGCATCTCCTTTTCCTGCAGACCCTCCGCCGTGAAGTCACGGATCAGATACCGCAGCACCGTTTTCTCCACCGAACCGGCCATGGAGTGGAGATGGATATACCCTTCCCGCCCGTCCGTGGTCTCAGGGGTCATGGTGTCCTTGGGCAGAAAATCGATAAATTCCGCCGCCAGGCGCTGTGAATTGAGCATCCTGCCCCGGGCAAAACCGGGATGCATGTTGATGCCGCCCAGGGTGACGGTTACCGTATCGGCGCAGAACGTTTCGTCTTCCAGTTCCCCTGCCGTTTCGCCGTCGACGGTATAGGCATAGCGGGCGCCGAAGGCCCGGACATCGAAATACTTGGTGCCGGCCCCCACCTCCTCGTCGACGGTAAATGCCACCCGGATCGGCCCGTGGGCAATCTCCCTATGACGTGCCAGGTAGTCCACCGCCGTCATGATCTCGGCCACACCGGCCTTGTTGTCCGCCCCCAGCAGGGTTGTGCCGTCGGTGGTGATGAGGTCGTGGCCCAGGCAGCGGGCCAGGGCCGGGTTGTCAGCAGGCCGGATCACCTGGGAAGGGGCGCCCGGCAATACCAGCTCACCTCCCCGGTAGTCACGGTGGATAATCGGCTTGACATCGGCACCGGAGACCTCCGGCGAGGTATCCACATGGGCGATCAGGCCGATCACCGGCACCTCTTTGGCGGTCGTGGCGGGCAACCCGGCAAAGACGTACCCGTGTTCGTTCATCCCGGCATCATTCAGGCCCATGCCCCGCAGTTCCTCAACCAGCAGCCGGCACAGCTGCAGCTGCCTGGCGGTGCTGGGATAGCTTTCAGACTCTTCGCTCGACTGGGTATCGATCGCCACATAGCGGAGAAACCGCCCCACCATCTCCTCGACTGAGATCCTCACTTCCACCGTCAACTCCTTATCTCCTCCCGTCCGTTCAAGGCAGACGAGGCAGGGCGACACCCCGCGGAAAATCGTTCAGGAACCGGGACCGCCGGATGTCGGCCGTCCCGGGGATGTCCTGCCATCAAGAATATGCCGTCCCGATCCCGAAGCGGCCTTTAATGCAGCCGGCCTCCCCCGTCGACATCGAGGACGGCGCCCGTCGAATACCCATTCTGCAGCAGATACTGGGCCGCCTCGGCGATGTCATCCGGCCTGCCGATGCGGCCGACCGGGAGATTCCCGCCCATCTGCTTGAAAAACTCCTGCTTTTCCTCTGCGGACATCCAGTTGTAGGCGGGGGTGTCCACCAGACCCGGCGACAGGATATTGACCCGGATCGGGGCGATCTCCTTGGCCAGCGTCAACGCCATGCTCAGGATTGCCCCGTTGACGGCGGCGACGCCTGCCGTGCCGGGGATCGCCGATCGGGCGGCCCCGCCGATTGTGAACAGGATCGAGCCGTTCGGGTTCAGATGTGGCGTTGCATATTTGGCGCAGAAGAAATATCCCCAGAACTTCGTTTGAAAAGCACTCTCCAGGGCAGCAGTCCGGATTGCCGATAGATTCCCCCAGGCGGGCACTCCCGCGCCCATCAGGACAAGATGATCAAAGCGGCCGACCAGGGCGAAAAAGGCCCGGACTCCTTCCTCGTCGGTGAAATCAAGCGATTTCGCCTCGGCTCTTCCCTCGATCACGGCGAGCGCGGATTGCAGCTTCTCCTCCGATCGCGAGGCGATGATGACATGGAAACCGGCCGCCGCCAACCGTTTGGCGGTGGCAAGCCCCATACCGGAACTTCCTCCAACCACGACTATCTTTTGTTCTGTCGCCATAGTGCCTCCTTTCTTGAACCCTTTGTCCGGTGGACGGGGATTCCCTTGCCAAGGATTGCTCAGCAAAAATCCGGAGGAATCGCGGTCCGGGACCGGAATTCCTCCTTGATACGTCCTCCCTTAGGAGAAGATCCCTTGGCAGTCAACCTCCGGCATCATCCCCATTTTTTGCCGATTTTATCGAGGCCGGCCTCCTGCAGATCGGCCGGCGTCATCGCAACCCGGCAGCGGACGTCGGCATTGAAGGTCAGAAACCACGGCTCCGCCAGGCCGGGTATCAGGGAGGGATTGGCCACATCGACAACCAGGACGGCCGCCCGATGCCCCTCTTCTTCGGTAAAATATATGGACTCCGGCCGCATCGTCTCCAGAATGCGGTTGATTTTGGATCCGACGGACCCATCCCTGACGGCGGCGTTGAACTCCGCGTGCGGCAGTTTGACATTGAGTAAAATACGCATCAGAATTTTCCTCCTGCATTTCGATATTCCTTCACATTCTCCCCTCGCAGGGCCGTACCTGCCGGAGCCGTCCCCTCACAAGCTGAACGGAAGCCGCAGGGGCCTGTTGCTCCGCAGCAGCTCCCTGCGGCCGCTGTGTTCGGCAGCCACTCGGAATGTGAAAACGGCCTGCCGGCAAAGAGTGCAGCCGCCTGCATGCCGTCCGTCCCTACGATTTTCCTGGGCATGGCAGACCTGCATCATTTGCTCGAGAAGTGCCGTACCATAGATCTTCTATAATCATCCCTGTCCGGTGATGCAGCAGGAGATACCGGACCGGCCATCTTTTTTCGGCTCCCGTACGGCCGTTGCAGACAGCACCATCCGTGTTTTACAGGCGTCTGTTCCTCCGATAAGAAACAGGTTCCGGGATACCTCCGGGAAACTTGAACTATCGGACAAAACTGCAGGGGAATGGGGCAGCGGCCGGATTCCGGAAGTCCTTGGTTCCGCCGCTATTTCACATGACGCTGAACACCGTCACCTGCTCCTTGGCGGCCCTCCGGCAGCAGGAGTACGATGCCCTTCCTTGGTAGGGTAAGGCGCTGCCTGGATCATTTTCTCTCTTCTTCGAGCAGCTCTTCCCATCGATCAGTGACAGCGCCCATCCCGGGAAGGGGCCGCTCCTCCCGCCGTATGACATAGAGAACGCCTCTTTCCGCCCCTGTTCCCGTTGCCGGCACGTCCCGGCGACAAGGCCGGACGCAACACCAGGAGGTCCGGCTCCATGATCTGCGCCGTTGGGCAGCCGGTCGTCAGCCCGGCGATCGGGATCTCATGGCATACGAACCTGCCGATGGTTCACTGCTCTGCCCTTCGGGCCGCCACCCACAAGGCCGTGGAACGGATCAACCGGTCAGGGGTTGAGCAAAACCGATTAGTTGACGTTTTCAGCCAGCTTTTTGCCCGCCTTGAATCGGACAACCTTGCCGGCCGGGATCTGGATGGTCTTGCCGTTCTGGGGATTGCGGCCCTCGCGGGCAGCCCGTTTGGATACGGAAAAGGTTCCGAAGCCGACCAGGGAAACCTTATCTCCTGTCGCCACTGCAGCGGTTATGGAACCAAGGACACTGTTCAATGCCTGCTCGGCGGAAGCCTTGCTCATCTTGCACTCCAGGGCCAATTTTCCAACCAGATCACCTTTGTTCATATCATGTCCTTTGCATAGTGTTGGACTACCAGTAATGGGAAATGCCCCTGCCCTTGCCCTTGCCCTTGCCCTTGCCCTTGCCCTTGCCCTTGCCGAAGGAGGCCCAGAGGCGACGATCTGACAAGGATATTCCACAGCGACCTTGCCTGTCAATATTAAATTCAATGGACCGGACATACAATTTTGTAGGAATATCAAACAAAAACGTAACCTTTCAAACTCAATGAATAAAATAGGATCGTTATGTTCTTCAGATACTTCTGCCGATGGCACTTGCGGAAACATCTCCTGATTTGCGCTCGGCAATGGCTGCAGATCGTAGAAGATGCCAAGGGTATCGGCGCAATGCCTTTCCCTCCCGGAAATCCTATCTATATGGCTGGACCTTCCCATCAAAACAATTGCTTTGTTAAATTTTTTATGCTAAATAACTCCAGACCGGATGCTTTCCCTTCGTAATGTGGGGAAGTTTTTTTTCTTTAAAAACTTAGTCTTGCCTTGAAAGATTAGGAACTTCGTTCAAGATCAAGCGCCGCAAACATTTTTAATCCTTTCAAAACCATGCGCTGGGATTGGGGGAGAAATTTTGGGCATGCTTCGAGGTTTGAACAAAAGACGATTTGTCAAGGGGGCCGGCAAAGGAGGTGATGCGAAGAAAAACGGATCGGGACCGGAGGCATCTTTCCTCTTAGGAAAGAATGCTTCCTCGACACAGGATCACTGTTTCCCCGGCCATGAAACATTGTGTCTTTGATAGGTACTTACCATTTTCATTATCCTTTTGGACGGTTGTTTTGTTGGTTTTTCAAACTATCCAAAAACCAGAGTCATAACTAAAGGAGATGAGTATGAGTATACAATCAACCCAGAAGGTCCCGGCACAGGCATGGATCACCACCTTCGCCGGTACCGCGATCAACCTCTGCCTCGGCATTCTCTACGCCTGGAGTATTTGGAGCAAGGCCCTGGTCGATGTCGGCAAGGCCGGCCAGCCCATGACGGGCATAAATGCCGGCTGGACCTATCTCACCAATGCCCAGGCGGCGACCCCTTTCTCTCTCTGTGTTATTGTTTTTGCCCTCCTGATGATTCCCGGAGGAAAGATCCAGGATAAGATCAGTCCGAAATTCGGCGCAACCGTAGGCGGTCTTTTGCTGGCGATAGGGTGTATCATCGCCGGATTGATGAAGAGCTACACCGGGCTCGTCATCGGTTTCGGACTCTTCGGCGGCGCCGGAATGGGCATCGGCTATGCCGCTCCCACACCGGCCGCCCTGAAGTGGTTCGGACCTGAAAAACGCGGACTTATTGCCGGACTGGTTGTTGGCGGCTACGGCGGCGCGGCCCTGTACATAGGAGCGCTGGGTTCCTACTTGATCAAGGCCTACGGTGTCACCGGCAGTTTTGTCGCCCTGGGCATCTTCTTTGCAATCGTCGTCATTATCGCAGGCCAACTCCTGAAGGTCCCGCCCGAGGGGTATGTCCCGCCGACGAAGGTCAAGGCAGGCCCCACCAAAGGGTCGACGGCAACAAACTGGGAGGTGGCGGAGGTCCTGTCCACCTGGCAGTTCTACGCCCTGGTCTTCATGTTTATTCTGACCACGCAATCGGGTCTTCTGATCATCAGCAGTGCCGCAGCCCTGCTGGGCAAGACAGCCAAGAGTCTGCCGTTTTTCATAGCCAATGCCTGGATACTCGTCTCATTCGGGGGCCTGGTAAACGCATGCGGTCGTGTCGGGACAGGGTTCTATTCAGACAAGATCGGCAGGCAAAACGCCTATATGTTAAACTGCGCCGTCTCCGCTCTCTGTCTGTTTGCACTGCCATCGATCATCGCATCGCAAAACGTCTTCCTGCTCTTCCTGGCGGTAGGCATTGCCTACTGGCAATATGGCGGCGGACTTTCCTTGATGCCTTCATTTACCGCGGATTTCTATGGTCCGAAGAATCTGGGCTTCAATTACGGTTTGGTGTTTCTCGGTTGGGGACTTGGATTTTTCATGGCCAGGCTGGGCGGAAGCATTAAGGATTGGACCGGGAGCCTGGATACTGCCTTCTATATCTCGGGTGGGCTCCTGATCCTTGGAGTTATTCTGGCAAAACTCACCAACAGGCCGAAATACTCGGAGCGGGCAATCGGAGGGGCACCGGCGACAGCCTCCTGATGCCTCCTGTTACACGCCGGAGCCGTACTTCAGGACACGACACCGGCAGAATGCATGAGGATACAGCCATCTTCACTGCCGTTTTCCACAGGCTCCCGCGAGGGGGGTGCTTTCAACCGGAACTCCATATTCGATGATGAAGTAAAACAAAAATATATTCCATCAGGTAGAACGCCAGTAAATTCTCATTGCCAACGAATCAAATCGCCTGTCCGCGGTCGTTATCAGTCGCCGCGGACAGGAATCCGACCTGCCTGATGAGGGGGATCTTATGCCGGCCGACCACGTGATATCGGTTCCCTTCCTGCTCGACTACGGGCATCTTGAATTCGATACATGCATTATCTATATCCTGTCTGTTTTGATTGCCGTCACGGTAAATGCCGAAGGTCAGGCGATGATGGCCACGACCTTGGGCGATATCCAAAAGGACTCGAAAGACAGGTTCCATTTCAACCCCTTGTATCATCTCGATATTTCAGGAACCATCTGTTTTGCGATCGCCGGCTTCGGCTGGCCTCGTCACGTAACCATGGAACCGAAAAGATTCAAATATCCCAACATCTATCTGATCCTTTCGAGATTCGCCGGTCCGTTTGCCAATCTTCTTCTGGCCGGGATTGCCGGCAGCATTATCTGGGCCATGCACCTAATCGGTGTCCAGGACCAGGTCTTTTCGATCGTAATATCCGTAAACCTCATGGTGTTCGTCTTCAGCTTTCTTCCTCTGCCGCCACTGGCTGCAGCCAGCATCTTCTCGCCTCTCTTGCCGAAAAAAAAGACCCAGACAGTCAGGATCCTGGCGGCAGTATCACCCTATTTCCTTGTTATGCTTCTACTTATTCTAAAATTGAAGCATATCGGCATACTCAACGACGTCTTCTATCCCGTCGTGCGCAGAGCCTTCAGCTTCATCGCCGGCTAACGGGCGAATGCCTGCGGCTTCGCCGGTTCGCAGGGCTGATCTGCCGATGAAGGCGCCCCACACCCTTGCTCGTCTCCGAGCGGAGCAGGGTTCCTCCATCGGGGCAAAGGTCCTTTGATCCCCGTCTGTTGCACCGGCCACCCCCCTTGCTTAGCCGGGGATCTGTCGTCCCGGGCCGCAGGTTCTCCGCAATTTTCCGCAATTTTTTTTATTTCCTCTTTGATTCGGGAGTTCATTTTGATCTATAATTGAAACGGCTCGGCAGCATTTTATCCGTCAACTACCGGTCCATATCACCTGTGGGCCGGCCGAACAGTCTATCCGTGACCACCTGGAGGATACAGTGATGAAAATGGAGGCCCTGGCCGGCATCAAGCGGGAATTCATGGGAGAGCGGGCCGATCTGATACCGGTGCTGCAGAGAATTCAAGCAATCTACGACTACCTGCCCAGGGAGGCCCTGCGAAAAACCGCGCGCTGGCTCAAGATTTCGGAGAATGAAATCTACGGGGTGGCTACCTTTTACGCCCAGTTCCGGTTCGTGCCGCGGGGCAGGCATCATCTGAAGGTCTGTCTGGGAACGGCCTGTCATGTCAAGGGGGGCGAGCAGATGCTGGAGGTCATCAAACGGCGCCTGGAAATCGTTCCCGGCGAGACTACGGCCGACGGCGAGTATGACCTGGAACGGGTAGCCTGCCTGGGCTGTTGCGCACTGGCTCCGGTCGTCACCTTCGACCGCAAGACGTATGCCCAGATGTCGGTCCTGAAACTGCAGGGGATCCTCGATGAACGAAACAAAGCTTGAGAGACGCCGCGGGAAGGCAGAGAAAAAATGGGCCCGCTTCCAGGACAACACGCGCCCGGTGATCTATGTCGGTGCCGGGTCCTGCGGATTGGCGGCAGGCGCTGCCGAGGTCATCGGCGCCATCGAAACGTATCTGCAGAAAAAGGACCTCGTCGCCGATATCGTCCGGGTCGGGTGCATCGGCCCCTGTTACCTGGAGCCGCTGGTGGATATCCGGATGCCGGGAGAGCCCCGCATCAGCTATGCCAACATCACGGCCGACAACGTCGTCCGGCTGCTCGGCTCCTTTTTCGAAAGAGGCCAGGTCCATAAACCCCACCTGGTCGGTCACTTCGGCGATCGGGTGATCGAGGGCGTGCCGAAGTTTTTCGATCATCCGATGCTCGCCCCCCAGGTGCGTATCGTACTCCGTAACTGCGGCATCATCGACCCGGAGGACCTGGACCACTACCTGGCGCGTGACGGCTACCGGGCCGTCGAAAAGAGCCTGGCCATGCCGTGGCAGGAGGTGCTGGACACGGTCAAGGGTTCAGGACTGCGCGGCAGGGGCGGGGCCGGTTTTCCGACCTGGCGCAAATGGCTTTTCTGCAGGCAGACCGAAAGTGCGGAGCGCTACCTGATCTGCAACGCCGATGAGGGTGACCCGGGTGCCTTCATGAACAGATCGCTGATCGAGGGGGACCCGCACGCCCTGCTGGAAGGCATGCTCATAGCCGCCTACACGCTGGGGGCGACCGCCGGCTTTATCTATATCCGCGCCGAATACCCGCTGGCCATCGTCCGGCTCAAGAACGCCATCGCCGAACTCCGCCGCTTGCATCTCTTGGGAGAAAACATCCTGGGTGGCGATTTCAGCTTCGATATCAAGATCAAGGAAGGAGCCGGGGCCTTTGTCTGCGGCGAGGAGACCGCACTGATGGCAAGCATCGAAGGCAGACGCGGCATGCCGCGCACCCGGCCGCCCTTTCCGGCCGTCTCCGGCCTGTGGGGCAGGCCGACCGTTATCAACAACGTGGAAACCCTGGGGACCCTGCCCAACATTGTGCGCAACGGCGCGGCCTGGTACAGCCGATACGGCACCGAGACATCCAAGGGCACCAAGACCTTCAGCCTGGTCGGCAAGGTACGGCGTACCGGGCTGATCGAAGTCCCCCTGGGCACCAGCCTCAGGCGCGTAATCTTCGATATCGGCGGCGGGCTGGTTCGGGAGTTCAAGGCGGTTCAGACCGGCGGACCGTCTGGCGGCTGCCTGGGAGAGGAGTTCCTGGATACGCCCATCGATTATGAGAACCTGGCCAGGGCCGGGTCCATCATGGGCTCCGGCGGCCTGATCGTGATCGACAAGGATACCTGCATCGTCGACACGGCCAAGTATTTCCTGAGCTTCACCCAGGCCGAGTCCTGCGGCAAATGCGTCCCCTGCCGGATCGGGACCCGCCACCTGGTGGAGATCCTGACAAGGATATCCGAGGGCAAGGGTGAAATCGACGATATCCGAAAACTGGAGAAACTGGGCGCCGTGATCAAGGGTGCCTCCCTCTGCGGCCTGGGGCAGACCGCTCCCAACCCGGTCCTGACGTCACTCAAGTATTTCCGCGAGGAGTTCCTGGCCCATATCATCGACAGACGCTGTCCGGCGGCCGTCTGCCGCGACCTGGTCGTTTACCGGATCGACAAGACGAAATGCACGGGCTGTCAGCGCTGCGTCCAGGTCTGTCCGACCGGCGCGATCACCGGCCCCCGCTCTGAGGTCCATCATCTCGACGAAGCCAAATGCATCAAATGCCGGTCCTGCTATGAGGTCTGTCGTTTCGACGCCATAGCAGGCGATGCCATCACCATTGAATCGTGAGGCGAACCGTGAGTCACAGACAAAAATCGGAACATGACGTCCCTGCCGTGAACATGGAGATAGACCACCGCCCGGTGGTCGTCCCTGCCGGCGTCAGCGTGCTGCGGGCCGCGGAACAAAACGGCATTCCCCTTCCTTCGCTCTGCTCCCATAAGGACCTGAGTCCGTTCGGCGGCTGCCGCATGTGCGTGGTGGAGATCGAGGGCATGCGCGGCTACCCGCTGTCCTGCAGCACCCTGGTCCAGGAGGGCATGAAGGTGCTGACCGACACCACCGTGCTACGCGAGATGCGCCGGGAGATCCTGCAATTGATCTTGAGCGAACATCCCTCCAGCTGTCTGGTCTGCGAGGAGAGCGGGGAGTGCAGGCAGTACCAGTTCACCATCCGTAAGACCGGGGTCAGCACCGGTTGCCGCTACTGCCCCAACGACGATCAGTGCGAACTCCAGGACGTCGTGAAGGCGGTCGGGCTGACCGAGATCACCTATCCCATGTATTACCGCGGATATGAAGCGGAACACGACGATCCGTTTTTCGATCGCGACTACAACATCTGCATCCTCTGCGGACGTTGCGTGCGCGTGTGCCAGGAGGTGCGCGGCACAGCGGTCCTGGCCTTCAACCACCGCGGATCGAAGGTGAAAATCGGCCCGGCTTTTGCCGACAGCCATGTCGAGGCCGGCTGCGAATTCTGCGGCGCCTGTGTCTCGGTCTGCCCGACCGGAGCCCTGGCCGACAAGGTCTCCAAATGGGACGGCAGGCCGGACGGCACCCGGGTTTCGACCTGCCCGTTCTGCAGCCTCGGCTGCCGCATCGAACTGCATCACCGGGACGGCAGGCTCTCCAAGGTCCATCCGAATCAGGACGTCGAGATCAACGACGGCCAGTTGTGTGTCCGCGGCAGGTTTTGTCTGCCGGAGGCCACCCATCATTATCAGCGCGCCAAAAAGCCGATGCTCCGGCGCGGCGGGTACTTCCGGGAGGTCACCTGGCCGGAGGCCCTGGAGGAGGTGAGCGCCCGCCTCAGGCGTATCGGCCCGGGAGATTTCCTGATGGCGGTCTCGGGCGATTTGACCAATGAAGGCCTGTATACGGCCCAGAAGTTCGTGCGCCGGGTCCTCGGTGAAAACAGCATCGACTCCACCGCACGCTCCTTGCTCCCCGGCGGCCTGGACCTGTGGAGCAGACTGTTCTCCCTGCCGATCTCCATCAAGGGGATCGCCGAGGCCAAGGCCATTATCGCCATCGGTCTCGATTCCCGCTTCTCTTTTTCCGTGGCCGGGGTCCAGGTCCGGCACGCCCTGAAGAAAGGCGCCCGGCTGGTGACCATTGACGCCAGACAGAGCAACCTGGCACGCTGCACCGATCATCATCTCCAGCCCGTTCCGGGCCGCGAAGGCCTGCTGCTGAGCTGGCTGGCGCAAGGACTTGCCGGCCGCAGAGGCAGTCTCCAGAGGGTCGCCAAAGAGGCCGGTGTTGCCCGGGACAGGCTGAAAAGCGCCCTCGAATGGCTCCTCCCCGGCGAACGGCTGGCGGTCATCATCGGACCGATGGCCTTTGTCTCCGGCAGGGCGTGCAATCTCATCGATGCGCTCTTCGAGCTGGCCGGGCGTCCGGATACCTTGTTTTTACCGCTATACCACGGGGCCAATGTCCGCGGGGCACTGGAACTCGGGGCCTTCGGCGAACTGCTGCCCGGCGGTAATGCCGCGGCCGGAGCCCCCAACGTGCTGCTGGCGGACGTGATTGCGTCACGCAAACGCCCGAAGGTGATCTATCTGGCGGGACAGGCCCCGTTCCCGAAACGGCCCGATTGCGACTTCCTGATCAGCCAGGATACCTACCTGCCGCCCTTTCCGGTGGACGCCTTCCTGCCGGCGGCAAGCTTTGCCGAGGCCGGCGGCACCTTGACCAATATCGAGGGCCGCGTCCAGGAACTCATCAGGATCGAGCGCCCGCCCGATGGCGCGGTGACCGGTTTTGTCCGGCCCGATTGGCAGATATTCTCCGAACTCGGCCAAAGGCTGGGGAGCGAGGCCTTGCACTACGAGAATGAGGGGGAAATCCTGCGGGAGATCCATCGGACGGTCCCGGGCTTTCCGGCCACTGCGGACAGGAGACCGCGCCGGCTCACGACCGGAAGCGGCCCAAGCCTCGACAGGCGGGAGCTGGCGCCGGCAGGCAAGGGCGCGTTTTTGCTGATGGTCGACCACGGCGGTTTTGGGCACCGCGGCATGGACCTCTGTGCCGTGGTTGAGGGCCTGGGGGATCTGGGGCTGGAACAGGGCCTGCGCCTGAACCCCGACGACCTGAACCGGTTGGGGGCCAAGGCCGGCGATGCGGTCAGTGTCAGCCTGGACGGCAGGACGTTGAATTTTTCGGCCAAGGCGGATCCGGACTGCCCGGCCGGAACGGTCTATGCCTTTCTGCCGCTAAATTTCGGGGGGTTGAGTACCTTTGAAGGGTGGGAATTCCTGCGTGATCTGCCCTCCAATCCGGTCAGGGTGCACCTTGCCTTGTCGTCACACCAATCGGAGGAGTCGAATGTACACCGTCATTGAACGCCGGATGATCGTGCCGAACCTGCATGAGTTCGTGGTGGAGGCACCCGAGGTGGCCCGATCGGTTCAAGCCGGAAATTTCGTGATTGTCCGTCCGGATGAAAACGGCGAGCGCGTACCGCTTTCCGTTGCCGACTGGGATAGGGAGAGCGGGACGGTCACCGTCATCTTCATGCAGGTGGGCGCCTCCACGGCCAAATTGGCACGGCTCAAGCCGGGCGATACCATCCCGACCTTCGCCGGACCCCTCGGCCGGGAGACGGTGATCGAAAATTTTGGTTCGGTCCTGTGTGTCGGCGGCTGTTACGGCATCGGCAGCCTGTATCCCGTTGTCCGGTCGCTCAAGGAAAAAGGCAATACGGTATCCGTGCTCCTGGAGGCTCGCAGCACCTATCTGCTGTACTGGCGGGAGCGCTACGAAAGGCTTGCGGACCGCGTGCTGGTACTGACCCGTGACGGCAGCAGCGGGTATAAGGGCCATCTGACACGCCTGTCCGAGATCCTGACCCTGGAGAAGATCTCCCCCGACCGGATAATCGTCAACGGCTGCACCTTTCAGATGATGAAGGTCTCGGAGACGACCCGGCCTCTGTGCATCAAGACCATCGTCAACATGAACCCGATCATGATCGACGGGACCGGGATGTGCGGGGTCTGCCGCCTGAGCGTGGCCGGCAAGACGAGGTTCGCCTGTGTGGACGGCCCGGACTTCGACGGGCATGAGGTCGATTGGAACGAATTTCTCAATCGCCGGCGAACCTATACCCCGGAAGAGGTTCTTCCGTTGCGCAGGAGCGGTTGCAGATCCCATTTTTAAACGATTTCCTGCGCGTCTTATCAGGATTGCATGCTGACGGAGGGCGATGCCTTGACAAAGAAACTCGATCTGAAAAGACGGCCCATGCCCAAACAGGAGCCGTTTGAGCGTATCAGAAATTTCGACGAGGTGGCCTTGGGGTACAGCGAAGAGCTGGCGCGGGCCGAGGCCGGTCGCTGCCTGAACTGTAAAAAGCCCCTCTGCCGCGACGGATGCCCGGTGGGGGTCAAGATCCCGGAATTCATCCATTGCATCGTCGAGGGCGATTTCGCCGGCGGCATCAAGAAGATAAAGGAGACCAACGCCTTGCCGGCTGTCTGCGGCCGGGTCTGCCCGCAGGAGGAACAATGCGAGAGCAGGTGCATCCTGGGGAAAAAGGGGGAACCGGTTTCCATCGGCCGTCTCGAGCGGTTCCTGGCCGATTGCGAGGCGACCGGCGGGAGGAGCGAAAGGCCGGATATGGCCGCCGCCAACGGCATGAAGATCGCCATCGTCGGCTCGGGTCCTTCCGGCATCACCGTGGCCAACGATCTGGCCCTGCTCGGCTATGACATCACGATCTTCGAGGCCCTGCATGCCGCCGGCGGCGTCCTGACCTACGGCATCCCGGAATTTCGTCTGCCCAAGACGATCGTCAAACGCGAAGTCGACTATGTCAAAAGTCTGGGCGTCAAGATCGTGCTGGATTATATCGTCGGCAAGACCCGGACGATCAGCAGCATCCTGGAGGAGTTCACCGCCGTTTTCGTTGGTGCCGGCGCCGGATTGCCGTGGTTCATGGGCATCCCCGGCGAGAACCTGAACGGTGTTTACTCGGCCAATGAATACCTGACCCGTTGCAATCTGATGCGTGGTTACCGCTTCCCGGCCTATGACACCCCGGTAAAAAGACCCGGCCGCGTTTTCGTCTTCGGCGGCGGCAATGTGGCCATGGACTCTGCCCGCACCGCCTTGCGGCTCGGGGCGGACGAGTCGCATATCGTCTATCGCCGCAGCAGGGAGGAACTGCCGGCCAGGGCCGAGGAGGCGGAAAACGCCGAGGAGGAAGGTGTGATCTTTAACTATCTGACCCTGCCGATCCGCCTGATCGGCAATGAACGGGGCTGGTTGACCGAGATCGAGTGCCTGACCATGGAACTGGGAGCCCCGGACGCCTCGGGCCGCCGCCGACCGGTGCCCGTGGAGGGGTCAGGATTCCTGATGGCGGCGGACGCGGTGATCATCGCCATCGGCAACAGCCCCAATCCCCTGATCCCGATGACCACCCCCGGGCTGGAGGTCGGGAAAAAGGGCAATATCGAAGCGGACGACGAGACCGGCAAGACCTCGCACGACAGGGTCTGGGCCGGCGGCGACGTCGTCACCGGCGCGGCCACCGTCATCAGCGCCATGGGTGCAGGCCGCAGGGCGGCGGCCGCTATGCACCGGGCGCTCAGCGGCGGCAGGTGATCAGGGGAGGGCTGCATCTTCCCAGCCCACCTGCTCGACGCCGGCCGTCGGCAACCGAATGCTCCGGATGATACGGATACGACCGCGAACAGGAGCAGTTTGCCGTCCGGACCGGATGCCGCACCTGCCGCGACCGTCGGCACCGGGGACGATCTGAGGGCAGAAGAACCGGCCCGGCCTCAATCACCAGGCTCTTTGCCCTTTTTCCCTCTTGACAAGATTTGAAAAAACATACCCCTCCTTGCCGTTATAGCGGATTTTGCAGAAGTTGTTCTGCTCTCCGAGGATGTCCACCGCGGCGCCCTGGGGAACGTCACCCAGGCTGTCGGCCATGGCGCTGGCCTTGGAAAACATCGGGGTGGCGGCGGTCATCCACCCTGCCCCGGTTACGGCAGCCTGCGCAGGCGGTGACGCGGGGACCGGGGTCTGTTGCCGATCCCGTGCGGCGCCATTTGCCGTCTCCGCCTCCGGATTGCCGCCTTCCACCGCGTTATTTTTCGAGTCCTTGTTCCTACCGGCCCCGTAAGCCGGTTCTGCCTGCAAAAGTCCCAGGGCCTTCAGCGTCACCCTGTCAAGCATGCCGCTCGGTCTCAGCCGGTTATCCCGCTGAAACTGGCGGATTGCCGCCCGTGTCTTTCTGCCGGACATCCCGTCGGCCGCGCCGGGATCATAGCCACGCTCCATCAAAATATACTGGGCCTGTTTCAGCTTCGGATCGAAATAGCCGGACTCCGGAACCCGAGGCCCGACCTGTTCCACGACCGCAAACGAATGCCGGGCCGAGACCGCATAGCCGTTCCGGCGATAGTCGTAATAGGCACGCACCTGATAATTCCCGGGTCTCGAGGCGGTGAAGATCAATCGGCCATGATGTGCTCCATAGGGCAGGTACTGGTAGTTTCCGGCAGCGGTATCCGGTGCCCCGGCCCGAACGATACACAACCAGTCACCGGTATAACCGGGTGCACCGGAGAAACGCACCCGGATCGGTTCTCCCGGGAGATAGGTATCCCGGTCCGTGGATACCCCGAATCTCCTCTCGGTGTCCTCGCGCCGATACCTCGGTTCCCCGGTATACCCTTCGCCCTCCACGACAAAGGATTGCCGGGCCGAGACCATATAGGCACCCGGACTGTAATTATAATAGGCACGCACTTCATATTCACCCGGCCCGGGAGCGACAAAGCTCAGATAGCCCTGATAGACCCCATAGGGCAGGTATTGGTAGTTCCCGGCATCGGTATCCGGCGCCCCGGACGGGACGATACACATCCAGTCGGTGTTGTAGCCTGATGCTCCCGAAAAGTGAACCCTGATGGTTTCCCCTTGAGCGTAGGTGGCTTTATCCGTCGACACCCCGGGCTGGGCCCAGGCGTTGCCTTGCAGGCAATAGATCAGCACCACAGAGCATAGGCCATACACGAGTGCCCGTATTCCTCCGGTCATTCTCTTCATCCGATTTCTCCTTGCTTTTTGTTATTCATTTCCAGTCGGCTTGTTAACCGTCAGGTTGTCTTGGGATACGGGCCGGAGGGCCCGGATCCCATCACTTTTCTTTCCCTCTATTGACCGAAAACAAAGCGACCATAGACAAATCCTAGATGATGAATCACGTTGATGCAACATTATTCTTTCCGGTCCGGATAAATGTCCGCTCCTGAAACAGCAGCCGGAAAAACAATCGATGGCGGCCTGGCTCCGACACAATTTTTCAAACTCGTCCTCGTCCGGTCCGCCGCGTTTCGACATCAGCGGCAGGTCTTTTCCAGTGCGAGAAACAGTGCCCGGGATGAAAAAATATCCGGTTCCCGGAGGAACCGGCGCCCCGGACCCGGGGTCACTTCTTCGTCTTTTCCACTTGGTTTCGGGGAGGCGTTATGTTTATATGCGAGGTGAACGTCCGGGCCCAGGATCTTACTCTCCAGAGAGGTTTATGTGATGAAGATACACGCTATTTCGATAAGTCCCCGCAAGGGCATGCGGAAAACCAATGTGGACCGGGCCGATCTTGTTGTCGACTTCGGTCTTGAAAACGACGCCCATGGCGGCAGGTGGCATCGACAGGTCAGCTTTCTTGCCCAGGAGAGCATCGACACGATGCGGGACAAAGGGCTTGAGGTGGTTGCCGGAAATTTTGCCGAGAATATCACGACGATCGGTATCGACCTGCTCAGTCTGCCGGTCGGCACCCATCTGGAAGTCGGGCCGGCCGAGGTCGTCATCTCCCAGATCGGCAAGGTCTGCCATCATAAATGTGCGATCTTCCATCAGGCCGGGGACTGCGTCATGCCCCGGGAAGGGATCTTCGGGGTCGTGATCAGGGAAGGGCGGATTGCGGTAGGCGATCCGATCCGGATCACCGGGGAGCATTCGCCGTCGGCCGGGATCATCGGCAATGCCGCAACCGAAGAGGAGTGCGGCGAGCGGCTGAAAGACCTGCTCATGCCGCTCCTGTCCCCGGCCTTCATCCGTTTTGACCGGCTGAACGCCAAGGAAGACAACCTGCAGGAACTCATCAATGATGCCGTTTCGTTACAGCGCATCGATACCGTGCTGATCTTTGATCCGAGCGGACGTCACCGGCTGGCCATGCTGGATGTCGGGGCGCGGCAGACAGGTACGGGGCGGTACCAGAAGGAGAAGACGACCATCGTGTACTGTCGAAGCCTGGACGAGGTGGAAGCCCTGAAGTGACGGGCCAAGACGTCTTCGAAAGTTGAATGCCCCGCAGTGCAACCTCTTCATACGGGCCGTACACGTACCTCCCCTGATTGCCGAGATCGGGGAAATCGGGGACGCCTGCCGGTTCATCACCGGTCACACGAAACCGGTATCCCTGATCGTTGGGAGTCGACGCATTCTGCCGGAGCCGTTTAAATATACCTTGCATCTGCCTCTGCCGGCATGATACGCTTCATCAGGTTTTGAGAAGCTCGACGGCGGACGGGCCCGTTCGCTGAACTTCTCCGGCCATCAAGCACCGCTCTCACGTCTCACCGCGACAATCCCCGAAAAAAACACCAGGAGGACCGTATGAAAAATGCAATGTTCAGAATGATGTTTTTGGCTGTTGCAGCACTGCTTGTCCTAACCGTTTCTTCGTTTGCAAAAACCGATAAAACCATGCCGTCATCGTCGAAAATGAAGGTCATGACCTATTCGGGGTACCTGGCGGATAAGCTTTGCGCTGACGCCGGAACCGCTTTTGACGGAACCAACATGAAGACGAACCCGGAGAATCATACTCTGAAATGTCTGCTGGCCAAGCCCTGCGCTGCGTCGGGCTACGGCTTGCTGATAAAGGATAAAGGAGCGATGGAGTATGTCTTTTACAAGTTTGATGCCAAGGGTGATGCACTGACAAAGAAAATGCTGGCCAAGACCAAGAAGACCAAGGATTTCCATATTGAGGTGGCAGGCATAATGGACGGAAAGACCCTCAAGGTGAAATCCTTGAAATAATCAATGCATACTGGTCGTGAAGGGTGAAGAGAGGCCGTCCTGATCTGCGGACGGCCTCTCTTCTTTTGCGGCAGACCTCCTGCCTTCGGGATGCAATACCCCCTGGTTCAACCGTCATAACCTCTGGATAATATAGAGATAGGTCGGCACCCGGCTGAGGACTTTCAGGCGGTTAAAGGCAAAGAGGATCGATCGCGACGGCCGGCCGATCCGCAACGGCGACAGGTAGACGCTGCCCTTGGGCTTGGTCCTGTGCAGGCCGTCCCGGACCAGCTGCAGAAAGGCGGGATAGTGATTTTCCGGCAGTCGCTCGTCCATGATGAAGTTGGCCGAAAGCTCGATGGTGAGATACCGGTCGTTGATATCCTGAATGCGGGTGAAGGCCTCCCGGATCCCGGCCTCGGTCACCGGCTTGCCCAACCGGTCCAGGGTTTCCTGGTCGGCCGACTCGAGGCCGATGTTGATATAGACGTTGCAGGGAAGCCGCGACAGGTCCTCGAAGAATTGCCCGGGGGTGTTCAGGAGCGAATCGACACTGCCGAAGAAAAAGACGTTGGTCCCCTGCATGAAGGACCGGTACAGTCCCAATGCCCTGCAGGCCCCATCAATGGTCTGCAGGATAAGCCCGGGCCGGGAGCAGAGGGCGTCATGCTCGCCCAGGAAGAGTGAGTTGTGGTTGCTGAGGTCCTTTCCATAGATCCCCCGCAAGCGCCTGATCTGGTCATCGATCTGCTGCTCGCTCTTCTCACGAAAGGGGGTGTCGGTCTTCACCCGGCAGAACCGGCACTTGTAGAGACAACCTGCGGCCACGGTCAACGGGACCACGGCATAATCCACATGCCGGGCATCGGGCGGCAGGACCGTGATGCGGCCGCCGATGGCGGAATGGAGGGCCCGGGCGTTGTTGGCGAGTACCTCGGGGGTGACGGCAAGGGCCCGGTCCAGGAAATGCCTGATCCGCCCGGGGGGATCCCCGGCTCTTTCGGCGGCATTGCGCAGCAGATCGTGCCAGGAGGCGGTTATCCCGGCTACCGGCGGCAGCGACAGCGGGTCGCCGCCGATCAACGAGTTGGTCGGATAGGGGGGATTGGGCAGGTAGTATTCACCGATGGCCTCGAAGACCCCGGCATAGCCGCCGGTGGAGTAGTAGATCCAGTCGTTGCCGGCGGTCCGCTTCACCCACTCCTGCCTATCGGGCCATTCCCGGTCTTTGCCCTTCGCCCAGATGATCTCGTCATTGAGATTGAACTGCAGAATCGCCTCTTCGGTCTCCAGTTCGGAGAAGATGCCGTACCGCAGCGGGTAGCTGACCTTGGTGTAGCGGTCGGCCCCGTGCCTGTCCAGCCGGATCCGGATATCTTTATGCTGATAGCTTTCGTTCATCGCTGCAAATACCTGCATCACAATTTTTCAACCCGGTCCGACACTCCCCAGAGCCCCCGGCCGGTTCCTTTCAGCAACGGATAAGGCGAGCAAACGCCGCGGCTGGGCGCCGAGGGTCGATCAGGCCTTCCTGCCCCAGTGCACACCGATGGTGCCCAGCATGAATTTCCGGTATCCGACCCGGTCAAAGCCGGCCTTGCGGAAGAGCTCGGCAAGTTCGCCGGCGGCGGCAAAGCCCATGGTCGAGCCGGTGAGGTAGGTATAGGCTGCCTTGTCGCCGGCAATCATCTTGCCCAGGAGAGGGATGCCGAAACGAAAATAGAGACGGATAAAGGGATAGAGAAGATTCCGCGCCGGCGGCGTCGTATCCAGACACAGGACCCGCCCACCGGACCGCAGCACCCGGCGTACCTCCCGCAGGACTGCCAGAGGCTCATCGACATTGCGCAGCAGGTACCCGAAGGTGACCACCGAAAAGACGCCGTCGGCAAAGGGCAGTCGGTTGGCATCGCAGGCCTGCCAGCTGATCGCAAGATCCGCAAAGCGGCGGCGGGCGATGGACAGCATATTCCTGGAAAAATCGCCGCCGACGACCACCGCCTCCGGGTTCATCAGGCGCATCGCCGCTGCGATATCCCCTGTGCCGCAGGCCAGATCGAGCACCCTTCCCCGCCCCGGATCGCCGGCCATCCACACGATGAAACGTCGCCATCTCCGGTCCCGGCCTGCGGTCATCACCCGGTTCATCAGGTCATAACGCCCGGCGATGGCGTCGAACATATCCCGGACCGCTTCCCCCTTGCTCACGACACCCTTCTCCGCTGCATCCGAATCAACATGGGGCCGACCCCGGCGTCCGGGGAAAGGCGATCGCCTCACGGATATTGGCCATGCCGGTCACAAACTGGATCAGGCGTTCGAAACCCAGACCGAAACCCGCGTGCGGTACGGTGCCAAAACGTCTGAGATCGAGATACCAGGCATAGTCGTCGCGGTTGATGCCGGCGGCATCCATGCGCGACAGCAGGACGTCGAACCGCTCCTCGCGCTGGCTGCCGCCGATGATCTCGCCGATACCCGGCACCAGGATGTCCATGGCCGCCACGGTCCTGCCGTCGTCGTTCAGCCGCATATAGAAGGGCTTGATGGCTGCCGGATAATCGGTGACGATCAGCGGCCGCTTAAAGACCTCTTCGGTGAGATAGCGTTCGTGCTCCGATTGCAGGTCGACACCCCAGCGGACCTGGAACTCGAATTTCTTCTTCGAATGCTCGAGCCTGTCCACCGCCTCGTCATAGGTGATATGGGCGAAGTCCCGATCAGCCACCGCTTGCAGTTTGGCCAGGATCCCCTTCTCGATGAAACGGTCGAAGAGGGCCATGTCATCGGCACAGTGGGTCATGACATCGCCCAGCAGATAGCGAAGCAGGTCCTCGGCAAGCCGCATGTTGCATCGCAGATCGCAGAAGGCCATCTCCGGCTCGATCATCCAGAATTCGGCCAGATGGCGGCTGGTATTCGAGTTCTCGGCACGAAAGGTCGGCCCGAAGGTATAGACATGGCCCAGGGCCAGCGCATAGACCTCGGCCTGCAGCTGGCCGCTGACGGTCAGCCCCGCCTTACGGCCGAAGAATTCCTGAACGCCCGGCTGCTGCCCCTTCGCCGCCTCGCCGTCTTCCATGGTCGTGACCCGGAACATCTCGCCCGCACCTTCGCAGTCGCTGGTGGTGATGACCGGGGTATGAATCTGGAAAAAGCCCCGCTGCTGAAAGAAGGCGTGGACCGCATAGGACATCCGCGACCGCACCCTGGCAACCGCACCCAGGGCATTGGTCCGCGGACGCAGGTGGCATATCTCGCGCAGGAACTCAAAGGAATGGCGCTTTTTCTGCAGTGGATAATGCTCCGGGTCGGCCCAGCCGACAACCAGGACCCTGTCCGCCTGGATCTCCACCTCCTGGCCTTTGGCCGGCGATTCCCGCAGGGTTCCCTCGATCCGGACGGAACATCCCGCCGACAGCCTTTTGATCTCCGTCTCGTAGTTGGCAAGCGTGCCGTCGGCAATCACCTGGATATTGGCAAGGCTCGAACCGTCATTGACCTCCAGGAAGGAAAAGCCGCCGGTGTCCCTGCGGGTCCTGATCCATCCTGCGACCTCGATCGGACTGCCCAGCCGTTTTTCTAACAGGAGTTCTTTTATCAACGTTCGCATAGGTCTCCTAGAGGATATAGTCATTTCGAATATTGGCCATGGCCGAAAAAATCGAGCTCTTTGCCCCCGGCACCTCCCGATAAATATCTGCGAGCACCCTTCTCACCGTCTCCCGTTTGGTGTTGCCGGCCAGCGGACAACGATTCTCAATCGGTGCAATACCCAGGCCGTCGGCAAGATGCCTGATATCGCTTTTTTCCACATAGGCCAGAGGCCGGATCAAACTGAGCCTGCCGCCGAAGAGGTCCTGGCGCGGAACCATGGTCGAGATATTGCCGCTGTAGAGCAGGTTGAGCAGAAGCGTCTCAACCAGATCGTCCTTATGGTGTCCCAGAGCAATCTTGGTAAACCCTCTTTCCTGCGCCAGATCGAAGAGCTGGTTGCGTCGCTGCATGGCGCAGGAAAAACAGCTCCTGAGCTCCGCCTCGCGCCCCTTCAGGACGAGACAGTCCACGCCCAGGCGGCCGAGCTGGTCGTGGACGCCTTCCGCAGGCCGACCGCCCTGCCCCGGCATCCCGAAACCGGCATCGATATGAACCGCCTGCAAGGTATAATCGATCGGCGCCTTTTGCTGCCAGATCTTCAGAACCCAGGCCAGGACCATACTGTCAACCCCGCCGGATACGGCAATGAGGACCCGGTCACCGTCGGCAAGCATCGCATAGTCATGCATGGCCCGGCCGATGCGCCTGTTGACCTGTCGAGATAGAAGCGCGTATTTCATCGTCTGGCAAAAAAAACGATGCCCGCTGTTTGGCTAACAGCGGGCATCTTGTCCTCGTTTACCCCAACCGGGTTCTATTTAAGATACGGGCAGGTTGAGAGCCGTTCGTGGATGCCTTGCCGAACCATATCCTGGACGGTGATCCACTTGAATCCCCGACTCTGCGCCTTGCCGAAAGAGAACAGGTTGCTGAGCAGCGATTCCTGGGTCTCATCAAAGTTCCCTCTCCACAGGACCTTGCCGTCATTGATGCGGGTAAGTTCCATGGCAAAGGCGGCCGAGGCCGGATAATCCGCGGCATACTCGCCGCCTTCGCGTTGATGGAAGCGGGTAATGGTGGTTGTAAGAATCGCGTCACATTTCAGTTGCTGGCCGAACTTCTTGATCATCTCCATCCTGTTGGTGATTATTCCCGTCGTCAATCCTTCAACCTGGGCGGCATTCAACAGGCGTGAGCCGGGGAAATCCTTCAGTTCCTCGGCAATCACCCTGTCCATGAAAGCGGCTCCTCCCTGCAGATTTTTCGCCTCCTCAAAGCTCATCTTTTTATCCGTATCGACCGGGGTTTCCGTCGGCAATACAATCAAACAGGAGAGTTTCTGGACAGTTCCGCCCCCCCGCTCCCCCGTTTCCGGTTGCTTCGCGCAGGAGAAAAGGAGAAAAACGGCACAACAAAACAGGCAGACCTTTATAGTGGATCGGAGTGGACTTTTCACGTTTGACCTCTTTTGGTATAACCTCTTTCTAGTCGGTTTGTCATGTCAGGACAGCCTTTCACGACGAATTTCACTTCAGTCGGCATCGTACCAGGTAAACGTGCCGACGGTTCAACGTAGTATCGTGTTGCAGCCTTGCCCCTGCAGTCTCTGCGGCCCATCACGAGGTCATCAATCCTGTCGGCCAACCACCGTCCTACAGGCATCCCTTTGATGACAGAACCCCCTGCAGAACCGCCTCCTGTTTGACCGCCTGTCTCATGGCCCTGCCGAGTCCTTTGAATATCGCCTCGACAATATGATGGCTGTTCTCACCATGAAGGAGATCCACATGCAAGGTAACACCGGCATGTTGCGAAAAAGCACGCAGGAATTCCTTTGCCAGAGCCGTGTCGAACGCACCGATTTTCTGATCGGGAATGGTTGCATTATACTGCAGAAAGGGCCGATTGGATATATCGACCACGACACGCACCAGAGTCTCATCCATAGGCAGATGGCTCTCACCATACCGCGATATCCCGCTCTTATCCCCCAGGGCATTCATAAACGCCTGCCCCAGACAGATACCGATATCCTCAACCGTGTGGTGGTCATCAATCAGGACATCGCCCTTGCCGGTGACGGCCAGATCGAAAAAACCGTGGACGGCAAAGAGCGTCAGCATATGATCGAGGAACGGGACACCGGAATCGACCTCGGCCCTGCAGGTTCCGTCAAGCACCAACTGCAGCCGGATATCCGTCTCTCGTGTCGTTCTTTGGATGCTGCTTTTTCTTTTTTCCTTCGTGCTCATTGAGATTTCCGTTGGTAATATTCACCCGTTTGACTGTCCCGTCATTGTCAGTAAGAACACTATACCATACTCTATCTCCGGAAAATCATCTCTATATTTTAAAAGATGATTGGATGAAAAACGGGCAACAGAGGAGAAAAACTGTTTTTTGATTGACACCCTATTACAAAATTTGTATTCTCATGCTGTTTTGGCGCAAGTATAGAGCGGGAATAACTCAGTGGTAGAGTGCAACCTTGCCAAGGTTGAAGTCGCGAGTTCGAATCTCGTTTCCCGCTCCAGGAAGACTTTAAAAGGTTCGATACTTGATCGAGCCTTTTTTTATTAATTAGAAGATGTTGAGGCATATAATGAAAACCTATCTTGCTCCTGTCGATCAGATCGAGAAAAAATGGTACATTGTCAACGCAGAGAATAAAGTGCTGGGCCGTCTGGCGGTCGAGATTGCCAATCGTCTTCGAGGAAAACACAAACCGACTTTCTCTGCGTTTATTGATAACGGTGATTTCGTCATTGTCACCAACGCCGACAAGATCCGCCTGACCGGCAACAAATGGGACGACAAGAAGTACTATCATCATACCGGTTATATGGGTGGAATCAAAGAGACAAATGCAAAAAAACTTATGGAAGACCACCCGACGCACCTGGTGATGAACGCCGTCAAGGGGATGCTCCCGAAAAACCGGCTCGGCCGCGCTCAACTGAAAAAACTGAAGATCTATACGGGTGCCGATCATCCGCATGAAGCACAGCAACCCGTTGCATTGGATATTTAACCCACTAAGAGAGAATGACCATGGCTCAAGATCGTTTTTACGCAACCGGCAAAAGAAAAAACGCCATCGCCAGAGTCTGGCTCACCCCGGGCAACGGCAAACTGATCATCAACGAAAACGACGGCAACACCTATTTTGCCGGAATGTTTAAAGAACATACGATCAATAAACCATTCCAGGTTACCGAGACGGCGGAACAATACGATGTTGTTGCCACACTTCGTGGTGGGGGTAAATCGGCCCAGGCCGACGCCTTGGCCCACGGCATCTCCAAGGCCCTGCTCAGCGTCAGCCCGGAGAACAGGATTCCGTTGAAAAGATCCGGTCTGCTTACCCGCGATGCGCGTATCAAGGAACGGAAAAAATACGGCCAGAAAGCGGCACGCGCGAAGTTCCAGTTCTCGAAACGCTGATTTTTTCTTTTTCAGCCTCTATCCCGGAACGCGCGGGCACTGTATCCGATCAGATACCGCTGATCCGAATAGCAGTCAAGGGAATAACAGGGTATCTGTTATTCCCTTTTTTTATGCAATCCGCTCCAGCCGCCGGCATCGTAAAAATCTCACCCGCCGACGGTTAAATGTGGTATCGTGAGTAACAATCATGGCGCCCCTGCGGGCCCTTGAAACGAGTTGCGAGCATATCAAGAAAATCAAGAGGCGTACGCCGGCCTTGGCTCCATAACCCCTGAGACAGGTATCCCTATGACAAACGTCGCAATAGTTGGTGCATCCGGTTATACCGGTGCTGAACTGGCAAGAATTCTCTGCAATCACCCGCATGCCACCCTCACGGCGGTAACCTCGAGACAATATCACGGCAGACCCTTATCCCAGGTCTTCCCGAACCTTTTGCACAAGGTCGACCTGGTCTGTGAAGATCTCTCTGCCGAGGAACTGTGTTCGCGGGCCGATGTCTTCTTTACCGCAGTCCCCCATAAAACGGCCATGGATATCGTTCCGACGCTGCTGGCCGCCAACAAGAAGGTCATTGACCTCTCCGCCGATTTCCGGATCCGGGACGTCGCCGTCTATGAAAAGTGGTATCAGAAACACACGGCCCCCGGGTTGCTCGGCGAGGCCGTTTACGGCCTGCCGGAAATCCATAGGGAGGCCATCAGAGCAGGCCGGCTTATCGCCAACCCCGGCTGCTATCCGACCTCGATCATCCTGGCGCTGGCCCCGCTGCTGAAGGCCGGAGTCATCGATGTGCGGACCATCATCGCCGACTCGAAATCAGGAACCTCCGGTGCGGGCCGATCGGCCCAGGTCGGGACCCTCTACTGCGAGGTGGCCGACGGTTTCAGGCCGTATAAGGTGGCTAGTCACCGGCACACGCCAGAGATCGAACAGGAGATAAACCGGTTGGGCGACTGTGCGGTTCATATCAGCTTTACACCGCATCTCCTGCCCGTCTCCCGCGGGATCCTGAGTACCGTCTATGCCGGCCTGAACGATCGGATCGAGGCGGAGGCCATCCGGCAGCTCTATGATCGGATGTACGCAGGGGAATACTTTGTCCGGGTCCTTGCCGACGGTTCCTATCCTGCGACCCAGTTTGTCCGGGGTTCGAATTACTGCGATATCGCCTTTACGGTCGACCCGAGAACCGGCAGAATCATCGTCATGTCCGCCATCGACAACATCGTCAAGGGAGCGTCCGGCCAGGCCGTCCAGAACATGAATCTGCTCTGCGGCTTTGAGGAGTCGGCCGGCCTTGAGGGCGCACCGTTTTTCCCCTGATCCGCAGAGGGGACGGATGCGAAACATCAAGCTGGTCATCGCCTACGACGGGACCGGATACGCAGGCTGGCAGAGACAGGCCAATGCCGTAACCATCCAGGGGGAGATTGAAAAACGGCTGGCAACAATGACGGCGGGCCCCGTCTCCCTGCTGGGGGCCGGCCGCACCGATGCCGGCGTCCACGCCCTCGGCATGGTCGCCAATTTTCATACGGACAAGGCCCTGTCCTGCGAGGTCTTTTTCAAAGGGTTGAACGCCCTTCTTCCGGCCGACATCAGGATCCTCTCGGTTGAAGAGGTCCCCGCCGGTTTCCACGCCCGCTTTTCCGCCAGGGCCAAGACCTATCTCTACACCCTGTTCAACGGCCCGGTCCTGCTTCCGGCCGAACGGTTCTCCACCTGCCATATCCCCTTCGTCCTTGATCCGGCCGCCATGGAGGACTGCCTGCGCCTAATCCGCGGAACACACGACTTTGCCTGCTTCGAACTGCAGGGTTCCAGAGACAGGAACAGCCAGCTCGGCCGCGGATCGATACGAACAATCCTTGCAGCCGAACTCCACGACCTGGGCGATCATCGTCTTCGTTTTTCAATCACCGGCGACGGTTTTCTGCGACAGATGGTGAGGATTATGGTCGGGACCATCCTCGAGGTCGGCAGGGGCCGTAGGAGCATGCAGGGTTTCCGGCAAACGCTTGCCTCCCGGGACAGGGCCCTGGCAGGGCCTCCGGCCCCCGCCCACGGTCTTTCCCTCCTGGAAATCTTCTATTAGCCTCCATCCGTTCCGATTGTCGGGATCCGCGGTTTGCCGGCGGAAGATCTCGCCTCCACCTCCGGCAAGAGGTTTCAAGATGCCGGTGATCATCTGCACAAATCGCATAGGTTCTTTGGGCACGAATCCCGGGGCTGGTGGTTTATTCGCTCAAGGAAACTCGCAAATCCGGTGTCGCATCTACACGACCTGACATATAAAACAACCCATTTGCCGTCCCTTCGTCGCCGGAAGCGCCCCCAAAAGGCACAGCCGGGCCGGGAACCCGCCTAACCTTAAAATTCAGTAATGGGCAAAAACCTGCCCGCTATCCGGCAGCCGTCACGCCTGCAGCTCTTTTTTTTCAGGAAGGCAGGAGGACTCGGTGACCTCAAGAGGGCCCTGTTGACGCCCGGGCGCCTGTTGACGGGCTAAAAGAGTCTCCCGTACCTGGTACAGGTTGCAATGCGCACAAGTTGCACATTGGGTCGAGTTTGCAAGTTTTCCATCGGGGCGGGAAACTAGGATTTCTTTTTGATGCTTTGCCGTGCCAACAGGGATTGAAGTTTCCATGGCGAGGAGAGGCAGATCCTCTCATCATCGCAGGTCGACATAACGTCGCAGAAGTCGAGAAATTCATGCATAGCGTCCGTCATCACCTTGTCTTTTCTGTTAATTATCAGTAATTGCCGGGTCATGTCGACACCCTCGACATTCAGGCTCTTCAACCAGCCGTTCTCCACCTCTCGACAGACCGTCAGCGAGGACAGGCAGGCGATGCCGGCCCCCGATTCCACGGCCCTTTTGACCGCCTCCGGATGCCCCATCTCCATGACGATGTGGACATCGTCTATATGGTCTTTCATCTTCTCAAGAAAGATCGCAGCCGTCCCCGATCCCTGCTCCCGCATGATCCACTTGCTGTTCTTCAGATCTGTTTTTACGTTAAAAAATTTATTATGCGCCAAAGGATCCGAAGGACCGGCAAGGACGACGAGCTCGTCTTTAAACCATGGCCGGCTGACGATATCCTCATGGGTGATCCTGCCCTCGACAAATCCGATATCCATTGAGCCGTCCGCAACCATCCGTTCGGCATAGCGGGTATTATAGACGAGCATGTTGATATGGACCCGGGGATGCATCCTTTTGAAGGTGCCGATCAGGTAGGGAAGTATATAATTTCCAAGAGATAAGCTGGCAATGACCTCGATATGCCCTGCCAGTTTGTCATTGCGCTCGGACATGATGGTCTCGACGTTGCCGACCTGGGTCGTAATATCCTTTGCCAGAGGCAAAAGGTAACGACCACGGGCATTTAGCAAGAGGCTTCGTCCGTGTCGATCAAAGAGGGAACCTCCAAGTTGGTTTTCCAGTTCGGCCAGGGCCATGCTCACCGCCGATTGGGTGACGAACAATTTTTTGCTCGCCTTGGTCACCTGGGCAGTCTCGGCAACTGCAATAAATATTTCTAGTTGTCTCAAGGTAATAGACATGCTTTATCCCATCGTTCATTTTTCTTGATCTAATCCATCTTATTTTTTTACTAGTGCAGTTCCATCTTATCATTTATAAAACCTTCTTCAAGATCTTTCTATATATTTATTCTTATTATACATACCACTTATTTCTGATGAACAGCCGAAAAACTGAATCTCCATTCAGGTTTCAGTTGACAGGGTTTGCTCGATTAACTAAGTTAGCCTTCGTTTGACCAGATTATCAGCTGGTACTCAATTCATAGGACGGAATGTCAAAATGGAACCCCACTTCACTGAATTCCTCTATCGGGACAATGTCATCTGGATAATGGCCTTTCTGCTCGGGGGCCTGGTGTTCGCCCTGGGGCCGATAGCCATCGTCTATCTTCTGATGCCGCGCAAGACACGGCAGATCATCAATAAATCCAGTCAATATATCGAATGCGGCATGGAGCCCATCGGCGACAGCTGGATCAGATACGGCGTGGTCTTTTACCTCTACGCCCTGATCTTTCTGGCCTTCGACGTGGACGTGCTGTTTCTGTTTCCGGTGTCGCTGGCCTATAACAAGGGGATTTTCGCCGCAGGCTATCGTGATTTTCTCGAGATCGTCATCTTTGTAGGTATCTTATCGCTGGCGATAGTCTATGCATGGATCAAGGGAGTATTCAAGTGGGAACGCAAGACATACCAACGATAGAAGAGGGGATCCCCTCTTCGGTCATCCAGTTTGCTCTGGCCGAGCAATTGATTAATATCTGCCGGGTCAATTCCTTCTGGCCGCTTACCTTCGGTATCGCCTGCTGCGCCATCGAGATGATGGCCACCGGCTGCGCCCGCTTCGATATGTCCCGTTTCGGCGCCGAGGTCTTTCGGCCGTCCCCGCGCCAGAGCGATGTAATGATCGTCGCCGGCACCATCACCAAGAAGATGGCCCCCGGAATCAAGACCCTCTATGACCAGATGCCGGAACCGAAGTGGGTGATAGCCCTTGGGAATTGCGCCATATCCGGCGGACCGTTCGCCTTCGAGGGCCAGTATAATATCGTCCTCGGCGCCGACCGGTTTCTGCCGGTCGATGTCTATATCCCCGGTTGCCCGCCCCGTCCCGAGGCCCTGTTGCAGGGCATCATCGAACTGGAGCACAAGGTTTCCGGCTGGACGCGATGGAAAAACCCTGAAACCGTATAACAGCAGCCCGTTCACTCTCCGGCCGGTCGCTGCGTAGGCGGTTGCCGGCAAAACCGGAGCGCAAAGACCGTTGCCGATGACGGACGGGCTCGAATGCATCACCCAGAGCGTTGTTTGGAGTGTTACTATGATACGAGACAAGATACTGCAGGAGCTCCAGGGCCTCTTCGGGCAGGAGCAGGGGCAGCAAGCGCCGCCCGCGCCATCCGGAGAGACGCCGAAGGCGGAGACCACGAGCCCCCGGCCGTGCGGCGTCATCGAACGTGACTACGCGGTGCACGGCTACCATATCGATGCCCAGGTTGCCCCGGACCGGCTCCTGGAGGCGGTGGCACTGGTCGACGGGGCGGAGTTTTTCATCGAGAGCATCACCGGGGTGGACTGGATCAAGGAAGGGCAGATGGAGGTCATCTACGACTTCTGCCGCTACGACTTCGACCTGTGCCGGGTCGTGATCCGGACCCGCGTCCCCCGGAGCAACCCGGTGGTCCCCACCATCACCGGCATCTATGCCGGGGCGAACTGGCATGAACGGGAGACCCACGATTTTTTCGGTATCGTCTTTGACGGCCACCCCCACCTGATCCCGCTGCTGTTGCCCGAAGATGCCGACTATCACCCACTTCTGAAGGATTACCAGGCATGACAGCTCCCATACAGATTCAACCGGACGAGACCTTTACGTTAAACGTCGGTCCGCAGCACCCTGCCACCCACGGCGTCCTCCGGGTCAAGATGGAGATGGACGGCGAGTACATCGTCAGCGCCGAGACCGTCATCGGCTATATCCACCGGATGCACGAGAAGATGGGTGAGCTGAAGACCTATCCCCAGTTCCTGATGAACCTGAGCCGGATGGACTACCTGGGGGCTCTCGGTTACTGCCACGGCCATGTCCTGCTGGTCGAGAAGGCGGCCGGCATCGAGGTGCCGGAGCGGGCCGAGTATATCCGGGCGATCACCGTCGAGTTGAACCGGATCGCCTCGCACCTGTTCTGGTTCGGCGCCTTCGTGATGGACCTGGGCGGTTTCAGCCCGTTGATGTATGCGCTGCAGGACCGCGAATACATCCTCGATATGCTCGAGGGCATTACCGGCTCCCGGCTGACCTATTCCTACTATCGCTTCGGCGGTCTGTATAACGATGTCGACGAGACCTTCCTGGCCGCGGCCCGCCGCTTCATCCCCCGGATGCGCAAGTCGCTGAAGAAATATCACAGGCTGGTCACCGGCAACATCATCTTCAGAAAGAGGCTGGAGGGCATCGCCCCACTGACACCGGAGACCTGCCGCAAATACGGTGCGACCAGCGCTGTGGCCAGGGGCTCGGGGATCAACTTCGACGTCCGGAAGAACGAGCCCTACTCGGTCTATCCTGCGTTCGACTTCGATGTCCCGGTCTTTCATGAATGCGACTCATTGGCCCGCTACAACGTGCGGATGGCCGAAATGGAGCAGTCCCTGCGCATCATCGAACAGGGCCTCGACAAGCTGCCGGACGGCCCGGTCATGCCGGAGAAGAAGCCGAAGACCATAAAGATCCCGCCCGGGGACTACTACCAGGCCGTGGAGACTGCCCGGGGCAGCTTCGGCATCCGGCTGGTAAGCGACGGCGGCAAGAGTCCATACCGTCTGAAGCTCAGGTCGCCGACCTACTCCAATATGCACCTCTTCGACGAGACCTGCCGCGGCATGCTGATCATGGACGCCCTGGCGTTCATGGGCAGTCTTGATCTGGTAATACCTGAAATCGACAGGTAAAGGAATATCCCGATGAATCTGACACTCCTCAACGTAGTCGCGGCCGTGATCATTGCCATCGCCTTTGTGGCACTGAACGCCGCCTATCTGGTCTGGGCGGAACGCCGGGGGGCGGCCCGCATCCAGCGCCGTCCCGGGCCGAACATCAACGGCCCCTTCGGCCTGTTCCAGCCCCCGCTCGACGGGATCAAGCTGATGGCCAAGCAGCTGTTGATCCCGGGTGATGTCGACAAGGTCCTGTTCATGGCCGCGCCGGTCCTGGCAATGGCCCCGGCCATCCTCAGCTTCGTGACCATCCCGTTTGGCGAGACCGTCGTCGCCCACGACATCAATGTCGGGGTGCTGATGATCTTCGCCTTCGCCTCCGTCGGCGGCATGTCGCTTTTGTTCGCCGGCTGGGGTTCGCGCAACAAATATTCGGTCATGTCCTCGGTCCGCGCCGTCTCCCAGGCCATCGCCTACGAGATCCCGATGCTGATCACCGCCATCACGGTGGTGATGGTCTCCGGCACCACCGACCTGGTGCAGATCGTCCACAGCCAGATGGGCGGCTTCTGGCACTGGAACATCTTCCCGTTCAAGGCCGGGCTGTTCAACCCGCTGATGCTGCTGTCCTTCCTGATCTTCTTCATCTGTTCGCTGGCCGAGACCAACCGGGCGCCGTTCGACCTCGGCGAGGCGGAGAGCGAGCTGGTGGCCGGCTTCCATACCGAGTACGGCAGCATGGGCTTCGGCCTGTTCTTCATGGGGGAATACGCCAACATCGTCATCGGGGCATCGCTGACCACCATCCTGTTCCTGGGCGGCTGGGACTCGCCGATCGGCTATTTCCCCGGGGTCTGGTGGTTCCTGCTGAAGATCTACCTGCTGATCGCCACTTTTATCTGGATACGCTGGACCTTCCCCAGGACTACCATCTACGGCCTGTTGAACCTGTCGTGGAAGATCCTGATCCCCTTTTCGCTTTTCAACCTGCTGCTCACCGCAGGACTACTCAAGGTTTTTTGACATGGGCGCCTATTTCAGTCAGATATTCGGCGGGCTGTGGAGCCTGCTTGTCGGGATGGGCATCACCTTCCGGGAGTTCTTCAGCCCGACGGTGACCGTCCAGTACCCGTATCAGAAATTGACGATGACCGCCAGGTACCGCGGGCATATCGAACTCATCGCAGGCCCGGACGGCAGACCCAACTGCGTCGTCTGCGGCATGTGCGAGAAGGCCTGCCCGTCGGGATGCATCTCGCTGGGCGGGGAAAAACCCGAGGGCGGCAAACGCAAGGAGCTGACCCAGTACCTCCTTGACTTCACCACCTGCTCGCTCTGCGGTTCCTGCGTCGAGTCATGCAACTTCAACGCCATCGAGTTCTCCAGGGAATACAACCTTGCCAGTACCAGAAAGGAGGATTTCCATTTTAATCTCCTGCAACGTTTAAAGGATAGAAACCCATGAATGCTTCGCTCGTGTCCCAGGCACACGCCCTGTTCACAGCCGACGGCCTGGCGGGCCTGATCTTTCTGATCGTGGTCGCCGTGACGCTTTTCGGAGCGCTGGTGGCCTGTACCACCGAACGCCTGGTCCGGTCGGTCGCCGGTCTGGTCGTCTGCTTCGTCGGCGTCGCCGGGATCTTCTATTTCCTGAACTCGCCCTTCGTGGCGATGATGCAGATCCTGATCTATGTCGGCGCGGTGTCGGTGACCATCTCCTTTGCCATCATGCTGGCCGCCCCGGAACAGAAACGCAAATTCGGCCCCAGCGGGCCGCTTGCCGGCCCGCTGGGCTTCATCCTGGCCGGCCTGATCTTCGGCGGACTCGCCGTTTTGGGGGTACGGACGGTCTGGCCGGTCAGGGCCAAGATCGATGCCGGCACCGTCAAATCCATCGGCGTCCAGCTCCTGACCAACTACTCCATGGTCTTTGAGCTGGTCTCCGTCATCCTGTTGATTGCCATCCTCGGGGCCCTGATTCTGGCCCGGAGCGGGAGGAGCAGCTGATGTCGCCACTTACCCTGCACAACCACCTCGTCACCTATCTGGTCATCGGCGCCCTGCTGTTCGCCATCGGCATCTACGGCCTGGTCACCAGACGCACGATCATCGGCATGCTGATCGCCGCCGAGCTGCTGCTGGCCGGGGCCTCGGTCAACTTTATGGCCTTCAACCGGTTCACCGCCCCGGACCCGGTCGCAGGCCAGGTCTTCACCCTCTTCATCATGGCCATCGCCGCGGCGGAGGCCGCCATCGGGCTCAGCATCGTCGTCGCCATCTATCGTAACTACAAATCTATCGATACGGAAGATTTGGTCAAACTCAAAGGTTAGCAAAGGAAGCTGTAATGAATGCGCATACGGTCAGTTCCGTAAGACTCGTCATCGCCCTGCTCGTGCCGTTGCTGGGCGCAGTCGGGGTGATGCTGAAAGGCGACAACGAAAACCTCAGGGAAGGCATTTCCTGTGTGGCCTCGCTGATTCTTTTTGCCATCGTCCTGTCGCTGCTCCCCGATGTTTTTCATGGCAAGACCCTGGTCTACCATATGTTCAAGTTGCTGCCCGGGGTGTCGATCACGCTCAGGGCGGATGCGATGTCGATGATCTTCGCCGTCGTCGCCTCGTCGCTGTGGACCATTGCCGTCTTCTACTCCATGGGCTATATGCGGGGCCTCAAGGAACATGCCCAGACCCGGTTCAACGCCTGCTTCGCGCTGTCGATCTTCGGCGCCATCGGTGTTGCGTTTTCCGATAATCTCTTCACCATGTACCTGTTCTACGAGATCGTCTCGGTCTGTACCTACCCGCTGGTCGCCCACCACCAGGACGATGAGGGCTACCACGGGGCCAGGAAATACATCATCTACCTGACGACCACCGCCAAGGCCTTCCTGCTGCCGGCCATGATCCTCATCTATGTGCTGACCGGGACCCTGAACTTCGCCCCCAATATCTCCACCGGCATCTTCCCGCCGGATGTCAACAGGACCCTGGTGATCATGCTCTATATCTTCTGCCTGCTCGGCTTTGCCAAGAACGGCGTGATGCCGTTTCATCACTGGCTGCCCGGAGCCATGGTCGCCCCGACCCCGGTCTCGGCCCTGTTGCATGCGGTGGCGGTTGTCAAGGTCGGCGTGTTCTGCACCACCCGGGTCATGCTCTATGTCTTCGGCGTCAATCTGATGAGCACCCTGAACCTCGGCATCCCGACCGCCTATTTCGTCAGCTTCACGATCCTGATGGCCTCGATCATCGCGCTGTCCAAGGATAACCTGAAGGCCCGGCTGGCCTACTCGACGGTTTCCCAGCTCTCCTACATCATCCTCGGCGTCGCGCTGCTGACGCCCGCCGGCATCCAGGGCGGCCTGATCCATATCCTCAACCACGGCTTCTCCAAGATCACCCTGTTCTTCTGCGCCGGTGCGATCTTCGTCGTCACCCGCAAGAAGAACATCTCCGAGATGGAGGGCCTGGGCCGGACCATGCCCTTTACCTTCGGCGCCTTCGCCGTCGCCTCGCTGTCGATGATCGGCGCCCCGGGGGTGGCCGGCTTCGTGACCAAATGGAACCTGCTGGTCGGCTCTATCCAGGCCCACCAGCTCGGCATCCTGCTGGTCCTGATCGCCTCCACCCTGCTCAACGTCGGCTACTTCGCCCCGATCACCTATAAGGCCTTTTTCGGCAAGCGTCCCGAAGGCGAGGCGGTCGCCGGAATCAGGGAGGCGCCGCTGTCGATGCTGATCCCTATCCTGATCGCAGCCACGGTCTCGGTGATCATCGGGATCTTTCCAGACTTTATGATGCACTATGTAAAGGCGGTGACACAATGCTTGTTGAAATGATCGATTATCTGCGGGCCCGGCTGCGCGCCGTGATCCTCTGCTGTTACGTGGGGATCGGCGCCATCGTGGTCTGGAGTCTGACGCTCGGCAGCGCCCATGCCGAAACCTCCATCGAGAAGATCCCGGTCTTCTGGGGGATCTTCGGCTTCCTGTCGAGCCTTGCCATCATCTATTTCGCCCTCTGGCTGGGCAAGGCCGGGATCAAGACCGGGGAGGATTACTATGACAAGTAGCTTTATCCATCCCGCCCTGGTCATGATCGTCGGGGCCTGCATCCTGCCCCTGGTCAAGGACCCGTTCCGGAAGCCCTACCTGCTGCTGGTGCCGGTGCTCGCCTTCCTCGACGTGCTCTATCTGGGCCTCCATCCCGGGACCTACGGCATCGTTCATTTCATGCAATGGACGCTGACCTTCGGCCGGGTCGACACCCTGTCCATGGTCTTCGGCTTCATCATGGCCCTGATGGCGATCATCGGCACCATCTACGGCCTGCACGTCAAGGACGACTGGCAGCATATCGCCGCCTGGTTCTACGTCGCCGGCTCCCTCGGGGTCATCTACTGCGCCGATTACCTGGTGCTGTTCCTGTTCTGGGAGATGATGGCCTTCGCCTCCACCTTCCTGGTCTGGTTCAACAAGGATGAGGGCTCGCTCGCCGCCGGTTACAGATACCTCCTGATCCATACCTTCGGCGGCATCGTCCTCTTGCTGGGCTTCGTGCTGCGCTACCAGGCCACCGGCAGCCTCGCCTTCGTCCTGCTCGACGTCCATCATCCCCAGCTCTATACCTGGCTGATCATGCTCGGCCTGATGCTGAACGCCGCGGTCCCGCCGCTGCACTCCTGGCTGCCGGACGCCTACAGCAAGGCCACCGTGCCGGGGGCGGTCTTCATGTGCGCCTTTACCACCAAGACGGCCGTCTATACCCTGATCCGAAGTTGTGCCGGCCTCGAGATCCTGATCGTTCTGGGCGTCGTCATGGCCATCTGGGGCATCGTCTATGCCGCGATGGAAAACGATATCCGCAGGCTGCTGGGCTGGGAGATCATCAGCCAGGTGGGCTATATGGTCACCGGCATCGGCATCGGCAGCCAGCTTGCGATCAACGGCGCCTGCGCCCATGCCTTTGCCCATATCCTCTACAAGGGACTGCTGTTCATGGGCACCGGCTCGGTAATCCATATGACCGGCAAGAGCAAGCTGACCGAGCTGGGCGGTCTGTATAAGAAGATGCCCAAGACCCTGGTGTATACCGTTATCGGCGGGGTGTCGGTCTCGGCCTTCCCGTTCTTCTCCGGCTTCGTCACCAAGTCGATGATCATCGCCGCCAGCTTCGAGGAACATCTGTACGCCGCGGGCTTCCTGCTCTCCCTGGTTGCGGCCGGTACCTTCCTGGTGGCCGGTCTCAGGCTGCCCTACCTGTTGTTCTTCAGCGACAACCGCGGTTCGGAAGAGACCATGGAAAAGGCCGCCGATCCGCCCTGGAACATGCAGACGGCCATGCTGATCGCCTCCTTCTTCTGCATCCTGATCGGCTGCTATCTGCCGTTTCTCTACGACATGCTGCCCTATAAGGGAGTCGAGTTCAACCCCTATTCCGCCGGCCATATGAGCGAGACCCTGCAGATCCTGGCCTTTACCGCCCTGGCCTTCTTCCTGTTCAAGAAGAGGCTGGCCGCCGAGGCCGTCATCAGCCTCGACCTGGACTGGTTCTACCGCAAGGGCGGCCGGGCCTTCTACTGGCTGTGCAAGAATCCCCTGCAGTGGGCGGATACCGCCTGGGGCATGGCCTACCGGGTCGTCGGCCTGAACACCCTGATGACCACCGCCCGGTTCTGGGCCTGGTTCGACTGGCACGGCATCGACGGGGTGGTGGACGGCTCAGCCAGGTGCGTCCGCGCCATCGGCAGAAGAACGGCGCGTGCGCTGCAGAGGGGACAGATACAGCAGACCATCTATTACACGGTCTCCTTTGTCGCCATCGTTCTCTTTATCTATATCTGGCTCTAACCGAACCTGAGGACCATCTGTAATGGATCAACTACTACTCAATCCGGGTTTCCCTCTCCTGAGCACCCTTATCTTTCTTCCCCTGGCGGGGGTCCTGCCGCTGCTCGTCGTCAAGAGCGATTCCTTCAGCAGGTACTGGACCCTGGCCGTCACCACCGTCGTGGCGCTGCTGTCCATCCTGCTGATCACAGGCTTCGATACGACAACGGCCAAATTCCAGTTCGCCGAGCAGCACACCTGGATCAAGTCGCTGAACATCCACTATGTGATCGGCATCGACGGCATCTCGATCCTGCTGGTCGTCCTGACCACGTTGATTATGCCGCTGTGCGTGCTGGCCTCCTGGAACTATATCAAGACCCGGGTATCGACCTTCATGGTCTGCCTGCTGATCATGGAGACCGCAATGATCGGCGTCTTCGTGGCGCTGGACTTCGTCCTCTTCTATATCCTGTGGGAGGCGATGCTGATCCCGATGTACCTGCTGATCGGTATCTGGGGCGGGCCGCGCAAGATCTATGCCTCGGTCAAGTTCTTCCTCTACACCCTGGCCGGTTCCATCCTGATGCTGGTCGGCATCATCTGGTTGTACAAGGCCAACAACTACAGCTTCTATATCCCCGATATGATGTGGAGGGATTACTCGTTCACCACCCAGATGCTGTTGTTCGGTGCCTTCTTCCTGGCCTTTGCGATCAAGGTGCCGATGTTCCCGTTCCATACCTGGCTGCCGGCCGCCCATGTCGAGGCCCCGACCGCCGGTTCGGTCCTGCTGGCCAGCATCCTGCTGAAGATGGGGACCTACGGTTTCCTGCGCTTTGCACTGCCGATAACGCCTGCGGCCACGGTCTTTCTGATGCCCTATATCCTCTGGCTGTCCATCGCCGGGATCATCTACGGCGGCTTTACCGCGCTGGCCCAGCACGACATGAAGAAGCTGATCGCCTACTCATCCGTCGGCCACATGGGATTCGTGACACTGGGGATCTTCCTGCTCAACAAGGAGGGCATGGAAGGTTCCATCCTGCAGATGATCAACCACGGCGTAACCACCGGTGCGCTGTTCCTCTGCGTCGGCATGATCTACGAGCGCACCCACAGCCGCGAGCTGAGCTCGGCCACCGGGATCGGCAAGTTCATGCCCATTTATGTCACCTTTCTGGCGTTTTTCTCCCTGTCCTCGTTCGGCTTCCCGGGAACCAACAGCTTTGTCGGCGAATTCCTGATCCTGGCCGGGGCCTTCAGGGTCAATTCGCTTTTCAGCCACAATATCGCCCTGGGGCTGGCGGCGATCCCCGGCGCTGTCCTGGCGGCCGCCTACATGCTCAGGATGCTGCAGAAGATCGTCTGGGGGGGGACCAGCAACCCGGACCAGTCATGGCTGGTCGACCTGAATATCAGGGAAATCGTCACCCTGGCCCCGTTTCTGCTCTTCGTCTTCTGGATCGGGCTCGACCCGCAGGCCTTTTTACAGCTGATGCACAGCAGTGTCGGCCACCTTCTGGATCAATTCCGTGCCCATCAGGGACATGCGATTGCCGCCGCCGGGCTGGTGCTGCATTGACCGGGGACATTTACCACTTAACGACCACCTGAAGGTAATACAATGTTATTTCTACCTGAATTGACACTATTGGGTGCAGGTCTCATCCTCTTCCTGGTAAGCCTGGGAAGGCCCGATGACGAAACCATCATCAATCTCGCCATCGGCCTTGGGTCCGCGACCCTGATAGCCGCCCTTTTGAGCCTTCACCAGCAGGGAGACCTGTTCTTCAAGGCCTACCGGGTCGATCTCTTCTCCCAGGTCTTCAAGATCCTGATCGCCGGGGCGATGCTCGTCGTCCTGATCTTCGGCCGCAGGCTGTCAGGCATCAAGCGCGATGTCCATCCCGAGTATTACCTCTTCCTGTTCGCCGGTGTCCTCGGCCTGATGATGCTGGTCTCCAGCGTCGAACTGCTGGCCATCTTCGTCTCGCTGGAGCTCTCCTCCTTTGCCGTCTACATCATGGTGCCGATGCGGGACGACTCCGGCAATATCAGCTTCCAGATGGAGGCGGGGGCAAAGTACCTGCTCTTCGGGGTGATGGCCACCGGCTTCATGCTCCTCGGGATGAGCTATCTCTACGGGCTGACCGGCTCCACCCGACTCGATATCATCGTCAAGACGCTGGTCGCCGGCCAGCCGGCCGCCGTGGCGGCCATGATGATGGTGCTGGCCGGATTCTTCTACAAGCTCGCCATCTTCCCGTTCCATTTCTGGGTCCCCGACGTCTACGAGGGGGCGGCAAACGAGACCACCGCATTCATCGCCTCGGTGCCGAAGCTGGCCGCCGTCGCGCTGCTGATCAGGCTGGTGAGCATGGCCAGCGCCGAAGGTCATACCTTTGTCAACCTGCTGAAGGTCTGCTCGGTGCTGTCGATGTTCTACGGCAATCTGGCGGCCCTGGTGCAGAAAGACGTCAAACGCATGCTCGGATTCTCCGGCATTGCTCATGCCGGTTTCATCCTTTTGGGCCTGCTGACCCTGCAGACCACCGGCTATGTCGACGCCCTTTACTATATCGCCGGTTATGCGGTGATGAACCTGGCCTGCTTCCTGGTCATCTGCAATGTGGCCAGAAACGGTGAGAATGTCCTGATTGAGGACCTGGGCGGCCTGCACAAACGCTCGCCGCTGCTGGCCCTGACCCTGGCCGTCGGCCTCTTTGCACTGGCCGGCATCCCGCCCTTCGTCGGTTTCATGGGGAAATTCCTGATCCTGGTCGGGGCCTACAGACAGAACTATCTCATCCTGGTCACCCTGGCCGCCATCAACACCGCCATCGCGATCTATTACTATCTCTCCGTCGTCCGGGTGACTTACTGCAGCAACCCGCAGGATGAGGGAGTCGTCAGGACCGGCATGTTGACCAACGCCACTTCCGTTGTCCTGCTGATCATTATCGTCACCATGGGCGTCTACCCGGATGCCTTCCTCAACTTTGCTCAATTTACCATCCAGGCTATCCGATAGCCGAGAAAGAAGCTGCAGATTCAGAAAAGCCCTGTGGTGGCAACCGCAGGGCTTTTCTTTTTCCCGCTTGTCGGGTAATCTCTTTCGTATACCGGCGCCGCTATCCCTGGCTGACAAACGGTCAGCCTTCATCCGGGCAACCACACCGTCTGAACTGTCGAAACGGGGTCTCGACCGGCCCTGACGAGAGTAATTGAGGTCATAGTTGCTATGAATCCCTGGTTGATCTGCATCCTGCTTATCCTCACGGTCCACTGTCTTCTTGACCTGGGGGTTTCTGTTGTCAACCTGAAGGCACTCACCGCCGATCTCCCCCGGGAGTTCGCCGAGGTGTTGACCCCGGATGACTATCAGCGGTCACTGGAATATACCAGGGCCACCACCTCTGTTGCCGTAACAGAAGAAGGCTTGATAACCGGCGTGACCCTGGCCTTCCTGCTGCTCGGCGGTTTCAATCTGGTTGATCTGTGGGCCAGGTCCCTGGGTTTCGAGCCGCTTTTTACCGGGCTTATCTATACCGCAGCGCTCCTCCTTCTTTCCTGGCTGATCGCCCTCCCCTTTTCCATCTATTCAACCTTTGTCATTGACAGCCGTTTCGGATTGAACAAGACGACGATCGCAACCTTTGTCCTTGATCATCTGAAGATCGCCCTGCTCGCTGTCATCATCGGCGGCCCCGTCCTGGCTCTGGTCCTTGTCTTTTTTGAGCGCAGCGGTCGTCTTGCCTGGCTATACTGCTGGATCGGCCTGGTCATCGTGGTCATCATCCTGCAATATCTTGCTCCGGTGTTGATCATGCCGCTGTTCAATACCTTCACCCCCTTGCCTGAAGGCCCCCTGAAAAAGTCCGTCACCGGCTATGCCCGGAAAATGAACTTCAAGATACAGGGAATCTTCACCATGGACGGCTCCAGACGCTCGACCAAGCTCAATGCCTTCTTCACCGGATTCGGCCGCTTCCGCAAGATCGTCTTTTACGACACGCTTCTCGAAAGGCTTTCGGACCAGGAAATCACTGCCGTTCTTGCCCATGAAATGGGCCACTACAAACTTCATCATATCTTCAAGATGCTGGTTGTCTCTCTCCTCCATACCGGCACCCTTTTCTTCCTGCTCTCCGTTATTATGAAGAACAAGGGGCTCTTTGCCGCTTTCAGGATGGACAACATCTCCACCTATGCAAGCCTTGTCTTCTTCAGCTTTCTCTTTTCACCGCTCAATCTCCTTGTCTCCGTCATCTGCAATATTTTTTCCAGGCATCATGAATATGACGCCGATCGTTTCGCCGCCGAGACAACCGGCTCAGGCGAGCACCTGATCGGATCGCTGAAGAAACTGAGCCGGAGCAACCTGTCCAATCTGACACCGCATCCTTTCTATGTCTTTCTCCATTACAGCCATCCTCCCGTCCTGGAAAGGATACGTGCCCTGAAAGAAATGCCTCGTCGTGCCGACGATGACAAGGCCTCGGATCTTCTGTTATAAGAACTTGTATTTTTTAACCAAATCTTTTCATTTCCATTGACAGTGGGCCCGCTGTCGTGTAGTCTGCCGCGATCTTTTGCCTGCCGGCGGAAATGCGAGATGAAAAGGCGATCCGAAAGAAAAGAATATTGACAGGCAAGAATTAATAGGTTAGACTGCGTGTCTCATTGCAGCATATGCTGCGCGGTCCAAGAACGGGACCGAAAGCGATCCTTGACAACTGAATAGCAGAATACAGCAAACGGGCCCGATGTGTCGAAAGACACGGAGGGTTGTCTTTGTGATTCAAAACAAAG
>JBJKPM010000027.1:0-1133 GCA_046706325.1 Desulfocapsaceae bacterium | reverse complement strand
AAAGAATATTCGTTCATCATGATGAGGTCGATGTTGCCCTGGATAACCATCAAAAGATTATTGAAATTGTGGGCGATGCCGCCTGACAGCCTTCCCAGCGACTCCAGGCGGCGAGCCTGCTGAACCTGCTTCTGGAGCCGCTTCTGTTCGCTGATATCGCGTATATTCAGGATGCAGCCGGCTGGCTGCCCGGCGCTGTCGTTATAGCGCCCGCCGTTGATCACGACCGTTCGCAGATCCTCATGCCGGGTGAGGTGACGCGTCTCGATGTCCGGCATGTGGGCCTCGTCCCAGAGGGTCTCAAGCCGTCTGGCCAGCGAGGGACGATCCGTCTCGGGGATGAATTGTTCCAGTTGCCGGCCTTTGATCTCCGATGACGTCCAACCGAAAATCCGGGAAAGGCGGGGTTGGAATAGATGATGTGCTGATCCCGGTCACAGAGAACCACCGGGTCCGGGTTGGCCTCCAGGGCGACCCGGAAGCGCTCTTCGCTTTCGATCAAGGATTGCTCAGCCGTTTTGCGAGCAGTTATATCCGTTGAGATTCCACATAGTTCGATAATTTCTCCGCTGTCATTGTAAATGGGGAACTTGGCTGAGAGAAAAATGTGCATGCGGCCATCGACCGGTCCGAATTCCTCGATTTCCAATGGAATGCCGCTTTCCAGCACCTTGCGGTCATTCTCAGCGGAATTGCGGGCCACCGCTTCGGGGAAGAGATCGAAGTCGGTCCGGCCCAGGACCTGCGCTTCCGAATAGCCCGAGAGGACTTCGAAGCGCCGGTTGATAAAGGTGTAGCGGCCTTGTTTGTCCTTCAGGTAAATAACGGCAGGGGCCAGGTCCAGGGTCTGCCGATAGCGTATCGCGTTTTCCTTTTTCGCCTCGGTCATGCTGCAACAACCTCTGCTGTGAAATTCACTTTCATCATTTGGGCAAAACCCCGATTCGCGATGGCGGTCTGCCCACCGGGACTGGTTTGGGCGGGACAAGGGCCGATATCCATGGCGGTCACCTTGAATAGCTTATGCACATTTTTTCTCTCGATGGATATCAACTAGGCTGCTGCCCAAAACAAATGATGCCGTATCGCCAGAAGTGGAGGCGTCGATCTTGCAATGGCGAGGATGCATGCTT
>JBJKPM010000026.1:0-69091 GCA_046706325.1 Desulfocapsaceae bacterium | reverse complement strand
CAAAAACATTCTGCGGTCGAGCTACCGATGTTCACGTTGGCCTGCAGAAAACACAGGCCACCTTCATTCTTGACATATTGTTTCGTCTTAAAGTGATAAAACGGTAGATGCCAGAGCAACTAGTTGTTGCAGCAAAAATAATTTGACAAATGACCTGTTTAAGGACTATATATAGTTCTACATAACACAGGAGGTCACTTATGGCACTTTCCCGTCAAATCAAGCCGATAAGTTATTTGAAGGCGCACGCCTCAGAGATCATTCGAGACATAGGCAAACAACAGGAACCCATGATCATCACCCAAAACGGTGAGGCCAAGGCGGTTGTACAGGATATCGATAGTTATGAGCAAGCACAAGAAACTATGGCTCTTTTGAAAATCTTGGCGCTCGGCACCCGCCAGATCGAAGAGGGTAAGGTTCAGCTGGCTGCTGATGTCATCAAGCGCTTGCGAAAGAAACCGGAGTCCTATTGATGTATTTCTCGGTACAATTGACTGATGATGCTGTACGTGATCTGGAAGATATTTATGACTACATTGATTTACACGATTCAAGAAGCAAAGCCGATCACGTTCTGGAACGTATTGAAAAGGCATTCGACAGCTTGTCTGAAAATCCTGAACGAGGAGTTCACCCTCGAGAATTGATTGCTTTGGGGCTGCGGGACTTCCGTCAGATCTTCTTCAAACCCTACCGTATTGTTTACCGAGTGATGGGAAAAAACGTCTATGTGCTCTTGATTGCTGATGGACGTAGTGACATGCAAAAACTCTTACAACGGCGCCTGTTACAAGCATAGAGTACACAGGGGAGCAGAGGTCCATAGAGATAGGGGTTCACCTTAGTTCAATATTTTAACTCAAAAAACCAGTTAATTGATACCGCTACAGATCATAATCACGACTTGGTGGTTCCAGTTAATGATGAAGTGGCGTTTCGTGTTTGCAACAGTGCCGATAAAAATGAAAATGAGTATAGCAATCATAAGGTAAGAATACTGTCTGCTTCCGTTTGTAACAAAAGCAAACATTCCGGTAGCGGCAATATTAAAACATTTATTGACATTTTAATAAGCTGGACCCCAATGCTATTTTTAATCGCAGTATGGGTGTTTTTTATGCGAAAATATCAAGGAAAAGATTCTCCTCAAAAGAAAATAATTCAAATTCAAGAAAAACGGTATCTGCTCATAGAAGAACAAAACAATCTCCTTCAAAAATTGATCAATGTAATTGAAAATAAATAGTTGTTTCTTTGGTATATTTAGGTTTGGTGCCTCTATTTTACACAGTGTGAAATCATTAAAAAATTGGAAATTGAAAATGAGGAACCTTTTCCTGCACCGGTAAAGGAAGAAAGAGGACAGATTCAATTGCCTGTCCGGAAGTTCAAGTAGTTACATTTGCAACAAAAAAAGTGCACCGGGGGAACGGGATACTTTTATAGTTAGGCGGATAACGCCTCTTCGTCCAAGAATTGACATGAATCAGCCTTTTCTGACACGAATTGATCACCTTGTCTACGCGACCAGGGACCTCGAGAAGACTATTGCCGATTTGGAGAGACGTCTTGGTGTACGTCCGGTTATGGGTGGACAGCATCCGGGCCGCGGTACGCGCAACGCTCTTCTTTCCCTGTCCAACCGCTCGTACCTTGAGGTTATCGGGCCGGACCCGGCCCAGGCGGAGATGACCGGGCCGCGCTGGTTTCAGATCGACGCTCTTGATGAGCCCCGTCTTGTGACGTGGGCGGTGAAGGAAGCTCAGCTGAACAGGCTCAGGGCGAAGGCCGACGCCTGCGGCATTTCCCTTGGGCCGGTAGCCTCGGGCTCTCGTCAGCGATCAGACGGCTCATGGCTCCAGTGGCGGTTCACTGATCCTGAGATCGTGGTCGCGGATGGCATCGTTCCCTTTTTCATCGATTGGGGAGACAGACCTCACCCTGCAGAATCGGCGCCGTCCGGGGTCGTGCTTGAATCATTGCGTGCAGAACATCCGGAGCCGGCTGAAGTGATGCGCGCTCTTTCTGCGGTTGGCATCGATTTACCGGTGGAATCCGGACCCTGTCCGGCGTTGATCGCTACCTTGCGAGCGAATAACGGATATCTTGAACTCCGATGATCGATGCGGATTGCCATCCGATCTGTATTTCGCTATTGCAAGATAGCAGAATTGCAGCGAAATAGTTGGTAATGGACGAATCGAACGGCTTAAGATATTTTTCCACTAGAGATGAAATATGCGACATGAACCTCGGATGGGTGTGTGGTTAACACCTACGTTGAAATCTGTCCCGCAATTGAAAGGATATACGATATGGAGCATTTTCCGGATTTTATGAAGAACCCGAAAAACAAGATTGATCCAGCGCAACAAAATACTCCCGATATTGAAGGTTATTATTACGAGGCCGCAGACGGTTCACAAATGGCATTTTGGGAGTGTCATTCAGATCGTACATCAACAAAACATGTGCATGATTTCGATGAATATACGATTTGTGTGAGCGGTGAATACATTGCCTGCTTTGAAGATAAAGAGGTTGTTTTGAAACCCGGGGACGAACTATATGTGCCTGAGGGAACAATTCAATGGGGAAGGTGTAAAGCAGGAACTCGAACTATATCTGCATTTGGCGGAAAAAGAATTGCCTCAAAATCTGAATATACAAAAGACCAGCCAGGCAAATTAACACGGGTGCAAACTCCGTTGCGCTCCAATTGCACCGATTATTAGCGGCGGTATGCAAAAGAAGAAAAATCGAGCATGAATTTAGCGATACGATATCTGAAATATTCTATCACAGGCGGTTCAATTGCCATGTCGTTTGTTGTGATATCCTATTGCATTCTGTTGCCGGGAAGAATAAATATCGAACAGCAGGTTGAGAGGACCGGAATCCAGGCAGTGCTTCATGGTAAGCGCACTTGTCGGCCCTTCACCTCTCTGCCGGGATCATAATTGAATGGAGACGAGGTCATGTCGAAGGTACTGGTTGTGTATTGCAGCATGTCGGGAAATACCAAGGCCGCAGCGGAGGCGATTGCCGCCGGTGCCAAGAAGGCTGGAGCTCAGGTAACCATAAAGACAGGCGCTGAGGCTCAATCGCAAGACCTGCTGGCGTGTGATGCCGTCGCTTTGGGTTCCTACGATGCTTTCAGCTACATGGGCGGCGGCCTGAAGGACTTTCTCGATCGGGCCTACTACCCAACCAGGGGCCAGGTTACGGACAAGCCATATGCCGCCTTTCTCACACACGGTGGAGGCGGAAGGGCAATACAGAGCATTGAGTCAATAGCCAACTCCTTCAAGCTCAAAAAGGTCGCGGAAGCCGTATCGATTAAGGGAAGGCCCGTAGGGAAAGCCATCGTCGACTTGAAGCAACTCGGTACGATGTTGGCCGCCGCGACCGGAAAATAGCCACCCCGCCCACCACATTGTCTCTCCCGTTCTGATGCTGCATGGGGCATATGATCCACATCCCGGCAGGTTGATCAGGGATAGTCTGATGGCCCATATTCCGCAGCTGGAGTATCGCGAATTTGAGAGGTGCGGGCATCAACCATCGTTCGAGATGTTTGCCAGAGCAGAGCTTTTTTCCATAATGAGGAACTGGCTTGCTTTGATGTGTTCACAAGAAAGGTACCGAACAATCCCTGCACTCCCATGAGACGGAACAATGCTACTGCAAACGGACCCGACGCCTGTATGCGGCGAGATCTCTATTACCGGCTCCAGACCCACCAGGTGCACTTGCCGCCTTTGCGGGAGCGTTTGGAGGATCTGCCCCTGTTGGTGGAGCATTTTTTGCGAACCGCCGCCGACCAGCTCGGCAAAAGAAAACCTGCTCACCCGCCCGAATTGATTCCCCTGCTAGGGTGCCACGCCTTTCCCGGCAATATCCGAGAGCTGCAGACCATGGTCTTTGACGCGGTCAGTGAACATCAGGCGGGCGTTCTTTCGCTCAAGGTCATCAGGAGCAGGATATTCAGAGACAATCGCCATTTGCTCCTCCTTTTTCCGATATATTTAGGTTTGTATCGTCCTGTCATCTTCAGAAATCCTGAAATTATTTTAGTCGTATTCAGGGGAAAATTCTGCTCCTGGGCGGATGAATACTACGGGCAAAGGGATTTGGCTTTCCCGGACGAGGAATCCGGGTCTGCACCTCCTGGTGGATTGACAGGCTAGGCTGTGATTCGCACCGACTGGTCGAACTGCAGCTCTCTTCCGGTCGAGCCTCGCAGCTGGTTTCGGAATATCTCGAGTCAACTCCCGGGCGTCGGCCTCCACTTGAGGACCTTGCCGAGGATTTCCCCCGGCATATTCAGCAAGCTCTCACCCCGGAATTGAGGATCATCGCTCACCAGATTCTCAGTTGCCCGCTGGAAGGGTCTGCGAGGCGACTTTTCCTGGAGAGCAAGGCCTTGGAAATCCTGGCTCTTCAATTGGACATGCTTTCATCGCCCGTTCCCAGGAGAACCGCCATGCCGAGCAAAATGGATCTCAATCGCATCGAGGAGGCCCGAAGTATCCTGGACACAGAATTTGCCGACCCTCCAACTCTGCTGACGCTGGCTCATCGTGTCGGGCTGAATGATTTCAAATTGAAGCGGGGGTTTCGAGCGATCTATAATACAACCGTTTTCGGCTATGTCCGGATGCTCAGGATGGAAAAGGCCAAAATAATGCTCGAGTCCGGCGAACTCAATGTGAGTGAAGTCGCTGCTGCCACAGGTTATACCTGCCTTGGCCATTTCTCGGCGGCCTTTCGCAAGAGGTTTGGCGTTGCTTCTGAAAACAACAGAAATCCGGTTTGGTGGCCGGTAAGAGAGAACCTGCCTCTGCCACCATGACCATTGAGGAAGTTCAAGCGGTTTCTGACCTGTCGTTTGCTGTCGGCCGGGGAGAGCTGGTTGGTTTTCTCGGCCCTAACGGCGCCGGCAAGACCACGACCATCAACATGCTCACAGGACTGGCGCGGCCGGACTCGTGGAGGAAAAATCACCGTACAGGTCCAGCGAATCGTCTGTTCATTATTCCGCACTTTATGAGCAATTATTGCCGCATATCAGGAAAACTGTGCCGTCTATCGATGGGGGATTTGCCAGGACACCGCACGGATCCGGCGGAATTTCAATACATTTTTCATTTGCCGCGCACCTGACTCTTTGATGGCGTGGATTTTGCATCAGATTTATCGGCATCGAATATATCTTATCTCTTCATCTTCGTAGTCTGCGTAAGTTCTCCTGTTGCTGTCGTTCCTGCCGGCCTGAAGCATCGCTTCGATTGGCCGGTAGTGAGGATATAATTTTAAAGTTCAAATGGTTGCAAAAAAATCGGATAAGGTTCATAACGGGGGGATACCATGTCATGACCGTTTTGGTCAGAAGGAGGAGCTATGTCTCTATTATGTAAAAAAGTTCGGCTTTCCGGAACAGATGAATATGTCGGAACGGGATGGCTGCCGCCGATGCCTGATTTGCGGGACTATTCGGCTGAGCATAAGGAAATCAAGGGCCTGGCCAAACAGCTGGGTTTGGCGACAAAGTCCCCCAGCCTGCCGGGTGCGGTCGATCTCAGGCAGTGGTGTTCCCCGGTCGAGAATCAGTTGAGTCTTGGTTCATGTTCCGCCCATGCCGGTATCGGTATTGTAGAATATTTCGAGTATAAGGCGTTTGAACGATATATCGACGGATCTCGTCTGTTTCTGTATAAATGTACCCGCAATCTGATGCATGCCACAGGCGATAGCGGGGCCTGGCTGCGCAATGTCATGGCAGCGCTTAGCCTCTGCGGTGTGCCCGATGAAACATACTGGCCGTACACGGACAAAGCCGGGGCCGAACCGGACGGATTCGACCGGGAACCGCCGGCCTTCGTCTATGCGGTGGCCGACAACTTCGAGGCACTTAAATATTTCTGCCATGACCCTCAGGGTGCCAAGGTGCCGCCCGGAAACGTGCTTGCCACGGTCAAGAGCTATCTTGCCGCCGGAATTCCGTCGATGTTCGGATTCTGGGGATTTGCGTCGTTCGACAGCACCAGCGTAGCCGGCGGCATTCCGTACCCGTGTCAGGGTGAGCAGGCACAGTGGGGACATGCCATCGTCGCGGTGGGATACGATGATGCGATGAAGATCAAGAATACCAAATGCAACAGGGAAACCACAGGCGCCCTGATGATTCGCAATTCCTGGGGGAGCGGATGGGGCGAGGCCGGATATGGTTGGCTACCCTACGACTATGTCCTGAACGGGCTGGCCATGGATTTCTGGTCCCTGCTGTCCATGAAATGGATCGACACCAAACAGTTCGGTATCTGATCGAAAACAGCGCGCTGACCGGACGTCGTATGTCGTTTTTCGGGGTGCATGCCGAAGACGGTCTAAACGATTGTCCCGCAGTTGCCGGCCGCATGCTGCTGATGCCCGGAGCCTGAAAGCTGTCTTATCCCTCACGGGGGTGCACATGAGGGGCACGGATGTGATACTGCAGGTCCCGCCTGAAGCTCTCAGTCGTGATACTCCTCTGCCTTTCGGTTCAGACCGTCAATTTCGGTGAAGAATCTGCCGGTGGCAAATTTATTGACAATGAACTGCCCCCGATGATCAATCAGAATGATTTTCTCACTTTTTTCTCCGAAGGCGTTGATGATGCGGCTTTCTCCGGAGACTTTGCTTTTTTCAACGAGAGCCGTCGGGTGTTCCCAGGCGTTTATCTCGTTGATTCTATGGTGATACAACAGATATGCCCCATGTGAAAGGAGATATTCTCCACCCTCCATTGTCCCGAGAATCCGGTACCCTCCCGATTGGGTCTGATAGAGAAGGTAAATATTCCCCTCCTCATGGGAGGGCCCGATGACCAGGCCGCCTCGTCTTCCATCGACAAGAGAGCCGGACGCCAACATCTCGAAGACCCATTCATGCCTGAGCAGAAGCGCCGTCTGTGCAGATGCCGTCTTTCCCTTGCCCATAACCGGTCCTCTCTTAAGAGACTGAAGCAAACGTCCTTCACACCCGTGCCGTCTGAGCTCTTTATCCATTCCCAGGGCAGGCCTGATGTCAGCAGGCACGATTGACATGGAGCCGGATTCTCCGGTCGGGGATGCCTGAAAATCACCGGCCGTGGGTCTTGGGGAACACAGAAAACGATAATCATTGTCAAAATATGATCAAATTTCTACCCTGAAGGCGTGCGGAGAGATACCTGCAATATGGCCATCGGACGAGCGGCGCACATCCCTGACGATGAATCGGTTCTATGCGAAGGCGACAGGATTGATCTCTTAAAATTCAAACCCGTCGGCCGGCTGGCCGGTGACGGCCACTGCAGGGTCACGGATTGTTTCGAGATGGTTCGTCCGCCTTCCCGGATTGCAATGAGGCAGGGGGAATGCTGGAGGAGGGGCGAACAGGAAAATGCACCGGATAAGTTGCTGATATCAATTACTTCATGAGGGAAAAATGGCAAAGATATTCAATGTAAAGAGCACCGTATTTAAAAAGAACAAAAGCAGGGTTCCTGAATTCCTGTGGCAGACAAGTCCGCGGCTGGCCGAATTAGCAAAGGCCAAACATCTGCAGTTCGATATTCGGTCCCTGGACCCGGGCAAGTTCTCATTCCCCTATCATTTTCACCGGGCGGCAGAAGAGCTGTTCGTCATTCTTTCCGGGGAGGCGACCCTGCGCTCTCCGGAGGGATTTCAGAAAATATCCGAAGGCGACATCGTTTTTTTTGAAGAAGGGGAACAGGGGGCTCACCAGCTGTATAACCACAACGATTTCCCCTGCCTCTACTTGGATCTTCGGACCACCATCGGCATCGATGTCTGTGAGTATCCTGATTCGGGGAAGGTGAATATTCTTCCGGCAATGGACATCTTTGAGCGCTCCTCGGCGGTCAATTATTATAAGGGGGAAGAAGATGTGGCGGCGAAATGGCCAAGGCAACTGTTGCCCAGACGCTAGTTTCATGGCTGGTATCAGATATCGTAAGACTTCGCCTGAATTTGGTTTCCTGCGAGGCTCGTCTGATTGGCAAGACTGGCAGCATGGTGTGAATGAAGGAGCAACGAGGTCAGGAAGCCGGGAGAGCCGGTAGGTGCAGCTGAGGCTTCACAGCAGAAGAGCTTTACTGCGACACCAGGCGACTTGACAAACGATAGGCATTTATTATCTGATATGGTAAAGGAAAGACGATCAGCCGTTATGCTCCACTGAAGGCCGGTTGCCGGCTGAGGAGAGCCACTTCCAGGGTTGTGATAAATCAACATGAAGGCCTGGCCCCATCGAATCCTGATGGGGCATTGCGAGGGTAACCCGATGATAGAACAATTCGATCCTGTCGTATTGGCCCGCATCCAGTTTGCGTTCACCATATCGTTTCATATCATTTTCCCGGCCTTTACCATCGGATTGGCGAGTTGGCTGGCGGTTCTGGAATGGCGATGGTTGGCAACCGGCAATGCGGTGTACCGGGACATCTACCGCATGTGGGTCAAGATATTTGCGGTGGCCTTCGGCATGGGCGTGGTGTCCGGCGTGGTGATGTCGTTTGAGTTCGGCACAAACTGGTCGGTCTTTGCCGACCGGGTCGGCAATGTCTTGGGACCGCTGCTGGGTTTCGAAGTGCTCACCGCCTTCTTTCTGGAGGCCTCGTTTCTGGGGGTGATGCTCTTCGGCTGGAATCGCGTGGGCCGCAAAATGCATTTTGCCGCCACCTGCATCGTTGCCGTCGGCACCCTCTTTTCGGCCTTCTGGATCCTCTCCGCCAACAGCTGGATGCAGACGCCTCAGGGATACCGGGTGGGCATGAACGGGCTGTTGTACCCCATCGACTGGTTGCAGGTCATCTTCAACCCTTCCTTTCCGTATCGTTTTTTCCATATGGTCATCGGTTCCTATCTGACCACCGCATTTGTGGTCGGCGGGATCGCCGCCTTTTATCTTCGCCGCGACCGCCATGTCGGGCACGCCCGGGTGATGCTGGGGATGGCGATGATCATGGCGATCTTCGTCGCACCCATCCAGGCCGTGATGGGCGATCTGCACGGTCTGAATACCTTACGGTACCAACCGGTAAAGGTCTCCGCCATCGAAGGCATCTGGAATACGGAACATGGCGCAGCCTTGAGACTGTTCGGTTGGCCGGATCAGACACGGGAGAAAACCGAGTATGCCATCGAGATCCCCAAATTGTCGAGCTTGATCCTCACCCACAGCCTCAACGGAGAGGTCAAGGGCCTGAAGGAATGGCCGAAAGATGAACGCCCGCCCGTGCCCTGGGTCTTCTGGTCGTTTCGGTTCATGGTCGGTCTCGGTGTGCTGATGATCTTCACCGGGGTCACGGCTGCAGTCCTCTTCCTGCGCAGGCAACTGTTCAACAGAGCGTGGTTTCAACACTGGTGCATCATTATGACGCCGGCCGGGTTTCTGGCCGTGCTTTTCGGCTGGTTCGTCACTGAAATCGGCCGTCAACCCTATATCGTCTATGGCGTCCTGCGCACCGAGAAAGCGGTATCGCCGGTGATTGGGTCCCAGCTTGAACTTTCTCTGGCCGCATTTATCTTCACCTATGTCTTTGTGTTCGGCGCCGGCAGCTATTACATACTCAAGTTGATCGGAAAGGGGCCGGACCAGGAGGAAGCGACCTACGGCACCCATGGCCTGAAGGAGCCGGCGCTGCTGACGGACCTGGCCTCCAGGGAAGGAGGAAGGCATGTTTAATCTTGAGAGCTATCTTGATCTGCCGCTGCTCTGGTACGGCATCATTGCCACAGCCGTTTTTTTATACGTGCTGCTGGACGGATTCGACCTCGGGGTCGGCATTCTGTTTCCCTTTGCGCCTACCGACAGCTGCCGGAACCGGATGATGAACTCGGTGGCTCCGTTCTGGGACGGCAACGAAACCTGGCTGGTCCTGAGCGGCGGCGGGTTGTTCGCCGCCTTTCCGCTGGCCTATTCGATCCTGATGCCTGCCCTCTATGTTCCGGTCATCCTGATGCTGCTCGGGTTGATCTTTCGAGGGGTTGCCTTTGAATTCCGGTTCAAGGCCGGGGGGAGAGCACGGAGATTCTGGGAGTATTCCTTCCATTTCGGATCCCTGACGGCGACCTTCATGCAGGGCATGGTGCTGGGAGCCTTTGTCCAGGGCATCAAGGTCCAGGGTCGCGGCTTTGCCGGAGGGCCCTTTGACTGGCTGAACGCCTACAGCGTCATGGTGGGCATGGCGCTGGTATTCGGCTATGCCCTGCTGGGCGCCACCTGGCTGGTCATGAAGACGGACGGTATCACCCAGGATTGGGCGCGGAAATGCGCCGGATATGTGCTGGGCTATGTCGCCATATTCCTGGCGATCGTCAGCATCAGCATGCCGATGATGAACGCCGATGTTGATGTGCTGTGGTTCAGCATGCCCAATATTTTTTATCTGCTGCCGATCCCCATCTCCACCGCCGTCATGTTCGTGTTGATCTGGCGGGGTCTGCATAAGGGGCACGAATACCAGCCCTTTTTCTTGAGTATCGGCGTCTTCCTGACGGGTTACCTGGGATTGGGAATAAGTGTATGGCCGTGGCTGGTCCCGTTCAAGGTCTCGTTTCGTCAGGCCGCCGCCGCTCCGGAGTCCCAGTCGTTGCTGCTGGTCGGGACCGTTGTCCTGCTTCCCCTGATTCTTGGCTATGCCTCCTATATCTATTATGTTTTTCGCGGCAAGACATCTGAGGACGAGACCTATGTCTGAGAGGGAAGTGGACAGTTGGTTAAGGAGGAAAAGGCGGCCGCAGCTCCTCGGCCCTTGGAATCCTGGAGAAGGGCCGGTTTCCCGAAAGGCAGAGGCTCGTATCGACAAGCCATGAGTACTCCGGTAAGGTGGACAGTTCGATGGCTAGACTCCATCGATAAGGTGGATCGCCGGCAGTGGGACAGACTGGCCTTGCCGCTGTCGACGCCTTTGCTGGAATGGCAGTGGCTGCACCATCTGGAGGCGTCCGGCAGCATATCGCCCCGTTTCGGATGGCAGCCGCGTCATTTGACTCTCTGGAACCGGCAGGAACTGGTCGGGGCCGCGCCGCTTTATCTGAAGAGCAACAGCGACGGGGAATTCGTATTCGATCACGGGTGGGCGCAACTGGCGGCGGAATACGGGATCAACTACTATCCGAAGATGGTGGGCATGAGCCCGGCGACGCCGTCAGTCGGCTATCGGTTTCTTATGGCGGACGGTATCGATCAGTCCGGCCTGATGCGCAGCATGCTGGCGGCCATCGATCAGTTCTGTCGGCACGAGAGCCTCTCCTGCTGCCATTTGAATTTCGTCGATGTCCCGTGGTTTGCCCGGTTGCCGTCGCAGGGCTTTATCGGCTGGCGGCATCAATCGTATCTGTGGAAGAACTTGAATTTCGGGGGTTTTGAAGAGTACGTAGCGACCTTCAAGTCCTCCCAGCGCCACAATATCCGTCGGGAATGCCGGAGCATGGAGAGGCAGGGCATTGATATCCGCACCTTCACCGGCGCTGATATCACAGCGGACATGGGCGCACTGATGTACCGGTATTATCTCAACACCAATGCGCGATACGGCCCATGGGCGGCAAGGTATCTCAACGGTGATTTTTTTAAGCGGATATTCAGAGACTACCGCCACCGTCTGTTGATCATCGCCGCCTTCAGACACCCATCCCCGGTTCCCATCGCCATGTCGATGCTGCTGGTGAAGGACCGGCACCTGATCGGCCGTTACTGGGGATGTGATATGGCTGTTAAGGATTTGCATTTCAACATGTGTTTCTATGCTCCGATCCGTTGGGCCATTGACAACGGCATCCAGACGTTCGATCCGGGTGCCGGCTCACCCCATAAAATTTACCGCGGATTTGAAGCGGTGGCCAATACCAGCCTGCACCGGTTCTATGATCTGCAACTGAAGATCCTGTTCGAACAGCTCATCGACAGGGTGAACGGTATGGAACAATCAGCCATAGACGCGTTGAATCGACAGCTGCCCCTTACTAAAAATGATGACCTGGTAAAAGCCCGCAAAGACAGCAGGAACAACACGGGAATGCTCTAGGTCACAGGGCCGAACCGTCGGTGAGCGGACTCCTGGCGATGATGACAGGAGATACGTGCGGCACACGCCTCCGGTCAGATATCCGGCTCCATGCTCAATTGCAGAGGAAAGCCGTTTTCACGTGCCAGCGCTACTCCGGCTTCCACCTTGGATTCGGCAATCTCACGCGGGTAGGTGCCGGCCACTCCTTTTTCCCCTCGATGGACTTGCCACATCAAGTCAACGGCTTCTGCCGGCGTCTTATGAAAGAGATGGACCAATAATTCGACAACGAAGCCTTTGGGCGTGAAGTCATCGTTGTAAATCACCACCTTATACATCGGCGGTTCGTCGGTCCTGGTATCGGAGGCCGACTCTCTGGTTCTTTCGAGAATATCGTCTTTAAGCCCAATCATCGGAGCATTGACAAAAGCATGTTTTTGATCAGCCGGCGGTTTTGCATAATAGATCAAGATTAGCATTGATCCGGTGTGAATCAACCAGAAAGACCTGAAATCGGGTTTCCATATTCAAGGCCTATCAAAAAAAACTGGCTCAAGGCCGGTGAAACGGTTACGATACTGCCCAGAGGTTGTTCTGCGATCGGATCCTTGGCACACCGTTGCGGCAAAGGGATCAGGACCCCGGAATAAGAAGGACCACGGTCCGTCGGATGCAGCCCGGCAGGGGAAGAGCCGGCATCAGGACCGTGCCGACTCGAGCCGCTTTCGGAGAATCGAATCGTCGTCGGTCTCTTTGGCCTTCGGCTGGTGATTTGCTATTACATATCGCAGCGTTGAACCTGCAATGCAAAAGGAGGGGGAATGGGTAATTCAGCAAAGGATACCGACGAACGCTCGACCTTCGTATCAGTGATCGCCTGGGTTTTCATTGTCTTGTCCGGGTTCGGCACCCTCGTCAGCCTGATGCAAAACATCATGGTCTCTCTCCTGTTCTCCGGGCCTGAAATACAGTCGGCTATCAGTAAATCCGGGGCGACTGCCGATATGCCTGCCATCGCAGCGTTCATGTTCAGCCATTTCAGACTCTTCGTATTTCTGATTTTTATCCTGATCGTTTTCACGCTCATTGCCTCCATCGGAGTATTAAAGAGGAAAAATTGGGCGAGGATAATCTTTATCGGGATTCTTGGTCTGTCGATATTGTCAATGGCGGGAAGCATTGCGGTGCAATATTTCTTCTTTTCGGGCCCTTCGGGCTTCGGGGCCGAAAATATCCCGGCCGACATGAAGACCATGATGCGTATTATGCAGATATTTTTCGTAGTTCTTTATTCCGCCATCGCCATTGTCCTGGCCTGGATCATCAAAAAGCTGCTCAGTCCAAAGATAGCCCGTGAATTTCAAGAACGGTAACGGCAGACTCGATTATCGGCCGCATATGCCTGATTAATCTTCCCCTGACGGTTGATTTGGAATGAAACGAGTGCTACAACAAAGAGGTATCGATCTGGCCGTCTTGAGTGGAGGCCGTGATGGAGCTCTTGTCGCCGCTGGCCGATAACCACGGCACTTATTGTTTTGCCTGACCTTGTGCGATTGACAAAAGAGAGGGAGGCGACAGGGAGGGGAAATCTTGCAAAGGAGATTGGCATGAACAGGACGATGAACAGGTTGTTTTTGGGATTGATGGCCGCTGCTGCCCTGATGATGTCCGCCCCCCGGGCTGAGTCGGCAACAGTGGTGGCAATAGCACGCCCTTCGAATCCGGGTGGACCCGGATCGGCGGTTGCGCTGGTTGGTAATGCCAAGGCCGGGGCGAAGATATTCGCCGCAAACTGCGCGGACTGTCACGGGATGCAAGGGAAGGGCGGAGTCACCAACGCCGGGTCGGCGGACGGCACCGTTCCCCCGCTTAACCCAATCGATGAAACGATGATGAGCAGGGATCCGAAGACCTTCGGTACCAACATCGACCGCTTCATCGAGCACGGTTCGACGCCCGATGGACCGGGACCGGCGATCAGCATGCCTGCCTGGGGTGCAGATAAGATGCTCAAGCAGCAGGAGATCGCCGACGTAATCGCCTATATCATCAGCCTCAATCCCGTCAAGTAGGCTGTTTGATTGTAGGATTGTGTATGCGATCTCCCGTCCAAGCCGCTCGGTCGAATACGACGTGTCCGCAGGCGTAGCGGGAATGACGGAAAGGTCCGTCGCACCCCGGAACCTGGACGAAAAGGAGAACGTCAAGCTGTCGGGATGGGAGGTCTGAGCTCAGCAGGGATGAGTTGATATATGCCCTGAAAGAAATCAAAAGGATCGTAAAACCCGGGGGGAAACTGCTGATTGCGGATGAGGTGCGACCGAAGGGGCTTGTTAAGAAAATGATCAACGGGTTCATCCGATTTCCTCTCGTCATCCTGACCTACATTGTAACGCAGACTGCGACAAGGGCAGTGGAGGACCTGCCGGAAACGACGAAGCAGACGGGCTTTCTGATAGAATCCGTTCGCTTGCACGCAATGGGGAGTTTTGTGGAAGTAATTGCGATAAGACCGGAGGAATAAGGGATGAATCCGTTCTGTTACGTTGCTGTAAACGTAGTTGAAACGCTCCTGAGAGTAGTACCGATCCCATACAGGACCGGCATGATACCGATAGGCCGGCCTGACAGAAACTCACCGGTCTTCCTGACCTGCAATTACCACTTGACGGTGACCAGAGTCAGGAGAGCCTTACGTGGGATTGACGGGTATCTCCTGGTGGCGAACAGTCATGGGCACAATGTCTGGTGCGGAGCGACGGGTGGGCATTTTACCGACCACGATGTCATCTCGGTCATCAAAACCAGTGGAATAGCGGAACTGGTGGATCATAGCCGGGTGATACTGCCGCAGCTTGCGGCCGGTGGAATCCAGGCGAAGGCCATTAAGAATAAGACGGGTTGGACGGTGATCTGGGGACCGGTTTATGCAAAAGATATCCGGGCATTTATCGCAAACAACACGAAGAAAACCGAAGAGATGCGGCAGGTGCGCTTCCCGTTGGCCCAGCGTCTTGAAATGGCTTTTATGTGGGCATTCCCGTTTTCGCTGATCGCCTCGGCGATAACGATGGGCATCTGGCCTGCGGTGTTTCTGCCGCTCAATGGTTTTCTCTGGGCCCTGCCGTTTTTTATTTTCATCTGTTTCCCTCTCTACTGCAGGTGGCTTAATCCGAAGAAAAAAGGTGTGGGCTTCAGTAAATACACCGTTATCTTCGACTTCGGGAGGACGCCCTTGATCCTGTGGGGACTTTGTGTGTTCTGCCTGCTGGGTCTCAGCCTCATGGCCCAGTCGTTTACCTGGGCCTTCATCCTTCGATGGGGCCTTCTCTTTTTTATCGTCATTCTCATCATCAGTCTGGACTTGATGGGGAGCACTCCCCTCTATAAAAGTGGTCTCCATGAGGACAGGTTCCTGCAGGTTCTTGTCGATAAAGAAAAATGCAAGGGTGTCGGCCTTTGTGAGCAGGTGTGCCCGAAGAATTGCTATGATGTGGATACAACTCAGCATATCGCAACATTGCCGGGCGCTGAGGCTTGTGTGCAGTGCGGAGCATGTATAATTCAATGCCCTTTTGATGCCTTGTCATTCATTGGCCCGGGTGGCCAGTTGCTTGATCCTGCAACCGTGAGAAGATTTAAACTCAATCTTTTAGGCAGGAGACTCAAGGCAACGGGGAAAGGAACCAGTCGGCCCATATGAAAAAGAAAAAATTTCAGCAGGAGTGCAGGGCCTTGATCTGATGGATGAAGCGGCTCCGGATTACTCCATGTGGTGTTTTATCAAGGGAAACGAGTGTTGTCATTGGATCAGATATCTGCCGATTTTCACCTGTTGATTGCCTGCCCGGGATGTGACCTCCTGATGCCGAAGGTGGCAGCTCGAGTGGGGGACAGCATCACCTGTTGTCGATGCGGCACGGAGGTGGACAGACGCAAAAAAAACCCCGTCGACAGGACTGCGGCCCTGTGTCTTACCGGTCTGCTCCTCTTTGTTCCTGCCATGACCCTGCCGATCATGACCTTTCGGACGATGGGGATGTCAAGAAGCGGCAATATCATGGAATCTACGGTCAGTTACTATCACCAAGGCTATTTCCTGGTCGCCCTGACGGTCCTCCTGTCTGCGGTTCTTTTTCCCTTTCTGAAGCTGTCCTCGGGCCTTGCAGTGGCATTGCTGATCAAGCTCAAAAGGATTCCGCCGCAGGGGCCGAGGCTTTTTCGATTCTTCCTCTTTCTCGAAGACTGGGCCATGTTGGAAGTGTATCTCCTGGGGATCATGGTGACGGTGATCAAGATGTACCACACAACAGATATCAGCTATGACCTTGGTTTTTATTGTTTTATTGCTCTGGTATTGGTGATGATGGCGGGGACTGCCGTTCTGGATAAAAACCTGTTCTGGGCCCGTATGGCAACAGGCATCCGACAGGTTGCAGAGGATGACGAGGCTCCTCAACTCCCGGCCTGCGAAGAGAGGATCACGGCCATGGAGGCTGGCCTGATTCCGTGCGATTGCTGCCATACGTTGACAATCCGCTCCGGGCCTGATGCCGCGGATACACTTCGCTGTCCCCTCTGCGGGGCAAAACGGCATCCCCGGAAACCGAACAGCATTACCAGGACATGGGCACTGGTGGTAACGGCTGCGCTGCTCTTTGTCCCGGCAAATATCCTGCCGATCATGCGGGTTGGGTATTTCGGCAGATTCGACAGTTCAACCATCATAGACGGTATTCAGCTTTTTTTCAAAGACGGTTCCTATGTCGTCGGACTGATCATCTTCTGCGCCAGTATCCTGGTCCCGCTCTTTAAGATCACAGGCCTGCTGATCGTTCTCCTGACCATCCGATTCAAACGGGGACCCTTCCTGAAGCAAAAAGCGCGGATGCTGAATTTTATCGATTTTATTGGAAGATGGTCCATGCTGGATATCTTTGTTATCTCGCTTCTCTGTGTCCTGGTGCGGTTTGGTTTTTTCTCGAATGTTCAGGCGGCTCCGGCCATTACCTATTTCTGCCTGGTGGTGATCACGACGATGTTCGCCGCCCGGTCATTCGATTCAAGGCTGCTCTGGGATACCTGCTGTGGGCAGGAGCCGGAAATTGAGGATGCCGTAACGGCAGGACAATGAACTCTCCCTGAGGAAACCATATGGACAGCACCCCGGTTGTGTATAAGAAACGCGGCATATCGCCCATATGGACACTCCCCGTCCTGGCCCTGGCAATCTGCGTCTGGCTTCTCTACCATAATTATCGGAGTGCCGGCGTCGATATCACCATCTATTTCGAGGATGCCAGCGGTATTGTTCCCGGGAAGACGCAGGTTATCGCCAAAGGGATACCCGTCGGGATCGTCAAGGCCGTACAACCGGATCTGGACCGGCACAGGGTCCGGGTCATTGCGAAGATGGACAAGGACGTGGAGAAGTATCTTGTCAAGGATACCAGTTTCTGGGTCGTCCGGCCCGAGCTTTCGGCCGCCCGCATCTATGGGCTCGAAACCCTTCTCTCCGGGGTTTATATCGGTATTCAGACCGGCGTCTCAGCGGTTGGGACCCTTGAATTCACCGGCCTGTCGAATCCTCCACCGGTCCCGGATGAGGCACCCGGTCTGCATCTGTTCCTCAGGACCGACGCGCTTCACTCCTTACAGGTGGGGTCCGGAATATACTACCGCAACATCCGGATAGGTTCGGTACAGACCTATTCCCTGGAAGGCGATGACAGCATCCTGATTAATATCTATGTGCAACCAGAGTATGCCTATCTGGTGAGAGAGAAGAGCCGTTTTGCCAATGCCAGCGGCATCACCTTTTCCGGCAAGCTCCTGGACCTGAAGGTCCATGTCGAATCGATTGCCTCGCTGCTGATGGGCGGTGTCGTTCTTGAGACGCCGGAACCTCTCCAGAACAGTCCTCCGGCGAAAAATGGTCGGATCTACGCCCTGTACAAGGATATCGATGTCGCCAGATACGGACTCCCCATGACCTTAAGGCTCGTTTCCGGCGCTGGAATAACAGCAGGTGTGACCAGAGTGATGTTTCGGGGACTGGATACAGGTTTTGTCAAGACGATCGATCTCAACAAGGACAGTACCCTGACTGCCCATATCCTTCTTGACCCGAGGGCGGAGGCGATCCTCAAAAAGGGAACACGGTTCTGGTTGACGGAGCCGCAGGTCTCCCTGAACGGGATAAAAAATCTCGACACCCTGTTAAGCGGCCCCCAGATCACCTTTGAACCCGGCGAAGGACCTTTCCGGGACCATTTTGAGATGCTGCCGGCCCCCCCTCAGCAAAGGCCGCTACGTCCCGGTTCCGAATACGTCCTGACCACGGAGGCTCCCTGCTCCTTTGCCGCCGGGGCGCCTGTTCTCTACAAGGACGTCCAGGTCGGTGAGGTGATCGGCGTTGAACCGACACCCGGCGATATCCGGATAAGGGTCTTTATTTATCGACCGCATGATCATCTGGTGAATCGGCATTCCGTTTTCTGGAAGAGCGGCGGAATCAAGGTGGATGCGGGGCTGTTCTCCGGGGTGAAGGTTGAAACCGGTTCTCTGTTATCGGTTTTGCGAGGCGGTATCTCCTTCCTGACGCCGGGTGCCAAGGTCAAAAAGACTGCCATGGGGACGGAGGGTCATGCCTTTCCCCTCTACGACAGCTTCGATGATTGTGTCCATGCCGTCCCCTCTCTTCGCCCTCCCGGCTATTATTTCCAGATCAGGACCGATAATCTCGGTCCGTATAATGTCGGCTCGCCGATCCTGTATAAAAAGGTTGCGGTCGGAGAGATCGTCGGCTTTCATTTCTCGGGAAGACAAAAGGACGTGCTGATGGAATGTCGGATCAAGACGCCTTACAGGAACCTGGTTTCCACCGCCTCCAGATTCTATGACCTGAGCGGTCTGCAAGTGGAGGGTGGACTTGAAGGCATATCCATCCGGGCGGGCCCCCTTCAATCCATCATCTCCGCCGGTATCGGATTTCTGACACCGCCGGGTGGGAAGGCGCCGGCTGCCGGTACGGTCTACCCGCTCTATCAAAGTGAAGATCTGGCCAGAACGGCCACCGATCTGCGGCTGAATGTTTTGTTTACCGAGTTCGGCAACCTGAAAGTCGGCTCTCCGGTCAAGTACGAAGGAGTGCCCATCGGCAGGATTGTCCGGATTCATTTTGCCGGGGATCTCAGGACAATCGTTGCCGAAATTACGGTAGGAAAAAAATTTGCTTCCCTGTTTCGGCAATCCACCCGGCTCTGGCTGGCATCCCCCGAATTCGACCTCTCCGGCATCAAAAACCTGGACACCCTGGCATCGGGATCCTATGTGGCCGTGGCCCCCGGAGAAGGTCCACTCACCCGGGAATTCATCGCCTCGCAGGGGGAGGCTCGGATATTGCCCCGACAGGGCTTGAATCTTGTGCTTTGCAGCAGGCACCTGGGGTCGTTGCAGGTGCACTCTCCGGTATACTACCGGCAGATCAAGGTCGGGGAGGTGACCGGATTCGATCTCTCCGCGTCTTTCAGGCAGGTGCTGATCACTATCAATATTGCCCCCCGATACCAGGCAATTGTGAGAGAACATACCCGGTTTTGGAATGTCAGCGGTGCCAGGATAGAAGGCGGGCTCTTGTCCGGTGTCAGCGTAGCCACCGAGTCCCTTGAGGCCATGGTTGCCGGAGGGATAGCCCTGGCGACCCCCGGCAATGCGGAGATGGGTGGCCGGGTAAACCAGGGGCATCGTTTCGAGTTGGACGACAAACCCGAAGCCGGCTGGCTCGACTGGGCCCCTCAGATTACGCCGGTCGAGAAAGGAAACGAATAATGCTCGTCCTCCGGAATGAGACCGGCCGTCAATGGAAGACCATGCTCATCACAACCTGGAGCAGGAGTCGCGAACCGACCAGTCCCAGGGTCACCGACAGGACGCGGATGATTATCCGGCTCTTGATGGTCCGGGACAGGTGCGCTCCGAGCTGACCTCCCAGCACGACGCCGATGGCCAGGGCGATGGTCCGGTGCACCCCGTGCGCGAAGGCGCCGGAGACGATATGGCTGAGCGTGCCGGTCAACCCGAGGATAGCCAGGCTGAACTGGGAGGTGGCTATCGCGATATGCAGTGGAAAGTTGAGAAGATAGGCAAAGACCGGGACATAAAAGATACCGCCCCCGATTCCGGCCGTCCCGGAGAGAAAACCCAGGCAGAAGCTCAGGCCGAGACCGAGCCACGGATTATAGGCATAGGTGGCCTCGGTCCCATCGTGTTCAACGAGGTGCCGCAGGACAGCGTGAGAGGACCGGCAGGCAGAGATCTCGCGGTGCATCTCGTGCTTGGAAAAAAGATAGATCGAGGCCCCGAGCATCAGCACGGCGATGATGGCATCGAAGAGGTTCCTGGGGATATGGGATGTCGTCAGAGTCCCCAGCACGGTCGAGGGGATCAGGGCCGCGGAGAAGAGCAGACCGGATTTGTAGTCCACCCGGCCCATCAACGCATAGGCCTCGGTGCCGGACAGGGAATTGAAGAAGACGACCGCCAGGGTGATGCTGGCGAGAACGGCCTGGTTTTCGTGGGGATAGAGAACCAGCAGGATCGGCATCAGGACGAAACCGCCTCCGGCGCCGATCAGCGTTCCAAATGTACCGGCACCGAAACCCAGGACGATCAGTCCAACGGAGTTGGCAAGCGTCAGCGGCATCAGCGAATCAGACATACGAGGGGCATCTTATACTTGGTTTATAACGGATCCGGTCCGCCTTGGACACACAGACGAGCCTGACAGGTCGGACATGGTTGCCCAACACCTCAATCAACCTTCCGGCTCCTGTAATATTTCAAGCAACTGGTCGATATGCATCTGCATATGAAAGACACCCAGCCCGTTGATCAGCGCCTCCAGTGACGGATACTCTCCCAACGGCGATTCCTTAAGCTGAGGAATACGGGCGTTTCTGGCAAACTGTTCCTCCGTGAGATCTTCGGAAAACGCCGCGATCCGGTTGTACTCCTTTTCGACTTCCGACAGAAGATCAGTAAAGGGCATCTGTGCACGTTCCCGGGTAAAGAAGGGATTTCCCGGATCGATATCTATGGTGGGTGTTTCCCTGTCCAGGAAGAGCTGGAAGAGATGCAGGTGGGCAGATCCTCCGGGGCCGAGGAGGTGGGAGAGAATCTCTTTTGCCGACCACCGACCTGTTGGGGCGTGTGAGGCCCTTTGTTCATCGATCGTTACACAGGCCTTTTTAAGTTCTCCGATCTTTTGCCTAACAGCCTCAGCAAGTTGTGTTCCTTTTGCCGTTGCCATATCCGATATTCTCCTTATGGTTGAAACAGGCGGCGGTGCCGAAACAGCACACCCTCCTCTATGCCGGTAAAGAGGGAAGGGCGTTTTTTTCGCGCCTTTGTCGAAAGAGTAATACCGGCCGGCGGGACCTGCAACCGGGTGGAGAAATTTAGGGTATGCGATGCGAATGAGAGCCTTGGATCAGCGCGCTGTAACGACATGGGTTGCCCTGTTTCTCGCCGCGGTTATTCTCTGCGGATGCGCCTCCGATTTCCCCCTTCCCCATGAGTCCTCGCTCTGGGTCTACACTGTGGACGGGGCCGGAAAAGACATGGACGAACGCTGGGCGCCGGCCTTTGTCGCCTACGACCATAAGCAGGTCTATAACCGGATAGGTCGCCCGACGATTCACCTGGATGTCGCCGGAGACCAGGAGGCCGTTATCGACACCGAATATCCGGTGGTCTATTTCATGCGCCGGCCGTTTACGACCAAGAGGGGGAGCTATACCAACCTGATCTATCGTGTCCATTTCCCGGAAGTACCGTTCAGCCTGGTACCGTTCAACCTGACGGCAGGGAAAAATGTCGGCCTCCTTGTGGTCATCACCCTTGACGCCAAGGACCAGCCCGTTTTGGTCACGACGGTCCATACCTGCGGCTGTTACCTGGCCATCATTCCCACCAGTTACCTCCCTAAAAAAGCCTTTCCGAAAGACTGGAGCGGCCGGGTCCTGGACATCTACGGCGAACACCTGCCCCCTCTGTTGCGGTTCGGACCGGTTGCGGCTGCATCCCTGCGCATCCTTGTCTATCTGCGGCCCGGGGTCCATAGGGTGATGAATATCGAGCTGCGCAACAGCCGGGACCTCCTTGGCCGGCCGTTTCGCAATATCCCGATGCAGATCGAGGCCATGGACCATTTGAACAGATTGGCCGCAGGAAACGGGACGGCCAGTTTCTTTTATACCTGCGGTGTCCTGGAAGGACATGTCAGGGATTCGATTAAACCCTGGGAGAGCCTGTTCCTGAGCCTGATCAGCATGGACCCGTTCGTGGGCAGCGATAAGGCCTATGCCGATCCCCACATAACCGGCAACCCGTTTTATACAAGCCTTAAACCCTGGCGGCGCAATGACTCCGACATGTGGGATTTCCCCCGTTTCCTGCAGTATTGGGGATGGAGGCTGTAGAGGCTGGTATGCAAAAGGAGTCCTTCGGTCGATCTCTGCGGGGTATTTATAGTTATTTGATTTTAATTTCAAACACATGTCTGCAGAAGAATGTCTTGCATCCCTTTAATTCAAACGAAAGGTCAAATTTTTCAGGGCAACCTGAAGAGGCGGTTCAAAATCGGGAAAATCCGCCACCAGCCGGTGTCCTCCTTTCTCTGGCGGAAGGGAATGATCTCTGCTCCGCCGTCATCTGCCGCCGGTGATATCGGACACATGGGATCAGTCGACGACGTCTCTGTACGCTGCCATCTCCCTCAGAAACGGTTCATTGATGTTTAAATTGGTTACGTAGGGTTAGATTTTATCTTTTCATTGCTCTATCGGAATATTGGGTATATGGTAATCACACATTATCCTCTCAAACAGTTTCTGCTGATTTCTGGAGCGATGGAAGGAGAACAGTATCATCCTATGCGCCCGAAAAAATTTTCGATCTTACGCATATCGGTTGATTCTTCCTTGAAGAATGCAGGCTCCTCTGTATTCGATATATCAAAAGCTTATCTTTTCGGTATTGCAGAACTTTCTTTTTATGCCAACGACAACGGACTGCACTCCTCATGGCTCGGATCGAGACTCGTGGGGTTGGACTATTTGATATAAATACCCTCGGAGGCTGCAGGGGCAATTCGATAATTTAATCATGACGCTGAACCGACGGCCAGGGGAGTGTTTTCGCAACCGGCAGGATTTCAGGGTGCCTCTCTTTTTTTCCGGCAGACCGGAAGGTGAGGCAACAGACAGGATGATGCATCTGTGGAAAAAATCACATGATTTCCAATTTTAATTTTTGAAACCAATACATTACATGTGGTGATATTGACTGCTTTTTAATTGGATGATCTCATGGCTCAGGACTACTATATTTCCTCCTGCCCGGAACTTGAACATGCTCTGGAGGGGAAATTTGCAACTTCCAAAAAAACATCACATTTCCGGTATCTGGTTTCGAACAGTGAAGGAGTCGATGCTGAAATCTATGCCCCGGAAATCAATTTTTATATAAGAAACAGCGGAGATACGCTGGATGAAAAGATAGAGAGCATCAAGACACTCTATGAAATCAGGGCCGCCGAATTCAATCTGGCAAAGGATGTGGAACTGCAGATCCCCATCGGCACCAACGTGCTTCTGGCTGCAGACGAGGTTCCTGCGGCCATACAGGAGGATCTGGAACAGCATGGATATTGCCTAACGGTTATCCATCCGGCAGATATTACTAGTATAACCGGATACATCGGTAATTTTTCCGTCAGGGTGCGGCAAGAGAATCAAACGGCCGGGATCGAAACCGATCGGATCATATGGTTTGATATGCCGGTTCGATTCTCCGGAGCAGCAGGGACATACGACCCTCACCTTCTCGGTTGGCAGGAGACCGTAGAGCAGATCTTTTTGGACCCCGGGGTTATAACCTCTTCAAAATCGATAATTTATGACAAATCGCTCTGCAATTATCATGGAAAAAGAGTCGACGTCTGCGGAAAATGCACCGAGGTTTGTGCAGTTCAAGCCATTGAAAAACTCCCTGAATCCAGGAAACTAAATATCTCCCCTCTCCTCTGTACCGGCTGCGGGGCCTGCGTACCCGCATGTCCTGCAGGCGCCTTGGATTATGCAAAGGTCCCCAGATACTCGTTTGAGAAAATCTGTTCCTTCTATCGGGACAAGATAGCCCTGATCATTCCCAGAAGGATCAGGCTGGAAAAGCTCCGGGTGGCATTGCCCGAGCATGTCTTACCCTTGACAGTGGAAAATGAGAATTTCCTGGATGAATGCCACCTGCTCACCCTTTTGCAAGAAAGCGGCCGGCCAGTCGTTATCTATAGCGACAGGCCTTCCGCAGTTCTGATGGATATCATTCAATTTCTAAACCAGATCCTGCAGAGAAGGTTCAACTCCGACGCTATCTTTTGCTGTGACGGCGACAGGGATCTGCAAACGATCCTGTCCGATCTTCCCACCCTTCAAAACTGTTCGTATACCGTCGATTCGGGAGGTCTGCACAAGCGTGAAATGTTCTCTAAGCGCCTTGCTCACATGGTCGGTGCAGATGATCTGGGGGAGATCGTCCCGGGCGAGGCGCTTGCCTACGGCAATCTCACCATTGCCCAGGATACATGCACGCTCTGTCTGTCCTGTGCTCAGGCCTGCTGTCTCGATGCCTTGGAGGTCCATCCGGAGGACAACACGTTGCGGTACACACCTTCACTCTGTACAAGTTGCGGATATTGCGAGGTTACCTGTCCGGAGACCGACTGTCTTCATATCATTCACAACACACTCCTTTTGCATCCCGATTATTTCCGGCCAAATATCGTCGCCCGGGATGAACTCCAGCACTGTAGCGAATGTAATAGAAAATTCGCACCGAAGAAATCAATCGACAAGATTGCAGGCATCATGAAACCGTTCTTTGCCAAGGATCCCGTCAAATTAAAAACCCTGTACTGCTGCCCTGATTGCAAGGCCAGGATCATGATAGAAAACCGGATAGCCGACGAATTCAACTCACGAGGCGGGGCATGAATAAGGACGCGATCAATAAGGCCCGGATCGTCTACTATTGTTTCTTTTCCACTGTTTTTTCATTCAACCTTGAAAGACATAGCTATCCCGTCATCAGAGAGTTGATCGACATCCTCTATCAAAATCCGGTAGATGATCCCACCGCCGATGCGTTGGTCCGACTCAACGTATTTTTAGATGAGGGGGGGTATGACGCGTTAAAAGATGAAAGCGATCAGATATTTTTCAGTCCGGCCACCTCGTTTCTGCCGATGACGGCCTCCTATTATCATGAGAAACGAGACGACGGCAGCAAGCGTCTTGAGATGATGGACTATGTCTTTGCATCGAACTACAGAAAAAATAGCGCTGAATTCAAAGAGAATGAGGATCATATAGAGTTTATTTTTCTGTTCATGCAAAAACTCATTGCCGAGGAGGTCGCAGGGAATACGGCTTCGGGGGTGCTCGCCCGAAGGGTATTCGACCATATTCTCAATGCAATGCTCGACGACTTTGCCTCGAACCTGTTCAATCATGAGAAAAGTTCGTTTTATAGACATGTGGCAGTAGTACTTCATTCATTTGCCACCATCGAAAGGATCTTTCTGGATGTGGAATTACCAACGGATAGGGATCGTAGGAATCTGACCAGGTCAGGGTTGACGAAGGAGAAAAAACCTCCGAGAGAAATCGTGCGAAGGAACTTTGATGAATTCGGCAGCATTTGACCCGGCTAGTTCTCAGTAAATATACGAATCATGTATATTTATCAACCAACAACAGGAGGGAAAGAATGGGTGAGGAAAGAAGGAAGTTCCTGAAAATTGCTCTCGGAGCGGGGGTCGTGGGTGTTGGCGCTCTGATGGGTGCGAGGCCCGGCATTGCCGGTGACAAAAAGACCGTTTCGCAGGAGTCGAACGGCGTCGTTGTCGGCCATTCACCCAAGAAGGAGATTCTTTACAGGAAGACGGCAGCATGGGATATGTACTACAAATCTTCATACTAATCGGAGGGAGCAACGACCATGTTTGATAATCTGTTGAACACCATGTCCGCAACCAAGGTCGGCCGGAGATCATTTTTGAAACTGGCTGCGATCGGCGCAGGTGTCGGGGCCACATCGGCCTTTGCCGCAGGCAATCAAATCCGATCCGCCACGGAAGAGGAAATCAAGAACCCGTACCCCGGCTCGAAAAGGGTCAAAACCATTTGCAGCATCTGTTCCGCCGGATGCGGCATCATTGCAGAGGTCCAAAACGGTGTCTGGGTCCGTCAGGATGTCGCCCAGGATCATCCGATAAGCCAGGGGAGCCATTGTTGCAAGGGGATTGATCAGATTGATCTCATCAAATCGAAACAGCGCCTCAAGTATCCCCTGAAAAAAGAAAACGGCAAATGGAGTCGGATATCCTGGAAGCAGGCTGTAGACGAGATATCCTCGAAGATGCTCAAACTGCGGAAGGAAAGCGGCCCGGATATGGCCATGTTTCTCGGTTCCGCGAAATTCAATCTGCAGCAGGCGTTTTATTTCAGGAAATTTGCCGCCATGTGGGGGACCAACAATATCGACCACGTAGCGAGGATCTGACACTCCGCAACAGTCGCCGGTGTGGCGAACACGTGGGGATATGGCGCGATGACCAATCACTTCGGTGATGTCACCGGAAATTCCAAGGCAATCATGGTGATCGGTGCAAATCCGGCCGCCGCAAATCCCATCGGGATGAAGCATTTCCTGCAGGCCAAAGACAGAAATAATGCCCAACTAATCGTTGTAGATCCGGTCTACACCAAGACCGCCGCCAAGGCGGACCACTACCTGCGCATTCGTACCGGTACGGATGTGGCCTTTATCTACGGACTCCTCCATGTCATCTTCAAGAACGGGTGGGAGGACAAGGAGTACATAAACGGAAGGGTTTATGGAATGGACAAGGTGAAGGCCGAGGCAGCCAAATGGACCCCGGAAGTCACCTCCGATGTCACCGGCATCCCCGCCGCGCAGATCATTCAAATTGCAACACTTCTGGCCAAGACAAAACCTGCCACGGTTGTCTGGGCTCTTGGTATCACCCAGCACAGCACCGGCACCTCGAATACGAGGATAATCCCGATCCTGCAGCTTGCCCTCGGCAATATGGGAAAAAAGGGCGGCGGTTGCAATATCATCCGCGGTCACGACAACGTCCAGGGATCGACGGACATGTGTGATCTGGCCGACAGCCTGCCCGGCTATTACGGTCTGGCCGAAGGATCGTGGAAGTATTTTGCCAAGTCCTGGGGGGTGGACTTCAGCTGGCTCCAGGGGCGTTTTGCCGCTCCGGAATGGATGCAGGCCAAGGGTTTTTCCCTGGCCAAATGGTGGCAGGGCGTCCTGCAGGAGGAGAAGACTTACTCTTCGAGCCCCATCAGGGCCTTATGGGTTCAAGGCAACGGCATCACGTCGATGTCCCAGACGGCCAAGATCCAGGAGGCGCTCGATAAACTGGATCTGCTGGTCATAGCCGAGCCGTTTCTCAATGAAGCCGCTGTGATAACCAACAAAAAGGATAATATCTATGTCCTGCCGGTGACCACCCAGTTTGAAACGGAAGGCAGCGTCACGGCAACCAACAGGTCATCGCAATGGCGAAGCAAAGTCATTGAACCACTGTACGAGAGTAAAACCGACCACGAGGTGATGTTTGAATTTGCCAGGAAGTTCGGCTTCTACGACGAATTCACCAAGGCCATGAAATTGGGGGTCAAAAACGGTGAACTTGTTCAGGTCAAGAAGGAGTTTTCATGGCCGGACGATGCATCGGCGGAGATTGCCCGTATGCTCAAGACCATAGGCCTTGGCGGATGGACCGCCACACGATTGAAGAGGCAGCAGGAAAATTGGCATATGTTCGATCCGATAACCCTTGCCGGCCTTGGGCCGATGAAGGGTGAATTTTACGGATTGCCCTGGCCGAGCTGGGATGAAAAACACCCGGGAAGCCCGGTTCTCTATGATGTGGATGTCCCGGTGAACGAAGGCGGCATGGGATTCAGGAATAGATTTGGCCTGGAGCATGAGGGTGTGAACCAGCTGGCGGACAAAAACGTCACCGTCAAAGGATCCGGAATCAAGGGAGGCTATCCGGAGATCACCAAGGACAATATCGAGAAGGTTCTGGGCATACAACTAACGGATGAAGAAAAAAAGAAGATGGGCAGTAACTGGAAAACGGATATCAGCGGCATCATCCAGGAAAAATGCAGGGCCGCAGGCGTTGCACCCTACGGGAACGCCAGGGCCCGCACCATCGTCTGGACCTTCCCCGACCCGGTTCCTCTTCATCGAGAACCGCTGCATTCCTCACGGCCCGATCTGGTGGCCAAGTATCCGACCTATGCCGATCAGAAGAACAACTTCAGGGTAGATGTCAAATTTATCTCCGAACAGCAGGCCAAGGAGTGGGTCAAGGACTTTCCGACCATGCTGGTGACCATGCGGGTCGTCAACCTGAGCGGTGCCGGAATGCTTGAGCGATCGAGCAAATACCTGGCACACCTCACGCCGGACATGTTTGCCCATATCCACCCCGACCTGGCCTTGCAATTCGGCATCCGAGACGGTGACATGATGTGGCTGCATTCCCCGCAAGGTACGAAGATCAAGGTGAAGGCTCATCACAACTTCAGCGTCACTCCGGATAGAATCGCCCTGCCGTATAACTTTGCAGGCGTCATGCAGGGAGTCGATATGAGCAAAAACTACCCCGAAGGGACCAAACCTTATGCCATTGGTGAAAGTTCCAACACAATCACAAACTACGGCTTCGATATCATTTCACAGATTCCGGAGTATAATGCCGGCTTATGCCGCATTGAAAAAGCATAAGGAGGAGAGGATATGAGCAGCGAACAAGCTCGACTGAAGTTCCTATTCGATAGCAGTCGTTGCATTCAGTGTTTTGGCTGCAGCGTCGCCTGTTCCGAGGCCCACGACCTGCCTGTCGGCATCAGCAGGAGAAAGGTGGTCACCCTGTATGAGGGGATCGAGGGGAAGGAATTTTCCACCTCGATCGCCTGCATGCACTGTGCCGATTCACCCTGTGCCAAGGTCTGTCCCGTCGATGCCTTCTATGTTCGGGAAGACGGCATCGTCCTCCACGACAAGAAAAAATGCATTGGTTGCGGCTATTGTCTCTATGCCTGTCCATTCGGTGCGCCACAGTTTCCAAGGGAGGGCGCTTTCGGCAGCAGGGGAGTGATGGACAAATGCACCCTATGTGCCGGTGGGCCTGAGGAGACAAACAGCGCCGAGGAGCGAAAACTCTACGGACAGAACCGTATTGCCGAGGGGAAGGTTCCCATCTGTGCCGCTGTCTGTGCAACCAATGCTCTTCTGGTGGGGGATGCGGAGGAAATTACCGCCATCTACAGGAAGAGAATCAGTTCAAGAGGAAAAGGAGCATAAATGTGATAAAAAACACCTTGTTTTTTATCATCGCTTTTCTGGCAATGCTGTCAGCTGCCCATGCAGCTGACAGCCAGATCTGGGGAAGGATGATAATTCCAAACATCACAGCCTACGGCACCAAGGATTCGCATAACCTGGGACCTCTTTTCACCCTTTTACAGAATGCCTATTTCAGAAAGATTTTTCTGGGTATTGTAATCGGTGTTCCTGTCGTGTTTTTATTGCATTACCTCATCATAGGCGCCAAAGTCTTTTCCCACGACGGGAAAAGGATCTACTTTTTTTCACTTTTTAAAAGACTGATCCACCTGCTGGCGGCATTTTCTTTTGTGGTCCTTGTTCCCACCGGTCTGATGATGATATTCGGCCGATATGCAGGCGGAGGAACTCCGGTCATGATGGCCCGGCATCTGCACGGGGTTGCGGCCGTTACCTTCCTTGTTTCCGTTATCCCGATGTTTTTCTTCTGGGTTGCGGAGATGTTGCCGACCTTTGATGACATCAAATGGGTGCTCATCCTGGGGGGGTATCTCAGCAAGGAACAACGGGAGATTCCCGCGGGCAGATTCAATGCCGGACAAAAGATGTGGTTTTGGACTGCCACCATCGGCGGGGCGGTGATGCTCGCAACCGGAGCGGCGATGTTCGTACAGGACTTCAATTACGGGATTGCCCGGATCTTCGGGCTTTCGCAAATCGATCTGCTGAGGGCCTGCGTCATTGTCCATAATGTTCTGGCGATGGTGGTGATGGCCTTTTTCATCACCCATGTCTACATGTCGCTGTTTGCGATCAAGGGCGCCATAACCAGTATGATCACAGGATATAAGGAGGAGCAGGAGGTGCGACTCCTGCACAGTTCGTTCTATAGGAAGCTCAAGGCACAGAACAAGATATAAAGGGTTGGAAGGCCGAATCCGGCACCCACCATGGTGTCTGATCTGCAGGGATGCCGGATCCTCCGAATAACCGGGTGCCGTCGAGCTGCCTGACCATTGGTTCCACGGGAGGAATCCGGCTGACCGGTTCCTCCCGCACAGTCCCGGGCTTAGGTCGGTGTCGCCTGGGAAGTACCGCCTTTACCGAGGACTTCGCTTCCCTTTGATCCGCTGTCCCGGATTTTACTTTCCGATGTCATGCAAAATTTCGGTTATGATTTTTTCTATTTCTTCCTCCGTGTAGTCGATTTGGGCCAGTGCCGTTCGGTACCGTTCGATGATCTTGCCGACCTTAAGCGGCATATTATTCCGGACATAGAGATCACCAAGCATGATCACCGCTTTTTCTTCAAGCGTATTTGAAAAGAGCAGTTTTTCAATCACCTGTATGGCCTGATGCATTTGATTCGTTTTCGCCAGGTAAGAACCCCAGGTCAGGCAGACCTCGGTTAATTTTTCCAGCAGGACAATTTCCAAGGACAGGGTGTATTCATTTGTGAAAACCTCTGTCGGCAGGGTTCCCTTCCAGAGGTCGAGGGCCAGGTGGAAACAGTTGCCGGCCTGCCACCATTCGTCTTTATTGCTATGTGCGAGGCCGGTGTTGCTGGCATCCATGAACTGGAGGATGTCCATTTCAGCATTTTGCAGGCACAGGACCCCCTTGTTCAGTACGAAATAATGTTGCCCCGGCACCGTGATCCGATCCGAGATCTTTTTCCTGAGACGTCCCAGAAGGGTATCAAATTTTTTTCTTGCCTTGTCGGGTGGGCTGTCGGGCCAAAAGTGGAGTTGCGCCTTTTCTTGATCGATTTTCTGATCCTTGGCGGAAACCACAAGGCCAAGGATCTCCCGCTCGGAAACTGTGAAATCATCGATGGTGAAGATCTGTTTTTTTCCTTGGCTGATGCTGAAGGTATCCAGAAGCGTGATCTGCAGCAAGGGCAGGATGTCGCCTTTTTCGGAAAAGGCGAGCCGCAGCCGTTTCCGGGCCAGGTCGGTGACAAATTTTTTCTCTATGCCGGCCGCGATACCTTCGCTGAAAAGCCTCATCATCATCACCGGTTCCCAACTCCAGAAAAAGTCGTAACCGTGCTTTTTCATCAGGGACAATCCCTTGCGCAGATCCTGTAGCGCCGAGACCCTGTCGTCCAGGAGGAGGTGCAGATAACCTCTGTGCAAGAGGCCGCAGGCCTGGAGGTAGGGGGACGGGAGGGAGCGGGCCGATGCGAGGCCGTCCTCCAATAATGCAGCCGCCTGTTGCATGTCCCCGGTCCTGGTAGAGATGGCGCCGGCAAGGATTAGCTGAAATGCCTGGAAGAAAGGTCCGCCGGCGATGGTTCTCAGGCGTATCGCCTCCTCTATCATCGTGCGGGCCTGTTCCATATCGCCTTTGATGGAACAGATATATGACTGCCATTGCAACAGCTGGCTCTGCATGTGTTCGGTTCTGGCGGTCATGGAGATATCACTTCCTCGATTCAACAGTTCCTGGGCCTTGTCGATTTCTCCGTTGGCAATGAATCCGCTGCATCCCCAGACAAAAAGGTAAGGTGCCGCCAGTGTCTGGGCCAGCACCTGCTGATCGAGATTCTCGCCAAAGGAGTGCTGCTGGTGGAGATAATTGTGGAAATCGCCGGTCATGGACAGGTAGCACAGGTGCATGATCCGAAGCAAGGCCCTGTTGGTAAAGGCGATCAACGGGTCATTGATCAGGGAAAAACATTTCTCCGCCTCCTGAGAAGACAGCGCAAAATTGCCGCTCATCAACAGGACGTAGCTGAGATTGAAACGGGTATAGGAAATGAAGTTCCGCATATCGTGCTTGATGGCCAGATCGTTGGCCATCATGGCATACTTTATTGCTTTTTCCATGTCGAAGGCAAAAACGTTGTATCCGGCTCCCAGGTTCCGGGCAACGATGATGCGTACGTTTAATGGCAGGGAGGCCCCGATCTTTTGAAAAAGCTCTTCCGTTCGCGGCAGAAGCTGGGCGCCTTGGTTGTATTGACCCGATATCGCAAAATGGGCATAGATGGTTACAGACAGGGCGATGATCTCTCCTGTTTCTTCACCTTCGGCAATGAATCTGGCCCTGGCTGCCTCATAGTAACGGAGGAGTTCCTGTGGGGCGAAGTCAATCCGCAGCATACCGGCATACAGGGTGAGCCAGCTGTACTGGAGGATGACGTCGTCGGGAATTGTCTGCAAAAGCGACAGAATTGTCAGGGTTCGATTCTTCTCGACCAACTGGGCGCCCTGATGTTGGAGAATCGTGTTCATTGTAGCGTAATCGCAGGCATTTCTGTAGCAGGCCAAGGCCTTTTCCAGCATGTTTTTCTGCAGGTAATATTCCGCCTCGGCGGTGTGAATCGCTGTGATTTCGGAAGGGGAAAACGTTTTGCCTGCCCGTAATTGGAGAAATTCCTGGAAGAAATGGTGAAAACGGAAGACCCGATGGTTGTCGTCCAATCTGTACACGAAGAAATTTTGTTTCGCCATCTCGGTCAGGATGGTTTCCATGGTTGGGATCCCGGTTATCTGAACGGCAAGATCGATGGGGATACCGTTGATAATCGACAGGCGGAGAAAGGGGACATAGAGGAATTCCGGAATCTGAGAGAGGATCTCATCCTGAAAATATTCGAGCATATGACCCTGGTCGAATGAAGTTGAAACCGGAAGGGCACTGTTTTCCCAGAATTTTCCACGACCTGAGACCGGGTGTCGGGCCAGGATTATCCCCATGATCCAGCCGCCGGTAATCCTTTCTATCTCCATGGCCTCATGTCTGTTGATGGTCTTGGCCAGGACGTTATTAAACAGATCTTCGATCTCCATGCTGCCCAGGGCGAGGTCGGCGGTTTTCAGGTAGCAGATACTCGAGCCATTCCTCAGGACCTTGCTTTTCAGAGTGACCGGGTGTCTGCTGACAAGGATGAAATGCAGCTTGGATGGGGATGCATCGAGGAGGTAGCCGAGCAGGCTGTTGGTGATTGCTCTGTAGGGGAGTAAATGAAGGTCGTCAAAGGCGATATAGATGTCGCCTTGAAGGTACGCATCGAGATCCTTCAACAGGATATTGGTGCATCTGTAAAGATCCTGAGGTCCAATGGTGCCCTGCTCGAGGATATAGCTCAGTTGAGGGGAGCTGAAGTCTGAAAATTTATTGGTCAGATCTGCCAGGAGGGCGGCGAGGAGGAAAACGGGATCGGCATCCTCGGGTCCGATTTGATACCAGATATAATCGTGCAGAGAATGGTTCAGGAACTGGTAGACAAGGGTTGTTTTTCCCTGACCTGCCTGGGCCTCGATCAGAATGATCTTTTTGGTCGTAATATCCTGCGGCAGTTTTGTTGAAAGAAGAGCGGTACGGCGCAGGGATTGCGACTCGTCGATATGGGGAGGATAAAATTTATTGTAGGGGATGATGGTGGTCAAGGGATGCTCGGAAATGATCATGTGCTTCTTCTCCTTATCCATGATGCTTGCTGCGATAGACGGCCATGATCGCACTAATGACATTTAAACCATTATCTCTTTTTTCCTCTGAAGGCAACCTTGAAAAAATCGCCTTTTTATCAGTGCCCACGCAGTCGTACATCCTGCATCATCCTTACCAATGGTCCCTTCGAGACGATTACCGCCGATATTACAGCCGGGATCATCGGCATCCAAACATACTGTGCAGCGGGATCATAATCGATACTGGATGAAGAGCCGCAGACCAAATACGGGATTCCCGATTATGGATGTGGGTGATGTATTGCCTGATGTCCAATCATCCCAGGCGGATACATGCCGGGAATACAGGACATGAAAGTATCGGCATGGTTAGGTCTTGGTATTCGGAAGGAGGGAATCGATGAGGGGTGATTATTGCAGGCTGTTTGGCCGAAAGGCCTTGGAGAAAAACTGTCAATTAGCTGGCCGGCAATTGAATGGCAGTGGTTTTACCGGAGGCGCAGCTACCTACCGATCATTTTGCCCGGACACTTGACGGAAAAGCCAGTCGGTCCAAGCCTCAATTCCTTGACCGGTCCTGCATGAGAGGGGAAAGATCTTTATGTCCGGGTTTATTTTCCGGACCCGTTTTTCCAGGACGGTGATACTGAAATCAGTGAGTTGCGTCTCCAGGTAATCGATCTTATTTACGATAAGGGCAGCACATTTGGCAAACATCAACGGATACTTCAGAGGTTTGTCATCTCCTTCCGGCACACTGAGTATCATGACATCAACTGTGGCCCCGGTATCGAACTCCGCCGGGCAGACAAGGTTGCCGACATTCTCGATGAAGATCAGATCCAGCCCATCACGGTCCAGCAAATTAAGGCCTTGCCGCACCATCGGCACGTCCAGATGGCAAAAACCGCCGGTCTGCAGTTGAACGGCCCCGATGCCGCATGAGGCTATCCGTTCGGCATCGACCGTGGAGTCGATATCCGCCTCGATGACCGCCATGCGCAGGTTCTTTTTCAGGGCTGCCGTCGTTTGCAGCAGGAGGCTGGTCTTGCCTGCACCCGGCGAAGACATCAGATTGACAAGGCAGATCCGGCGCTCGCGCAATTCGTCTCGCAACCTGTCGGCCATGGCATCATTATCGGCCTGTATGGCCTCCTTGATGTGTATCAGTTTGATCGGGTCCCTCATTGTGCCACCATCTCCTCAATAACGTACTCCCTGCCGGACAGGATGCCAAACCCCTGCGTTGCACCACAATGGGGGCACGACTGATCCTGCAGTTCTGCTTTGGTCGTTTCAATAACGGTCTTGCACTCACCGCAGCGCAACCTGACTCCACCATTGATAATGACAAGCTTCGCCCCGCTGGCAATGGTGTCTCTGCTGAGATAATCAAAATACCGCTGCAGCCAACTCTCCTTTAGATCAGCTAAACCGCCCACCTTCAGTGTGATGGAGTGGATCCTCGTGGCCTGATTCTTTGCCGCATGCCGTAATGCGATATCGAGAATTTTTTCGGTTACCGGGAGTTCGTGCATCGCATTAGGTCCTCTGCGGCACCGCACCTTCTTTGCCTGAGGGTGTCGAATCCGCTGGTTGCAGACTGTTTCACGGTTACCCTTTCCCCCTTTCCTTTGCCATCCTCAGATAGGTCTGATAGGTCAATTTTGGCGGCACGTACTGCTCGGTATCGTCTTTTGCCTTAAGCTGGATAGCCTCCGTAGGGCATTCGGGAACGCAGACCCCGCACCCGATGCAGCGATCGAGATTGATCGTCGCTGCCTGCTCCACGGTGATGGCCTGCATATGGCAACGTTCGGCGCAGGTCCCGCAGGCTATGCATTCATCGGCATCGACTGCCGCAAAATAGTTGCTGTGCACCTCTTTGGCCGGCTTCTCCAATTTTTTCAGATTTTTGAGAATCTGGCAACAACATCCGCAACACATGCAGATGTTGGCCGATTTCTGGGCGTTGCCGGGCTGAATGACGAGCCCTGCCTTTCGTCCGGTCTCCAGGATCTCCAATGCCTCCTGGGTGCTGATCGCCCGCCCCAGTTTATTCTGCTCGTAGTAATAGGCGGCGGTACCGAATGACAGGCAGACCTCCAGGGGATACCGGCACGGCTCGCCGGCAACCTTGTGCTCCATCCGGCAGATGCAGGGCTGAACCGTGATCTTCGTTTGGGCCCGGATCAGCGCCTCGGCGTCTTCGTAGGAGGCGATCTCGACATCCGGGACAACGGATGTCGAGATCGGAACGACGCGCAGATGCTTGGTCTTGGTCTCGCGCCAGACCTTGCTGCTGATCTGCGGCAGGTATTCATTGACGTCTCTTACCAGATCCGGATCGAGATTGTTGACGTGATACTCCCAGATACCGATTACGAACATTGCCGCGGAATACATCGGCAGACCCTCTTTATAGCTCCTGAAGATGAGCCCTTTTGTCGCCATCTTTTCAAGATCCTCGGCAAGACCGGCGATCCGGCGTCCGGTTTTTTCGCCGATGTCGGATACGGTCTCGGGTTTCATGGTCAACATCAAGGCAAGCTCCGCCTCCTCAGGGGTAAAGAGGCGGCGGAGAATCCGCAGCTCGACCGCGTTTTCAGTCGCCGGGAATCCTCCGGGAAGATTATCGAGATGTGTCGCCAGCCTCTTGTAGATCTCATTCATAGCATACTCCTGGTGTAATGGTGGCCTGTCGGCTCTATCCAGCTGAATAGAGCTGAACAGGGACCTTTAGGCAGTCTGATTTTTTGAAAAAATTGTATATCAGACTGGAAGGCACTCCATTGTCCTCGTTTGACTGTTGGAAGCGTAACAACCTGATCGCCTGCTGCCCGAACCCGTCCTCCTTTATGCCGCCTCGATCCGGCACGGGACATACCTGTGCACAGGCGTTCCCAGAAAATCGCGATGCGTGCCCTTGGTCAGTCTGTTGACATTCATCCCGTAGACCCTTCCATCATACATCAGTCCGAAGCCATGGGGAATGAGAATGGTGCCGCCTCTCACCTGATCGGTGAGCTCAAGCTCGCCTGATTCGCTGCCGGCCTCGGTGATCACCCTCACTTGCTGGCCGTCAATCAATCCCATTGCCTTGGCATCACCGGGATGCATGGCGATGGTACAGGCCCGTTTGCCGGCATTCCACTCCGGATTTCTCATCAGGGTATTGGCATTGTACTGCATATGGCGGCCGGCATGGAGGATGAACGGATAATCAGCCGGCAGGCTCAATGCCCTTCTCTCGCTTTCGGCTTCAAGGGTCATGAGTTCGTCCTGCAACTCCTCGATGACAACCTCGATCTTGCCGGATGTGGTCTTGAGCCCGGCCATCGGGTTTGCCGTATCGGCCAATCCGACCCATACTCCCTGAGGCGCTTCGAGAATCGCCTCGAAGACACGATCCCCCTGATCCAGTCCAGGAGCAAAGCCTGCCCTTGCCGCATTCTCCTTGAAATCTTGCGGAGCGGTCATGAGCATCCCCCAAAGTGCCGCCTTGTTGCCGCTGTCCCATCCAAGCCCCAACGTCTTTTCAAGGATAAAGACCATCTTCGAGCGAATTGACGGATCCTTTGCCGTCCATTCCATGAGCTTTGCACCAAAGGCCAACCGATTGCCACCGGCTGCCTTCATGATATCCTCCGGGATTTCCGGCACGATTCCCAGTTTGTCCGCCAGACGCGAGAAGATCTGTGATGGTTCCAGGCAGTCTTTCGGCGGCTCGACGATGGGCCGGCGCAACTGGAAATAGACTTCGGGATAGGTCCAGGAGAAAAAGGTCCCGTCCCAGCATTCAAAGAAGGTACGGCTGGGCAGCACGTAATGGGCCAGCCTTGCCGTTTCACTCATCACAATATCGGTGACCACGAGCAGATCGAGGGCGGAAAAGGCCTTTTCATAGGCGGTGGTGTCGGGATACGACCTGAGTGGATTACAGCCGTTGACCAGCACCGCGCGCAATCTTTCGGGATGATCGCCGGTGATCTCCTCCGGGACGACCGCTGGCGGATAGAAGCCGGCGGCTGCCGGAAACATTCCTGTGACCACAGTACGCCAGACTTTGGGGTTTCTTTCATCGGCATGTCCACCCAAGGGCATCATCATCCCGGGGATGACATTGCCGCCTCGAACTCCTAAAACCCCGCAGACGACTCCCAGGATATTCAAAAGATACGAGCAGAGCGCGCTGTGACGTCCCATATAGATGCCAAGATCCGGATGCACGCACCACCGTTTGCCTGTCATCAGACGGCAGAGCTTACGAACGTCCCGGTTCTCAAGCTGACAGACCTGCAGGGACGCTTCCACATCGACATCGGCAAACCATTCCTTAACCGATTCGAAGCCCTTGACATGGCGGTCGATATATTCCCGATTCTGCCAGCCTTCCCTGAGAATCATTGCGATCATGGCCTTGATCAGCAACGCATCCGTGCCGGGGGCGATCGCTAGATGCATATTGGCGATGGCGGCGGTCTCGCTTTCTCTCGGATCGATTACGACCAGCAGCTTTTCCGGATCTTTCGATATCTCCTTCAACACCCTGGGAGCCTGGGGTATTTGATGGCTCTGCATCCCGTTCCAGCCCCAGGCCACCAACATCTCGGTTTTCCGTTCATCAGGGACCGGAATGAGATACTGTTTCCCGAGCATCCGCCCGTTCACCCACCAGGAGCCGCTGAATTCCTGTCCCACCGAGGAATACCGATACTGGGATCCCAGCGCGTTGAGAAGCGCGACACCGAAACCGGCCTCGAGGTGGCCGCCCTGGCTGCTGGCACCCATATAGGAGAGGCAGCGCGGTCCATGGGTATCGAGGAGCCTTTGCAGACTTTCGGCAATTTCCTCGATGGCCCGTTCCCAAGAGATCGGTTCGAACCTTTCTCCCGATCTTCTCCAGGGCTGTGTCAACCGGCCTTTAGGATACTGATAATTTTTTATATTCAGACCTTTCCGGCAGGCATATCCCCGGCTTCGGGGATTGTCCTTGTCCGGTCGTATCTTTGACATTTCGCCATCAACAACCGCGATCTCAAGACCACAGTTCTGGGCGCACAGGATACATCCCGACTTTTTCCACTCTTCCATCTGCATCCTCCTCTCGGCAAGGTCAACACGAGCAGCTCTTGAACGTAAAATACCCCTTGTCCTTGCCGAAAAAAAGTGGCATTAATGACAAATACCGTGCAAAAATGGCCATCATCACCCATCATGGCCAGGATTTTGGAGTAACGGGAAACAGGATCAACCATGAAGATAACCTTTCTTGCCGCGGAAAATTGTCTTTCTTCCGGACTGACCGGCCTCATCGATACCTTCACTATTGCCAACCGCTGGTATACGCAATTGACCGGTATTACCGAACCGCTTTTTACTACAGAGATCGTCTCCGGTGATGGCCGGCCGGTTCTCTGCAGTGGCGGTATCCGGCTGGTCGTCAACAGGGCAATTGATGATGCCGGCAATGTGGAGTACATCGTCATTCCGCCATTTATTCCGGTTCCCCGGTTAGACTCCTTCGAAATGCCGCGGTTGACCCAATGGATCACGGATCAGCATTTCGCAGGCACCCCCATTGCCGCTCTCTGTACCGGGTCGTTTCTGCTTGCCGAAACAGGTCTCTTGGATGGCAGAGCGGCCACCACCCATTGGCAGTTTGCCCGGAAATTCAAACGTCGCTATCCACAAGTAATGCTTGCGGTGGAGGAGATTTTAACGGAAGATAACGGGCTGATCTGCACGGGTGCGGCCACCTCTTATTTTAATTTCGGCCTTGCCTTCATTGAACGATACGGTTCTAAGGAGCTTGCCGGCGTCTGCTCAAAATCCCTTCTGGTGGATCCCCATCGAATAAGCCAGGCACCGTATATATTCGAATTAAAAAAGGATACTCATGCAGATACGTGCATCGCCAAGGCCCAGCAATTTATGGAGAACAACGTTGCCGGTATTTCTTCGATCGATGAGGTTGCAGGTCATGTCTGCTTAAGTTCGAGACATTTTAAACGGCGATTTAAACGGGCCACAGGGACGTCTCCGCTTTCTTACCTTCAGAACATGCGGATCGATTTGGCAAAAAAAATGCTGGAGTCGACCCTGGCCAGCATCGATGACATAACCTTGCAGATAGGCTATGAAAATTCGAGCACGTTCCGGAGATTATTTAAAAAACATACCAGCCTGAGTCCGCGGGAGTACAGGGATAAGTTCGCCAGATAGGAGCGTCGGCAGTGAAGTTCGGTACCGTATCGGCTCGGGCGGGTTGGTTCGGGAGGGTATTCCTTGCCGTCCGGCGCAAATGGTTACCTTCAGGCCTTCCGTATGTACTTGACGGCCTCCCGACAGGCAAACGATTTCATACGGGAACCGTAGGTATGCAAAAAGCCGGTAACCCGGGCGGGGTTGTGCTTGGAGAGCTCCCGCAGCCACCAGCCGATAGCCTTCTGGATGAACCATTCGCGGTCGTCGACCATGGCCGCCGCCCATTGCAGCGGCCGTTCCGGGTCGCCGCCTTTCTTGGCGAGATACAGTGTATACACCAGGGCCGCCCGTCGCACCCAGAAACAGGGATGGCCGAGCCAGTGTCTTTCGATTTCATCCAACCTGCCGGAATCGGCGCGAAGGGATTGCTGTGCCCCCTTCTCCAGGTGATCGGCGATGGCCCAGGCGTCAAAGTCCTCTTTGACCGTGGTGATAAACTGCCAGACCTCCCCCGGTTGGTCCAGCCTGCGGACATCAAACAACTTGCCGACCAGGATTCTCGCCTCATGGATGTTGGTTTGCCAGAGACAGCGGCAACAGGACAGCAGGTCATCCTCATCACCCTCCTGCCAATATTCCCGGGCCAGTCCGGTAATCACCGGTACTCGTACTCCCAGGTAGGTTCGCGCAACCTTGTGGTATTGCGCCATCCTTGCTGCCTCAACTGTGTTGTGTTCAGCCTGTAGCCGGCCGATCAGGATGTCAGCATTCATCGTGGTGATAATCGACAAGGAAAAATCAAACGGGTTTCCTGACCCCTTCTCCGCAGCGCTCTTCCCGGTATACGTATGGATCTTTCCGGTCCGAACATACGCTGAAAATACCATATCCGGCTGGTGTTTCAAGAGCAGAAAATTTTTGGTTCATCCGACTCAAGGGTGGCTGGTTGTATCCCCGGGGGAGGCGGAAGGCGTCGCTTGCGGATGCCTCGCGAAGGCCAGCAGGTGTTTCACCTCAGGCGTTTTCAGGGTGATGCCTTAATAAATGCTTTATACAACTTTAGAGAATATTTATATCCCCTTTAGAGCCAGTTTAAACTCCTTTCGTAGAGTAATCGGTAGCAGAGAAGTTTCCGGCAAAAGGATCGTGCCGTGACCATCTCAAGGCTTCGCTGGGTTCGGAGAACAGATGGAAGACCAGAGATCCCTCTGGGCGCGGCAATTGGGATGAGGCAACATTTCGGATTCTTGCAGGAGGCTCATAACCAAGGAGATTATTGTATGAAAAAGGTAAAATTGTTGTACGATGTGGCCAGGACCATGAAGAACATGGCGAAGATCGACGGAGTTATCAGGGTCGATGTCCGCAAGGATCAGCAGGCGGTATTTTCGCTGCAAAACCGGTTTGAAAAAGACGCCGCCGGCAAGGTTACCGCCAATGTTTCTTCAAAAATGAACCTGGACGGCGAGGATTTGACCAGGAAGAGTACGACGGAGTTCATTCTGACGGGCGATCACGGCCCGTGCATGATGTGGAAGTCGCTGCACCGCCACCATGGCGCAGCCGGATTTGGCGGCATCAAGGGCGTCTTCCACAGGCTCTCGGTTGCGCTCGGCATCCTGGGTAGCCTGAAGGTGGAGGATCAACCGGACGGGGCCGCCGTCATATCGCTTGCCTTGAGCGACATCCCGGATGAGATAACAACGCATCTCAGGGAAAAGATGCAGCAACGGCATGCCGTCCATGCTGATTTCTGTTGTCTGCATGGATGCCGGGATGTCGAACTGTTGAACGGCCTCGTCGTACTGACCGTCAATGAGCAGCACGCCATCGACAAATTGACCGTCAACCTGGATGGCAGGACCCAGGATACGCAGAGCAGGGCGTATGCATTGGCGGCAACTGCCGAAGTGCAGTTTGCCTGGTGACATGACACAGGGACGCAGGATGCCCTTCATTGTGCGTCCCTGAAGTTGACTTGAACAGACCCGGGGAAATATCATGTTCTGCGATAACAACGCGTGGAAGAGACAGACGGATGCACAACGGTGCGAGCCCTTGAAGAGATTCCATGACCACGTTCATCTGCATCATCTGGAATTTATGCGCTACCATCGCTGGTTCCGCTATTCCCGTCCGGCCGTCCTGCTTTTCAACCTGATCATCCTCTACCTGCTGTTCAGCTGGGTCGGCATCAAGGCCGTGGGCCTTTGTTTTGCCGCATTGATCATCATCAAGGAAATCGTGCAGTTCGTCTTTTTGCTGCGGCTGGAGAAGAGGATCATCACTCCCATTGAGGAGCTGAGGCAGGGGGTAGATGAGATTGCCGGTGGCAATTATACTGTCCGTGTCAAGTGTCGTTTCCCCAACGATCTCGGGCTATTGGTTGCATCTTTTAACGAGATGGCCCACAAGCTGCAGCAAGGTGAAAAGATGAAGGCGGAATACGAGGAAAACAGAAAGGCCCTGATCGCCAACATCTCCCATGACCTCAAAACGCCCATCACCTCGATCCAGGGATATATAGAGGCGCTGCTTGAAGGCCCGATCGAGTCTGCGGAGAAGCGGGAGAAATATCTCACAATCATCCATCATAACGTCGATTACCTCAACCGGCTGATCGACGACTTGTTTCTGTTTTCTAAGCTCGACATGCAAAAGCTTGATTTTTACTTTGACAGGGTCGGGATTCGCGATTACCTCAAGGATCTGATGGAGGAATACCGGCTTGAACTGGCAGATCGCGGGATACAGTTCGAGTTTCGTGACGGGCTGACGGGTGATCCTCATGTCCTTCTCGACGGCAAACGGCTTTACCGGGCCGTCGACAACATCATCCGAAACGCGATAGGGCATGGGCCGGAACAGGGGCTGTCCCTCAGGATAAAGCTGTACAGGCAGGCCACCTGGATTGCGATGGACATCGAGGATAACGGGCCGGGCATTCCCGAGGAGAAGCTGCCGTATATCTTCGATCGTTTCTACCGGATCGACACGGAGCGCTCCAAGGACTACCAGGGGACGGGCCTGGGGCTCGCCATCACGAAGGAACTGGTCCAGGCCCATGGCGGAGAGGTTGCAGTGACGAGTCGCAGGGATGAAGGAACCTGCTTCACCGTTCTGCTTCCTGAAAGCATCGACAGCGAGGATGCCTGATGAAAAAGGTGTTGATCATCGAGGACGACCTGGATATCGCCGAACTGGAGAAAGATTACCTGCAACTGAACGGCTATCATCCGGAGATCGTCCGAGACGGGTCGGACGGCCTGGCAATGGCCGTTTCCGGCCGCTACGATATCGTCGTCGTCGACCTGATGCTGCCCGGGAAAAACGGTTTTGAGATCATTCGGGAGATCCGTAAAAAATTCGAAATCCCGGTCATCGTCGTCTCTGCAAGAAACGAGGATATCGATAAGATCAGGGGCCTGGATATCGGGGCCGATGATTATCTGACCAAACCGTTCAGTCCGGCCGAGTTCATGGCGCGGATCAAATCGCACCTGAAAAGATATGAGCGCCTCAAAGGCTACGCCGACAACCTTGAGACGATACTGTGCAAGGGCCTGGAAATCAACACCGCCTCTCACCAGGTCTTTGTCAACGGCAAAGAGGTTCAATTGACGACCAAGGAATATGAGATACTGGTGTTTATGGCCTCTCATCCGAACATCGTTTTCACCAAAGAACGGCTGATGGATGCCATATGGGGAAATGAATACTATGGAGATACCGCAACCATTGCCGTACACATCCAGAAGATCCGCAAGAAGATCGAGTCCGATCCGGCCAATCCGGCCTATATCGAAACCCTCTGGGGGTCCGGCTACAGGTTCAATCCGTAGTCTTTGGCAGGCACTGAAAACCAGGGAGATCGGGGGACGACTGTGTATTCCCGGTACCAACTACCGGGTACAGCCGATGGTTGGTGTCGCCGTGGTCCAGGGCCTTTATCCGGTGGATGGGGAGGATTACTTTTTGACATTGAAACGGCCTCCTGATACAAAGATTGTATGTCGCATCGTGCATGCCGCTGTCCGATTGGTTTTTTTCAAATCAGCTTCATTGCCATCATTGGAAATTGATTTTCCTGTTGGGATTTGCCGGCAGACGATCTGCGGGTGAAAACCTCGAGCAGTGCAGGAATGCATGAACGGGCAACGAGAGATTTTTCGACCTTGTTCTGTCAGGCAAGTCACTCACCTCATTTACCAAGTAATAAAGGAGAGGGAACATGAAAAAGGGCATTATCTGTCTGTTTCTTACTGCCGGTTGTATCATGTTGTTTTCATCCGCCACGATGGCTGCCGACTCTGTCAAGATCGGCTCCCTGGTTCCCACTACAGGCGATTTAGCAGCTTACGGTCCTCCGGTCAACAATGGGGCGTTGCTGGCGGAGCAGGACATCAACGCCGCCGGCGGTGTGTTGGGACACCGGATCGAGATCGTTTTGCGGGATACGCAAACCAACCCGACCGCGGCCGTTGATGCGGCCAAAAAACTGGTGGATATCGATGGGGTAGTGGCCATCGTCGGGGCCCTCTCTTCGGGCGTTACCATTCCGGTGGCAACATCTGTATCCATCCCGAGCAAGGTGGTCCAGATCTCTCCGGCGTCGACTTCGGAAAAGATCAGCACGTTGAACGACAACGATTACGTGTACCGCACCGTGCCGATGGATGCCCTCCAGGCACCGGCCCTTGCCCAGGTTTTGGCCCAGGACAAGCATTTTAAGAAGGTTGCCATCGTCTATGTGAATAACGATTACGGCGAAGGATTGGCCAAAGGGTTGCAGACCGCCTTTGAAAAAACCGGTGGTCGGGTGACGGCGATGGTGCCGTATAATAAAGAGCAGGCGTCGTATCGAGGTGAGGCGCAAAATGCGATCAAAGGCGACCCGCAGGCAGTGGTAATGATATCTTATCCCCAGTTCGGCACCATGATCATGCGCCAGATTCTGGAGACGGGGTACACCGGGACGTTTGCCTATGGCGACGGCATGAAAGCCCCTGAGGTGGCGAAGAATGTGGGGAGCAAGTATGTGAACGGCACCTATGGAACCGTGGCTGCCAATGCCAACCAGCAGATAGCCGAGTGGTTCAAAAACCACTATAAGGCTAAATTCGGGCAGATCCCCCCCAAACCCTATATCGATACCCAGTATGATGCCGTCGTGTTGATCGCTTTGGCCATGGCCAAGGGCGGTACGACTACCCGGGAAGCGGTATATAAGAATCTGCGAGCCGTGGCAGGTCCTCCGGGCATCAAGGTGGATCCACGGCATCTGGATCTGGCCTTCAAGCTGCTGAAGGAAGGCAAGGAGATTGACTACGATGGGGCGTCCGGAAGCTGTGATTTCAACAAATATGGGGATGTCCCGGGGAGTTTTGAGGTGTGGAAATTCTCCGGCGATACCATCAAGACGGTCAAGTATGTGACGGTCGGCAATTAAGCGCAGTTATGATAGCCGTTTCCAGGCAGGATGTCATGACCGGTGCCTTGCAGCTGAATCAGGCGTGGCTCAGCATAAATCCGGGCTCAAGCATCTTGGAGCCTAAAGGAGCCGCTCCTCCATGGGGACGGCCCTTCAGTTACTCGGCTCTCTTAGGTATGCGGAGGACACCCTTTTCGCCAAAGATGCCCTGCGGCCTGACGATCAGAATGACCTCCAGGAGGATGGCGATCACAATGACCCGCAATGCGCCTGCCTTCACCGCGTATCCGACCGGCACGACATTGCTGATCAGGCCGGTGAGGGACCAGAGCCCCCAGATGACCAGGGCGCCGAGCACCGCACCTTTATTGCTGCCGCTGCCGCCGGTAATGAGCATCACCCAGACCAGGAAGGTTCCGGTCATGGGGACGAAGACCTCCGGGCTGATAAACTGGATGAAATGAGCGTAGAGGGAGCCGGCCAGGCCCATGATCATGGATCCGAGCACCAAGGACTCCATTTTGTATCGAAAAACGTTCTTGCCCATTGCCAGGGCGACGGTTTCGTCCTCGCCGATGGCCTTCAACACCCGACCCCACGGCGAATTAAGGGCCTTGTGAATGGCCAGGTAAACACCGCCCACGAAGACCGCCATCAGCAGCAGGTAAAAGAGATTATAATTAAAACCGATATACCGGTGAAAAGGCCTCGGGATGTCGCTTACCCCTCTTACTCCGTTGGCGAGCCAGGCTTCGTTGTTGAAAACGAGACGGATGGTTTCGGCAATGCCGATGGTTGCAATCGCCAGGTAATCCTCGCTCAATTTCAAGGTGGGGATGCCGATCAGGAAGGCGATCAACCCGCTGAACAAGACTGCGATCACCAAGGCAGCAAGAAAGGGCATATTGAATCCTCCGACACGATCCGGTGCGGCAGGTGTGGTCAGAATGGCGGAGGTGTAGGCACCCACGGCAAAAAAACCGGCGATGCCGATGTTGAACAGCTTGGTGTACCCCCACTGAATGTTCAATCCCAGACTAAGTAGGCTGTAAATAGAAGCGATTACAAAGAAAAATACCAGATAGGAGAATATTCCGCTTAGATCCATCGCTTAGGAACTCCAAAGATGCCCTGGGGGCGAATCAACAGCACCAGAATCATGATGGCAAAGGCCACTGCCGGTTTATATGCAGTGGAGATGAAACCGGTCGAAACCTCCTGGGCAATACCGATGACCAGGCCGCCGACCATCGCTCCATAGGGTTTGCCGATGCCTCCCAAGATGGCTGCGGCAAAGAGCGGCAGCAGCAACTCCCAGCCCATGGTCGGCCGGAGACCGTTCTCCATGCCCAGCATGATGCCGCCGACAACGGCCAGCGCCGTCCCCACGCTCCAGGTCCAGATGATGACGTGTCGGGTATCGATTCCCACGACCTCGGCAAGATCCATATTGTCCGAGGAAGCGCGCATGGCTTTGCCGATCTTGGTCTTCTTCAAAAACAGATGAATCAGCACAATGAGCACCGCAGTGACGATTATGATGCTGATATCCGTAGTGTTGAGGCGAATTCCCGGCAGGACGGGATGGGATATCCGAATGGCGCGGGAGTAATAGGTAAGATCGGGCCCCCAGAAGAGCAGGATGATATTGCGCAGGAAAAGCGCCGCTCCCACCGAGGCGATAAGCAGGATAATCGGGCCGGTTGCACGAAAGCGCCGATAGAGGTAGCGATCGATCAGCACGGCAATGACCATCGAAACGAGGACCGCCAGTCCGACCGCTATGGGGATGGGCAACCGCAGGTCGAAAAAGAGCAGTGCCAGATAGGCCCCAAGACTCATGGTGTCGCCATGGGCAAAGTTGGCAAATTTGAGAATGCCATAGACCAGGGTCAAACCGATGGCCCCAAGGGCTATGATGGAACCGAACACAATACCATTAGCGAGCAATTGCAACATAAGGGGGGCGTCTCCTAGGCACTACCGAGATAAAGTCTGCCGACATCCGGATTGTTAAGCAGGGCTTTCCCCGTATCCTCAAAGCGATTTTTTCCCATGACCAGGACGTAGCCGCGATCGGACATCTCCAATGCCTTTTTCGCATTCTGTTCGACCAGGAGAATGGCCACACCGCTTCGCTTGATTTCCATGATCTTTTCAAAGATTTCGTCCCGTATCAACGGCGCCAACCCGGCGGAAGGTTCATCCAGAAGCAACAGTTTGGGGTCCAGCATCAAGGCCCGGCCCAGGGCCAGCATCTGACGGCCTCCTCCGGAAAGCGAACCTGCTATTGCCTTGGGATTCTTGCCGAGAAACGGAAACAGTCCATAGACCCTCTCCAGGGAGGGGGTAATGTCATTATTTCTGATGAAGGCGCCCATCTGCAGATTTTCTATAACGGTGAGCGACGGGAATATATTCTTATCCTGGGGGACATAGCTCATGCCTAGTTTCACCAACCGGTTGGCACGCAGGCCCGTGATCGGGTTTCCGTAGAAAAGGACGGAGCCCTGCTTGATTCTAAGCATGCCGAAAACGGCCTTCATCAAGGTGGATTTACCGGCGCCGTTGGGGCCGATGATCGATACGATTTCGTTATCGTTGCATCGAATGGAGATACCGTTGAGAATCAGCACGTCATCATAGCCGCCAACCAGGTCATTGACTTCCAGAACGGCCATGCTCAATCACCCAGGTATGCGTTAATCACCCGCTCGTCGGTTCTCACTTCTTCCGGTGTTCCGTGGGTCAGAATGGAACCGGCATTCATCACAATCACAGGATTGCACAGGGCCATCACCAACTCCATATTATGTTCGACAACCAAGAAGGTCTTGCCCTGTTCGTTCAACTGATGGATGTAACCGATCAGTTTATTCATGAGTGTCGGATTCACTCCGGCACCCGGTTCGTCCAGAAGAATGATCTCGGGGTCGGCCATCATGGTGCGGGCGATCTCAAGGAGCCGTTTCTGTCCTGTGGAAATATGCCCTGCATAATGATCCTTTAAATGATGGAGTTCGACGAATTCCAATGTTTCCAATGCACGTTCCCTGATCATTTTTTCCTGCTTCCGGACCCGCCCGGGGCGAAACCAGGCATTCCAGATCCATTCTCCTTGCTGATGGGCGGGGACCAGCATCAGGTTTTCCAGCAGCGTCATTTTTTCCAGTTCCCGGGAGATCTGGAAGGTGCGGATCAACCCCTTATGAAAAATTCTGTCCGGACGGAGTTTGTCGATGCGCTCTCCCCTGAGGAAAACCCGGCCGGTATCAGGCCTATGGAAGCCGCTGATCAGGTTGAACAAGGTCGTTTTTCCGGCGCCATTAGGACCGATAAGAGCGGTTATGGTCCCCTTGGAGACGCCAAGAGAGCAGTGGTTGATCACCATCATCTTGCCAAACGACTTACAGACCCGCTCCACTCTCATCAATTCTTGGAGAGTTCCCATTTCCTTATTCACTTGAAAGCTCTTGCAGAAGCATCGAATCCATTGATCGCCAAGTTCTCCTATAATGCAGGACTCTTCACGCAAGTGGCAGCGGAGGGATTGACGGTCCGCAGCCGTCATGGAACCGTCCACCCGGGCCAGGATCCTGATTCATCCTAGCCGATCGAACCAATCGGGGCAACGTTTTACTCTCCGACCCATCCGAGTGGGAATCTGAAGAAATAGAGAGAGCTTATTCCAAGAAAAACCCGCCTCCAATGCTGGGAGATGCCGATTTTAACAACTGGATGAAGGACGGATTCGGCACTCTCCGCTTGCACAAGGAAATCTCAGCAGCCAGGATCCTTGCATTGAACAGTGAAAGAGTAAGAAAAATTTTCTGCCAGGTTTGGCGTATTGATGAAGACGTCCTTCTGCGGTCGAGGCGAGGCAGGGGAAATCCGGCACGGGGTGTTGCCATATACCTGCAGAGAAAATACTGCGGCCAGACCCTTACAGACCTGGGCACGGAGTATGGGATATCAAATTACAGTACGGTGAGCAGCGCGTGCGAACGGGTGAAAGCAAGGCTGCGGCATGTTCGGAAGCTGCCTGCCATTCTGGAAAAAAAAGAGAAAAGGCTCGGCAAATGCCAAAAAAAGCTTGACCCTTTGCCGCAAATCGTCTTCGCGGCGGCGCCGGGAAGAACCAGGTACGGCTTCGGCGGAAGATCCGAACCGGCGGAGCATGATGGCGGTGCTGCTGCTCTTCAGATCCTGTTTATGTTGAACGCCTCGCTCCAGACCTCTATCAGCCTGTCGGTTCGATTGGTCAGACGTTTAGAAATAATATCGACCAACCGTTCCATAAACGGATATCCCATCTGCGGATGGTCGCTGAAAAAAGCCCGGAGGTTGGCTGCAGATAAGGCAAAAACACGAGTTGGTCCTACACAGACAGCCTTCGATGTATAGCGTCCTTCCGGAGTGAAAGCGGACCAACCGAATATTTCACCCGGGCCTATCGAATCGACAACTATATTTCTTTCAACTGTCTCAGTGCGGCTCCGGGCGTACTCTTCATATTGCACATCTGTTTTCAGAACGTTATCCTTTGCTACAAGGACCAGTTCCACTTCTCCTTCAAGCACGCCGTAAAACTTTGAGCCCTTCGTGCCCTCATGAAAAATCGTTTCACCGGAATGAAACTTCAGCACCTCAACATGCTTGGCAATTGCCGACAAATGATCCTGAGAGGCTCCTGAAAAAATCGAAAAACCAGAAATAAGTCCTTTCTCGTCCATACTCAACTCTCCTGAATAGAAACGTTTTCTGAAAGTAGCCCATATGCCCTCGCAGCACCGATCGGATAAAAAAGCTGCATGACTTATCCTATCACAAACCAGCTATTATATACGAATAAAAGATGAACGTGTCGGCAATTAGTGGAATTGGCCGTTTCTTTCCCGGCAGCTTCGAACGAGCATCATCTGCCGGTTTGGCCGACAAGTTCTTTCTCGTCGTAACCGATGATGTGCAAATATGCGTGGTTGAAAAAACGATACGTCCCTCCGGGGTGATTCGCCCGCCTGAATTGCAGCAACTGCAGTTTTCCACTATTCACCTATCTCATCGCGCAAGCATTCTTATCACCTGTTTAAATTTTTAACAAATGCTAATATCTTCTCTTAGCACTCTCCTTCCTTTTTGCTGGAAAAGATACGATGCGATAACCTGTCAGCTTATTTTTTCACTGCGCTTTCTGCTTATTTATCGTGTGTTTTCAATTCGCTAGAGTAGAAAAAATATAATAGCAGGAAAGCGTGATTTTTCGGCATGGACATTGCTCATGTAAGGAACAGTGAACAACGAGAGGTGGCATCAACGATGGACATGCGAAAACAAATGAATGTATCCTCATTAGATCCGATCACTCTACTTGAAGTATTGCATATTCTGCGGGAAATAGCTTGCGGAGAATCATTGGAACTTGCTGTCGAAAACAACAGTGATACCGAAGATTTGTATAGGATTCTCTCCCCTGAAAAATATCGGATTGTTACAAAAAAATCCGATATTAAAACCGAACATGTACAAGTTGTCATACATAAAAGGACACATCCGCATCTGAGGGAGCCCAGCGTGCCCCCATACGGCGGAAGCTGTTGTAGTTAAGGTAGAAAACGGAATGATTCGTTTTAATGAGGCACTCCACGGCCAACAACAAATCAATTTAGAAGGAGAAAATAATGTCTGAAGAAAGGCAGAAACTTGTCTATGTCCTGAATGACGGCGGAGAAAGAGCGGAAAAAGTTCTCACAGCGCTGGCCCTGGCTAATATCGGAGTCACGATGGAGTCTGATGTCACCATCCTCCTTTTCGGCGAGGCAACCCGTCTGGCTTACAAGGGATACGGCGAAACAGTCCATTCAATCGATCGTCTTCCCATGGCCAAACTCATGCGTGATTTTCTCGATAACGGCGGCAAGGTTATGATCTGTGCCCCCTGCATAAAATCCCGGCAGGTGGACCCCTCGATCTTGATCGAAGGCGTTGAGCCGACAACCGGCACCGTCGTCAACGATACGTTTTTGGAAGCAGACAAGGTCATCAGTTGGTAAGGCCTGTATCCCTTGCAGCTCACATACAAACCGATATACAAAAAGGAGGACGTCATGTCTGATCTCAGCACTGTTTTTGCATCCACCACCATCGATTCCCGCGGTTCCGCCTGTCCAGGCCCTTTGCTCGAGGCGAAAAAAGGTATCGGCAAGGTCAAGGTCGGAGAAGTCCTGGAAATCTACTCCAATGACCAGGGAACCAGGGTCGACCTCAAGGCCTGGGCTACCAAGGTCGGTCATGAATACATGGGCTACAAGGAAGCTGATGGGTATGACAAGCACTATATTACCCGCAAAAAATGATGACTTCGCGAAAAGTCCCGAATACTGCAGGGATAAAACGATAATCCGAAAGGTACGACGCTGAACTGTCGGCAGGAAGACTCTGTATAAAGCAGACAAAAAATATGGATCTGGAAAACATCCGCCGCTGAATACCCTAACAGAAAAAAATCCCGGAGAGCCTTTCCGTCAGGTTCGGATAGCCGCGAATAACCATTTACCAGGTAGAGCTTAGATGACACATGCTGCAAACGAGGGGAAAATTCTGATTCTGGCAACCGAGTCCTGCGCCTATCCGGGCGCGAATTCTGTGGGGCAGGCCCATTCCACCTATCCGGCGAATACATTTATTATACGGGTCAGGGCACCGGTTCTTTTCCCCGAACACTTCTACATCGACTGTTTTCGCAAGGGCATCGGCGGGATTATAGTCATGTCCTGCGGCGAGGAATGTCCCTATGAAGGAGCCTATCATGCCTTTGCCAAACGCATCGACAAGGTATTTCAAATGATGAAACGCTACGACCTGGATCTGCGAAGATTGCGGCTGACTGCTATCTGTACTGTTTGCAACAGGCCGTTTTTAAAGGAAGTAAACGAAATGTACAGGCTCATCCAGGAACTCGGGCCGCCTGTCCTGCAGGAAATACCTGCAGGCGATTCAACGAAGAGATGACGAACAGGATGGTGTACAGGAGACCTTCATGAAAGCGAATCGGAGTCTGGAGTTTGATGCGATTATTGTCGGCGGTGGAATAGCAGGGCTGCAATCCGCACTCGATCTTGGCGATCAGGGCTACACGGTTGCCGTCATCGAAAAGGATGCCACAATCGGCGGCAAGATGATCAGGCTGTCAAAGGTCTTTCCGACCCTTGACTGTGCCAGTTGCATCACGACCCCAAAGATGTCTGCAGCGGCACACCATCCCAAGATCGCTCTCTTTACCTATTGTACCTTGAATTCACTTATCCGCGAAGCCCCGGACCGCATACTTGCCTGCCTGACGCAAAAGGCTCGCTACGTCGATCCGGACATGTGTATCGGTTGTCGAAAATGTGAATACGGCTGTCCCGTGTACGTACCCGATGACGAACAGGGCGGTTTCAACATGCGCAAGGCAGTCTACATCCCCTTTTCCAATGCCATCCCCCAGATTGCGTTGATGGATGTTGAGAATTGCTCGCTTTGCGGCAGATGTGCCACGGTCTGTCCGACCAACGCGATAAACTATGCTATGCAGCCGGAAGACTTCACCATAACCGCAAGGACGGCGGTGCTTGCCACAGGCTTTGAGCTCACTTCCATGGACAGGAAACCACAGTATGGCCTCGGCAGGCTGCTCAATGTCGTCAGCTCCATGCAGATGGAACGGCTGCTGGCTCCTCATGGTCCCTACAACCGGGTCCTGCGGCCATCGGACGGTAAGGAACCGGAATCCATCGCCTATGTCCAGTGTGCCGGTTCGAGGGATAAGAGTCTCGGCATCCCGTATTGTTCACGGGTCTGCTGCATGTATGCCATCAAACAGGCCATGCTGCTCTCCGGAGCCCTGCCGCTTGCCGACATCACCATCTACTATATGGATATCCGCGCCTTCGGCAAGGGGTACGAGCAGTTCTATCAGAACGCCAAGGCCATGGGGATCGAGTTCGTCAAGGCCAAGGTGGCGATGATAACACAGGGGGACGGCCAGATTGCCAGGGTCCGTTACGAGAATCAGGAAGGAGACGGCGGAGTCATGGAACGGGGGCACGACCTGGTGATCCTCTCCCAGGGAATTGTGCCGCAATGGAATCCTGCCGGGATATGTGCGGTCAGCTGCGGCCAGGACGGTTTCATTCAATCTGTCATGCCCAAGATAGCCCCTACGGTGACCAGCCTGGCGGGCATGTATACCGCCGGGATGGCCGCCGGTCCCAAGGATATTGTCGACACCATCTGCGAGGCAGGCGCCGCTGCCATGGAGGCCGCAAACTATCTGAAGAATCTCGCCGAATAAGAAAATCCCCGGAGAAGAGTTCAATCCGATGCGCAGCTGCCTGAAACAGCGCATTTTCCAACAGGAAATGGAGTTGCCTATGTCCGTACCAAAAAACACACAGCCGGAAGAACCCAAAATAGGCGTTTATATCTGCCACTGCGGCGGGAATATTTCCGATCATGTCGATGTGGAAAAAGTAGCTGCAGCTGTCCGGAATATACAGGGTGTCGAGGTCTCGCAGACCAGCATGTTCATGTGTTCAGATCCAGGACAGGAATTGATCCAGGAAGATATCACAAAGAGAGGCATCAACAGGGTGGTTGTCGCCTCCTGTGCCCCGAGCCTGCATGAGTTGACCTTTCGCGGCGCCATTACCCGGGCCGAAATGAACCCCTTCCTCTATGAGCATGCCAATATCAGGGAACAGGATTCCTGGGTTCATCATGGGGATCCCGCCACCTCGAAGGCAATCACCCTTGTTGCCGCAGCCATCGCCAAGGCCAGAAATCTTGTCCCCCTTGAGCCGATCAGGGTGGACGCCGCGCATCATGCGACCGTAATAGGCGGCGGCATCGCCGGCCTGCGTGCCGCTGTCGATCTGGCTAAAAATGGAATCAAGGTGGCCCTGATTGAAAAATCCCCCTTTCTCGGCGGCAATGCCAGCCGGCTGGACAAGGTTTTCCCGACAGGAGATGCGGCGAGCGACCTCGTAGGCCTCCTTGCCTCTGCAGCCCTGAAAGATCGGAATATCACCGTTTATTCCTGCGCCGAACTTACCGGTTTTGAAGGATACATAGGCAATTTCAAGATCACAATCAGCCGCCGGGTACCCAAGGACAAAGAAAAAAAGAAGCCTCTCGCAGGGATACAGAGCGCAGCGCCCGGCAGCTACCATCCCTTTGCCGGTTTCTATCCCGGCGGATTTCCCGACGCTGACGAAGAGGTGTCCCTTACCACCGGTGTCCTGCTCTTTGCCACCGGATTTGACCTTTATCAACCCCGGCAGGGGGAATTCGGCTATGGAGACAACGAAGAGGTCATCACCCTGCGGCAGCTGATAGAGATACTGGCCGAGAATCAAACCGGTTCCAAAACCCTGACCGTGGGTGGACGGCCAGTCAGGCGCGTCGCCATGATCCATTGCGTGGGCAGCCGTCAGATTCCCGGTATCCACGAGGCCGATGAACATGATTATTTGCATGAATACTGTTCGCGGACCTGTTGTACGGCAACCCTGCAGGCCGCACTTGAAATACGCGAGCGCTATCCCGACACCCAGGTATTGGATTTTTACCGGGATATCCGGACCTATGGGCACAATCATGAGGAGTATTATGCCCGGGCGGGGTCCCATAATGTCCTTTTCTTCCGTTATGATCCGGATAATTCTCCGGTCATTACCAGGACATCCGGCACATTTCCTCTCCAAGTGACCGTCAGGGATACGTTGACCTTCAATGAGGAGATCGAGGCAGGAGTGGATCTGGTGGTTCTGGCCACCGGCATGCAGGCAGCCAACATCGACAAGCTTGTGGAGATGATAAAGCTTCCGGTGGGTGCGGATAAATTTCTCCAGGAGGTCCACCCCAAGCTACGGCCGGTGGAGATGGCCCACGGCGGCATCCTGCTGGCCGGGACATGCCAGGCCCCGATGGACATCAACGAGGCCTGCAATGCAGCCCAGGCCGCGGCGGCCAAAGCGGCAGCCATCCTGGGCAAGGGATATGTGGAGCTTGATCCTTTTGTGGCAAAAGCCGATGCGGGAAAATGTCGCGGAACAGGCGACTGCATCACCGAATGTCCGGAAAAGGCCATCGGTAGGGGAGAAGACGGCAAGGCAGAGGTCAACCCGGCCCGGTGTACCGGTTGCGGCATGTGCGTTGCCGTCTGCCCGGAGAACGCCATCGATGTGCAGGGCTGGACACTCAGACAATACGAGGATATGGTCGATGCCATTGTTACATTCTAGATAATGAGAGAAAGAATGAACGATCAAAAAAGAGAATACCTGGCGTCAATGGACCTGAAAAACCTGCGGCAGGAACGGAAAGAACGTATCGATCGCGTTCGGGAGAATATCAAGGACCAAAACAAGATAATCAAATCGATCCGGGAGGCATTGTCCGAAGGTGGCAAAACCGTCCCGGATCTTGCTCAGGCCCTGACCATGGGCAGCGAAACCGTCCTCATCTATGTCTCAACCCTGAAAAAGTACGGCATCATCGGAGAAGGGGCAAAGGCCGGTGACTACTTCACCTACCACCTGGTCAAATAAGACAGGCTCGAAAAAACCTGATCACTGCCGGGATGATACGATACTCCACCAAGTTACAGTGCCGGATCGTCGGCGGAGTGGCTTTTTACAAGGCCGAAAAAGAAAATTACTTTCGACGCAACCGGATAAAGCCGGTCTCCGGCAGGTCAGGACTCCCTGAAGGAGACGGACAGAAATGGTGCGCCCACACTCTCGGAGAATACCATGGCTACATCAATTGATCCCGGTCTCCTGGTACAGTTGAAAAAATACGGCGTCGGAGATGCCGCAACCTGCTTTAACTGCGGCAACTGTACGGCGGTCTGCGCACTGTCAAGCGAAAACACCCCCTTTCCGCGTAAGGTCATCCGCTACCTGCAGATAGGAGCAGCCGACAAACTTCTGCACAGTCCGGAACCCTGGCTCTGCTATTCCTGCGGCGAATGCTCGGAGACCTGCCCGCGCGACGCCAATCCCGGTGAGGTGATGATGGGCCTCAGACGCTATCTGACGGCGCGCTATGACCGATTCGGCATCTCGAGGCTTTTTTACACCTCAAGGAACTTTGAGATATTCGCCATCTCAGTACTAGCCGCCCTGGTGGGACTCGGCTTCACTGTCTTTCACGGGCCGATGGTAACCGACCGGGTGGCACTCAATCAATTCGCCTCCAGTCATGTCATTGAACTCCTCGATCTCATTATGCTGGCAGTCCTCTCCTTTTTCTTGCTGGCCAATGCACGTTTCATGGCCAGGGCGATCCTGGGAGACCCCGACCAATATCAAGGGGACGCAGCACGAGAGGGAAAAAGATGGAACGGTATACCAATAAGTCTCTATCTCACCGAGCTAAAAGTCCTTTTCGTCCATTTTCTGACCCAGAAAAAATTCAAGGGTTGCGGCAGCAAAGAACAACGGGTGCAATGGCTTGCCCACCTTTCGATCATGACCGGTTATTCCACCATCTTCATCCTGGTGGTGGTCTTTCTGCGCCGGTTTCAGCGCGATGAGATACTGCCCCTCTGGAACCCGGTGCGGCTGTTGGGCTATTACGGCACCTTTGCCATTCTCTACGGGACGACCCATGCCCTGTGGGGACGGTTGAAAAAGACGAAAACCGTCTATAAATATTCCCATTCCTCCGACTGGGCCTTTTTGATCCTCCTCTGGCTGACCACCTTCACCGGAATTCTAATTCACTTCACACGCATACTGGAAATGCCGCTATCAACCTATACGATCTATGTCATCCATATGATGATCGCGATACCCATGCTGGTGCTGGAGGTTCCGTTTGCCAAATGGGCGCATCTGCTCTACCGTCCTCTGGCACTGTATCTGATGCGGGTCAAAGAAAGGGCGATGGAGAAATCCCGTCTAACCTGGCGGATGGAGAGCTGACCTGAATTTTGTTCCCCCCTCCTTTTTGGCACTTCCCTCGTTGGAGTCGGCCAAGACCAGATAAAAGGTGGCTACAGCCAGCTCAGCACAGTGGTGATGGTCTTTGGGCAGGGTTTCAAGAAAGCTGATAACATGAGGAGTTATATCCCAGGATTGCGCCACGGTCTTACCTTCAACGAGGACAGTCAGGCCGTTGCAGCAGGCGCTGGCAGTAAGACAGCCCGCCACCTCAAACGTCACTTGGACGACGAGGCCATTTTTAATGGCAAGATACATTGACAATGCGGTTGGATAACCAGCGACGCCCCGATGCGGCATCCGATATGTTCGGCTATGACCGGGCATTTTGCCTTGAGCAAAAAGAAGATCCGTTGCCGGCTGTCGGAAAGGGTTTCGTAGTTTCCCTGTCCTTTGGCAATGACAAGATCGGAGGTCTCGAAGACCTCTCTGAAAGTGCTGCCGCATTGATCCAGAATCGTACCCGGCGCATCCGAACCGTTATCGATGACAGGAACCAGATCCGTCATGCCGGTCATCACCGCATCCTCCATGGTGGCATCATTGATGATCGGCCTGCCTCTGACGGCAAAGGTAACCCTGTCGATCGGCAGTCTGTCGATAAGCAGCCTGTCGAAGACTATTTCTCCCGTATTATCTCCAAGATAGAGAATTTTTTCTGCCGACTGCACCGCATCTTCCAGAGGCTTCACATCACCCTGCAACGGTTCGGACAGCGATGCTGCGATTGTCGTGTCGACACCCTTCGGGTCGAGAGCGGTATTGACACCGAAATCAATGATATTGCCGGCAATGGCCAGGCGGACGGCTGTTTCGAAGGGGCGTCCGGATGCCTCCACCAGCGTCCGTAATTCCGGGTACAATGACAGGGCATATCGGTTGAAACGATCCTTCACTGATTGGTACGGATCGTGGATGCCTGCATGTTTGCGGATGATCCGATGTATCCGCTGGCTCATCAGCGGTGGACAACAATCAAGATCAGAAAACACATACCATGCCGGCCTCCCCGGGACAACAGGCTTCAGTAAAAGCTCTGCTGAGTTCGGCTACGGCCTGTTTCCCTGTGCAATGGCAGGGCAGTATCTGATCGGGAGCCAGCTCCTGCAATGCGGCTATCGTCTGTGCAATGCGGGGCATGTCGGCATGCAGAAGATGAAAACCGCCGATCACGGCCCGTATCCGCAGACCGTAATTGAGGCGCTGTACATGATTCAAGGTGTTTATCAAACCGGCATGCGCACAACCGACGCAGACAATCAACCCTTGGTCGGTTTTGATCCACAGGGCCATTTCATCATCCATGGGGTCCGGTCGCTGACCCTTGGCATCGAGGAAGAACGGCCCTCCCGCATCCTCAAATTCCGTCGCACGCGAGATTGGCCCGGTCAATCCAAGGGTATCGGTTAAAAAAAGAGGGTGCTGAACCCAGTGCACCCGTCCCCAGGGTAATCTGTCGATGGCAAGCATGGCCTGGTGCTGCATCTTTAAGGACTTGGGCATGCCGTTCCGGACGCTGTACCGAGGATGCACGGCCCCCGGATGACAATACAACTCGGCCTTGCCTGCCCGATGGAGGCCCTGGCAAACCCCGCCGGTGTGATCGTAGTGACCATGACTGAGAACAAGAATATCAGCTGCTGCTAAATCGATCCCCAGGGCATGAGCATTCTTTTCAAGAGCATCCCCTTGCCCCGTATCAAATAAAATATGCCTGTCTGCGGTTTCAATCCACAAAGAAAAGCCATGCTCGGCAATCAGCCCCCCTCCGGCACGATTATCCACCAGAATGGTTATCGTTGTTGTTCCCATTGCCCTTATACTCCCTGCGGCCAAGATCTTGCGCCGTTTCCTCGTCGACCTCATCCTGCCAACCGTTGCGCGAGGGTTTCACCCGGTCGAATCTGGCTGTGTAGGGCTTGATGTCCAACAGCGGTGTGCCGTCCAGGACGTCCACACAATCGAGATAGAGCACATTGCCTTCTCGTTCGATGAGTTCCACGATGCTCAGGCCGATAGCATTGGGGCGTGACGGCGCTCGGGTCGAAAAGACGCCCCGTTCAACATCCTGAAGAAACGGCTTGACGATCAGCTGCATCGGTCCGGCCTGATGAAAATAAAAGATCAAGTAAATATGAGAAAAGCCCTCGAGGTCCTGTAATCCTTTCACAAACTGAGGGAATATCTCCACCCGTCCCTTGCAACCCTTGGCATAGGCCGGCTGGATGGGTGTCTGTCGGGCCACCATGTGTTCACTGTGAATCACACCGATGGGCTTGAAGGTAATGCCCTCTTGAGTCATCTTCCATATCCTTTTTTTTGGTTACCGAGGCCGGAGAACCCTCCTGATATCCAGATAAACATTTATAAAATTATATACTTAGTTGCTATTCTTGCCGCAGCAACTCCCCGGGCCCGCACAGCCGGTCGCCTGGTCAGGCCTGGAGCCGCAGCAGGCCGTATCATCGAGCCCCGGCCTGTTGTTTTTATGCGGCCCGGATAAGGAAGAATGGGCCGACAACAGTTTTTTCATCCGCCGGCTGCCACATGCACTGCAGACAGGTTCGTCCTTCATGTTCGAGACAAGGATCTCAACGATCCTGCCGCAATCCTGGCATTGATATTCAAATAATGGCATTACTTCCTCCTATCTCTTCAGGCAAAGATATTTTCCGGCAGAGTGGGATGAGTCCCTTCGATGACCTCAGGGTGAGCGACGGGGGCCAACCTGCACAAGAGAGTATCGCATCACATGTTGTGTTTGTTCTCTTGCCGGCAGCAGAAATGGCAGGCGATAGACGGCTGCTCTTCCTGCTGCCTCCTCATTTACCTGAGTTTATTCTTAATGGCTTCGAGCTCCATTTCAAGCTGAAGAACCTTTTGAGCCAAGGCCTCTTCTGTGGCTGGTTGTGGAAGGCGGGAAGCCTGAGTATTTCCGGCCATGGCCATGCTCCTGTATGTGCGCAGGCATCTCCCTCTTCCTCCTGCAAGGCCACGACTACGGCCGTAACCCGGTGCATCCCACGCTGTATCCGAAGTTCCGCTGGCCTCCCGAATCGGAGCAGCGCAACGTCCCATCCCTCTTCCCGTCATGGGCCCTTCATTCATCGGTCCTCGTTGATTAAATCCCGGCATGACACTCCCTCTCTGTGGTTTTTTATTGCATAGGCCTGAAAGAAATCGTTGCTCTTTCGCTTGTTACGGCCCACCTCTGGATGCAGCTGTTAATCAGGATCGTCCACAACTGCCGTCACCCTTGCCACCACCACTCCTGCGGCCCCGACCCCGGCCACCACCCTTGCCGCAACCTGTTCCCGATCCTCTGCCCTGTCCCCGTCCTTGACCCCGAACGGTTTCAGGTCTTTCACCGGAATAGAGAGCATCCTGTTCCTGAGATGATTTGCACTTTTCAACCATGGCAGTACCTCCCGATTCTTCTCTACTTGGTTCCGCAGCGTTGATTCCGCAACGCCGGAGTCTTTGTCTTCCGGGCCCGTAACGTTGTCCATTCGCATGTCCATGTCCCCGGACCCGGTAACATCCCCCTGTTACTTTTAACTGAAATCCCTCGACCAAGGCCTTGGAGACGGTGAATCGTGCCGACTTCAAGACGCGCCCAAAAGTTTGTCGTGATATCCCCATATGGGCAGCCGCCTCGCTCTGATCCAGGCCTTCGAAATCTATAAGCCTGATAGCCTCAAGCTCTTCCAAGGAAAGAACGACCTCTTCCGTATGTCCGGCACCACCCGGGTTGAATTCGGCAAAAGAGGGTGGGGAATGAATAATCCTTGGCAGTTTTGGTCTCGGCATCGAGTCTCCATTATGGTCATTTGATCATAATGTATATTTTATCGGCCGGGATGTCAAGAACTCTTGTGATCAAATGATCGAAATAAGGTGTTGGCTGCCATTTTTCTCCTCATATTTCTTATATTTGTGAGACTGTGACCACCCAATTCCCCCGAATGGCCATGTCTTGGCAGAGTCCTCAAAAACAGCAAGGGGCATATTCGCACGGATCCGTGCCGCGAGCACGTCCCGGTATCTGTACCGAGAACGTGACAAAATCATGTTTCATCTCTTCCGATGGGGAAAATCCTTATCGATTCCTTGTAATACTGAATTCAGATGGATAGAATTGGGTAGCGTCTTTGCTTAAGCCCTCCAGCTCTTTCCAACCAACTTCATTATTCAGACAGAAGGAGAGTAGACATGCCAATGTTCTGCCATCAATGCCAGGAAACTGCAAAAAACACCGGCTGTACCGTCCAGGGAGTATGCGGTAAAAAAGAAGAAGTGGCCAACCTGCAGGATCTTTTCATATGGGTGCTCAAAGGTATTTCCCTTTGGGGAGTAAAGGGAAAAGACCTTGGCATCTATGATGAAGAGATCGGCTTCTTCATCGATAAAGGACTTTTTTCCACCATCACCAATGCCAATTTCAGCACAAGTGATTTCATCAATTTCATTAAACAGGGTGTCGCCTTGCGTGAACGGCTGAAACAAAGAGTAGTGGAGGCGTACACGAAGAAAAATGGCAAGGCCTGTAGTGATAGCGTTCTCGAATGTGCAACCTGGACCTATAAAAATGACGATGACATCCTTGCCAAGGCCGCAAGCGGTGCCGGAGGCTGGCTCGAGATCACGGATGAAGACGTGCGTTCCCTCAAAGCCACTATCCAATATGGTCTGAAAGGGATCTCCGCCTATGCCGAACATGCCTATCAGTTGAAAAGACATAGCCAGGCGATTTTTGAATTCCTGATGGAGGGACTGGTGGCTGTGGTTGACCCTGCGCGGACCAAGGACGATCTTCTGGCACTGATCATCAAGACCGGGGAAATGGGCGTCGAGACCATGGCTCTTCTCGATAAGGCCAATGCCGATGGTTACGGACCTCCCCAGATGACTACCGTTGATCTCGGAGTTCGCAAAAATCCGGGCATTCTGGTCACCGGTCATGACCTGGTGGATTTACATGAACTTCTGGAACAGACGAAAGGCAAAGGGATTGATGTCTACACCCACAGCGAGATGCTGCCTGCCAATTACTATCCCAAGTTGAAACACTACGATCATCTGGCCGGCAATTACGGCAATGCCTGGTGGATGCAGAAAACCGAGATTGAATCCTTCCATGGCCCGATTCTTTTTACCTCCAACTGCATAGTCCCTCCTAAAAAAGAACATATGGACAAGATCTTCACCACCGGAGCAGTTGGTTTTGAGGGGTGTATTCATATTCCCGACCGCAGCGACGGCAAGCCGAAAGATTTCTCACAGATAATAGAACTGGCCAAAACCTGTCCACCGCCCGAACCGATAGATCAGGGATCCATCGTCGGCGGATTTGCCCATAACCAGGTGATGGAGTTGAAGGATACGGTTGTCGAGGCAATAAAATCAGGAGCAATCAAGCGTTTTGTGGTCATGGCTGGATGCGACGGCCGCCATAAGACTCGTGATTACTACACAAAGGTCGCTGAATTGTTGCCGAAAGACACAGTTATTCTCACGGCCGGCTGCGCGAAGTATAAGTACCTTAAATTGAAGCTCGGCGATATTGGCGGTATTCCCCGGATACTCGATGCCGGCCAGTGCAATGACTCCTATTCCCTTGCCGTTATTGCGCTGGAACTGCAAAAAGTCTTTGGACTCAAAGACATCAATGATCTGCCGATATCCTTCGATATCGCCTGGTACGAGCAGAAGGCGGTTCTGGTTCTGTTGTCCCTGCTGGCCCTGGGGGTGAAAGGGATTCGGCTGGGGCCGACCCTTCCCGGTTTTCTGTCGCCCAATGTCGCGAAGATTCTGGTTGAAAAATTCGATATCAAACCGATCAGCACACCGGAAGAAGATGTGGCTGCCATGATGGCCGGCAACTGATCTTCTCTTGAAGCAGGCAGTCTGACAAACGATCATCAATCGCGAAACTTGGCACGGACCCGATGTTGGAACTGGAGACAGTGACCTTTCGGTCCCGTGCCGCAACGTTTTGCTTATCTTTTGGGAGGGAACGATGTCCGGCCAAGACTTCATGCGACGGCTCCGTTTTTTTCACCCCCGTACCACCGAGGACGGCTGTAGCGAAGAGCGATTTGCGGGCGGCTGGGCGGAAAACCGCTGCGGTCAGCGCGAATGGGAACATTTTTACCGTGATCGCTGGCAATATGATAAAAAGGTGCGGTCCACCCATGGAGTCAACTGCACCGGTTCCTGCTCGTGGGACGTCTATGTCAAGGACGGGATCATCGTCTGGGAGACCCAGCGGACGGATTATCCGAACTGCGGCGAGGGATTTCCGAATCACGAGCCCCGCGGCTGTCCCCGGGGTGCAACCTTTTCCTGGTATACCTATAGTCCGGTACGTCTGAAATATCCGCTCATCCGTTCCTCTCTCCTAAAACTTTGGCGTGAGGCCCTGGCCGATTATGGGGATCCGGTCAAGGCCTGGAAGAATATTATCGGTAATCCTGAAAAATGTAAGAAATTCCAAAAGAAAAGAGGTAAAGGGGGCCTGGTCCGCCTGTCCTGGGATGAGGCGGCGACAATCATTGCCGCCTCTCTTGTGCATACCATTCAACGGTACGGGCCGGACCGGATCTTCGGTTTCACGCCGATACCTGCCATGTCCATGGTCGCCTATGCCTCCGGGGCACGTTTCCTGTCCCTGATCGGCGGCTCCCTGATCAGCTTCTATGACTGGTATTGCGACCTGCCGCCGGCATCCCCGCAGATCTGGGGCGAGCAGACTGATGTCCCCGAAAGCGCCGACTGGTTTGAGTCGACCTATATGATCGTCTGGGGGACCAATCTGCCGATGACCCGGACCCCTGACGCCCACTTCTTCACCGAGGCCAGGTACCGCGGTGCCCGGGTGGCGGCCGTTGCCCCCGATTATGCCGAATATGTCAAATTCGCCGACACCTGGCTGCCGGCCCGTGCCGGGACCGACGCGGCTCTGGCCATGGCCATGACCCATGTGATCGTCAAGGAGTTCTTTCTCGATCATCCCACGGCTTATTTTACCGAGTATACCAAACAGTTCACCGACCTGCCCTTTGCCGTCGTCCTCGAGCAAAAAGAGGATGCCCTGGTGTCCGGGCGCTTTCTGACCGCAGCGGATCTGGGAACCGAGATGTCCAATTCCAGATGGAAGACCGTCATCTTCGATCACGCGAGCAGCACCTGGGCCGTCCCCAACGGCAGCATCGGCTTTCGCTGGGATGAGGCGGGTGGCAAATGGAATCTGCATCTTCTGGACGCAGAAAAGGATTCTCCTGTGGACCCGCAGCTCAGCTACGCCGGTGACGCCGATGAGTGGCAAACGGTCTGCCTGCCGTTTTTCGACGATCACGGGCCGGGGAGCAAAAACGGCAGGGTTCCGGTGAAAGTGATTGCGACCCCTGACGGCAGGATGCTTGTCACCACGGTCTTCGATCTGATGTGTGCGCACCTGGGGGTTGCCAGAACTGAAGACGATTGCCGGAATCAGGATCCTTCTATACACTATCCTGTCGATTACGATGATCCCAAACCGTTTACGCCCGCCTGGCAGGAAGCCATCACCGGTGTACCCAGGCAGGATGCGATCCGGGTGGCGCGGGACTTTGCCGAGAATGCCGACAAGACCCGCGGCAAGTCCATGATCTTTCTCGGGGCGGGAACCAACCACTGGTATCACAGCGACATGATCTACCGGGCCATCATCAACCTGACCACCCTCTGCGGCTGCCAGGGGGTCAACGGCGGGGGTTGGGCTCACTATGTTGGGCAGGAAAAGGTGAGGCCGCAGGCGGCCTGGGCCCAATTGGCCTTCGGACTTGACTGGATACGCCCACCCCGGCAGCAAAACGGTACCTCGTTCTATTACTTCGCCACAGATCAATGGCGCTATGACGACAGCAGTTCCGATTCTCTTCTCTGGCCTCTGGCCGGCTCAGACAGGCCACGGCATATGGCGGACTACAACGCTGTAGCCGTCCGGCTGGGCTGGTTGCCGTCCTATCCGCAGTTCAATCGCAATCCGCTGGATATCTGCCGCGAGGCCACGGAGAAAGGCGCGACGTCAAACAGCGATATTGTCGCCCATGCCGTCGAGCAGTTGAAAACCGGTTCCCTGCGCTTTGCCGTTGAAGATCCGGATAATCCGGAAAACTTTCCGCGGATGCTCTTTCTCTGGCGGGCCAACCTCCTGGGGGCAAGCAGCAAGGGGCATGAATATTTTCTCAAGCATCTGCTGGGCACGGAAAATGCGGTGCAGAACGCCGAAAGTAAGCTCCGGCCCGAGGAGATAGAGTGGCGTGATCCGGCACCCGAGGGAAAGCTCGATCTGCTGGTCACCCTGGAACTGCGCATGTCCACCAGTGCCCTGTACTCGGACATCGTGCTGCCGGCGGCCGGCTGGTATGAGATGCATGACCTCAGCACCACCGACATGCATCCGTTCATCCACCCCTTCAACCCGGCGGTGGATCCACCCTGGGAGGCCAAGACCAGCTGGGATCAGTTTGCCGTCATCGCCGAAAAATTTTCCGAGCTGGCTGCTGTTCATCTCGGTGTGATGAAGGATCTGGTTGCCACGCCGCTCATGCATGACAGCCCGCAAGAGATCTCCCAGCATCAGGTCGCCGACTGGCGCAAGGGGGAGGCCGAGGCGATCCCCGGCCGGACGATGCCGCAGCTAACGGTTATCGACAGGGATTTCCCCAATGCCTATAAGATGATGACGGCACTGGGACCTCTGGTCCATAAAGCGGGTGTGGGATCAAAGGGTGTCTCCTGGCTGGGCAAGGAGGAGTATGCGGAGCTTGCCGCCGATCTGGGCACGGTTGCCGCCCCCGGTATCAGCCAGGGCATGCCGGTACTTGCCACCGGCAAACAGGCGGCCGAGGCTATCCTGAAGCTGGCACCCGAGACCAACGGGGAGACGGCCGTCAAGTCCTGGGTCGGACTGGAAAAAAAGACCGGCCTCAGCCTTACGCATCTGAGCCGGGGCCGGCAGGGAGAGAAGATCTCCTTTACCGATATCACCGCCCAGCCGCGAAAGATCATCACCTCGCCGATCTGGAGCGGCATCGAGTCGGAATCAAGGCGCTATTCTCCCTTTGTCATCAACATCGAAGAGAAGGTGCCGTTTCGAACACTCACCGGCAGGGCCCAGTTCTACCTCGATCATCCCTGGATGCTCGATTTCGGCGAAGGTCTGCCGCTGTATCGGCCGCCAATCAATATGCCGCAGGATAACAAACCGTACGACGTAGGGAAATCCCTTGCCAAAATACAGCCGGAAGTGGCTCCGAATGGTAGGAAGACCCTGGCGCTCAACTATCTGACTCCCCATTCCAAATGGTCGATACACAGCACCTATTCCGAGACCCTGATCATGCTCACCCTGTTTCGGGGCGGCGAGGCCATCTGGATAAGCGAGGAGGATGCCCGCAGCCTTGATCTCAAGGACAATGACTGGCTGGAGTGTTTCAATGAAAACGGCGTCGTCATGGCCAAGGCCGTGGTCAGCCATCGCATCCCGCCGGGCAAGGCCTTCATGTATCATGCCCAGGAACGGCTGATCAACACACCGGGAGCACCGATGTCCGGCAAGCGGGGCGGCACCCATAACAGCGTCAGCCGTATTTCGGTCAAACCGACCCATATGATCGGCGGCTACGCCCAACTCAGCTACGGTTTCAACTATTACGGTCCGGTCGGCTCTCAGCGCGACGAGATCATCGTAATACGCAAGGCCGGGGAGGTGGATTGGTATGAAGATTAAAGCCCAGTTGTCCATGGTCTTGAACCTCGACAAGTGCATCGGCTGCCATACCTGCAGCATTCCCTGCAAGAATGTCTGGACCAACCGCAAGGGTGCCGAGTACATGTGGTTCAACAACGTCGAGACTAAACCGGGGATCGGGTATCCCAGGCAGTGGGAGAACCAGGTGCTGCGCAAGGGCGGCTGGAGCTTGGACGGAGGAGACCTTCACCTCAGGGCCGGCGGTCGTCTCCATAAGGTGTCGCATATCTTCCACAATCCCGATCTTCCGGTCATCGATGACTATTACGAGCCATGGGATTATGACTATCAAAACCTGATTACAAGTCCCGAGAAAAAATACCAACCCGTTGCTCGTCCCAGATCGCAGCTGACCGGAGAGGATATGCGGATCAAATGGGGGCCGAACTGGGAGGACGACCTGGCCGGAGTCTGCGAGACCGGCAAAAAGGATATCAATTTCAGCGGTCTCGACCATGCCGTTTATCTCTCCTTCAAGCAGGTCTTCATGTTCTACCTGCCCCGGCTGTGCGAGCATTGCCTGAATCCGGGCTGTGTCGCCTCCTGCCCGTCAGGCGCCATGTACAAGCGGGACGAAGACGGGATCGTCCTGGTGGATCAGGAGCGGTGCCGCGGATGGCGCTATTGTGTGTCGGGCTGCCCGTATAAGAAGGTCTATTTCAATTGGCAGACCGGCCGATCGGAGAAATGTATCTTCTGTTACCCGCGAATCGAGGCGGGGCTTCCTACCCTCTGCGCCCACAGCTGTGTGGGACGCATCCGCTATGTTGGGGTGGTACTCTATGACAGCGACCGTATCCATGAGGCCGCATCAGCAGGGACCGATCGGGATGTCTATCCGGCGCATCTGGACCTGTTCCTCGATCCGGCAGATCCGGAAGTCATTGCTGTAGCAAAAAGCCAGGGCCTGCCCGATCATGTGCTGGCTGCCGCCAGACGATCGCCGATCTATCCGCTGGCCAAGACCTGGCGGCTGGCGCTGCCCCTGCACCCGGAGTTCCGGACCCTGCCCATGGTCTGGTATATTCCGCCGCTCAGCCCGGTCGAGGCCCTTGTCGCAGACCGGGACATCATGACCGCCGTCGACAACCTGAGAATCCCGGTCCGGTACCTGGCCAACCTGCTCACGGCAGGAGACGAGGAACCGGTTCGCAATGCCTTGAAACGCCTGGCCGCAATTCGTGCCTATATGCGCACGATGCGGGTGGAAAAGAAGCCCGACGAGACCATCCCGGCCTCGGTCGGTCTGGATTCGGAGAGTATCCTGAAGATGTACAATCTGCTGGCCATCGCCAGGCTCGAGGACCGCTTTGTCGTGCCGACGGCCTTACATCCGGACAAGAGTCCGCTGCATACCCTTCAGGGTTGCGCGGGTTTCCCCGATTACCGGTGAGGTGGCCGAAGTGAATGCCATGACCGAAAACGAACGGAAACTCTGTAAAATTCTGGCCTTCCTGCTCGAGTACCCGAGTGCTTCATGGAGGGCGGAACTTTCGGAACTCTTCGAATTTCTAGGCACAATCGAAGAAGCGAACCACCAAAAAATACTCAAGAATTTTATATCCTATACAGAACAAACTCCATCTCTTGAACAGCAGGAGACATATACCTCAGCCTTTGATCTGGATCCGGCGACCAGCCTGAACCTGACCTATCATCTCACGGGTGACAGCGAGGATCGGGGCAAGGTCCTGGCGGGGCTTCTGCGGATCTATCGCATGG
>JBJKPM010000025.1:0-11890 GCA_046706325.1 Desulfocapsaceae bacterium | reverse complement strand
ATCTTCCGCTATCTCCTTACAGAACTAAATAGTGCCCGTCCGGAAACTCCCTGGTCCTCTTAATATGCAGGGGAGTGGCTTTCTCTCGTCAAAGGCAAATCTGCGATCTTTTGTAGCAATAGTTGGTAATCCTGTGGTTCGCGCGGTTTCCCCCCAAGTCGGCTTGTTGCATGGAAACCGTATCGCTTGTCTAGGTAAGGCCTCGGTCCCGGCCCCCGGCAGGCAGTTCCAGCATGGAAACTGATTGAAAGAGGGATGATGCCTTGCGGGCAAGGCTCCATGGCCCCTGTCGCCTGTCAATAACTTTAATTTTCGTTGATGCTTATGTCAACTGGAATAAATTGGCCGCTTTTCCCTTTCTTCCGGAGAAGAAGGCACCGAGAGTGTTATTATGCCAGGCGCCGGAGTTGTGAAACTGTCAATACCTTGGCGGTGTTCTTGCATCTGTGCGGAAAGTGGAAAACTTTCAGCTGGTTAGGGCTAAATGTTTGCTGAATGCGAGTTTAATCCACAAAAGCTGTGGAAAACTCTGTGGGAAACGGGTGTGGAGTTTGCACAATTACCAAGAAAGTCCCTGAAGATTTACAAATTGCACAAAATTTAAGCAGAAACACCCCCTTGATTTTTCATCCCATGTTTCCGGCCAGTTAGCCGATTCCACCGCCGCGACGAGGGGAGCCAGCACCCCGGAATTTATTGACTTTGTCGGTAAAATTAGTATCTTTAATGATACGAAATCAACAGTCAGGAGCATGTCATGGAAACGCTAGTAACTCACCTTAAGGAAAAATTCGGTGCCGGGCTGTTCATAGTGATCCCGCTCGGGATCACCCTCTTCATCCTGAAATTTCTTTTCAGTTTCGCCGACGGAATCCTCGGTACATATCTGGATTCGCTCTTCACGGCGATCAGCCATCACCAGACCCATTTCCCCGGACTGGGGGTGCTTACCAGCATGCTCATAATCTATCTTGTTGGCCTGCTCGCCACCAACGTCATGGGGAACCATCTCATCAAATGGGGAGATGAGCTTCTCTCGCGCATACCGCTGGTGAAATACATATACACGTCGAGCAAGCAGCTGACCAATGTCCTCAAGGACGGCAAAACCCCTTACCGGCGGGCGGTCTTTGTCGAGTGGCCGCGGCCGGGAATACGCGCCATCGGCTTTGTCACAGCGGAAGTGGTACGTAATGGCGAAAGACTGGTGGTTGTATATGTGCCGACCATGCCCAATCCGACCTCGGGATTTGCTCTCTTTTTTCACGAGAATGAAGTGATGGAGAGCGGCATGGGGGTGGAAGAGGCGGTGAAGTTCGTCGTTTCGGGGGGGATGGTGGTCGTCTGATTGGCCACTGGAGCGCTTCCTGTGGATTTGATGGTGAACGGTTTTAGAATGTAAAGGACGGGTCAATTTAAATCAACGGAGGATCATGTCAATGGCAAAAACAGAAGCATCCAATGAGCTTTAAGAGCTGCTCAACCTGGCCATCGCCCGTGAACTGAAGGTTTCGGTCCAATACATATGGCAGCACGTCATGTGGAGGGGAATGAAGGGGTTTGCCGTTAAGGACGAATTCAAGAAAATCGCCATCGGTGAGATGAAGCATGCCGAGCAGATCGCCGAGCGCCTCTTTTATCTCGGCGGTACGCCGACTACCAAGCCGGAGCCGATAACCGTAGGGGAAAACCTCAGGGAAATGGCTACGCTGGATATTGAGGATGAAGAGGCTGCTATTGAACTCTACCGGGAGATAATAGCCCTTGCCCGTAAAGAGGGCGACGAAACCACCAGCCGGCTCTTCTGCGAGATACTTGCCGATGAGGAAGAGCACCACGATTTCTTCACCTCCCTCATGGAAGAGATGTAAGGATATCTGCTGAACCGTTTTCCTGTAACGCTGTAACGATAAATGGAGCGAGGCATGTGACCAACTGCCCGCTTTTCATGTTGGCCACAGATATTGTTATTTCCTCGTAGCATTTTCTTTTTCCCCGCTCAATTATACATTCTTTATGATTTGACAACGCCGCACTTTTTCAACATTATATGCAGAAAAAATGTCCAGTAGGCGGGGGTTCAATGTCTGATTCGATGAATGGGGAAGGGTGTCGCCGTCCGTCCGGGACTTCCGGCGGCAGCCACCGGACGGAAACAGCCAGGGGAGAGGCCCTGCTGCGCGCTCTCGCGGCCGTTGAAGAGCGCGAAGAGATAAGGGGAGCAGATCGTCTGGCGGAGATATTTCTCGCCGAAGAACGGAAGGGCTCGCTCAAAGAACCGGCAATCAGGGAGTGGCTGCTAAACAACTATCTCCCCAAGGGGGTATACGCCTATTCCCTGGCGCGCACCGCCTATTTCGACCGTGTCGTCGAGCAGGCGCTCCGGGAAAATATTGACCAGATGGTAATCATCGGAGCAGGTTACGACAGCAGGCCTTACCGTTTTGCCCAACTGGCCGCAGAGACAAATATCTTTGAGCTGGATGAAGCGGAGATCCAGGCTCGCAAGAGGAGATTGCTCAAGCAGGCGGATGTTGCGATCCCTGGCCGGTTGGTCTACGCTCCATTCTGTTTCGGCGATGCGGGCCGCCTCGGCGAGACGCTGGAGAAGGCCGGCTTTGACGAGAGCAAACAGTCCCTTTTTGTTCTGGAGGGGGTCACAGGCAGCCTGACTGAAAGGGAGGTCGCCGACATCCTCGATTTCATTAAATCCCATGCGCCAGCAGGAAGCACTGTCTGTTTCGACTACGGCTCCATCCCATCAGACACTGCGGAACCGGACGGAATGGATGAATTGAAGGGGATCTTCGCGCCGCAGGAGAAAGCCGATCCCGGGCGGTTCACCGTCGAACAGGGAAAGATCGGGATGTTCCTGGCGAAAAAGGATTTCATGGTTCTCGACCATCTTGCTGCGGAAGATATGGAGAGGAAGTTTCTGTTACTTAGGGACGGTTCGACGGCGGGAAAGGTGCCGGCCCGTCATTGCATCGTCTACGCCTCTTTGGCCGGTTGATAAGGTGTCCGGAGGGGAAGTCGCGACCGTGATGTTCATCCTGAAAAAAGGGATCAGCGCTTTTTTACTGCCTCCGGGCATCGAGATCCTCGGGCTCTTTGCCGCGGCCCTCTGGCTTGCAGTGCAAAAAAGACGGCTTGCCGCCGCCCTCTTCGCGATAATGGCGGCTTTTCTCTGGCTGACCTCCATTGCTCCTGTCACGGATCGTCTGACAGCCACCCTCGAAAGCGGATTGAGCATCCCCACTCCCTTGAGGGGGGACGTGATCATTCTCCTGGGAGGAGGGTCCTTCGAGGGAGCGCGGGACCTGAGCGGCAGCGGATCGCCTTCCGACGAGTCACTTGCGAGGATAGTGACTGCCGTGCGGGCGCAGAGGATCCTGCATGTTCCGGTGATAGTGTCGGGGGGGAGGGTCTTTGCCAACAGGACGCCGGAGGCGCATCTGATGAAAAGATTCCTCTGTGATCTGGGGGTCCCGCCGGAAAAGGTCATTGTCGAGGAGAGGAGCAGGGATACCAACGAAAACGCCATATATTCCGCGCAGATTTGCGCTCGGCACGGCTTCCGCAAAGCGCTTCTGGTTACTTCGGCTTACCATATGCGGCGTGCCCTGTTTGTCTTTGCCAGACAGCATCTGAAGGTCGTCCCGCTGCCGGTCAACCTGGTTCCCCGGCAGAGCAGAAAGTATATCTGGATCGACTACCTCCCTTCATTTGCCGAGCAGTATCGGTGTTGCATCGCTTTTCATGAGTATCTGGGGCTGCTTTATTACCGGCTGGCCCTGTGAATCACCTCCCCCTGTTCTCAGAACTTATTTGTCCCGGGATCTCGGGAGGATGCGGGGGGATGCGGGCGCCGCGGCGACAATCTGTATCGAGTCTGAAATCTTCATTCGTCGCTCTGCTGCAGGGCGTGTTTCGGCAAGAGCTCCGGAATTGCTGATCTAAGGAAAACCTGCTGGCTGATCGAGGGGGGATATGGCTGAACAGCTCAATTTTACGGTGGGTGGGCTGCTGGATCATGTCGCCGGACGTTACCCCGAAAATGATGCGCTTGTCTATGTGGAGCGGGGGTTGCGGTACAGCTACCGGGATTTAAACGATCTCTGCCGGCTCGTGGCGAAAGGGTTGCTGAGACTCGGAATAAGGAAGGGAGACCATCTCTCCATATGGTCATACAACGTGCCGGAGTGGGTGATCCTCCAGTTCGCAACGGCCAAGATCGGTGCGGTGCTCGTCACCGTAAACACCAGCTACAAATCGGCTGAGCTTGAGTATATCCTGCGCCAGTCCGACTCCAGCGCCCTCTTCCTTGTCGAGTCATTCAAAGGGTACAACTATGTGGAGAGCATTTGCGAGGTAGTGCCGGATCTCAAGGAGTCTGAGCCGGGCAATCTCTCCAGCGACAGACTTCCCCGGCTTAAGCGGGTCATCTTCATCGGCGACGGTACGCCGCCCGGCATGCTCAATTTCCGGCGCATCGCCGAGCTTGGAGAGGATGTCCACGATGAGGAGCTGGCTTTAGCGGAAGAATCCCTCGACAATGGGGATGTAATCAATATCCAGTACACCTCCGGGACCACCGGTTTCCCCAAGGGGGTAATGCTGACCCACCGCAATGTCGTCAACAACGGCTTCAACATCGGCGAATGCATGAAATTCAGCGATCGGGATCGCCTATGTATCCCCGTCCCTTTCTTCCACTGCTTCGGCTGTGTCCTGGGTGTCTTGGCGTGCGTCACCCACGGCTCGGCCATGGTGCCGGTGGAGATTTTCGACCCTCTCAAGGTCCTGCAGGCCATCGAGAAGGAACGCTGCACCGCGGTGCATGGAGTCCCAACCATGTTCATCGCCGAACTGGAGCATCCCGAGTTTGCCAGGTTCGACCTAACCAGCCTGCGCAGCGGCATAAAGGCCGGATCAACCTGTCCCATAGAGGTGATGAAGCAGGTGATTCGCAATATGCATGCCTCCGAGATCACCATCGCCTACGGCCAGACAGAGGCATCCCCGGTCATCACCCAGACGCGCACCGACGACCCGATCGAGCTGAGGGTTGCCAGCGTTGGGCGTGCGCTCCCCGACGTGGAGGTGAAGGTCGTCGACTTGGAAACAGGCACGCTCCTGCCGCCTGGGAGGCAGGGGGAGCTATGCACCCGCGGCTACCTTGTAATGAGGGGATATTACAAGATGCCCGAGGAGACCGCCAGGGTAATTGATGGGGACGGCTGGCTCCATACCGGCGACCTGGCGGTCATGGACGAGAACGGTTACTGCAGGATCACCGGCAGGATCAAGAACATGATCATCAGAGGGGGGGAGAACATCTATCCGCGGGAGATCGAGGAGTATCTGTTCACCCACCCGAAAATATCCGATGTGCAGATCTATGGTGTTCCCGACAGGGTGTACGGCGAGCAGGTGATGGCTGCGATAATTCTCAGGAAGGGAATGGAGATGACTACAGAAGAGGTTCGCGACTTCTGTCGGGGGAGGATAGCCGATTTCAAGGTGCCCAGATATGTCAGTTTCGTCAGCTCCTTTCCTATGACCGCTTCAGGAAAGATCCAGAAGTTCAGGCTTCGCGAAATGGCCATCGCGGAGCTGAATCTGGGGGCATATGGATAGACCCTTTTCTCACCAACAACTAGCCTGAAGGAGGCGTTATGCGAATTACCCCTGCAAGCGAATTGAAGAACCGTTGCCGCAAGCTCCAGCAATTTATGGGTGGAGAGGGGCTCGATGCGGTCATCATTGTCCAGAATTCCGACCTTTTCTACTTTACCGGCACCATCCAGAGCGGCACTCTCTATGTGCCGCCGGAAGGGGAGCCGGTCTACATGGTGCACAGGGATCTCGCGAGGGCGCGCATGGAGTCAGGGCTTAAGGAGATAATATCCTTGGCAACCATAAAGGATATGCCCGGAATCCTTGCCGAATACAGATACCCGCATCCCCGACGAATAGGGATGGAACTCGATGTTTTGCCAGTAAATTATCTTGAACGCTACCGCAAGGTTTTTCCCAATTGCCATTTCTCTGACGCCACCCCGATAATTCGCAAGGTACGAATGATCAAGAGTCATTACGAGATCCAGATTCTCGAGGACGCGGCGAGACAGGTTGACAAGGTCTTCCGGAGGGCGGCCGAGGTGATCCGGGAAGGTATGACTGAACTGGAGTTGACCGCTGAGCTGGAATTTACGGCGAGAAGTGGGGGACATCAGGGCTTGGTTAGGATGCGGGCTTTCAATGGCGAGCTTTTTTACGGCCAGGTCTTTTCCGGTGCTGACAGTGCGGTGCCTGCATATGTCAATGCCCCGCTCGGTGGTATGGGACTCACCCCAGCTTTTGGCCAGGGGGCAGGGTTTAAAAGGATCGCCAGAAACGAACCTATCATAGTCGACTTTTCCGGCAGCGTTGACGGTTACATGGTGGATCAGACCCGCATGTTTGCCATTGAAGGTCTCTCCGACAGGTTGAAAAAGTGCTACGAGGATATGGTTTCGATTCAGGAAAAGATGGTCTTGCTCGCGAATGAACGCGCAACTTGGGGCGTGATCTATAACGATTGCCTTGCCTTGGCGAAATCTCTTGGTTATGCAGACAGTTTCATGGGAATGAAAGGGGCCCAGGTCTCTTTCATCGGCCATGGCATAGGCGTCGAGCTCGACGAATACCCGTTTCTGGCGAAGGGGTTCGACGATATGCCCCTTGAACCGGGGATGGTGTTCGCTTTCGAGCCGAAGGTGGTGTTCCCCGGCGAAGGGGCGATCGGCATAGAAAACACCTATCATCTGACGGAAAAGGGGTTGCAGCAGATCACTTATTCCTCCCAGGAACTGCAGATATTATAATCTCGTTATGAAATAAAATTTTATTGGATTTATTTTGCTATTTAGTATACTGTATACACGATTGCCGGAAGCCGCATACCGTTCCTGTCCGGCCAAGCGCTTGTCGCAGGAGTTGATTCGAAATAACCCCTTATATAAATTTATATAACTCTGTTTGAAATCCTTTTGCGTCTTATCTCATCAGCATTGAAGTGACTTTTCGCGGAATCCGCTCGACGGTTAATTGACATCAATCCCCAACAGATGAAAGGAGATGCCTCATGACCAAATTGAAAGACAAGCTTTACCAGAAGATCGTGGCACACCGTCACCGCACCGCAAGGCTTGTGAGGGAGTTCGGCAAGGTTCTGATCGACCAGGTCCACATCGACCAGTGTATCGGCGGCGCCCGCGATATCCGCTGCCTCGTCACCGATATCTCCTACCTAGACCCCTTCGAGGGTATCCGTTTCCGCGGCAAGACCATCCCTGAGACCTTTGCCGCTCTGCCGAAGGCGTCCGGCTCCAACTATCCCACTGTCGAGGCCTTCTGGTATTTTCTCCTGACCGGCGAAATACCCGATGAGGCGGAAATCGAGGAGGTTCTCCATGACTTCAAGGCCCGCGCCAATGTCCCCTATTATGTCTATGATGTGATCCGTGCCCTTCCCAAGGGGACCCATCCGATGGTCATGCTCTCCTCGGCTGTCCTTTCCATGCAGCGGGACTCCAAGTTCGCAAAGTTCTACGGTTCCGGAAAATTCAACAAGATGGACGCCTGGGGACCGATGTACGAAGATTGCTGCGACCTGGTGGCGCGCCTTCCGGAAATAGCGGCTTTCATCTACCGCTACAAGTACAAGGACAGCGATATCATATCCTCGAATCCCGAACTTGACCTGGGCGCCAATTTCGCTCACATGATGGGGGTCGGCAAACCTTATGACGACGTCTCCCGCATGTATTTCATCATCCATTCGGACCACGAGTCGGGCAACGTTTCGGCCCATACCACCCACCTGGTCGCCTCGGCCCTGTCCGATGCCTTCTACTCCTATTCGGCCGGCCTGAACGGTCTTGCCGGGCCGCTGCACGGCCTTGCCAACCAGGAGGTGCTCGCCTGGATCATGAAGTTTGAAAAGCAGTTGGGCGAAGGGGTCGAGCCGACTAAGGAGAACGTGAGCAAGGCACTCTGGGATACCCTAAACGCCGGTCAGGTCATTCCCGGCTACGGGCATGCGGTGCTGCGCAAGACCGACCCGCGCTACATGGCCCAGCGGGATTTCTGCCTCAACACCCCGGGGCTGAAGGACGACCCGCTGTTCAAGCTGGTATCCATGATCTTCGAAGTGGCGCCCGGTGTCCTCACCGAGCATGGCAAGACCAAAAACCCCTGGCCGAACGTCGATGCCCAGTCAGGCGTCATCCAGTGGTACTACGGTGTTCGCGAGTGGGATTTCTATACCGTCCTGTTCGGTGTGGGGCGTGCGCTCGGCTGCTGCGCCAACATCACTTGGGACCGCGCCCTCGGTTACGCAATCGAGCGCCCCAAGGCGGTCACCACCGACATGCTGGAAGAGTGGGCCGAGGCGGGGGGCCGGGAGTTCTGACAGCGCCGGAGAATCCCGGTCAGTTGTTCGTCCCCCCTGAGGCAAGAAAAAAAGGGAGATGCTCCGGCATCTCCCTTTTTCATTGCTTCTCTGTAAAGACGACTCATCCGTTGAAAACGAGGGCGCTGAAGGTGTAGATATCAGCGCCTTCACGCCAGTCGTCTTTATCCAGCCCCGCCTTGAGGCTCGTCTGGCTGAGAAAGGTTTCGCGGTCCCAGCCGTATTCGACAGCAACCTGGGGTAAAAGCACGCCGCGGGAAAAGTTCTTTTCCAGATAGAGGCCGTGCACCCCCACTTTTATCTCGTCGATGGATGATATCTTGGCAAGTTCGGAAAGGACCGAGATCTCCAGAGTGAAATTGCCGAGATCATCTTCCTTCATCGGATAAAATCGCGGATCCCGTGTTGCAGCAGAGATGGCCATTTCCTGCAGCAACTGGTAGAGGGGCCGGTCAGCCGTGAAACAGCCGATGCAGCCGCGGAGCATGCCGTCTATCTTGACGCTGACAAAACACGCCCTTTTTGCAACTAGGTTGGGTTCTTTTACTTCCCGCTGCGGCAAGGCGCGGCCGCGGATGTGGGATATTATGGATTCTCGGGCGATATCTAGGAGAATTTTTTTTTCCTTGGCCGACAACTGTTTTTGCATGTTTACCTCCCCCGGGAATGACAGCGGCGATGCACAATGTACTATATTCATCCGGGCATTTGCAAGAAGTTAACTTAGGGTCCCAATAGTTTGTAATTATATTGTAACCTATTGAAATATAAGACGACAAAAAATAATGGAAAGCTTTTAAAAAAACCTTGACATTTCATTTAAAGCTAGTATATTTCCCGACTGTGCATTGAAAAACCATGCGCTCTGCGCAATTATGGTCACTACAACTGAAAAGGAGTGAAAAGTCGATGAGAAAAGTTACTTCCTTAGCTCTGTGCCTGATTTTTGCCCTGGCTCTCACCGCTGGCTGCAAGAAGAAAGAGGAGGCCCCGGCCCCTGTGCCTGCTCCCGCACCTGAGCAGAAGCAGATGACGAGTGCGGCGGCTCCTGCTGCCCCTGCAGTTCCGGCTGCCCCTGCGGCTCCGGCTGGATCGGATGCACCTGCTGCTCCGGCTGGTCAGTAAATCACAGCTTTTCTCAAGGTATTAGGGAACGAAATAGCCTACAGAACTTTTTTCTGTAGGCTATTTTTATTAGAATCACATTGACAGCTTTGAGCCGAAATGCTATACAGAACGGTCGTTTCAATTCAAAGTTCAAGCAGGAGAGCCCATGGAAAGAACATTCGCCATTATAAAACCAGATGCCGTTGAGAGAAACCTTACCGGCAAAATTGTGGAAAAGATAGAGGAGGCCGGGTTCAGGATCGTCGGCATGAAGAAGCTCCATCTCTCCAAGGCGCAGTCCGAGGGATTCTATTACGTGCACAAGGCCCGCCCCTTTTTCAATGACCTGACAACCTTCATGTCTCGCAGCCCGGTTATCGTGCTTGCCCTGGAAAAGGAAAACGCCATAGCCAAGTGGCGCCAACTCATGGGGGCGACGAATCCCGCCGACGCCGAGACCGGCACCATCAGGAAGGAATTCGCCATCAGCATCGAAGAAAATTCCGTGCACGGCTCCGATTCAGCGGAATCGGCCTCGTTCGAAATACCCTATTTTTTCAGCGAGCTGGAACTCTCCTGAGTCGATCGGCTCCCTGAAGGCCCTTCACCAGAAGGGCCTTTTTACTTTGCGGCAATGGCAAAAGCAGACCTGAAAAACTACAATCTGCAGGAACTGGAACGCTTCATCGCCGGACATGGCAAGGAGCGTTACCGCGCCAGGCAGATATTCAAATGGCTCTACCAGAAAGGGGCGACCACCTTTGCGGAGATGTCCGACCTTTCCAAGGGGTTCCGGACCGAACTGGAAAAGTGCGCCTTCATCAGCTCCCTGGAAGCGGAGACGGTAGAGGAGTCCCGCGACGGCTCGAGGAAGTACCTCTTTCGCCTGGCCGACGGCAACGCCATCGAGTCGGTCCTCATACCTGATGAGGGGCGGGCGACCCTCTGTGTTTCCAGCCAGGTCGGCTGTGCAATGGCGTGTGAGTTCTGTCTGACCGGGACTTTCAAGCTTGCCCGCAACCTCCTTCCCTCCGAGATCGTCAACCAGGTCCTGGCCGTGCAAAAAGATGCGGAGATCACCAACATCGTCTTCATGGGGATGGGAGAGCCGCTGGCCAACCTGGAGAACGTCATCAGGGCGCTGGAGATCATCATCTCTCCCGACGGCCTGCAGTTCTCCAGTCGCCGCGTCACCGTTTCCACTGCCGGCCTGGTGCCGGCAATGGAGAAGCTGGGAAGGGGGGTTACCGTCAATCTGGCGGTATCCCTAAACGCCACCACCGACGAGGTGCGCGATCGCCTGATGCCGATCAACAGGATATATCCGATCAGGGAGCTGATTGCCGCATGCAAGGAGTTTCCCCTCCCGGGGAGACGGATGATCACCATAGAGTATGTCATGATCAGGGGAATCAATGATTCACTCGAAGATGCCAGGAGGCTGGTGAGGCTTCTCAGTAATATCCCCGCCAAGGTGAACCTGATCCCGTTTAATGAGCACGAGGGGTGCAGTCTGAGGAAATCGGACCAGGACACGATCGACCGCTTCCACAGGTTTTTGCTGGACAAGCACCTGACGGTTATCACCAGGGCCAGCCGCGGGGACGATAACTCCGCGGCGTGCGGCCAGCTCAGGGGAAAGCTGGATAAGGGGACCTAACGGCTTTTGCCGGTGAATTCCGGCGTTCTCTTGGGACCAGGCGGGCTTAGAGGCCGGCCATAATATTTATGGAGGTTGTTAATGGACCAGGTAATCGGCGTGAGCGGCGGCAGCGGTCTGTATGAGATGGAGGGGCTCACCGGGGTGGAGCATCTGGTCGTAGACACCCCCTTCGGCAAACCGTCCGATGTGTTTGTGAGCGGAGTGCTGGAGGGGACGCGGCTGGTTTTTCTCCCACGCCACGGCAGGGGGCACCGTTTCCTCCCATCAGAGGTAAATTATCGCGCCAACATCTACGGCATGAAGAAGCTCGGCGTGAACAGGATCATCTCCGTCTCCGCAGTGGGAAGCCTGCGTGAAGAGATCGTTCCCGGCCACATCGTGATTCCCGACCAGTTCATCGACCGCACCAAGGGGATCAGGAAAGACACCTTTTTCGGTGAAGGGGTAGTGGCCCATGTCCAGTTCGCCGACCCCGTTTGTGGAGCGCTGGCCAACGAGCTTCATGAAGCGGCGCTTCAAGTGGGAGCTTCGGTCCATAAGGGGGGTGCATATCTCTGCATGGAGGGGCCCGCCTTTTCCACTCGGGCGGAATCTCATATGTACCGCTCTTTCGGCGCATCTGTAATAGGGATGACCAACCTCACCGAAGCGAAACTGGCCCG
>JBJKPM010000024.1:0-33990 GCA_046706325.1 Desulfocapsaceae bacterium | reverse complement strand
GCTTCTGCTGAGAGAGGTTGCCCTGAAGAGAGGCAGTCCTGTATCCCGCTTTCGACAGCTGTTCACCGAGACGCTTGGCACGATGTTTCGTGCGCGTGAATATGAGAACCGCCTCCGTGTCCGTCTGTCGTAAAAGGTGGAGCAGGAGAGGGGTTTTCAGGTGCTGGGTAACCGGATAAAGAGCGTGTTTTACGGTCTCCGCAGGCGCTGCGACATCGATTTCGAGCATCACCGGCTCATTGAGAACATCGTTGGCAAGGTGACGTATTTCTCTCGGCATCGTCGCTGAAAACAGCAGTGTCTGTCTCTTTTGAGGCAGATGCTTCAGGATCTTCCTGATGTCCGGAAGAAAGCCCATATCGAACATGTGATCCGCCTCATCGAGGACGAGGACCTCCAGTTTCGAAAGGTCGATAGTCCCCTGACCGATGTGGTCGAGCAGCCTGCCGGGGCATGCGACAACAATTTCCGCACCGCGCCTCAGCTTTTCGATCTGCGGCTGAACGCCGACGCCGCCATATATGGTGACGCTCCTGAGCCGGGTCTGTTTTCCCAGACTCACGATAGACTCGTGGATCTGTTCAGCCAGCTCCCTGGTAGGGGCGATGACGAGAGCCCGGACCTGGCGGCGGTCTCCGTTCATCAGGCGGTTAAGAATAGGCAGCACAAACGCTGCGGTCTTGCCGGTGCCGGTCTGTGCAAGGCCCATGACGTCGTGGCCTCCAAGAACGGACGGGATCGCCTGCTTCTGTATCGGCGTAGGGGTGAGATACCCGGCAGCGACAACTCCGGCCGCAACATGGGGGTGAAGATTAAATCTGTTGAATTCCATAAGACTCCTTTTTTCTGCGTTCGGGGGAAAGCCCCGGTGTAGTCCGGGAGTTTATAGAGACGTGGGGTTCATCGACTAGTTCTTATCCGGGCACAGCAGTTTTTTGTATTGTTGTACACTAACAGCTTTATGGAGACTGTGTCAACAGCCGGGACCAGGATAGTTATCGCGGATTATCTAGAGCGTGCGGCGTGACAGAGGCCTGCCGACCTGCCTGCCGGCCGGCAGGCAGGTCGGCGGAAGAAAACTATCGGAACCTCTATCCCGCCTCTTGCTAACTCCACCGCTGAAGTTTATGAATGAGTCGGGTTATCTATTTTCAGCCCTCGATCACTGCATGGAGCACCCCGCCCAGCTCATCTATATCATACGGCTTGGCCAGGACCGCCTTAAAGCCGTATCTCTTATAATTTGACAGTATGGAATCTTCCGAATAGCCGCTTGATACGACAGCCCGGACCTCCGGGTCTTCTTTGTACAAACTCATGAGCGTGTCCCTGCCGCCCATGCCGCCGCGTACCGTCAGATCCAGAATGACGGCTTTAAAAGGGTTGTCTGTTTTCATGGCCTCAGAATATTTCTCGACCGCCTTCTCGCCGATTTCCGCGAAATCCACCTCATATCCGAGGATAGTGAGCATATAGCCCGCCACCGTTCTGACGACCTCTTCGTCATCCATCAGGAGAATCCTGCCCTTACCGGTAAATGACCTCTTCTCGTGCGCTTTTTCGGGCAGCGTCTTTTCTTCAGAGGCCGGGATATAAATGAAAAAGGTGGTGCCTGCGCCAAGCTCGGATTTCACATCAATTATGCCGCCGTGCTTCTTGATTATTGAGTAGGAGGTGGTCAGGCCGAGCCCGCTTCCCCTCTGCTTGGTGGTGAAATAGGGATCGAATATCCTGGAGATATGGGCGTCCGAAATGCCGGTGCCTGTATCCGCTATTGCTATGCGCACATATTTTCCCTGTCTGACGGGAAGACCGCCTTTCCCGTCGACCAAAACATTCCCGGCTTCTATCCTGACAGTTCCACCTTCTGGCATTGCCTCCCCGGCATTTATAACCAGATTGTGCATGACCTGCTTCATCTGACCTTCATCGGCTTCAACAAGCCAAAGATCGTCATCCATGGAGAAGACGTAATTCACGGTCGATCCGCTTAGGGCGAATTTTACCGAACTATGAATGACCGAGGGAAGATAGAGCACACTTTTAACCGGTTCCCCGCCTTTCGAGAAGGTGAGGAGCTGTTTTGTAAGATTTCTTGCCTGGTCCAGGGCCTTTTCTGCCTCTTCGAGCATCCTGTACGGATTGCCGTTCTTGTCCGAGAATGTTTTTGCCATGGAAATGCCGCCGAAGATGCCCATGAGGAGGTTGTTGAAGTCATGGGCTATGCCGCCTGCCAGGAGGCCTACTGCTTCCAGCTTCTGGGTGCGAAGAATCTGTTCTTCAAGAAGATGTTTATCGGTAATATTGTTGATGACCTCTATTGCGGACACGACTTCTCCCGCCGTGTCCTTCAGAGGATAGGATTTCGTTTCTACATAGAGGATGCCGCCATCCCTGGTGTAGTGCTTGTGTACGCAAGTGTGCGGTTCCCCTTTTTCGAAAGAATGGCGGACCGCGCATTCTTCGCCGGCCTCATAACAGGGTTTGGTACTTTGGTGTGAAATTTCGTAGCAATGTCTTCCTATGAGGTCTTCAACAGGCATGGACGACTGTCCGCCGTAGGCGCTGTTTGCCAGCACAATCCTGTAATCCCTGTCTATTACTACAAATGCCTGATCGACAGTATCGAGGATGCTCTCGATGAAGCTGCGGCTGTTTCGAAGGGCCTCTTCCATCTTCTTCCGCTCGGTGATATCGCGGAAGATACCTATGGCGCATTGCTCTCCGGCGAGGGTTATGATCGTGGTGCCGATGTCAGCATAAAAAACACTTCCGTCTTTCCTCATCACCGGCAGGTTTTCGGCGATTGTCCTTTCTCCTCTTGTTTGTTTATCGAATTCTGCCAGCACGCGGGGCAGCTCATCCACCGGATGGATGTCCTCGATGGACAGGTTTACGATCTCCTCCAAAGGGTATCCAAGCATTCGGCACATGGTCCTGTTAGCCAGGGTGAATCTCCTAGTAGTAACGTTGGCAATCAGTATTCCGTCGTTTGCCCTGTCAAAGATACCCCTGAACTTCTCCTCTGATTCCCCGAGCGCCTTCTGGGCTCTCTTCTGGTCCGTGATGTCCTGGACGGTCCCCACCATCCGCTCTGCGTTTCCTCCGCTGTCGTAAAGTACCTTCCCTATCGTGTGCAGGACCGCTACGGAGCCGTCCTTCCGGAAAAAGGTATAGTCCATCTCGAACGGGCTCTCGCCTTTCAGCGCCGCGCCAATTGATTTGAGAAAATCCTCCCTGCTTTCCGGGTGCATGGCGTCGACGATAATTCCGTAATCGGGTGAGATTTCATGAGGCCTGTATCCGTAGATACGATAGAGTTCGTCAGACCAGCGTACCTCGTTGGTGGCGATATCCCACTCCCAGTCACCGATATGAGCCATGTGTTGCGCCTCTGTGAGCCTGAGTTCGCTGCTTCGCAGGGCCTCTTCGATCTTCAGGCGATCGGTGACGTCGCGGCTGATCGCTACCAGACCGGCAACATTGTCCAGACTGTCAATAATGGGGGCTTTGATTGTGTCGAAATATACCTTCAGTCCGGCTCTGTCGGTACAATTCTCTTCGAAGCGAAGAGGTTGCCGGCTTTTCAGGACCGCTTCGTCGCCCTGTTTGCATGCCCCCGCTAAATCAGGTGGAAGCAGTTGCGCCTCCGTCTTGCCTTCTATTTCTTCATGGCTTAATCCTGTGAACTCCTCTACCGCTTTATTCACAATGAGGTGTTTTCCACCGACGTCCTTGAACACTACCATATCAGGGATCGAATTAATCAAAGCCTGCAGCCTTGTATTGGATTCCCTGAGTTTATCCTCGGCCTTCCTGCTCTCGACAATGTCCCACGCGAGGTCTGCCAGAATAGAGACAGCTTCCACATCATGATCATCATATTCCCGCGGCTTGTTGCCCACGCCTATGATCGCGACTATCCGGTCTCCTCTGAAAACGGGCACAACGAGTTCCCGGACGACCTCTGCGTGACCCGGCGGCAGCCCTTTGCGGTGCTTCAGCGTGAGATAATCGTTATGAACAACGGGACGACGCTCGCGCACGCAGTCCACCCAGACACCGGCTTCGTCCACATCGTAGTGGCGGCCCTTGCCCTTCGCGCTGCACATCCGCAGGAGCGTCTTCGTGGACCAGGCCTGGAGCGACAGTGTCTTCTGGTCTTCTTCGATAAAATGATAGAAACCGATTGCGCTGTCTGTGAGGAGTTCAGCTTCGTCAAGTGTTGCCTGCAGCAACTCTTCCATTGAGTGGGAGAGGGCGAAATGCGCAAGCCGCAGCCTTGCCCTCAGCAGATTCTCCGGCTGGCCGCCGTCGCTGGATTTTCTCAGGACCGCGTTCTGATGCCGCAATTCCAGAAGGTCCTCGATCAGTTGTTTTTTCGTTTTTTCTTCGTCTCTCATCTACAAATCCCCCGAACTTTAGATGACGAGTCCGGCACGGCTTACCGAATGAGAGTCAAAAGCTTCGGGCAGCCGATCCGGCGATTTCATCGGCAAGTCAATTGAGACTCCCAAAACAATGGCCCCGGCTGCGGAGACTCCGGAGGTTTTTCTGGGGAGGGGTGATCCCACCCCGGTTCTTTTCCGCGCAATACAGAGAATGACCGGCACGATTTCGGCTTCTGCAAGAGGAAAATAGTTTACCGACAGTATAGTGGTAACCCTCCGTCAGATGCCAGACGATGTCATACATTACGATATCGGCTCCGGTTAATGGTCGATCCACATTGCGCAAAGGAGCAAGAAAGATGCCTACAGGGAGGACCGCACCATGCCGTGACATACACCTGAAATTGGTGTGTTCCTGCAGCATATGTCCGGCGTTCAGGAAAAGGTGTGACGAAAACCGGCAGAGATGCGACCGGAAATCGGTCGTATCTCTGCCGTCAATATTAGATCTTGCCGCTGGTTGCCCTGGCATGCGAGTTGCCCGGGAAGACCGTGGAGGCGTGATAATAATCCGGCTTTCGGAAACTTGGTATAATTCGGGTATATTGTTTTTCAGGGGGCGATCATGAAAGTCGTTACTGCCGAAGAGATGCGGACTATAGACAGGAAGACAATCGAAGAATATGGGATAGCGGGGCCCGTGCTCATGGAAAGGGCCGGTGAATCCGTGGCCGGGAAGATCCGAAAACTGTTTGACAAACAGAAGGTGGTGGTGATTGCCGGAGGGGGAAACAACGGAGGCGACGGGATAGTCGCTGCGAGGGAGCTTTTCAACCATGGGTGGCATGTTAAAGTCCTGCTCTTTTCCAAAGAGGAGAATCTGAGCCCCGATAACCGCGCACAATACAGGATAGCAAGACGGCTTGGCGTCCCCATGGAGTTCAGGACACACCTGAGCTTAAAGGACCTGCACGCCGCGATTGCGGTCGACGCTCTTTTTGGCACAGGCTTGAGCAGGCCTGTAACGTCTCCCTATTCCGACGCCATAACATTTCTCAATAAATCGGACCTGACAGTCGTCTCTGTCGATATCCCGTCCGGCATTTCATCTGACACTGCCCAGGTGATGGGGGAGGCTGTAAGGGCTGATTACACAGTGACCTTCGGACTTCCCAAGACCGGTCATCTGCTGCATCCCGGAGCCGAATACACGGGAAAGCTGTTTATCGAGGATATAGGTTTTCCGGCTGAACTCCTTTCCTCGGACCTGCTGATGGTCGATGCCGTTGAACGGGGATACGCCGCCTCTCTTATTCCTGAAAGGCCCGCCAATTCCCATAAGGGGGACTACGGGCACGTGCTTGTCGTTGCCGGGTCGAGGGGAAAGACTGGCGCCCCTTCGATGGCGGCACGGGCGTGTCTGAGATCCGGCGCGGGGATGGTCACGCTTGGCGTTCCCGAAACGCTTACGGATGTCTTCCTGTCGAGGGTGGTGGAAGAGATGGTCCTGCCGCTCCCTGATGCCGGCGGCGGCATTCTCTCGGAAATGGCATACGATGAGATAATCGACTTTCTGGACGGCAGGGCTGACGTCCTGGCGATGGGCCCGGGGATTACGACAGACGGTAATATAATAAGTCTGGTGGAGAAGCTGGTGACGGGCGTGACCGTGCCGATGGTGCTGGACGCCGACGCTCTTAACGCCCTGTCTGGCAGGACGGATATTCTGAAAAAGGCAAAGGCCCCCATTGTCCTCACACCCCATACGGGGGAGATGGCTCGTCTGCTCAGGCCGGCAGGAAAGGAAGTCATTACAGGGCGGACGGACAAGGAACTGCTGTCCGGCATAACCAGGGACAGGATATCAGCTGCGCGGGCCTTTGCGAAAGAGACAGGGGCATGCGTGGTTTTAAAAGGGTCTCCCACCATAGTCGCTGAACCGGAGGGCAGGATCTTTATCAATAGTACAGGCAACCCGGGAATGGCGACGGCCGGCTCGGGGGACGTACTGACAGGCATAATAGCCGCATTTCTCGGCCAGGGATTGGGCCCGGCCGAGGCCGCTGTCCTTGGTACATACATGCACGGATTAGCCGGGGACTGCGCCGCGTCCGGGAAGGGTATGCATTCCATGATTGCAGGAGATATTGCCGATAATATGCCGGCCGCGTTTGCCGCGCTCGGGGACCTCGGAGACCCCGAATGAACAGGCTCATCTTTCCGGATAACCTCAGAGGACATGTCACTGCTTTCTTCACCGGCAAAGACCCCGGCGCGGACAAGAACGACATTGCCGGAATTCTGAAGATAGGGCAGGGGGCGATTTACCTGCCCATTCAGAAGCATACCGACAAGGTCATCGTGCTTGGGCCTTCACGGGAACCCCTTATTGCAGATGCAGTCATTACCCGCGAGACGGGGGTGCTCATAGGGGTGCAGGTTGCCGACTGTGTGCCGGTTCTCGTTTATGATCGGAGGAAGGAGGTCATCGGGGCCGTCCACGCGGGCTGGAGAGGTACGTCTGAAGGGATATTGAAGAATACACTGAGAACCATGATGGAAAAGCTTATGTGTGAGGCGTCGGATATCCTTATTGCAATCGGCCCGAGTATAAAATCGTGCTGTTACGAAGTCGGTTATGATGTCGTGCATGCTGTCGGCCGTGCGACCGGCGAAGGCGGATATCTCCTCCATAAGGGCGAAAGATATTGCCTTGACCTCCCCACGGCCAATAAATATCAGGCTATGTCGATGGGAGTCCCGGAAGCAGGCATATGGCTTTCGGGCGAATGCACTTTCTGCCGTCCGGACAGGTTTTTTTCTTATAGATATGCGAAGGGTTCCACCGGAAGGCAGGGCGGCTTCATCGGAAAAATCGACCTCCCCTGATTCCCGAAGGTCTTACATGACCTTTAGGATATGCATGAAAGCGTGTGCAGCCGTTATCTGCTCTTCCTTAATGTCCCGGAACAATTTTCGTGTTTTCCATGGTAAAATTATTCCAACCTGGATAAATAACCACAGAAAAAGAGGGTTCCCATGATTAAGGCTAAAGACGTAATGACCGCCGATGTAATTACCGTCACCCCCGACACAACAGTCGAGGAACTCGGGAGACTGTTTATAGAAAAGCGCATAAGCGGAGCGCCTGTGCTCGATGCCGACGATAATTTGTTCGGTATTGTTACAGAAAACGACTTGATAAAGCAGAACGAGCGTTTTCATATACCTACCATGATCAGGCTGTTCGACGCCTTCATTCCAATCGGCGGGGATTCTTCGATCGAAAGGGAGATCAAGCGGATGTCCGCCTCGAAGGTATCGGAGATCTGCACCAGGAAGGTTGTAACCGTCGGACCCGAAACACCTCTGACGGACATCGCTACCATTATGTCTGAAAAAGACGTCCATCTGCTGCCGGTGGTAATTTCAGGAAAGCTGGTGGGAATTATCGGCAAGATGGATGTCATAAAAGGGACGGTGGGTTGAAGGTTTTCAGCAGGGGCAGCGAGGAAACGGAGGAGACTGGTTTCAGATTGGGGAGGATGTTGAAGGCGGGCGTTGTGGTGGGACTTTACGGCGATCTGGGGTCGGGCAAGACGACCATGGTAAAGGGGATCGCACGGGCATTCGGGATTGAGAGGCATGATGTGACCAGCGCCAGCTTTACGATTATCGCTGAATACCCGGGCAGCCCCTCTTTCTTTCATATCGACCTCTATCGCATCGGTGAAGGCGAAGACATAGACAATACGGGGATATGGGAATGCATAGGAAACGGGTCGGTATCTGTCATCGAGTGGGCCGAGAGGCTCGGGGAGCCCCCTGTGCGGAATTATATCAAGGTAATAATCGAGGACCGCGGAAAAGACGTTCGGGAGATAACGATCGAGGGTATAGATGAAAAAGATTGGAATAATCTGTAAACCCGGAAGGCCCGAGCCGGAAGAGATATTGCACGATCTCCTGCCGTGGCTGAGACAGAAGGGGTACGAGACGTTTGTGGATCAGGAGGCGGCCGCAGCACTGAATATCGGAGGGTTCACCAGAAGCGAGATAGCCTCGGCCGTCGATGTCGTCCTGGTCCTGGGGGGTGACGGGACGATGCTTTCTGTCAGCAGGGCGGTTGCGGAGAAAGGCGTGCCGATACTCGGAATAAACCTCGGGAGTATGGGCTTTATCACCGAGATAAATAAAGACGAGATATATGATGTGGTGGGCAGGATTCTCTCGGGTGACTGCGCCATTGAAGAGAGACTGATGCTTACCGCGAGGATCCGCAGGAGCGGCAAAGAGATATCCGGATATACGGTCCTGAACGATGTGGTTATAAACAAAGGGGCCCTCGCCAGGATCATTGATATGGAGACTTTTATAAACGGCAAGTACGTTACCACCTTCAAGGCCGACGGTCTCATCATCGCGACTCCTACGGGCTCGACGGCGTATTCCCTGTCTGCAAGCGGCCCGATAATCTATCCTACCCTTGACAGCATAGTAGTAACGCCGATCTGTCCCCACACACTTACCAACAGGCCGATCCTGCTGCCTCACGACTTCAGGATCGAGATAGTCCTGAAAACCCTGAGTGAGGACGTGTATCTGACACTGGACGGCCAGACCGGTGCCCCGCTCAGAATGGACGATGTGATAGAGATCAGCCAGGCCGAATATAAGACCAGGCTCCTCATCCCTTACGAGAGGGACTATTTCAAGATACTGCGAAACAAGCTGAAATGGGGGGAGAGGTAGCATGAACGCGGGAAAGGGGAGGCGGAACATCTGCGAAGACGTCAAGGCCATGCTCGAATTCTATCAGGCGATGGGCATAGAAAGGATGTCCGTCGAACTCAGTGAGCCCGTCGCCGCGGCGACTTCTGTTTCAGTCAGGCCGGGGAATTCCGGCAGCCGGGTGGTGACGCAGGCTCGGGCCGCAACCCGTGAGTCTTCCGGCGAAGGAGTGCACCAGGCGGAAAAAGCCGGTCTGCTTAAGAAGCTGAGGGATGAGATAGGCGAGTGCACGAGGTGCAAGCTCTCAAATCAGAGGAAAAATGTTGTTTTCGGCGACGGAAATCCGAATGCCCGGCTGATGTTTATCGGGGAGGGTCCGGGGAGGGAGGAAGACCTCCAGGGACTGCCGTTTGTCGGAGACGCAGGAATGGTCCTGACCAGGCTCATAGAAAAGATGGGCCTGAAGAGAGAAGATGTGTATATAGCGAACATCGTGAAATGCAGGCCGCCGGGCAACAGGGACCCCGAGGAGGACGAAGTTGCGACATGCAGACAGTTCATCGAGGCCCAGATTGAAATTATCAGGCCGGAAGTTATCATGACGCTCGGCAGGATAGCCCTTCAGACCCTGCTCGAAAACCCAAAGCTTAAGATAAGCGCTGCCAGGGGAAACTTCATGGAATATCGCGGTATACCCGTCATGCCGACTTTTCACCCGGCTTACCTGCTGCGCAATCCCAGGGACAAATGGCTGACCTGGGCAGATGCCCGCAAGGTCATGGAAAAGCTTCATATCGGGTGACACTTAAGGTTATCCGGTTTTTTCAACGGCAGTTAACCACAGATGAACACGGATAAAGAAAAGTCACCCTGACGAAAATGCTTTTTTGAACCACTTTATTCATAAATCCCAGACGCAAGGATCTGGCTCAAGGCGGGATGGAGGTTCCGATCGGTTTCTTTTGCCGGTAGTCCTGCAGTGTGTATAGAGAAAATAAGGAGGCAAAAGCCTCGGAGCGCAGCGAGAATGAGGGAGGGCCTCCGTCACGCCGCACGTTCGTGAATAATCTGGGTTAAGAATGAATGTGCCCTGTCCGCCTCGCCACAAATTTCCTGAGTTCCTCTGAGAAGAAGAGGATAAGCGCAAAGGGTAGAAGGACCAGCCAGGTATTTATGGAGATAGGGTATGTGGCGAATATCCTGTTGCCGAATGGATGATATACGATAAAGAGCTGGAGTATGATTTCGACGGCGATGCCCGCAAAGATCAGCCTGTTTGTGAGAAAGCCGAGCCGGAAGATAGATTCACGGGAGGACCTGCAGGCGAATGCGTTGGCGATCTGTGTCACTATTATGGCGGTAAGACAAGCTGTTGTCGCCTGAAGGTAGAGAATGTTGTTTCGGGCCAGCCATTCCCCTGGGATCCACCCCCCTGTGTGGAGCACATAAAAAAAGCCGAACAGGGCGGCCGCGGCCTCGATGGGTCCCAGGAAAAGATAGGCCCGTGCGAGAAGCCCCGGGCTCAGAAGCCGCTCCCTGGGGCCGCGCGGCGGCCGGGACATAAGCTCCTTTGAAGGTTTCTCCGCCCCCAGGGCGAGGGCTGGAAGCATGTCCGTTCCCAGGTCTACGGCGAGTATCTGCATGATCGTGAGGGGCAGGGGGATAGAGAAGAGTACGTAGGCGACATACGGTATTATCTCCGGAATGTTTGATGAAAAGATGTAGCTGATAAATTTTCTGATGTTCTCGTAGACGGCCCGCCCTTCCTCTATTGCGTTGACGATAGTGGCAAAATTGTCGTCCAGGAGGATCATATCGGCCGCTTCCTTGGCGACGTCAGTTCCGGTGATACCCATGGCGATGCCTATGTCGGCCTTCTTCAGGGCCGGTGCGTCGTTGACGCCGTCGCCGGTCACTGCGACTCTTTCACCAAGGTCTTTCAGGACCGATACGACCCTCATCTTGTGCCTGGGCGTCATCCTCGCGAATATCACCTCTCTTTCAGAGAGTTTTTCTCTCAGCTCGGATTCGCCCATTTTCCTGAACTCATAGCCGTCTATCACGACCGGTGTTCCCGTGACCAGGCCGATCTCCCGCGCAACGGCGACTGCCGTCCTGCCGCCATCGCCTGTTATCATGATCACCCTGATGCCGGCTTCGCAGCATTTTTTAAGGGCGGCCGGGACCTCGGGCCGGGGCGGGTCCTCGAGCCCTACCAGCCCTATGAAGACCAGGTCCTTTTCCAGTTCTTCAACCCTTGCGGCGGGTTCCCCCGAACCGGTCAGGTTCTTGTACGCGAAGGAGATTACCCTCAGTCCCCTGTCCATCAGTTCCTGACACGCGACTGTGACATCTTTTCCGAATTCTTCATCCGCCTTCGCCTCTTCCCCTTTGATAAAGTAGTGGCTGCAGAGAGGGAGGAGCGACTCGGTTGCACCCTTGGTGAAGACAAAGGTCTTCCCGTCAAGTCTGTTGACGGTCGTCATCAGCTTCCTCTCCGGATCGAACGGTATCTCCGAGACCCTCTCATTCCGTATTTCGGCAGATTGTCCGTACGCTCTTATAAGGGCGACCTCTGTCGGGTCGCCCCTGTACTCCCCTTCCATAAACCTGGCGTTGTTGCAGAGACGGGCCGCCTTCGCCAGAATGTGAGAACCGGTGTGCTTTATCATGCCGGCATCCATGGTCTCCCCGTCGACCCAGGCCGTTTTCACCTCCATCATATTCATCGTCAGCGTACCCGTCTTGTCGGTGCATACGACAGTGACGGACCCGAGGGTCTCGACAGACGTCAGAGTCTTGATCAAGGCCATTTTTTTTGCCATTCTCTGGCTGCCAAGCGCCAGCGACAGGGTAACGGTCGGCAGCAGGCCCTCGGGTACATTAGCCACAATTATGCCTATGGCGAAGATGAAGTTTTCCCAGAAGGACCTGCCGATGAAACAGCCTGCCATAAAGAAAAGGACCCCTGTCACGGTGGCTATGAAGGCGATGATTCTTGTTATCTTGACTATTTCTTTCTGCAGAGGACTGAGCCCTGCCTCGACGGCGCTGGTCAGATGGGCGATGCGGCCGAATTCCGTCTTCATCCCGCTGGCAAACACCACGGCCTTGCCCGACCCGCTCACTACTGTCGTCCCGGCGAAGGCGATGTTCCTGCTCTCGATAGGGTCGGCGTCTGACGGCTCATGGTCCATGGTCACCGGTTCGGATTCCCCCGTCAGAGGCGCGATATTTATTGAGAGACGCGAGGTCTCTATGAGCCGCGAATCAGCAGGCACCTTGTCACCTCCCGAAATGAAAATTACGTCTCCTGGTACAATCTCTCTGGCCGCCACTTCTTTCTCTCTTCCGTCCCGCATGACGCGCACCCGAAAGGGGAGAAGCTCTTTCATGGCCTCAAGGGCCCTTTCTGCACGGTATTCCTGGACGAAGGTGAAGACTGCGTTTATGAATATTACGGCAGTGATTGCAATGCCGAGGGTGAACATGCCTTCGCCGGGGTTCAGCAAGGCGGACAGAAATGACATAAACGCCGCTATCCACAGCAGGACGGCAAGGAAGTGTGTAAACTGCGCCAGGAACTTGCGCAGAAGGGATTTTTTTCTTACCCCTTCGATCTCGTTGTATCCGAACTCGGAGAGCCGCCTGGCCGCCTCGTCTTCGGAAAGCCCGCTCCCGGAAGTTACGAGAGACCGGAAAACTTCATCTGTGGGAAGACTGCTGATCTTCATGGCACGGTCTAAGAATTATAAGGTCGCACGGGGTTTCCCTCAGGACTTCTTCGACGGGGTTCCCTTTGAGCAGGGAATGCAGGAGCCCCCGTTCGCTTGCCGCCATTATCACCAGGTCGAAGCGTTTGGCTGCCGCCTCTATCGATATGTTTCTCCCCACGCTTCCCGAGACCAGCCTTTTTTCCGGGAAGACCTTATATTTATCGAGACATTCACTGAAACGAACCAGGTCTTTCGGCTGTCCGTTCTCCAGTTCAATCGGAGAGAGATGGACCTCGCCGTGAAAAAACTTCGTGATCGGTCTCGTCGTATGAAAAAGATAGACGCATGAATCGAAGGCGGTAGCCATCATCGCAGTGAAATATGAATGTTCGGAGATGTGATTGATCCTCGCCTTGAGCGGTACCAGGATCTTCCGCGGACGCAGCCTTCCCAGGCGGACGACCCGGACAAGGGCTACGGAACACGGCAGGACTACAGAGAGTTTTCGCGCGACTGTGCCTGAGTAAAACCTGCTCTCGACATCCTCCCTGCGCGTAGCGGCAAAGACTATATCGATCCCTTCCGATGAGACGATATTGCCGATGCTTTTCACAGGATTGCCGGAGTCAAATATGCTCTCAGCGTCGATGTCCATCTCCCTCGCCCGGTGAAAGAGTCTCTTCGCAGCCTCTTCTGCAGGCTGAATGTTTTTTGCCGACGCGCCCTTTTCTGCTACATGGCAGACATAGAGCTTGGCGCCCGTGACCCTTGCGAGTTCCATGGAATACCTCGCTGCGACTTCGGAGTTTACGTGTTCATTCACGGCTGCCAGGACCTTCTTGTACATGACTAATTACAAAATATCACCGGTCCAGGGGGAAAGCAATGTGAGACCGGCGGCGCGTGTTGAAAAAGCCATTACGTGTTTTGCGGCAAATCTTCTGACCGGCGATTTATAATATAAATGGACATGCTTCAGCGATGAAGAGATGAAGAAAAGTATAGAAGATTAAGCAACTCCGGGAGACAGACATGCAGCTACGGTGGACTCGCGATCTGTCGGTAGGCGTGGAAGAGATCGACAGCCAGCACAGGGAATTGTTCAAGATGATAAATGACCTGGATGCCGCGATAAAGAATGGAAAGGCGAAGAAGGAAATCATTGAACTGATAGGTTTCCTGGATGGTTATATCATCAATCATTTTGGCACGGAAGAAAAATACATGACCGCCTGTGCTTACCCGGACTATCCTTATCATAAGAAGAAACATGAATGGTTTATAGAAGAATTCGACGGCATAAAGAAGAAACTGGAGGACGGGGCGCCTCTGGTTGAGGTCATCGGACTCAGCAATAACCTGCTGATTACCTGGTTCTCAAACCACATCAGGACAACGGATAAAGTCCTCGGCGGTTTTCTGGCGTCGAAAAATAAGAGTGATTCAAAAAGCTCACAGTAAACCCTGGAGCTGGCGGCACCAAGAAAGGAATTTCAACATGGCGACAGAGAGGCACTGAGAGGCTTGAAGATAATTAGGCAATACGGGACCTTCTCCGTGTCTCCGTGGTGAATCCTTCTTTATTTTCCGTAAAAGGGTCTGCGCAGTTTAGTTCTTCAGGGAAGCCAGCCGTTCCCTGAGCTTTGTATACCTCATTCGTGGTTTGTCGTTCTTTATTGCTATGGAGAGGGCTTTCTTTGTGCCGACGATCACAACAAGCTTTTTAGCCCTGGTGATCGCCGTATAGAGCAGGTTCCTCTGGAGCATCATGTAATGCTGGGTAAGCAGGGGCATCACCACGACCGGGTACTCGCTGCCCTGACTCTTATGGACAGAGACGGCGTAGGCAAGTACTATTTCATCAAGGTCTGTAAAGTCATAGACAATGTGCCTGCCGTCATAATCTACCATCACTTCCTGGTCTTCCCTATCGAACGAGAGGACCTTCCCTATGTCGCCGTTATAGACATCTTTGTCGTAGTTGTTCCGTATCTGCATCACCTTATCCCCAATCCTGAAAATCTTCGCGCCCCTTATCAGTTCATCCCCAAAGGGGTTCAGATGTTTCTGCAGTTCGGCGTTCAGATTAGAGGCCCCGACGACGCCCCTGTGCATCGGGGTGAGCACCTGGATATCGTCCACCGGGCGGAAGCCGAATTTGTCCGGTATTCTGTTACTGCACATGTTGACAATCATCTCCCCGACCTTCTCCGGCTCCTCAAGCTCGACAAAATAAAAATCACGCGAAATGTCGCCTCCGGGGGTGAAAACAGGGAATTCACCGTTGTTTATGCGATGGGCGTTCAAAACAATCAGACTCGACCGTGACTGTCTGAATATTTCGTCGAGTCTCACAGCCGGCACAAACCCTGAATCGATGATATCCCTGAGAACATTGCCGGCACCCACGGAGGGCAGTTGATCCACGTCACCCACCAGGATCAGCGACGCCCTTCCCGGAACAGCCTTCAGCAGATGATGCATTAAAAGGGTATCGATCATCGATGACTCGTCTATTACAATGATGTCCGCGTCCAGGGGAGACTCATTGTTTCTCTTGAATCCGCCTTCTTTAGGACTGAATTCCAGGAGCCGGTGAATCGTCCTGGCCTCACATCCGCAGGTCTCGGTCATACGTTTTGCGGCCCGCCCAGTGGGAGCGGCCAGGAGAGCCCTTTGACCGCGGTTTGCCGCAATCCGGACAATGACATTGATTATGGTGGTCTTGCCTGTTCCCGGACCGCCAGTCAGCACCAGTACCTTGCTGTCCAGGGCCTTCTGAACAGCCCGCATCTGAGCAGGGGCCAGGGTGATGCCCATCTCTTTTTGCACCTTTTGAATTGCTGTTTCCCTGTTGTAAGGCAGGTACTTCCCGGGTGTATCCGCTATAAGCCTGAGGCCGTCGGAGATGGCTGTTTCGGCGGCATAATATCCCGACAGGTAGACCGCATCGCCTTCCTTTACAACCTTGTTTTCGTGTATGAGCTCATCCAGCGCCCCCGTTATTATGTCGCTCTCTATATCCAGGATATTCGTGCATTCATCGAGGAGCGGCCGATCGGGATAGAAGACATGACCGTCATCGGCGAGCCGGTTAAGGACATAGAGTATACCGGCCTCGGCTCTCACAGGGGAGTCCTTCGGCATGCCGAGCTTCGAAGCTATTTTATCGGCCGTCAGGAAGCCGATGCCGAAGATATCCTGGGCGAGGCGGTACGGGTTTTCCGTGACCACCTTTATGGATTCCCTCCCGTAGTGTTTGTATATCTTTGCAGCGTATCCGGAGCTGACCTCATGCCCCTGGAGGAAAAGCATCACCTGGCGGATCTCTTTCTGCTCCGACCAGGCCGTCGCTACCATCGTTACTCGCTTATCTCCTATGCCTTCGATTTCCCGGAGTCTATCGATGTCGGTCTCTATAATTTCGAGTGTCTCAAGGCCGAACCTGTCGACCAGCCGCCGTGCCATGACAGGTCCTATCCCTTTGATAAGGCCCGAGCCGAGGTATCGTTCAATCCCCTTTACAGTTGCAGGCACCACCGATTCATAAGAGACGATTTTGAACTGTTCCCCGTACCGCGGATGGACGTCCCAGGAGCCCTTCAGCTTCAGTACCTCTCCCGGTGAGACCGAAACAAGACTGCCGATGACCGTGACCGGGTTCCGGTATCCCTTGACCTTCAGCCGGGCCACGGTATAGTGATTTTCCTCATTGCGGTATGTGATCCTCTCCAGTTGCCCCTGCAGTTCGACAAGCATTATTCCGTATCCTCACCCTTCGGTTATTTTAACCTTCCGGGTGCAAAAAATCATGAATGAAAGTGTCGCAACTCCGATGCCATGCTGCAACCAGGTGCGAAATAAGCACTCTTTACTGACAGAGCTGTTGTGCGCTTTGTTCCGATCCGCCCGGGGCCCTTCGGCTTACCGCTGGATAAGTTTGACGCAGGTGTTTTAATATAAATAGTTATTAACGGTCACATCTGTCCTGGACCGGAGCAAAGGAATGGATGAATATCTCACAAACACAGTGGACCGACAGCCTGTCAGGATGTTAAACCCTGTTTTTAAGCCTCGTTTGTCAGCGTCAACTCTTTATTCTGCATCCGAAGAGCTTCTCGCGCATATCTAAAAAGGAGTCGTCGGTCTATTCTTGAGCATCTTTTCCCTTTGCAGGGAATGGACAGCGGTGATGAGTTTTATTAATTCAATTCCAGAGTAGAGGAGGAAAAATGTTGTCGGAAAGAAAGAAGTTTGGTGTTTCGGTCTTACTCCGTTCGGCAGTAACGGTCTTTGCGCTTGTTTTGTGCATGCAGGGCTTTGCTGCGGCCTCTTATGCTGAAACCCCTAAGATCTCGAAGCAGTCTGTTGACCTGCTGACGAAGACGGGCGAGGCGCTCGCTGAAATAGCGGCCGCCGTGAAGCCCGCGATTGTTAATATATCGACTACCCGAACCGTCAAGGTCGCCACCGGGATGGAGCCTTTTTTAAATGATCCCTTCTTCAACCGATTTTTCGGCAATGGAAACGCCGGGCCCAGCCATCCGATGGAGAGGAAGTCCTATGCCCTCGGGTCGGGGGTGATCATCTCATCAGGCGGGTATATTATTACGAACTATCACGTAGTGAAAGGGGCCGACAAGATCAAGGTGATTCTTTCCGACCAGAGGGAATTCACCGGCAAGGTGATAGGCTCCGATCCGAAGACTGATATAGCCGTTGTGCAGATAAAGGCGAAGGACCTGCCGATCCTCTCATTGGGGAATTCCGATCTGATAAAAGTCGGCGACATCGTGCTGGCTGTCGGAAATCCTTACGGACTGAACCAGACTGTCACCATGGGTATTGTGAGCGCAACGGGGCGTTCCAACGTCGGAATAGCGGACTATGAGGACTTTATACAGACCGACGCGGCCATTAATCCCGGCAATTCAGGAGGCGCACTCGTGAATGCCAGCGGACAGCTGATCGGTATAAACACCGCTATTTTCAGCACGACCGGCGGTTATCAGGGTATCGGCTTCGCAATACCGAGCAACATGGTCAAGACGATCATGGATAGCCTGATAAAATACGGCAAGGTCACAAGGGGCTGGCTCGGCGTTTCAATCCAGAAGATCACGCCGGAGCTTGCGAAGCAGTTCGGCCTCACAAGCGAAAACGGCGCTCTCGTGAGCGATGTCGTCGATAAAAGTCCGGCGCAGAAGGCCGGTTTGGAAAGGGGCGACGTGATAATTAAGTACGATGGCAAAGAAATAGACGAGCCCTATCAGCTGAGGAACATGGTCGGCAACACCAACCCCGGCAAGATGCACGAGATAACCGTACTGCGGGGGGGGAAAGAGAAGACGATCGGGGTTATCATTGGGGAACTGCCTGCGGAAATGCAGCAGGGACCGGGCGGCGAGTATCAGAATGTGTTGAAGGGCGTAGGAGTCCAGGACATCACACCTCAACTTGCCGGTAAACTGAACATCCCGGCCAGGATTAAAGGAGTGGTAGTAAACAGCGTCGATGAAGCCAGTCCGGCTGCCGGCGTACTTAAGGAAGGTGATGTCATCCAGGAGGTAAACAGGCACAGGACGGACGATGTCAAAGAATACAGGAACATAGTATCGAGGATCAAGACTGATGAGGGGGTCCTCCTGCTTATTTACAGGAATGGTTCATCGCTGTTCGTGACCTTGTCCGTTAAGTAGCGGGCGGCACGCAAAATTATATTGAGACAAAAAAAGGGACGGCCGTTTTGGCCGTCCCTTTTTTTTCGGGAGATTCGCTGTCTTAGGGGGATTTTTTCTCGACTATCCCATACTTCTTCATTTTGTATCCGATTTGGCGCGGGGTGATGCCGAGCAGCCTGGCCGCTTTTGCCTGGGTCCACCCCGTCGTTTTAAGCGCGTCCATTATGTTCGCCTTCTCGATTTCCGCGATAGCCGAGGGGAGGGCGTCTTTTGACGGTATTCCGAATTTCATCCTGTTTGACTGGCTCCTTATATTCACGGGAACATCTGACAGGGCTATGACTTTTCCGGCCGACATGACCACCATACGTTCGACGGTGTTTTCGAGCTCCCGCACATTGCCCGGCCATTCGTAGTTCATGAAGGCGTCCAAAGCTTCGGGGGAGACCTTCGCGGACTTGCCGTTTTCATCATTATATTTTTTAAGAAAGTGTTCGACCAGCACCGGAATGTCCACACGTCGGTCGCGTAGCGGAGGCAGGTAGATGGGTACCACGTTAAGGCGGTAGTAGAGGTCCTCCCTGAATCTGCCGTCCGCCACGAATTCCTCGAGGTCGCGGCTGGTCGCTGCGATGAGACGCACGTCGACCTTGATGGTCTTTTCGGCCCCGACCCGTTCGAATTCCTTTTCCTGCAGGACGCGGAGTATTTTCGGCTGAAGCGTCAAAGGCAGGTCCCCTATCTCGTCCAGAAAAATAGTACCTTTGTCGGCCAGTTCAAACCTGCCTTTCCGCATGGCCATCGCCCCGGTAAAGGCGCCCTTTTCGTGGCCGAACAGTTCCGATTCCAGGAGCCCTTCAGGAACGGATGCACAGTTGAATTTTACGAAAGACTCCTTCGCCCTGGGACTCATAAAATGTATCGCCTTGGCAACCAGTTCCTTGCCTGTCCCGCTTTCCCCCCGCAAGAGCACGTTGGCCTTCGATGGCGCCACTCTGTGTACCGCCTCGAAAACATCCTGCATGCTGTCAGACTGGCCGATTATGTTTTCTACACTGTATTTGCCCTTGAGCTGCTGCTTAAGGTTCTCCTTTTCGAGCAGGAAGGCCTCCCTTTCCTTCTCGACTTCGCTGTGTAGCTTGACCGACTGCGCTATCAGCGACGCTATTATCTTCAGCAGCCTGATGTCCTCCTCGAAGGAGAGCGTCTTCTCACCGAATAACCTGTCGACGCTTAGTACGCCGAGCGTCTCGTGCTTGAATTTCACGGGAACGCAGAGGAAGGCGATATTTTCCTTGGTGATCGTCTTCCTGGCCCCCGTTTTGTTCAGGAACAGAGGCTCGTCGCCGATGTTAGGTATTACTATCGGAGAACCGAGTTTCGCAACCCTCCCGATGATGCCCTCTCCGAGCCTGTAGGTGCCCCTCCTGATTTCATCGGCGGTCATGCCGTGGGCCGCAACGATCGATACACCTGAATTAGTGCGAAGGGCCAGGGTGCCCCTCTTCATGTCGAGGTATTCGGACAACACCTTCATTACGCCCCTGAGGTTCGACTGGAGATTGAGCGAGGATCCAAGGAGCTTGCTTATCTCATAAAGCGCGGTCAGTTCGTTGGTTTTTTGCTGTCTTTCTTCGTATCCTGTAGTCATTCGATACCTGTTTCAGAATTACTATACCATAACTGCATTTTCGGGCGGAATCGGTAACTGCGTGAGCCTGTCTCTCGCAGAACATTTTTTCTCGTCAGTCTGGCAATCCCGAATGTCTTCGGGCGTCGGGAATCCTTCCATGAGGGCGGCCCGATTCCGCACTGAAGGGTTACAGCCACTCTTTTTTTCGCAAAGATTTGGAATGGGCCGGAGCTGCCGCTCCCGCGGGGATGCCGGATTCATGCCGCAGGGCTTATGGCGTTTCAACGAGAAAGTGATCGTTTTTTGTGCAGAGCTGCTCAATCATTAGGCAAAAGGAGGCTTGGGCAACCCCGCATCAGGCCTGTTTCCAACGGGATGACAATTGGCAAGGTTCTTGATAATATATTGAACATGTCTGTACTTATTCTTAAGAATGTTGCCGGTGAGGGGCCCGGGACTATCGAAGACTTTCTGGCCGAACGGAATATCCCGTTCCGGGTCGTCGAGATGTACAGGGAGGACCTGCCGCCCTACGCGGATATGCGGACACTCGTTATTATGGGCGGCCCGATGAGCGTGAACGAGGGTGACATTTACCCGTACCTGGTCAGAGAAGAGGAACTGGTAAGGGAATTCATCGAAAAGGGGAAAAGGGTCCTCGGCATATGTCTCGGAGCTCAGGTGATGGCCAAGGCGCTGGGGGCGAGGGTATACCGCGGCAAGGAGAAGGAGATCGGGTGGTATGATATCGAACTCCGGGCGGAAGGCATCAGGGACCCACTGATGGCAAGGCTGGCGACTCATCCGCGGGCGGGGGATTTCTGGAGGACATTCAGGGTTTTCCACTGGCATGGAGAGACTTTTGATATCCCGCTGGGAGCAGAAAGGCTGGCCGGTTCCGCACTTTATGAAAACCAGGCATTCAGGTACGGTACGGCCGCTTATGCCTTCCAGTTCCATATAGAAGTCAGGAAAGAAATGATCTACCGGTGGCTCAAGGACGAACCTGTAGACATAGAGAGGATCAGAATGGAGACCGACATGTTTTATGCGGATTATCACGGACGTGCCTTGAACTTTTGCAGGGCTTTCTTTACAATGACTAGGCCGGGAGAAGAAGAGTCTTTCCTTTCGCACAAGAAAATTGAGGAGGTGATAAATGAAAAAGATTGAAGCGATTGTTAAACCGTTTAAACTGGATGAGGTCAAGGATGCCCTCAACGAAATAGGGATACAGGGCATGACTGTCACCGAAGTGAAAGGTTTCGGCAGGCAGAAAGGCCATACCGAACTCTACCGGGGCGCCGAGTACGTCGTCGATTTTATCCCGAAAATAAAGATTGAGATAGTCATATCCGACGGCCTGGCAGAAAAAGTTGTTTCCACTATCGAGAAGGTCGCGAAGACCGGTAAAATAGGCGACGGAAAGATTTTTGTATATTCGGTGGAAGAGGCGGTGAGGATCAGGACGGGGGAGCGTGGAGAAACTGCGTTATAAGCATACAGGTATGATGGGGCACGGATGAGTACAAGAGGCGATCTTTTGCACTGTTCGAAAATCCCGGCCTCAATAACAATCAAATTAAGGAGGAAGCATGACACCAAAGGATGTAATTAAACTGGCCCAGGAAAACAAGGCTGTTATGGCTAATTTCAAGTTCCTTGATTTTCCCGGAATCTGGCAGCATTTTGCAGTACCGATAGCTGAATTGACGGAGGACATATTCGAGGCGGGTCTCGGGTTTGACGGTTCTTCCATAAGGGGATGGCAGGCGATCCACACGTCGGACATGCTGATCGTCCCGGACGCAGAAACGGCCTTTATGGACCCATTCATGGAGTACCCGACGATAAGCCTGATATGCAACGTCGTCGATCCCATCACGAAGGAGTTCTATTCGAGGGACCCGAGGTATATCGCTCAGAAGGCGGAGAACTATCTCAAGTCCACAAAGATAGGCGACACCGCGTTTTTCGGTCCGGAAGCTGAGTTCTTCATCTTTGACAACGTTCAGTTCGACCAGAATTCGCACAGCGGCTATTACTTCCTGGATTCAGTCGAAGGTATATGGAATTCCGGCCGTGATGAAAATCCGAACCTCGGCTACAAGCCCAGGCACAAGGAGGGGTATTTCCCCGTGCCGCCCACCGACAGTCTCGTCAATCTCAGGACCGAGATGGTCATGGAGATGCTGAAGTGCGATATCTATGTCGAGAGGGAGCACCACGAGGTGGCAACCGCCGGTCAGGCAGAAATCGACATGAGGTTCGATTCCATGGTCAGGATGGCGGACAAACTCATGCTCTTCAAATACATAATCAAGAATGTCGCAAGGAGACACTGCAAAACCGTGACCTTCATGCCTAAACCTTTATTCGGTGACAACGGCTCCGGCATGCATTGCCACCAGAGCATATGGAAAGGCGGCAAACCTCTTTTTGCCGGGAACGGTTATGCCGGCCTGAGTGAAATGGCGCTGTATTACATAGGCGGCATATTGAAACACGCGGGCTCCCTCGCTGCCCTCACGAACCCGACGACGAACTCTTACAAGAGACTGACGCCGGGCTTCGAAGCGCCTGTCAACCTCGCCTACTCGGCCAGGAACAGGTCTGCGTCGATCAGGATACCGACTTATTCCCCGAGCCCGAAGGCAAAGAGGGTTGAGGTGAGGTTCCCCGACCCTTCCTGCAACGGGTATCTGGCGTTTGCCGCCATGCTGATGGCCGGACTCGACGGTATAGAGAACAAGATACATCCGGGAGAGCCTCTCGATAAGGACATCTACGATCTCGGACCTGAAGAGCTGGCGTCGGTACCGACCATGCCGGGCAGTCTCGATGAGGCCCTCGAAAACCTCGAGGCCGATCACGAATATCTGATGAAAGGCGACGTCTTCACCGAAGATGCAATAGAGACGTGGGTGAACTACAAGAGGACAAAAGAGGTGGATGCTCTGCGGCTCAGACCGCATCCCCACGAGTTTTTCCTTTACTACGATATTTAAGAGGTTAAGTGCCGTAACTGCGGCGGATGATGCAGATGAAGAGGGAAAGACCCGGTCTTTCCCTCTTTCTTGTCGGGTCAATGGCCGGGTGCCATCTCCTTATTTCTTGCCGAGAGAGTCGATATAGGCCACGAGGTCCTGCATTTCCTGTGATTTCTTATCAAGGGCCTTGCCTTTAAGGGCCATTGTTATACAGGTGTTGACGGCGTCTTCCAGGGACTTCTCTACACCTCCGGGAGTGGTCCATTGCGTCTTGCCTGTGGCTCCGGCGTTTTCGAGGCCCTGTCCGCCGGGATGGCAGCTGCCGCAGGTTGAACCGTTTGTCCCGAGGTTCGGGTCGTTGAACAGGGCTTTGCCCGTCGCTATATTGCCGGCGGCATATGCCGAAGAAAAGACCAGCCCCAGAGTTGCTGCGGAGAGCAACGCCAGTTTCAGAATTCTCATAAGTTTCACCTCCTCTTTTTTTGTATATATCCTTATTACAAAGGTAACACAGCCCCGGATAATGTCAACAGGCTTAGGCGGGCATTGAATCGAATCGGCAACTGTAATACAATTGTTAAGAGCATTTCTGCAGGGAACATGCTCAAAACGGCAGGGAGGAATTCATTTTATGACCGAGTATTACAGGGACGAGGATCTCGAAAGATTCGGAGAGATAGGGAAATACAATCCGGAATTGTTCAGGAAGTTTATGTCTTGGTATAAGAGCGCCCTGGAGCCCGGTATCCTTACCAAGCGGGAGAAGGTGCTCATCGCGCTTGCGGTTGCCCATGCCGTCCAGTGCCCCTACTGTATAGACGCGTATACAAAGAGTTGCCTTGAAGAGGGTATGAGTCTCGACCATATCACCGAGGCGCTGCATGTGGCTTCCGCTATCAGGGGAGGCGCTTCGCTTATTCATGGCATTCAGGCCCATAACGCGGTGGACCGCCTGGCCTTGTAAGGATCGGTCCATGAAATTCCCGGAAAGAGTGCTGAGCGTCCGGACGGAACCTCTGTCAGCCGCCGGCATAGAAATTCTCCAGGTCAATCTTGGTTATAAGTGCAACATGTCGTGTAAACATTGTCATATCGGGGCGGGGCCTGCGAGAAGCGAGTTGATGAACGGGGACACAATCGAAATGGTCCTGGGCACTCTTCGTGAACACGGGATCCGGGCCCTGGACATCACAGGGGGCGCTCCGGAACTGAACCCTCATTTCGGGCGGCTGGTGAGTGAAGCTGGAAAGATGGGGCGGCATATTATGGTCCGTACCAACCTCACAATTTTTTTTGAGCACGGGATGGAGCATCTGCCGGGCTTTTATGATGAGCATTCCGTGGAGCTTATTGCATCTTTCCCCTACTATACCGAGACCGAAGTTGACAGGGTGAGGGGCAGGGGTGCCTTCAGCAAGAGTATCCTGGCGGTCAAAAGATTAAACGCTCTGGGCTACGGAGTTGGTCTTTCAGGCAGGAAACTGAACCTGGTGTATAATCCTCCGGGGGCTTTTCCGGCCCCGTCACAGAAGACTCTGGAGGAGGATTTCAAGAGGGAGTTGAAAAAGAAGTATGACATTTATTTTGACAGCCTCTATACATTTGCGAATATGCCGATAGGCAGGTTCAGGGACTATCTCGTACGGAGCGGAAATCTCGACAGGTATATGGAGAAACTTGAATGCGCCTTCAACCCTGAAACCCTGGAAGGGCTGATGTGCAGACATATCTTAAACGTCGACTGGAACGGCATGCTTTATGATTGCGATTTCAATCAGATCCTGGGTCTTCATGCCGGAGGCGCACCGTGTCGTATCGGAGATTTCGATTACGGGAAACTTTCCAAAAGGACGATTTCCGTTGCTGATCACTGCTACGCCTGCACAGCGGGACAGGGCTCGACTTGAGTCGGGGCAGTCACTTAGCGGACGGTCGTCCGCAAGGAGGGGATTAGCCGTCATGATATCAGTGGTTATACCTGTTCTGAATGAAGGACAGACAGTGAGAAAATGTATAGAGAGTGTGAAGGCTGAGGGCGCGGATTGTGAGATAATCGTGGTGGACGGCGGCAGCAGCGATAATACTCTGGAAGAAGTTGAACTGTTTCAAGACGTTCTCCTTGTGCGAACAGGAAAGGGAAGGGGGCACCAGCTGAATGCCGGTGCTGCTGCCGCACGGGGGGAAGTCCTTTTGTTTCTGCATTCGGACACAATTATCGAGCAGGGCTGGAGCATGGCTGTGGCGTCGGCCTGCAAAAAGGACGGAGTGGCCGGCGGAGCGTTTACGTTTACGGTGGATTGTCCGGGAAGGCGTTACAGGCTGACAGATTACTGGGTGAAGCTGAGGTGCCGGCTGTTCAGTCTCCCCTACGGCGACCAGGGCTTTTTTGTGAAGAGGGAAATGTTTGAGAAGCTCAAGGGTTACAGGGATATCCCGGTTATGGAGGATGTGGATATGGTTGAAAGGATGAAAAGCTTCGGACGCATTGCTATTCTGGAGAAGAAGGCATATGTCGATGCACGAAAATGGATAGAAGAGGGATGGCTCCGAACCGCGGCCAGAAATCAGGTGGTTATGCTCATGTACCGGTTCGGCGTGGACCCTCACCATCTGGCGAGGATCTATTATCGTGACGCATAGGAATATTCTGGGACTCACACTGAAATATCCTGAGCCGGGCCTCGTCAAAACGCGGCTGGCAAGAGATATCGGAGATCACGCAGCGTGCGACGTGTACAGGACGATGGCTGAAAAGATCTTTGCCAATACCAGTCCGGACGCCGGGAGTTATGAGCGGATGATATTTTATTCTCCGGCGTCTTCGGCACAGAAAGTGACGAGCTGGTTGCCCGGTGTAAGAGTGGTCCCCCAGAGAGGTTCCGACATCGGCGAAATCATGGACAATGCCTTTTGCGACATGTTCGAAGCCGGGGCGGGAAAGGCAGTGGTGACAGGGGTGGATATACCCGGCCTGAACAGTCATATCATTAGCCTCGCGTTTCAGGAACTCGGGTATGCCGACGTCGTAGTCGGGCCGGCAACGGACGGCGGATACTATCTCATCGGTATGAGATCAAGGCTGCCGGATATTTTCCGGGGTATTTCCTGGAGCAGTTCGAAGGTCTTCCGGGAGACCATGCTGGTGATAAGGAGCAGGAAACTGACTGTCAGAACGGTCGCCGCCATGAGTGATGTTGACACACTGGAGGATCTGCGGCGCTTATCAGCCCTCCATCCTTCCTATTTCGGAGACATATGAAGATCAGTTCATTCCTCCGGGGTCAAGCCCCGCTGTTTTCATGAAATCCTTTATCTTCTCGATGTGAGTCAACTCATCCTTCCTGATCTTCTGCAATTTTGCTATAACAGGTGAATTCGTCTGGCCCAGCATCACCTCCTGAAAATATCTTTCGGCCGTGGAGTTTTCGATTTGAAGGGCCAATTTCAAAGCATCGTTTAATGACTGATGGTCATTCTGGACAATGTTCTTCGCTTCCCTGACGAGCCTGAAGGTCTCGTCAATCTGCTCCTGCGAGTCCGGCACGATATATTCGGGCAGTTCCCGTGTTCTGAGATATCCGGCCCCGACGACAAGGATGTTCGCGTGATTTTCCTCGCTGAGGGCAAGTTCGCGCCAGAAGCCTTTGGCTTCAGGAAATCTTGAGCTGAGCATGTGGTACAGTTCCGCGGTCATCGCCTCAATCGCAATACAGACCTTCACCTTTTCCGACAATGTCGTGATCATGGTAACCCCTCCTCTCGGCTATCAAGGACCATTATCGCCGGCGCCCCTTACTCCCTTGATTGCATCATATCACATGACGACCTCAGTTTCTATCAACCTGTAAACTGCGATTAAATATTTCAAACGCTGTCATTCCCGCAATCCCGAAGCCTTCGGGAGTCGGGAATCCTTCCGAAAAAAAGGAAAGATTCCCCGTGAGTGTCGGAGAATGACAAGCAGCGACACGGTTCATCTATTTAACTGCCAGAGCAATAATGAACACAAGGTGTGCTTATCGGGAATAGGTCATCTTTGCGGGAGGGATGAAAAAGCTTCAAAGTCCTATCAGGAATGCGGCTTAGCTGACTGTTACACTATGCCGGGATTCCGAAAGTCTGTTGCACAAATGTCGTTTCAACAATCGAAATCGTGCAACAGACTCTGGAATAAGCATTGCCGGCGTAATGGAATTTGGTGCGGCTGACGAGGTCAGAAGGTCAGGCCTTCTCTTTGCATGAGCATCTCTCCAAGGAAGGAGCCCGGTTTTACCTCGGAGTTCTTGACCAGTTGAGCGGCGTCAAGCTGATAGTGTTTGACGCAGGAGGCGCAGATATAGAACTTCACTCCGAAATCTTCAATGAGAGTTTTCATGAGTTCATGCACCGGCGAGAATTCATCCTTCTTCTGCCAGGTCAGGGTTTCCGCGAACCCTTCCTTTGCAAGCAGGACTCCCTGGTCCATAAGAAAGAAGTCCAGTTCCGCGTCGAAGGCCTTCATATTTGTAGCAAGCTGCATCGCCCCGGCAACCAGGTCCGGTCTGTCATAAGAGTGGGTGATGATGAATACAAACTTTTTCTTTTCCATCGAGTCTCCTTTCTGTTTCCAATATAAATGAATTGTAAATATTCATGCCGCCAGGAAAGCCGAAGCTCACAAGGCCGGTCCGGGGCCTTCGGCAGACTCTTCCATCCTTTTCCCGGGAAAGCCGGCATTTGATATGATGCCGGACTGCTGAAAATCTAGTGAGCGCATGCCCCGCCACTCCCTGTGTGGCCTGAACAGGCATGACCCGGCTGGAACTGGGGGAGCCTCCCCGACGCCAGAAAAGCGAGATTTTCGGCGATGGTTTCGGCGATTGCCTTATACACCTTGATGCCTGACATGTTCAGTTTCATCAGGGCTCCGCCTCCGATACCGCCAACGACAACAGCATCTACTGTCTGCCCTGCGAGGGCGGCGACGGGGTTGCACATGCCGTGGGCATGATGCTGGTCTGTGTTGGACAGCACGCTAAACGCCCCGGTTTCAGTGTCAACGAGAACGAATGCCGGTGCCGAACCGAAATGGCCGTATACCGGACTGTCGAGTTCGGAAGCCTCTTTTACAGGAAAACATACTTTCATTGTAACCTCCTATTTGCATATTGTTTCTTCAAGAACGATGGCCTTGCATTCGGCAATGGCCATGGCCGTCTTTCTCCGTGCACTGGAAAGTATTCTCTGGACGGTCCCGCGAGAAACCCCCATCCTCTTACCGGCTTCGTCCTGCGTTAAACCGTCAAGATCGCAGAGCTTGAGAGCCTCTATTTCGTCCCTGTAGAGGGGGATTCTCTCTATTTCAGTCATCGGAATCCCTGTAGGTTTAAATGCCTTACCCTTGAGGGGGCAGGAGCAGACTCTCGCCTTCTTGTTACGCGGGGACATGTCACTTTCTTCCCATAATGTGCATATGCACATTATAGTCAGGAGCTGTCATCCTTGTCAAGGTTTCGAAGACGGGGTTTGACACGTTCATTGATGCAGTCAGCTTAGTCGACCGTCCAGGCGGATGTCTCTGAGCACGATTGAACGAACGGACGTCTTCTGCAATAATGTAAAAGGCAGGCAAAGAAGAAGGCGGAACCAGCCCGAGAAGGAGCTTGAGGCAGCCGACATAAAGTTGATGCCCTGTTTCATGCCGAGTGAAACCGCTTGCGTCATCCTGCCCGATTATTATAAAGTCATTAGGATTCATCAGGCTTCGGCCGAAAATGAGGAGAAAGAAGTATTCATGCGTGAGGAGAAGATTTTTGCGCTGCACCCTAAGGGATTTATGCATTTTTTGCCATTATGGGTTGCGGCTGTTGTGGTGCTGGCAGGCTGCGCCGTAGGTCCGGACTTCCACCGGCCTGAGGCGCCGCAGACTAATTCGTATACATCCACGGCGCTGCCCGTGGAGACGGCATCGGCGCCTGGTACCGCTGGTGCGGCCCAGCGTTTTGTCCCGGACAGGGACATACCCGCCCAGTGGTGGGATTTGTTCCACTCCAGGGAGCTGGACCGATTGATACATCAGGCGCTGGCAGACAGCCCCACGCTGGCGGCCGCAGAGGCCGCTCTTCGGCAGGCGCGGGAGAACCTGACGGCCCAAACCGGCGTTGTGCTGTATCCGGCCGTCGATGGGATGGCGTCGGTCACACGCGAGAAATTCTCGGGGGCTTCATTCGGGCAGCCCGGCTCGGGGACGCTCCTGACTCTCTACAACGCCTCGGTGGATGTCTCCTACGTCTTGGATGTTTTCGGCGGCGGCCGCAGGGAACTGGAGGCACTGCGCTCGCAGGTCGATTACCAGCGCTTTCAACTGGAGGGGGCACATCTCACACTGACGTCCAACATCGTGACTGCGGCGGTAAAAGAGGCTTCGCTGCGCGCCCAGATCCGCTCAACTATGGACATTGTCGGGGACCAGGAAAAACAGCTTGACGTGGTCGAAAAACAATTTCAGCTTGGAGGAGCGTCGCGCTCGGACGTGCTGGCACAGCGAGCACAGCTCGCTCAAACACGGGCAACGCTGCCGCCGCTCGAAAAGGCTCTTGCGCAAACAAGGCATCTCCTGGCGGTTCTTGCAGGCAGACTGCCTGGAGATGCGGCCCTTCCCGAGTTTTCCCTCGAAGATCTGCAGCTGCCGCAGGAACTGCCTGTCAGCCTGCCATCATCGCTCGTGCGTCAGCGTCCGGATATCCTTGCCTCTGAAGGGCTGATGCATGCGGCGAGCGCACAGGTCGGAGTGGCGACTGCCAACCTCTACCCGCGGATAACGCTCAGCGGAAGTTACGGGTCGGAGACCACAAAACCGAGAGACCTTTTCGGCAAAGGCACCTCGGTCTGGAATTTCGGTGCGGGACTGCTTCAGCCCCTTTTCCATGGCGGAGAACTTACCGCAAAGCGCCGTGCCGCCGTGGCCGCATATGACCAGGCTGCGGCGCAGTATCGCGAAACTGTCCTTCTGGCATTCCAGAACGTGGCTGATGTGCTGAGGGCGCTGGAAGATGACGCGCGCACGCTGAAGGCGCAGGCCGAGGCCGAGGCGGCCGCGCGCGACACCCTCGACCTCACCGAGAAGCAGTTTAACCTGGGCGCGGTGAGCTATCTCTCGCTGCTTAATGCCCAGAGGCAATACCGCCTGGCGCACTTCATTCTTGTTCAGGCCCGGGCGGCGCGCCTTGCGGACACCGCAGCTCTGTTCCAGGCGCTTGGGGGAGGATGGTGGAACCGCGGTCCGGAGGCGATGATGATGAAGAAGGAAGGTCAGATGCCGGCGGCGGGGCATAACAGATGACGAACTTTACGACACGGAGGACTCTCTGATGATAAAGCGCATGGTGATCATGCTTGCGGCTGTCGGCCTTTTGTTCGGCGGGATATTCGGCTATCATGCCTACAAGACACGGATGATGAAGAAATCCATGGCGGCCTTCCAGCCGCCTCCGGCGACCGTTACTGCGATGAAGGCGGGATATCAGTCCTGGCAGCCGCAGCTCAAGGCGGTCGGCAGTCTGCGGGCGGTGCGCGGTGTAGACGTGACAAGCGAGGTCTCCGGGCTTGTCCAGAAGGTGCTCTTTAAATCGGGCGACGATGCAAAGACTGAGCAGGTGCTGGTGCAACTGAACGCCAACTCCGACATCGCCCATTTGCGCTCGCTCGAAGCCCAGGCCGCACTGGCGAAGACCGTCTATGAGCGGGACGGGAAGCAGTTTGAGGCGCAGGCGATAAGCCGGGCCACGCTCGACGCCGATGCCTCCGATCTCAAGGACAAAAACGCTCAGGTCGCCGAACAGGCCGCACTGGTGGAGAAAAAGACGATTCGCGCGCCTTTTGCCGGACGGCTCGGCATCAGCACCGTCAATCCCGGCCAGTTCGTGAATCCCGGCGATAATGTAGTAACCCTGCAATCGCTCGATCCCATCTATGCCGACTTTTTCCTGCCTCAGCAGGAACTCTCGCGTATTTCGCTCGGTCAGGGGGTTGTTACTTCCACGGACACTTACCCGGACCGTGTGTTTAAGGGCAGGATAACGGCGATAAATCCCAAGGTCGACACCGCCACACGAAACGTCCAGGTGGAGGCGACCATCGCCAACCCGGGGCACAAGCTCCTTCCCGGGATGTACGTATCTACAGAGGTGAAGGCTGGAGCCGTGCAGCGCTACCTGACCCTGCCGCAGACCGCCGTGACCTTCAACCCTTACGGCGAGACGGTTTTTGTGGTGGAGGAAAGCGGGAAGAAACAGGGGGGCAAACCGGCCCTGACCGTCAGGCAGGCGTTCGTCACAACGGGTCCGACTCGCGGCGACCAGATAGCGATCCTTAAAGGTGTAAGGGAAGGAGACATGGTGGTCACAAGCGGCCAATTGAAGTTGAAAAACGGCAGCAGGGTCGTCATCGACAATAAGGTTGTGCCGAGCGACGAGGCTGCGCCCATGCCGAAAGATGAGTAAAGGGAAAATCTAATGCGTTTTACCGATCTCTTCATACGCCGCCCGGTCCTTGCAACGGTGGTGAGTCTTTTGATCCTGGTGCTTGGCCTGCGTTCCATGGGCGTGCTGCCTATTCGGGAGTACCCGGAAACGCAGAACGCTGTGGTGACAGTCTCCACCGTCTATTTCGGGGCCGACCCTGCGCTGGTCTCCGGCTTTATTACCACCCCTCTTGAGAACTCGATAGCGCAGGCCAACGGCATCGACTATCTCACTTCGTCCAGCACGCAGGGTGTGAGCACCATCCAGGCGTACCTCAGGCTGAATTATGATTCGAACAAGGCCCTTACGGAGATCAACACCAAGGTCAATGCGGTGCTCAACCAGCTTCCCAGGGAGGCCCAGCAGCCGGTGATAAGCGTTGCTGTCGGCGAGACGATCGACTCGATGTACATCGGTTTCAACAGCAATGTGCTGCCGACGAACAAGATCACAGATTACCTGATCCGCGTGGTGCAGCCGAAGCTGCAGGCGGTGGACGGCGTGCAGACGGCGGAGATCATCGGGGGCAAGCAGTTTGCCCTGAGGGCATGGCTCGATCCGAAAAAGATGGCTGCCTATGGGGTGACCGGCACGAACGTGAACAGCGCCCTCGCTGCCAATGACTTCATCTCGGCGGTGGGACGCACCAAGGGGCAGATGGTGACAGTGGAGCTCACCGCTGCCACCGGGATGCACACGGTGGATGAGTTCCGCAACCTTGTGATCAAGTCGCAGAACGGAGCTATCGTCCGGCTCGGCGATGTCGCCAACGTCACGCTCGGCGCCGAAGACTACGATACAGCTGTCGCCTTCGACGGAAAGAGCGCGGTGTACATCGGCATCAAGGTGGCGCCTACCGCGAACCTGCTGACTGTCATCAAGAATGTGCGGAAGGTGTTCCCTTCTATCCAGGCTCAGCTCCCGGAGGGCCTCAACGGGCGCATTGTCTATGACGCCACAAAATATGTCAACAGCTCGATCGATGAAGTCGTGAGCACGCTGCTGGAGGCACTGCTTATTGTGACACTGGTGATCTTCCTCTCCCTCGGGTCCGTGCGTTCGGTGATCATTCCGACGATCGCCATCCCTCTGTCGCTCATAGGCGCATTCTTCATCATGCTGGTCCTCGGCTACTCCATCAACCTCCTCACGCTCCTCTCCCTGGTTCTCGCTATAGGCCTCGTTGTCGACGACGCGATCATTGTTGTAGAAAACGTGCATCGCCACATGGAGGAAGGCCTGCCTCCTCTTGAGGCCGCGATACGGGGCGCACGTGAGCTTGCAGGTCCGATCGTGGCGATTTCGGTGGTGCTGGTGGCGGTCTACGTCCCTATCGGCTTCATGGGCGGCCTTACGGGGGCGCTCTTCACCGAATTTGCCTATACGCTTGCCGGCGCCGTTGCCGTGTCCGCCGTCATCGCGCTTACGTTGTCTCCGATGATGTCCTCCCGCTTCCTCAAACCCTACGGCCATGGCGGGGGCAGCCGTTTCGGCGACTTCGTCGACCGGCAGTTCGGCCGGCTGCGCCGCGGTTACGGCAAGGTGCTGCATGGCGCACTCAACTATCTGCCTGTGACCGGTCTCTTCGCGGCGATCATCCTTTGCAGCATCTACTTCCTTTATACAAACTCAAAGAGCGAGCTTGCTCCTGACGAGGATCAGGGGATCATAATCTCGCTTCTCAGCGGTGCGCCTGATGCCACACTGCAGCAGACACAGCTCAATTCCAGGCAGGTCTACAAGATCGTGAGCGGTTATCCGGAGACGGACCACGTGTTTCAGCTCGATGGGTTGGGCGGCCTCAACTCTGGCATCGCGGGCATGGTGCTGAAGCCGTGGGATGAACGCAAGCGCACGTCCATGCAGCTGCAGCCCATGGTGCAGGGGCATCTCGGCACGATCGCCGGCGTGAGGTGCGTAGCATTTCTCCGTCCGCCGCTTCCCGGCGGGGGCCGGGGGCTTCCGGTCCAGTTCGTGGTCGGCACCACCGATTCCTTTGACCGGCTGAACACTGTTTCGCAGTCCCTCATGGACAGGGCGCGCGCAAGCGGTATGTTCGCCTATCTGGATAACGATCTCAAGATCGACAAGCCGCAGACTACGGTGGAGTTTGACCGCGACAAGGCTGCTCAAATGGGCCTGACGATGCTCGACGTCGGCAGTTCGCTTGGATCGATGCTGGGAGGCGGGTATGTAAACTACTTCAGCCTTGCCGGACGCTCCTACAAGGTGATCCCCCAGGTGATGCAGCGCGAAAGGCTCAACGCCGATCAGTTGCGGCACTATTACATCACCAACGCATCCGGCGCATCGATACCGCTATCGACTATTGCGAGTCTCAAGACGA
>JBJKPM010000023.1:0-48585 GCA_046706325.1 Desulfocapsaceae bacterium | reverse complement strand
CCTGAAGCATCGCCTGACGACGACATCAAAGAGGAATGGAGAGTTGTTGAAAGAACCGGGACATGGCTTGCGCGGAATCGGGCCTTATCTTCTTTTTCTGCCCTTTTTCAGAGGTTTGGCCTCGTTGCAGACAAGGTTACGATGTCTGTATTCAGACCCGTTCAGGGATTCCATGGCCTTGTGCCCCTCGGAACGCGTCGACATCTCAACGAAGGCGAACCCTTTGGATCGACCCGTGAATGCGTCAAGGATGAGCTTCGAGGTGAGAACCTCGCCATATGCGCTGAAGATGGTCTGGATATCAGATTCCGTAATGTCAAGGGGAAGGTTTCCGACGAATAATTTCATGCTGTCAGTTCTCCTGGATCGAGATCTGCATAAAATTTTATCGGCAACGACAGCGTGCGACAGTGACGAGAAGAAAGAATGCTTAATCTTTTTGAGGTTTATAACGGATATCATACTGCAGATATCACCTCTTAACAAGGTAATTCATGAGAGGACCCGATTTATTTTTCCCGTTCGGTGCGGGACGGCCTCGCCGGCCGGGTCGACATGGCGGCCGGCCTGTCGCAGCCCACGGCGCATCCGGCCGTGAGCCGAAGCCCAAAAAACCCGCAGCCTCGGCGGCCCGCGGGACTTCGGCCAGTTGCGCTCTGGAGTGGCGGAGGGTGGGGGATTCGAACCCTCAGGGGCTATTCACCCGGCAGCTTTCGAGGCTGCTGCATTACCATTATGCTAACCCTCCGCATGACGATGGCCCGCCAAGAGTAATCCAAAACGGAAAAAAATCGAAGGAAAATGTTTGTCTCGTGCGAAATCGCCCTTAGCCCTGATCTCTGATCGGCCGAGGTTGCCGTGGAGGGGAGAAGCAAGGGACTGCTTTTTGGCTGCCGATATTGCTTCAGAAACCGGAACCGCGGGCGCAGTGGCGATAGCGGCGTCTTTGCCGGGATCCGGTTGTAGAGAAAGCACAGGCGGCGAGGAAATTGCCCCTCCGGGACGGTCGCTAGATGATATTGGTCACCAGCAGGATCCCTGCGACGACCGCCAGGGCCACCCGGTAATAGCCGAAGACGGCCAGACCGTGGCGGTTGAGATAGGAGACCATCCATTTCACCGACAGGACGGCAGCGATAAAGGCAAAGAACAGGCCGATTGCCATCGCATGCGGGTCGAAGGTCTGCAGCATGATCTGACCGTGCTTCAGGCCGTCGTAACCGGTTGCGGCACCCAGTGTTACCACACCCAGCAGGAAGCTGTATTCGACGGCTGCGGGGAGGCTGAGTCCCACCAGAACACCGCCGACGATGGTGACCAGACTGCGGCTGACCCCGGGCCACATTGCAAGGCATTGGGCGAAGCCGATAATAAGGGCCATCTTCCAGCCCAGGTCATCGAGCGTTCCGGCTGGACGTATCCTTCGATTGGTGCTTCTTCTCCGGTAACTCACCGCCAGGATGGCGAGACCACCCACCATCCAGGCAGCCACCACCGGCCAGGGACCGAAGAGATAGGCCTTGATAATTTTATTGAATAGAAGCCCGATTACTGCGGCGGGAAGAAAACCTGCGGCCACATTGATCAGCAGACGGCGTCCCAGCGGGTCTTTTCCTGCCAGTCCCCTGAACATCTGCAGAACCCTTTGAAAATAAAGCCCGAGCACCGCGACGATTGCTCCCGCCTGGATACAGATGGTATAGGCATCGACGGCCTCCTTTTCCCGCTGCCGCCCATCTGCCGACAGTGCCGGGTCTTCACCGATTTTCATGATCTTCTCGGTCAGGAGCAGATGGCCGGTTGAGCTGACCGGCAGATATTCGGTCAGACCTTCGACGATGCCCAGGACGACGGCCTGACCTGAGGTCATCTGCTGTTTGGCCGGCCTGGGGATCCCTTGGCCGGCCTGCGCGTTGTTGAAAAACAGGAGAGAGGACAGGATCAGGAGGCAGATGGGGATAATCTTTTTACAGGACATGATGTAATTTCCAGTGAGAAACAACCGGTTCGACAGCGATTGGATGCAGATGCGGAGCACATGTATAGTGCGGAATTGCAAATTTATCAACAACGAGATTCGTGTGCTCTTCGGGCCTATTTATCCCCCACCGCCCTGTCCAGGTTGGCAAGGGCGACTTTGTAGCCGTACAGGGCGTGATAGTAATTTACCTCGGCCTGACTTAAAAAGGTCCGCGAGTCGAGGACCTCCGTCGAGGTGGTGACCTGGTTTTTATACTGCAGGTTGGTTATCCTGGCATTTTCCTCGGCCTGTTTCAACCCTTCTCGGGCGGTGCCGATGTTGTTGGCCGCCACATTCAGGTCGAGATAGGCGCTTTTGGTCTCCAGCCTGATCCGGTCTTCCATCCCTTTCATCTTTTCCTGCAGGGCCTGTTTGGCCAGTTGTTGTTTCAAGACCTCCGCCCCTGTCTTGCCCCACTGGAAAAAATCCCACTTGGCCGTCAGCAGTATCGCCGTGTTATGTTGGTTGGAGTAGGTATTGGTTCTGGCGCCGATATCATTGCCGTTTTGCTCGTATTCCCCGGAGAGGGAGACCTCCGGATAGTCCGTGCTGCGTGCAAGCCGTATGGCCTGATCGAGGTTTTTCAGTCCCAACCGATAACTGGCAAGCACCGGCCGGTTCCGGATGGCCTTATCGGTCAAAGAGGGCAGATCATAGGGCTGTGGGGTGATGGTCTCGATGTCCTCGAGGGTCTTTTCGGAGTTGGGATCGATGCCGATGACGGTGAACAGTCCGGCAAGCGCTATCTTTGTGTTGGCACGGGCCCGCTCCCTTTCCTGGACCGCGTTTGCCAGTGCGACCTTGGATTTTAATAGATCATTGTGGGGGATGATGCCATGCTGATAGAAGCCTTCGGCATCTTGTTCATGGGCGGTCAACGCGGTGACCGTATCGCCTGCGACCCGTTCGATCTTTTGGGCCAACAGGGAGCCGAACCAGGCCGTCTTTACCGTCTGGCTGATATCGAGCAAGGTCTGCTCTTTTTGCAATTTTTTGACCCGGGCCGAGATCTCGGCCATCCGGTATCGGCTGGTAATCGCAAATCCGGTGAACAACGGCTGGGTTATGGTCACATCCCAGTGATGGAGATCATGATCGCCGACCTGGATCGCGGTGCCGTTGAACTTCTGGAAAGGCGCATCCTGGAGGTTGGTATAGCTGTAACGGGCCGTGGCGGTGAAAAAAAAGTCGGCCCAGGCGCTTCTGACCGCTGCCAGCTGGCTTTTGTAGGTCTTGTCGGCCTCCAGGAGTGTCGGATTATGGTTGTAGGCGGTCTGCAGGGCCTCGGAGAGGGTGAAGGGCTGTCCCGGTCCTTGTTCTCCGGCCAGGCAGGCAAGGGGAAAGAGGAGAAAAAAGATCAAGATAAAGGTAAATCGTGACATTGCGGTCTCCTGGGTGTGTCGGTTTAGTGTCTGTTCAAACCTAAAAAATCCGGCTCATGAAAGTGTTTTCCTGAACCGTGATGAGGCGATGGCAAGGAAGGAGAAGGACAGCGCCGTCTGGGCCAGGATCGCAGGCCACAGGACCCGAAGGCCCACGCTCTTCATCACAATCCCTCGCAATATCACCAGATACCAGCGCATCGGGTTCAGCCAGGTGGCATACTGCACCGGCACCGGCATGTTTGTTATCGGAAACATGAACCCGCTTAACATAACACAGGGCATCAAAATGAGGAAGCTTGTCAACAATGCCTGTTGTTGTGTCGAGGCACTGACGCTGATGATCAGCGCGATCCCCATATTGCCGCAGAGATAAAGACCGGAAAGGATATAGAGCAGGAGTATGCTGCCCTTGACATGTATCCCGAAGACGATGTAGGCCACCAGGAGCATGATGGTCATCGAGATATAGCCGGTTATCATATACGGAATGGTCTTGCCGAGGATAAATTCGAAGCTGCGGATCGGCGTCACCATCACCTGCTCGATGGTGCCGATCTCCTTTTCCTTGACGATACCGATGCTGGTGAGCAGCATGCTGAATATCAGCAACATGGTGGCGATCAGCGACGGGACATAGTAGTATTTGCTCTCCTGGTTGGGATTGAACCAGGCCCGGGTCACGGTGTCGACCTGGATCGGCGAGACGGTGATGCCTTTGCGGTTCAGACGCCTGTCTCTCTGCCTGTTGGAGAAGCCGTTGATGATGCCGTCGGCATACCCCTGGGCGATGGCGGTGGAATTGCTGTCGGTCCCGTCGGTGATCATCTGGACGTGGGCCGTGCGCCCCGACAGGATATCTCGATCAAAGCCGGCGGGAATCTTCAGTACCACCCGGACACTGCCACGGTCGAGCAGCGGGGCTATCTGCCGGTCGGAGGTGAGAGAGGTGGTGACCCGGAAATAGCCTCCGGCCACGAAATCGCTGATCAACTCCCGTGAGACCGGGGTCTTGTCCCAATCCAGGACGGCCATGCGGATATTGGTGACATCGGTGGTCAGGGCAAAGGCCATGATCGTCATCTGGATGACCGGCACCCCGAAGATTGCCACCCGCATGCGGGGATCCCGCAGCATCTGCAGGAATTCCTTGATCAACATTCTGCCGATACGTTGCAGCATCGATTACTCCAGTTTGAAATGGAATTTCCGGTTGGCCAGCAGGATCATGAGAAGGGCATAGATCACCAGGAACAGGGTGTCGCTCCAGAGGATATCGAGACCGATCCCCTTCAGATAGATGCCTCTGAGGATCGAGATGAAATACCTGGCGGGCACGATATAGGTGATGATCTGCAGCGGTACGGGCATATTCTCGATGGCAAAGACGAAGCCGCTCAGAATAAGCGTCGGCAGAAATCCGGCCATGATCGCCGTCTGGTTGGCCAGGGTCTGGTTCTTCATGACGATGCTGAGCGTCAGGCCGAAGAACAGCGCGCCGATCAGAAACAGCGATGCGGTGGCAAACAGCAACCCGGCATTGCCCACCACCGGCACATCGAAGATCCATTTGCCCATGGCCACGGCCAGGGCCACGTCGGAGAGGCCGATGACAAAATACGGCACGACCTTGCCGACGATCAGCTCCGGACCGCGCAGAGGGGTGCTGATCAGTTGCTCCATGGTCCCCGTTTCCCACTCGCGGGCCACCGTGACGCTGGTAAGCATCGCGGCAACGACGATCATCACCAGGGCGATGATGCCGGGAATCAGCACGTTCTGGCTCCTGAGATCCGGGTTGTACCAGGCTCGCCGGCTGAGTTCCACCGGCGGTTTCAATTCGCTCCGCCCCTTCCTCTGCCAGCGCTTTGAGGCGACATTACGGGCGTAGATCATACCGACGGTGGTCGCGTAACCGGTGGCCAGCCGCGAGGTGTTGGCGTCGGAGCCGTCGACGATGACCTGGACGTCCACATGCCTGCCTGCCTGCACCCTGGCAGCAAAGTCACCCGGGATTACGAGGGCAACCATGGCCTTGCCGCCGTCGAGTGCAAATTGCAGGTCGCGGTAGTTGTCGGTGGCGCCGATTATCGAAAAATACGGTGAACCCTGATAGAGGCTGATCAACTCGCGGCTCTGCGGTGAATGGGACTGGTCCCAGACGATGGTGGGGACGTTGCGCAGGTCCAGGGTCAGCGCATAGCCGTAGAGAAGAATCATGACCATCGGGATGGCCAGGGCCAGTGTCAGGCTGCGCCAGTCCCTGATTACATGGATCGACTCCTTGCGGGCCACCGCCGTCAGGCGTCTGAGGTTCATGCCGCCACCTCGCTGTCGCCGCCGTTTTGGCCATTGTCGACGCCCTCGATCAGTGAGACGAAGACATCCTCCATGCTGGGCTGGATTCGTTCCATGGAGTGGATGGGGATCCCCCTGCTGCCGAGTGCCTGCTCAATCGCCGCCATGGCCTGTTGCGAATCGCCGGTGACGATATGCAGCCCGGCGCCGAAGAGCGAGGCGTCTCTGATTCCGTCAAGGGCGGTCAAGGTATCGATGACGTCCTGGGGCGCCGGACAGCGGAGATCAACGATCTGCTCCCGCATCATCTGTGTCTTCAGTTCAAGCGGCGAGCCCATGGCGATGATCCTGCCGCCGAAGATCAGGGCGATGCGGTTGCAGTATTCGGCCTCTTCCATGTAATGGGTGGTGACGAAGACGGTGATGCCCTGATCGGCCATCGTATAGATCAGGTCCCAGAACCGGCGCCGGCTTAAGGGATCGACGCCGCTTGTCGGTTCATCAAGAAAGATGATCGGCGGCTCGTGCAGGATGGCGCAGGCCAGGGCCAACCGTTGCTTCCAGCCGCCGCTCAGGATCGCCGTCAGATTTTTGCGGTGCTCGATGATACCGGCCATGGCCAGGGCCCAGTCCTTACGTTCGGCAAGAAGGCTTCCCCTCAGTCCGTAGATACCGCCGTAAAAATCGATGTTCTCCTCGACGGTCAGGTCCTCATAGAGGGAGAACCTTTGGCTCATATAGCCGATATTACGTTTGATCTCTTCCGCCTGGCCTGCGACATCGAAACCGGCCACGGTGCCGCCGCCGTCGCTTGGGGTCAGGAGTCCGCAGAGCATCCGAATGGTGGTGCTCTTGCCGGCGCCATTGGGGCCCAGGAAGCCGAAGATCTCTCCTTTGGGTACCCGGAAGCTGATGTCGTCGACCGCGACGAAGTCGCCAAACCGACGGGTCAGATGCTCGACCTGAACGGCGATCCGTCCGGGGTTCTCCCGCCGGTCGGCAAAGAGAGGTAATTCCTTCTTCTCCTCCCTTTCCCGCTTTTCGTCCGTCCGGCCGTGGTCGCCGAGGACGCTGATAAAGACATCCTCAAGGGTCGGTGCGGCTGCATGGATCAGATCGAAGCTGAGACCTGCCCGGTCAAGACGGGCCGTACATATTTCCCTGGTTGTCTCGATATCCTCGCAGACCAGGTGTACCGTGTCGCCGAAGACGTTGACATCGAGGGCCGGCGGGTCCTGCTGAAAGAGCCGGTTGATCTTTCTGGCCTCCCGGCTTCGGATGGTCAGGATTTTGCCGTGCATAAGCCTCTTGATCTCGGGGGGCGAGCCGATGGCGATAATCCTGCCGTGATCCAGCAGGGCCACCCGGTCACAACGCTCGGCCTCGTCGAGGTAGGCGGTGGTGATCAGGATTGAGACCTTTTCCTTCAGGAGCTTGTAGAGGATCCGCCAGAAATCCCGGCGGCTGACGGGATCGACGCCGTTGGTCGGCTCGTCGAGCAGCAGGACCTTCGGGGTATGGATCAGCGCGCAGATCAACTGCAGCTTTTGCTTCATCCCACCGGAGAGGTTGCCGGCCCGCCGTTTCCTGAACGGACGCATATGACTGAAATCAAGGAGTTCGCCGACCCGATTGGACCGGTCCTTTTTCGGCACGCCATAGAGATCGGCATAAAAGGCGATATTCTCGGCGACGCTCAGATCCTGGTAGAGGCCGAATCTCTGACTCATATAGGCCAGATGGTCCTTCACCGAGGCCGAGGCGCTGGCCACATCGAAACCGGCGATCTCGGCCGTCCCGGAGGTCGGGTCCATGATCGAGGCCAGCATCCTGATCGTCGTCGTTTTGCCGGCGCCGTCCGGACCCACCAGACCGAAGATCTCTCCCGGGTCGACATGAAAACTCAGGCCGTTGACGGCGGTGAGCTCGCCGAAGCGCTTGGTCAGATTATCCGCCTGGATTGCCGGGGTCATCACGCCGCCTGTCTATCGGTTCTTTCCGAGATCGATCACGGCATCGGCCGGCATCCCCGGTTTCAACTCATTATTCGGATTATCGAGCCGGATCTTGATCCGGTACATGAGTTTGACCCGTTCCTCGAAGGTCTGGACGGCCTTGGGGGTAAACTCGGCCTGGTCCGAGATATACACAATCCGTCCGGGATAGGTCTTTTTCAAAAAGGCGTCGGTGCTGACTGCAGCCTTTTGCTGCAAGGCGATTCTACCCTGGTCCTCTTCCTGGATATAGGCCCGCAGCCACGGGTGCGCCGTATCGCCGATGGTCAGCACCGGAGAGGCAGGATTGAGATATTCTCCGGGTTCCGCCGCCTTGCTGAGGACAACGCCGTCCATCGGGGAGTAAAGAGAAGTATACTGTTCCTGCTGCAGGGCCTGTTTTTTTTCCTCCTGGGCCACTCGGACCTGGGCCTTTGCCTGATCGATATCCTCCCGCCGCGGGCCGGCCTCCATCAGGCTCAGCTGCTCCTTGGTGCTCTTGACGAGGGCCTGGGCCTCCGTCCTGCTGTTTTGGGCGGCGATGTAACGGGTATTGTACAGATCGTACTCCTTTTTGCTGATCCCCCCTCCTTTAAAGAGAGCCGCATAACGGGTAAAATCATCCCGGGCCTGGTCGAGCTGGACGATGGCCGTTTTTTCAGCGGCCACGGCCCTGTCCCTGACAGCCCTGGCATTTTCGATTTCCTGGGTACGGCTACCGGCCTCAAGTTCGGCCAGGTGCGCCCGTGCCAGGCTCAGGGCAGCCGTTGCCTTGGCCACGGCCACCACCTGGTCGGCCTTGTCCAGGGTGGCAAGGAGCTGGCCTCTGGTCACGGTGTCGCCTTCGTCGACAAGACGAGTGGCCAGCCGACCGGGGATCTGAAAACTCATCTGCGCCTCGGTAACCTCGATATTTCCGGAAACGGTGATACTGGATCCGTCCTTATGGTCGTGGAAGGAGTAATAGCCGACTATTCCGATAATGATCACAACCAACGGAAGGATGATGCGCAGCCGTTTTTTCATGACTTCTCCTCGGGGGTATGAACGAATGTGAATGGAAAAAGTTACTGTTTTTCTTGTACCTGCTTTTCCTTCTTGATTTCCATTATCCCGCCCAGGGAAAACCGGTAGACAAATTCGGCAAGGTGCTCGATATCTTCCTCCGTCGGGTCGGAATGCCGGGAAAGTCTGCGGATAACCGGAGCTCCCATGGTATAATACAGGCACTGGCCGATGATACTCAGGCAACAGGCGGACATGATCTCCTGGGAAGGCCCGTCACCCAGAAGTTCCTCCATGATGGACATCAAAACGTTCTTATGCGGTCTGATATATCGCTCGATGATGGGTTCGAATGACGGCGTGGGCTCGTGAAATTCCCTGGCAATCAATCGGCCCGGCCCACTCATTCCTCCCCAGCCGTCATTGCTCAGGAGCCTGTGGAACATGCCGCGGATGAAGGCCCTGAGTCGATCCTCGGGCAATGGATTTTCTCCGAGGCCCATATCGGCAGGAAATCTGGCAAATCCCGTGTTGAAGAGGTGCTCCAGGACAGCGGCGTAGAGGCCTTCCTTGTCCCGGAAATGGTAATTAATGGACGCCACATTGGCGTTTGCAGTCTCGGCGATACGACGGATGGTGGCGGCCTTGAAGCCTTCTCGGCCGAATATCTCTCCGGCGGCCTCAAGGATCCTCTCCGGGGTCGTGGCTGTTGTCCTGTCGGTCATATCATCTCCAGCAAGAAAACAATTGATTTAAACAAACGAATAAAACAAATGTTTAATCGTGTCAAGCGGAAATAAAATCTTTCCTTCTTTCTGCAGGTGCCGTATATAAGAGGAAATTATATCGACCATGTCCCCCCGGATCATGGGACTGCCTTGTGAATTAAGAGATGTCGGCAGTCGAATGAGCAGCTTTTTTCATTGCCGTTTTCTCTTGTTTTCGACTCGTAAAACAATGCATTCCGAATCACGATTTTCACTCTCCACGCTTCCCTGGTTTCTCGGACCCCTTCTCTTCGGTTGCCTTGCTCTCTACCTGGGACAGGATGCGAACTGGGACCTGCGGAATTACCATCTGTACAATGCCTACGCCTTTTTGTTTCACCGGAATGATTTCGATGTCCTTCCGGCCCAGGTGGCTACATTTTATAATCCCTTGCTGTATATCCCCTTTTATGAACTGGTCACAAGGGCCTCTCCCAGGATGGTCGGTTTTCTCCTCGGGGCCGCACAAGGGTTGAATTTTCCGATCCTGATCGGTATTGCCCGCCGTACCCTGTCCAGGGATACCTTATCCTGGTGGCGATATTATCTGGTCGGGCTGATCGGGGTCCTGGGGGCGGGAAATATTGCCGAAACCGGGACCATGTTTGCCGATAATCTTCTCAGCCTGTTGATCCTAGGAAGTCTCTGGCTTCTGCTGGCCAACTATAGACATCTGACCGAACGCAGGATGTCCCATGCCTTTCGTCTGATCGGTTTCGCAGGATATATGATGGGTATGGCGGCAGGTCTGAAACAGCCGGCCGCCATCTTTGCCGTTGGCTGGTGCCTTGCCTTTTGGGTCATTCCGGTATCATTTGCGCGCAGGATCTCGCTGGCCTTTTTTTTCGGTATCGGCGTACTTGCCGGCTTCGCCACCACCGGGGGGTATTGGATGTACACGCTCTGGCAACGGTTTGCCAACCCCCTTTTTCCGTATTTCAATCAGGTTTTTCACTCTCCGATGGCGTCGACGGCAAGCTACAGGGATACCCGGTTCTTGCCTACCGGTCTAAAGGACGCCTTGCTGTATCCCTTTCGGATGGTCATCGATCCCCGGTGTACCGGGGAGATCTTTTTTCGCGATATCCGTTTTGCCCTTTTCTGCGCGGTCTTTGCCGTCGCGCTTTTCTATATCACAAGGGAAGCCGTCACCCATCGCCGTCTATTACGGGACGAGGTGAAGAGCGGGTCTGCGAACCAGATGCTGCGCTACAACCGGCTGTTTCTCCTCGCAGGGGGCCTGATCGCCTATGCCGTGTGGCTGAAGCTCTTCGGCATCTACCGCTACCTCCTGCCTCTGGAGATGCTTGCCCCCCTTGGTATCTATCTGTTGATCACGACTTTTCCCTGGCGGCCGTGGCTGCACAATGCAGCGATGATCCTGTGTGCGGTCCTGATGGTTGCGACCCTGCGGCCCGGTAATTGGGGAAGGGTGAACTGGGGGACGAGTTATTTCGGCTTTGTACCGCCGCCTTTGCAAAATCCCGATCAGGCCATGGTCCTGATGACCGGTGTGGCCCCGATGGCCTATGCGATCCCGTTTTTTTCGAGGACGGTACGTTTCGTCCGGATTCAAAGCTACTTCACAGGGCCTTCCGATACCCCCAACGGCTATGATGTCTTCATGCGGGACCTGATTGCCAAACACCATGGTCCGCTGTATGTCCTTTATCAGTCCTATGAGAAGGAGACAGGCGGAAAGGCCCTGGATGCCTACGGAATGGCCATCGATCAGGACAGCTGCAAGGAACTCAGGCCCCATATTGAAGAACACCTGAAGTCCCACCTGGTTTTCTGTACGCTGCTGAAAAAGCAGGCCTTGAAAAAGGAAGGAAACAATCAATGAGCCAAACGACATTCGACCGATTTACGCTTCGTGTTGCGGTGCTTATTCCCTGCTATAATGAGGAAAAAACCGTTGCCCAGGTGATCGGCAATTTCCACAGTGCCCTTCCGGAGGCCAAGATCTATGTCTATGACAATAATTCCGAGGATGCAACGGCCCGGATGGCGGCTGAGGCCGGAGCGATTGTCAGGAGGGAGCGGCGTCAAGGAAAGGGCAATGTACTGAGGCGGATGTTTTCCGATATCGAAGCGGATATCTATGTTTTGGTCGATGGCGACAATACCTACGATGCCGCAAGCGCCAGGAAGATGATTGCCACGCTGATCGCCGACAGGCTGGATATGGTGGTCGGCACGAGGCTGTCCTCGGATCAGAGCTCCTTTCGGCCCGGACACCAATGGGGGAACAGGGTCCTGACCGGTTTTGTCTCGATGCTCTTCGGTCGCCAACTGACCGACATATTGTCGGGTTATCGGGTGTTTTCAAGAAGATTTGTCAAATCGTTCCCGGCTCTTGCCAAAGGCTTTGAGACGGAAACCGAATTGACGGTGCATGCCCTGGAACTACGGATGCCGGTTGCCGAGGTGGATACACCCTACGGGATGCGGCCCATCGGATCCACGAGCAAGCTCCATACCTATCGGGATGGGTTCAGGATACTGAAGACCATTATCAATCTCTTCAAGGAGGAACGGCCGCTTATCTTCTTCAGCCTGCTGTTCGCTTCGCTGGCCGTGGTCTCGGTGGTCCTTGCCGTTCCGGTCGTTGTGGATTTTATCGAGACCGGCAAGGTCCCGCGATTTCCTACCGCCATCCTGTCCACCGGGATCATGATCCTGGCCTTTTTAAGCCTTGCCTGCGGCATTATTCTCGATATGGTCACCCTGGGGCGTCGCGAGTTGAAGCGCCTGTCCTATCTCCGTATTTCTCCCCCGCAACAGCAGGTTGAGGAACTTAGGCCGCCTTCGGCAGCCGGGGAGTAGTCGGACGATCATCAAAGACGCTGTCCGGCTCGAGCGGTAACAGCCCCCAGACTCGCCGTGCCGCATCGCAGCGTTCGTTTTTTATGCCGTTGCTCCAGGAATAGGGGAAGTCCCTGCAGACGGAGGCCCGCAGGTCGTATATGGAGCAACGGACTCCGGCTCCTATGGTTCCGAACAGGGCAATACACCTCGGTTGCGGACCGTTTGTCCCCTTCATATAAATTCGGAAGTCGTTGAGCTTTTCCGTCATTCGGACAGGGACGGTGCCCTCGGGTGCATCGTCGCCTTCGCCCCAATAGAATGAGGCCCGGTAGTAGGCGCAGCAGGCGCCGCAGGTGAGGCAGGGATTCGGGCTGGGCATCGGATGCAACTCTCGCAGACGCTGTTTGTTTTTCCGATCGGTTGACCGGCAAAGAGATGGTATGTGACCAGCTTGCAGCGACGGAGGATGTGTAAGAAGAAAGATCTCCGACAGGACAGGCGAGCTACTATACACGACGGCGTCGTTTTTGCAAAGCAATCAGAGGATGAGCCAAAATATAATCTCCCCGCCTGGGAATTACCCCCGCTTATGGGTATACTCTCAGTGAGAGTCTCTCAACCGGTTGCCGTCTCTCTCTCTTCGAACCCGGGATCGATGGCCGGTTGCGCGGCCGGTGCTTTGTTCAGGATCCGGGCCCCGGGAAAGAAGGCGCGGCGATGACCGGCTTTAGCCGGAAAAAACATATCCAAGCACTAGGGAGGAAACAACGATGACTGGAAAAATTGCGGCAATTCGGGCAATGGAGATATTGGATTCCCGCGGGAACCCGACGGTCCGGGTCTTTGTGGAACTCGATGACCGGACGGTGTCGACGGCCTCGGTTCCTTCCGGGGCCAGCACCGGGGAGAATGAGGCCCTCGAGCTGCGGGACGGCGACAGGAAACGCTATCTCGGCAAGGGGGTGTTGCGGGCAGTGGCCAATGTCAATACCAAAATAGCCCCCGAACTGATCGGCATGGATGCCACCCGCCAGGGCGACATCGATCGCCTGATGATCGAGATGGATGGGACCGAGAATAAATCGATTCTGGGCGCCAACGCCATCCTCGGGGTTTCGATGGCGGTTGCCAAGGCTGCGGCAAGCACCTGCGGACTTCCCCTTTATCGCTATCTCGGTGGTGCCGCGGCCAGGCGCATACCGGTCCCGGCGATGAACATTATCAACGGCGGCGAGCATGCCGACAACAGCGTTGATATCCAGGAATTCATGGCCGTTCCTCTGGGGGCTCCGTCCTTTTCCGAGGGGCTTCGGTATGTTTCCGAGACCTTCCATGTCCTGAAAAAGATTCTGAAAGCCAAAGGCCTGGCCACAAGCGTCGGCGATGAGGGTGGGTTCGCCCCGGATCTTGCCAGTAACGAGGCCGCCGTGGAGATCATCCTTGAGGCCATCGAACAGGCGGGCTACCGTCCGGGACTGGATATCGCGATCTCCCTGGATAGCGCGGCCAGTTCCTTTGCCACCGACATTCCCGGGAGATACAATCTGGTCTGGTCCGGCGCGGGTGAGACGGGTACGGCGGACATGATCGCCCTCTGCGAGCAATGGGTCGGTAAGTATCCCATCGTCTCCTGGGAGGATCCCCTGGCCGAAAACGATTGGGACGGCTTTAAGGATATCACCGGCCGCATCGGCGACAGGATCGACATCGTCGGTGACGACATCTTCGTCACCAATATCCGCTATATCGACAGGGGGATCAGGGAGAAGACCGCCAATTCGGCATTGATCAAACTCAACCAGATAGGTACGGTCTCGGAGACCATCGATGCGGTGCGTATGTGCCGTGATGCGGGCTGGCGCTATTTTCTCTCCCACCGTTCAGGGGAAACCGAGGACACCTTTCTCGCCGATTTCGCCGTGGCGATGGACGGGGGGCAACTGAAGACCGGATCGGCCAGCAGGAGCGAGAGGATCGCCAAGTACAACCGGTTGCTGGAGATCGAACAGGAACTCGGCCCCAGAGCACTCTATTACTGGAAATAATAATCTTTTCGCGCCATCGTACCGCCTGTCTGCCTTTTATATACTCTCCGCCGAGTTTCTTTCGGGTGTTGATCGGGATATATTGACAGGCAAACTTGATACGTATAGTATTAGGCAGTACGTATTGTATCCTGGGGGGCTTCCATGGCGAAAAAAGTAACGGTAAGTATACCCGATCTGCTCCATGAAAAGATGGAAAAATGGAGACGCTCGTTCAATCTATCGAAAATGTTCCAGGATGCCATCACCGAGGCGATCCAGCGGAAGGAAGATTTTCAGAAGAGGATTCAGCTAGACCTTGATCTCTTTGAGATCATTGACAGGCTGAAAAAGGAAAAGGAACATTCCGAAAGTGATTATTTCGAGACAGGCAGGCATGACGGGATAGCCTGGGCCAAGACCGCCCACTATGATGACATCCAGTATGCGTTGGGCTGGGGGGATCTCGACAATGCCTCCAGAGACGACATCCTGGGTGAATATTTCACTGAAAAGATAGGTAAAATTAAAAGGAAGAACAAGCGCTTGGAAGGCTTTAACGAATATATCGGGGTATATCTCGAGGGGTGGAAAAAGGGGCTTGGCGAGTTCTGGGACGAGGTCAAGGAAAAACTGTAATCCGGAAAAGTCCTGACGGGAAATAACCGAAGAGGTATCGCAATGTTTGTGGATCAGCATATTTTGGGGGTCGATGTCGGCTCCGTGGCCATGGGCCTGGTCGAAATCACTGGGCAAAGGGAGATTGTGCAAAGTGCCTACGGTTTTCATCACGGCGATATCGCGGGATCCCTGCGCCGACTCCTGGAGAAGTTCACCCTGTCCCGGCTGTGCTATGTTGCTGCAACCTCGTCGACTCCCATGTCGGTGGTTGCCGCCGGTCGCTTTGATAATCAGATTGCATTGATTACCGCAGCCAGATTCTTTCACCCGGAGATGCGGGCGATGCTGGTTGTCGGCGGTGAGAGGTTCAGTCTTTCGACCTTCGACCGAGACGGCCAATACCGGGGATCCGCCTCAAACACCTCCTGCGCCGCCGGAACAGGCAGCTTTCTTGATCAGCAGGCCGGCCGCTTGCAACTCAAGGGGATAGAGGAGTTAAGCGAAGTGGCCTGCCAGAGCTCCGGCAACTGCCCACGGATAGCGTCCCGTTGCGCCGTTTTTGCCAAGACCGATCTGACCCATGCCCAACAGGAAGGGTATCAGGTGAATGAGATCGGTAACGGTCTCTGCTTCGGACTGGCCAAAAATATCGTCGACACCCTTTTCTGTGCAACCCGGATCGAAGGAGAAATCGTTTTCTGCGGTGGTGTATCGAAGAACAGGGCCGTGGCCGGACATATAGAGAGATTGATCGGTTCTCCGGTTGTCACCACCGATCATGGACATCTGTACGGTGCCGTCGGGGCAGGGCTTGCTCTGCTCGATGCGGTGCAGGATGATGACGGGCCGAGGTACGCTCCACAGACGATACTCACCGCCGACGATCTTCTGGTGGAGCCCGAGAAAAGGAAGCATTTCTTTTATCCTCCCCTGGAATTGAAGCTCTCGGAATATCCGGATTTTTCCAGCTGGAAGAGCTATCGGTTCGGGCAAGAGACAGGGAATGCCGTCGAGGTGGATATCTACCGGGAGATCGCAGCAGAAGAAGAGCTGGAGCTGTATCTGGGAGTGGATATCGGGTCCACCAGCACCAAGGCCGTCCTGATGGAGAAAAACCGGGAAGTCCTGGTCGGTCTGTATACCAGGACCGCCGGCAGACCGCTTGCGGCCGTGCAGAATATCTTTCGGGCCATTGCCGATATTGAAGCAGGATATGCGGCAGCGGTCAGGATCATCGGCTGCGGGACCACCGGCTCGGGGCGGAAGTTTATCGGCCGGATCCTGGGGGCGGATGGGATCATCGACGAGATAACCGCCCATGCCAGGGCTGCCTGCCTGCTCAATCCCGAGGTGGATACCATCATCGAGATCGGCGGTCAGGATGCCAAATTCACGACCCTGCAGAACGGCAGGGTCACCTCCTCGACCATGAATAATGTCTGTGCGGCCGGGACCGGATCCTTCATCGAGGAGCAGGCGGCAAAATTCGACTGCCCCATCGAGGACTACTCGGCCCGGACCGAAAATGTATCCGCACCCATGGCCAGCGACCGCTGTACCGTCTTTATGGAACGGGACATGAACCATCACCTCAGCGAAGGGTATTCCATCAACGAGGTGCTGGCCTCGGCCCTGCATTCGGTCAGAGAGAATTATCTGCAGAAGGTTGCAACCGAAAAAAATATCGGCCGGGTTGTCTACTTCCAGGGGGCAACGGCAAAGAACAGGGCCCTGGTTGCCGCCTTCGAGCAGCGGCTTAAACGACCGCTCTTGGTCTCCAAATTCTGTCATCTCACCGGAGCCCTGGGCACGGCCCTTATCCTGCAGGATGAAGAGAGAGGCGCTACAAGTACCTTCAGAGGGATTCAACTCCACGGCGAGCAGATTCCCATGGCAACCGAAACGTGTGAAATCTGTGCCAATCATTGCCGGATATCGGTCGCCGAGGTCCGTGGGGAAAAGGTCGCCTACGGATTTCTGTGCGGCAGGGATTATCAGACCAAGGTCTATGTGAAACACCGGACGGCGGCCTTCAACCTGCAGCAGGAGAGGAAGAAGGCGGCCCGAACCGACAGGCAGGGCAATTATCCCGCCCAGGAGATATCCATCGGTATTCCGGCGGCCGTCCATCTTGTGGACGATCTCGATCTCTGGAAAAAATTCTTCGATCTTCTCGGGATCAACACGGTGAGCAGCGAGGACTACGGCGATGCGTTGAAGACCGGGAAAAATCTCAGCCGGGCTGAATTCTGCGCCCCGATTTCTGCCATGCACGGTCACGCCCACCATCTCCTCGACAAGGCGGACTATGTGTTCTTGCCCTTCTACCTGGAAAACAAGGAAAAGGAGGTGCGCCGCCAGTATTGTTATTATACCCAGTTCCTGCCGCCCCTGATCTCCACAATAGAGGAGGAAAAAACGAGGGTTCTCTGCCCGGTAATCAAATACCTCTATACCTCGTTTCATACCCGCATAGAGCTGTATCGGATGTTAAAGGGCGTGACCAGGAGACACATCAGTTTCTTCGAGGTCTCCACGGCCTTCGACAGGGCCATGGAATATGACAGGGCCCGGCGGCTCAGACTGAAGGAAATCTATCGGCAGCGGAGCGGCAGATCCGAGGATGTGCGGATTGTTTTCCTCGGAAGGCCGTATGTGGTCCTGTCTCCGGTGATGAACTGCGGAATCCCCGGCATATTCGCCCGGCTCGGGATCGACGCCTTCTATCAGGATATGCTCGGCTATGAAAAATATCAGGTCGGCAATATTGCCCCGCTGTTGGCTGAACTGCACTGGGAGCACGCATCGAAGATCATGGAGGCCTCGGAGATCCTTGCACGGGAACCGGGAGTGTATCCGGTCTATATGACATCGTTTAAATGTTCCCCCGATTCGTTTGCCGTCGACTATTTTAAAGCCATCATGGAGGCCCATCGCAAGCCCTATCTGATCCTGGAACTTGACGAACATGACTCGAGCGTCGGGTATGAGACCAGGATAGAGGCCGCCATCCGTTCGTTCAGAAACCATCGCGGCAAGGCCGGACGCCGGAGGATAGTCGATTACAGTGCGCTCAATCCGCAGATAGAGAAAGGACTTGCCAGAAAAAACATCGTCTTGCCGAATTGGGACAGACTCACCTGCTCTCTGTTGGCGGCGACACTGAGGCGGGAAGGGTACGAGGCCCACCTGATCGAAGAGACCGAATCATCCATCCGCGCCTCTCTCAAGCATAATAGCGGCCAATGCATCCCGTTGAACGCCATTGCCGAAGGCTATATGACCTGTATCGAGGCAAATGGCCTCGATCCGGCCGAGACGGTCCTGTGGTTGAACAATTCCTCCATCGCCTGCAATATCCGGCTCTATCCCCATCATATAAAGACCATCGTCAATGCAAGGGGTGGTGGGATGGAAAAGGCCGGCGTCTTTTGCGGGGAACTGTCGTTTGTCGATATCTCTCTCCGGGCGGCGATGAATGCCTATTTCGCCTATATGTTCGGCGGTATGCTGAGAAAAGTGGCCTGCAAGATACGGCCCTATGAATGCAGCAAGGGAACAACGGACAGGGTCTTGAACCAGGCCCTCAGGATTCTTTCCGATGCCTTTATTGGCAGGCGGACCAAACAGGATGCCCTGTCCGAGATCATTTCTCATTTCGAATGGATCGAGACCAGGAAAACCCCACGCCCGAAGGTGGCGATCTTCGGCGACCTCTATGTCCGCGACAACAGGGTGATGAGCCAGGATGTGATTCGATTTATCGAGGAGCATGGCGGTGAGGTGATTACGACGCCCTACAGCGAGTACGGGAAGATGATCGCCCGGTCCTATTTTCGCAAGTGGTTCAATGAAAGGAATTTTTTTGATATCTTGTCCTGCAAGGCGATACTTGCGACGATGAGCCGATTGGAAAGAGGTTACGCGAAGACCTTCAACCGGATACTCGATGAACCGGAATTTGACTATGATGCATCGCCGGAAAAGATCCTGTCCGAGTATAACATCTCGATCGAAAATACCGGGGAGTCGATGGATAACATATTAAAGATTTACTATATCATGAAACATTATCCGGATGTATCACTCTTCGTGCAGACCAGCCCTGCCCTGTGCTGTGCCTCACTGATCACCGAGGCGATGCGGGATGCCATCGAAAGGCAGACCGGGGTCCCTGTGGTGTCCATCCGGTATGACGGCACCGGCGGCCAAAAAAATATGTCGATTATTCCCTACTTGAAATATTCCCGTCGGCCTGATTTCCTGAGTAAAGGTGAGAAGAAATCCAAGGTGGTCTGATGAGGGCCCCGGGCGAGGACCTTTTCCCGTCAACCTTGCCTCGGTCAGCGGCTCACAGCGTCTGGGCAATGCTGCCGTCGTCGGCAAGCCTGCAGGCCCGGACAAAGGGGTCGTGATAAAAAGTGAACCAACTGGCCTTGTTCCGGTAGATACGAAGGTAGTCTTCTTTTCGGGCGATGACCTCCAACGGGAAATTATCGTAAGCCATGACCCAGAGCGGGTTGAGATGGGCATGCGTCGGGCAGAGGTCTCCCAGATGGATGGCGCTTGTGCCACCGGATTCGATCTCGACCACCTGATGTCCCCGGGTATGCCCGCCGCTATGACGGACGGTGATTCCCGGGATGATGCGTCTGTCATCGCCTGTCAGTTCCAGGAGGCCCGAGGCCTCCAGCAGATGAAAGTTTTCCGGCAGATAGGTGGACTGGGACCGGAGATTGGGGTTTTTTACATCCTGCCATTCTTTTTCATGGATGATATGCAGGGCCTTTGGAAAAGTGAGTTCCTGTCTCCCTTCACTCGTCTGCCTGACAATCCCACCGGCATGATCGAAATCACAGTGGGTCAAAATAACCACATTGATATCCTCTCTGGCAATTCCTCGGGCCGCCAGTTGGGCGGGGAGATCCCAGGGTGAGGTTACCTGATAGATCTGCAGCTGTTTTTCTGAGAGCTTATTGCCGATACCGGTATCGATCAGGATATGCAGATCACCGGCTCGGATCAGAAGAGGATCGTTGCACATCGGAATGAGGTTGTCCTCGGAGGCGGCATAGCGTTTTTGCCAGAGGACCTTCGGCACAGGACCGAACATTGTTCCACCATCCAGATGGAAAAATCCCCCCGGTAACCAGAAAATCTCGAAGTCGCCAAGAGATAATGAATTTTGACTTGGAGTTGAATGCATCGTCATGTTCCCATCAGGTGGAGAGAGGGAAAAAAATACCCTCTTTGTGAGATTTTCATCGCGATATCTCTCGATTTCATTTAACGTTTTAAAAAATTTGATGTGCTAAGATGATGAAATGCCGTTGATGATACCAGAATATGGGGAGATGGGCAAGGAGGCCGGTTGTCCTGAGTCACACTGAGACAACCACCTGCCGATGTCTGTAACGGACCGTATCCTCGACAAGGAAGAGTAACGGTGTTTTCTCCCGGCAGAAGGGAATCCCATGCAGAGGATTTTTTTCTTGACAAATAAAAGGCCGTTGCATAAAACAGACACGATAACATTGTTCTTTTATATATTACGACATCGTTCTGTCTGTTTTAATTTTACTTTATGTTGCGGTATGTTATAAGTAAAAATGTATTAAAACGGGATTTTGTCATCCAGAGAGCAGAGGGTTGGTTGATTGAGATAAAAAAATCTTAATACCTTGTAAATATAAATATATTTATATAGACGAGCTAACTGGTTAAACTTAAAAAAAGGACAAACGGTAACGATGTTAAATGAATTAAATCAAGATATCCATGGCCGTCTTGAAAAGGCGGTGATGGAGGTTTTCTCCAACTACGATTTTCATAAGGCCAGCATCCGGGATATTGCCGACAAGGCCGGGGTGAGTTTTACAACAATTTATAAACACTACGGAAGCAAAGAGAGATTGGTCTTTGCCTTTGTCGATGTCTGGATGGGTAAGCTGACCGATCGCATCGTCGACCATCTTCAGGGAATAGAGGACCTGAAGGAGAAGCTCAGGAAGGTTTTCTGGTTGCAGCTTGACTACTATGAACGTCATCCGGGACTCGGGCGTATCGTTTTTATGACCCTGCCGATGAAAACCTGGATGGCGGACGAGACATTCGCTCAGCCGCGGATGATGAACCTGATGATTACCGTCCTGAGACAGGGGCAGAAGGAGGGGATTCTCAACCCCGATGTCAGGGCAGGAACCTTGTTGGATTTTCTGATGGGGTTCGTCCAGCGGAGCTTTTTCATGTGGATCCTTCGAGGGCAAAAAGAGAGTCTGGTTGAACAGGCAAACGCGATGTTTGAGATGGTGTGGCGGGGGATGGCCAACCCTCAGAAGAACGGCAAGGAATGATAAAATTGAATGTCAAAGCTTGAGGCGGGGCAGTGCTTCAAGGTCAACTGTTTGAATTATTTTTTTGGAGAACTAGATGAAAATACTGAAAATCGACCATCTGGGAATTGCTGTCAACAGCATTGAGGATGGAAAAAATTTTTGGCAGCAGACCCTGGGGTTGCCCTTTGAGGGCGCGGAGACGGTGGTCGAACAGAAGGTGAAGACCGCCTTTTTCCCTGTGGGTGAGAGCGAGGTCGAACTTCTGGAGTCGACATCTCCGGATGGAGCCGTGGCAAAATTTATTGAGAAAAAAGGCCAGGGATTTCAACATATCGCCTTTCGGGTTGAAAATATTGAAGCAGCCTTGGACGAGCTGAAGGGAAAGGGGATCCAACTCATAGACCAGCAGCCAAGAATCGGGGCGGGCGGTGCCAAGATTGCCTTCCTCCATCCCAAGGCCACGGGCGGTGTGCTGGTTGAACTCTGCGAACGTTCATAGGTTTTTTTCGATCCCTTTTACCATTACCTGCATTCAAGGAGCTGGACATGTCACACCATCCAAATAGAGAAAAATGGGAACAAATAGCGAGCAAGCAGATGAAGGGGAAATCCGTCGACACCCTGGACTGGATGACCCCGGAGGGTATCAAGGTGAAGGCCTTGTATACCGCTGAAGATATTGAAGGGCTGGAATGTGTCAATACCCTGCCCGGAATGGCGCCCTATGTCCGTGGACCGATGGCGACCATGTATGCCGGGCGGCCATGGACCATCCGTCAGTACGCCGGATTCTCCACGGCCAAGGAATCGAACGCCTTCTATAAAAAGGCCTTGGCGGCGGGTCAAAAGGGCCTGTCGGTCGCCTTCGATCTGGCGACGCACCGCGGATATGATTCGGACCATCCGCGGGTTGCGGGCGATATCGGCAAGGCCGGGGTTGCCATCGACTCCGTCGAAGACATGAAGATCCTCTTCGACAGTATCCCACTGGAGCAGATGTCGGTCTCGATGACCATGAACGGGGCGGTTATCCCGATCCTGGCAGGCTACATTGTGGCTGCGGAGGAGCAAGGCGTCAAGCATCAAGATCTAACCGGCACCATTCAGAATGATATCCTGAAAGAATATCTGACACGCAATACATATATCTATCCGCCCGAGCCTTCGATGCGGATCATCTCGGACATCATGGCCTTCTGTTCCAAGGAGATGCCGAAGTACAACACCATCAGCATCAGCGGCTACCATATCATGGAAGCCGGCGCCAACAGCGTGCTGCAGACGGCCTTCACCCTGGCGGACGGTGTGGAATATGTCCGGGCGGCGCTGAAAAGCGGCATGGACGTGGACACCTTTGCACCGCGGCTTTCCTTCTTTTTCGGCATCGGCATGAACTTCTTCATGGACATCGCGATGCTGCGGGCCGCCCGATTTCTCTGGCATCGGCTGATGTCCCAGTTCAATCCGAAGAACGTCAAATCCTCGATGCTCCGAACCCATTGTCAGACCTCGGGTTGGAGTCTCACCGAGCAGGATCCGTACAATAACGTGATCAGAACGACCCTGGAGGCGCTGTCCGCCGTTCTGGGCGGCACCCAGTCGTTGCATACCAACTCCTTCGATGAGGCCATAGGTCTGCCGACGGATTTCTCAGCACGGATCGCCAGGAATACCCAGATCATCATCCAGGAGGAGACCCAGGTCTGCCATGTCATCGATCCGCTGGGAGGTTCCTATTACATCGAGTCCCTGACCGACAGCATCGTAAAAGAAGCCCAGAAGATCATCGATGAGATCGAAGAGATGGGCGGCATGGCCAAGGCTATCGAATCCGGGATGCCGAAACTGCGTATCGAGGAGTCCGCTGCCCGGAAACAGGCCCGTATCGACCAGGGCAAGGATGTGATTGTCGGTGTCAACAAGTATAAGCTGCCCGACGAGAGGATCGATTTTGATGTCCGGGAGGTGCCGGCCTCGGTTCGCGACGAGCAGATTGCCAGGATCAATGAGATCAAGGCGACCAGGGACCAAGCCGCTGTGGAGAAGGCACTGACTAACCTGACAGCCGCCGCCGAAAGGAGCGGCAATCTGTTGGAGGCGGCTCTGCCCGCCGTACGTGCCAGGGCCACCGTCGGTGAAATCTCCGAGGCGATGGAAAAGGTCTTCGGCCGGTTTGCGGCCACCACCCGCTGCATTTCCGGTGCCTATGCGTCCGAGTATACGGGAAATACCGACATCATCGGCGCATTGAGAAAGCGAACCGACACCTTCATGGAGAAACAGGGACGCCGGCCCCGGATGCTCGTGACCAAGATGGGCCAGGACGGTCATGACCGGGGCATCAAGGTCATTGCCAGCGCCTATGCCGATCTCGGCTTTGATATCGATATCAGCCCGATGTTTCAGACTCCGGAAGAGGCGGCGAAGATGGCCGTCGAAAATGACGTTCATATCGTCGGTGCCTCCAGTCTGGCGGCAGGCCACAAATCGCTTGTCCCGGCCCTGATTGAGGAGCTGAAGAAACTTGGGGGCGAGGACATCATCGTGGTTGCGGGAGGCGTTATCCCGCCGGGTGACTATGACTATCTCTATGATAAGGGTGTCAAGGCCGTTTTCGGGCCGGGGACGCCGATTACCGAGTCCGCCGACAGGACTCTGGCGCTGATAGAGGAAAAATATCTCGGATAACAGGGTCCGGTGTAATGTTTAAAGACCCACAATATTATGTCCAGGGTGTACTCGATCATAATCGATTGATGCTGGCGCGAACCATCACCCTGATCGAAAGCACGCTTACCGCCCATCAGGAGATGGCGGCCATCATCATCGACAGACTGCTGCCCCATACCGGGAATTCCATACGGATCGGCATCACCGGAGTTCCGGGTGCCGGCAAGAGCACCTTCATCGAGAGCTTCGGCACGATGCTCACCGGTCTGGGGCATCGGGTGGCCGTGCTGGCCATCGATCCCAGTTCGACTCGAAGCGGCGGTTCCATTCTTGGAGACAAGACGCGGATGGAAAGACTGGCGGTGGACGAAGGCGCCTTTATCCGTCCCTCTCCCTCGGGAGGGACACTCGGCGGTGTGGCCAGGAAGACCAGGGAGGCAATGCTTGCCTGTGAGGCTGCAGGCTTTGATGTGATCATCGTCGAGACTGTGGGGGTCGGCCAGTCCGAGACTACCGTCGCCTCGATGGTTGATTTTTTCCTGGTCCTGATGATTGCAGGGGCCGGTGATGAACTGCAGGGAATCAAGAAGGGCGTGTTGGAGGTTGCCGATGCAATCGTGATCAACAAGGCGGACGGCGATAATGTCCTGCGGGCCCAGATGGCACAGAAAGAGTATCAGGCCGCCCTGCACCTGTTGATGACTTCCTCCCGGACCTGGTCGACTCCGGTCTTGACCTGCAGTGCTCTGGGGCTGACCGGGATCGACCAGGTCTGGGAAACCATTAGGCGTCATCGAGCAGCCCTTTCCGACAACGGTGAGCTCATGCAGAAGCGAAAAAAACAGGCCCTTGATTGGCTGGCCTTTCTGCTCGATGAAGGCCTTCGCGGATGGTTCTATACCGACCCCCAGGTTAAGAAGGCATTGCCGCTTCTGAAAAAAGAGGTGGAACAGGAGACGATGTCGCCGACGGCGGCCGCCGCCAGCCTGCTTGGGTATCTGCAACGATCGGCAGGTGAAGTGGAAGCCGATCCGTAAGGAGTCTGCAACGGAGATTCTTGACGTTATCCGTCTGACACCGGAATAAAAAAGGGTATCGGCCGCATGCCACCGGTTGATACCCTTTTCCTGTAATGAAATGTGTGCCGTGAATCAGCCGATGACACAGAGGGCTGCGCCTTTGGCCACATTGTCACCGCTTGAGAAGTTAATGGCCTTGACAGTGCCGTCGCAAGGGGACGGCAGGGCATTTTCCATCTTCATCGCCTCCAGCACTACAATCGCTTCGCCCTTGCTGACCGTATCGCCGACATTTTTTTCATACTTGACGATCATACCGGGCATCGGCGCCAACAGCAGTGTACCGGGACCGCTTGGGACCGCAGGCGAGGCCTGGGCGGCCGGCGCTGCCGCCTGGGGCGCCTGTGCCGGGCTTGCTGCGGCCGGAGCCGGTGCTGCCGCCGGGGCAACGGCTGCCTTCGGCATTGAGATCACCGGAGCATCGCCTGTGGGATCGACATCGACGCTGAAATACTCATTATCGACATAGACATTGAAGGTCCTGATCCGATCGGATTTGGCGGGGGTATCGGTTTTTTTCTCGATCAGGAGGCCGGCCTTGGCCTTTTTGATGATGTCGTCCTTTTTCTTGACCTCCTCCATGGTGATCGGTTTGACGCTGTCGGGAACGGAGGCCTTGCCGTATTTCCACTCAAGGAACTTTTTGCCGGTGACCGGATAGATGGCATAGAGGATCAGATCGTCGATATCGACGGCCAGATCTCCGATTTCCGCCTTGGCCTTTTCCAGCTCCGGCTCCAATACCTCCGCCGGCCGGCAGGTGATCGGGGTTTCGCCGCGCGGATAGCCTTTCAGGGCCTTTTTCTGGACCTCGGGGTCGATCGGAACGGCGGTCTTGCCGTAGAGACCGAAGCAGAGGTCCTTGACTTGGCCGGTGATCATCTTATAGCGCTCGTCCGGGGTGTCATGGAGGACATTATTGACGGTCTGAACGCCGACGATCTGGCTGGTGGGGGTCACCAGCGGGATCTGGCCGAGATCCTTTCTGACCCGCGGGAGCTCTTTATAAACCGCATCGATCTTGTCCAGGGCATCCATTTCGCGCAGCTGGTTGACCAGGTTGGACAGCATGCCGCCGGGGGTCTGATGGAGAAGAACATTGATATCGATGATGGAGACCTTTGAGTCATCGAGCAGGTGTTTGTATTTGGGCAGGATCTCTTTTTCGAATATCTCGTTGATGGCGGCCAGTTTCTTGATGTCGAAGCCGGTGTCGCGATTGGTGCCCAACAGGGCCATGACCAAGGGTTCCACCGCGGCATGCGAGGTGCGATAGGCATATGGAGTCATACAGGTATCGATAATATCAACCCCGGCCTCAATGGCCTTGAGGTGACTCATCGGCGACATGCCGGAGGTGAAATGGCTGTGCAGATGGATCGGGGACTTGACCGCCGCCTTGAGGGCCTTGACCAGGGCATAGGCATCATAAGGAGCGATGAGACCTGCCATATCCTTGATGCAGATGGAGTCGGCACCCATGGATTCCAGATCCTTGGCCTTGTTGATGTAATAGTCGAGATTGTAGACATCGCCGCCGAGACGGGGTTCGGTCAGGGTGTAACAGATACAGCCCTGGAAGTGTTTGCCGCTCTTTTTGATCTGTTTGACGACCGTCTCGAAATTTCGGTAATCATTCAGCGCATCAAAGGTTCGGAAGACATCCATACCGTTTTCCGCGGCGCGCTCCACGAAGGCAAGCGCCAGATCATCGGCGTAGTTTCTGTATCCCACCAGATTCTGCGCCCTCAGGAGCATCGAAAAGGGTGTCTTTTTAATATAACGTTTCAGGGTACGTAATCGCTCCCAGGGGTCCTCGTTGAGAAAACGGTGCATGGTGTCGAACGTGGCCCCGCCCCAGGTCTCGATGGCCCAAAAACCGATCTCATCCATCATCTCGGCCACCGGGATCATATCTTCGGTCCGGCCCCGGGTGGCAAACAGAGACTGGTGGCCGTCGCGAAGGGTCAAGTCCATAATCTTTATGGGATTTTTTGCCTTGGGGCGGTTGCTGCCATACTGCAATGCGGTCATTTTGACTTGGTCGCTCATTGTCTATCTCCTTAACTGGTCGTTAACTGTGTATCCTATCGGATGCGAGCGAACGCCCTCATCTGAATTAGTCTGCGCATGGCCATCATTTCCTGACGACCGGTCGTTCCCCAGATATTCAGCTGGATGGTTGGCGTTGGGGGTGCCACTGTCGCTGCAAGCTGTGCGCAGACGGTTTCTTCTTCCTGTTGAATATAGGCGTTGACTGCGGCCAGGGCCGCGGCCATCTTTTTTTCCATTCCTGCCATCAGATCACCCGTTCTCTGTGGTTAAATGTCATAACGTTAGCCGAAGATGTCTCCGATTTCCGTCATCAGGATCGCTCCCTTCCGGCGGGAGGTCGGTCTGTATACCGGCATCTTTGCCTATCGCGTCGGAGAGATCAGAGGAAAACATCACATGCTTATTCATAAATGGCGTACTCAGTCTCTTGGCCTATGAGTTGGTCTATTTCGGTCTGAATCTTGACCCTTTTTTCGTTATTGACCCAGGTATTCCAATCCTCGACCGATCGCCAGGTGCTGATGACCATGTATTCGTCCGGCTTATCAATTCTCTTCAATGTTTCTCCCGAGATATATCCCTGCTGGTTCAACGTCAAACTCCGCAGACGTTTGAGAAGCATTTTCAGTTCGATGGCGTTTTTTTCCTGAACCTTACGTTTGATAAAGATTTTAACCGTCATTGTCGGACTCCTTCTTTATGAAATCTATATATAAGCTCACTATCCAGAGAAATTACAAAGGAATATTGCCGTGTTTTTTCATCGGGTTGGTGTCGCGCTTCGTCTCCAACGTTTTCAAGGCCTTGATAATCTTAAAACGCGTGCCGGACGGCTCAATGATGTCGTCGATATATCCTCTTTGGGCGGCGACATAGGGATTAGCCACCGCATCATGATATTCCTTTTCCTTTTCGGCCAGGAAATTGGCGGGGTCAGCGGCCTTTTTTGCCTGCCTGCCATAGAGGACCTCGACTGCGCCTTTGGAACCCATGACCGCAATCTCAGCTGTCGGCCAGGCATAGTTGATGTCGCCACGGAGATGCTTCGATGACATGACGCAATAGGCACCACCATATGCCTTTCGGGTGATTACGGTGATCTTGGGGATGGTCGCCTCGGCATAGGCATAGAGCATCTTGGCTCCGTTGCGGATGACGCCGCCGTATTCCTGGGCCGTTCCGGGGAGGAAGCCCGGGACATCGACGAAGGTGATCACAGGGATATTGAAGCAATCGCAGAAGCGAACGAAACGGCCGCCTTTTATGGACGAGTCGATATCGAGAACCCCGGATAAAAATGCCGGTTGATTGGCGACGATGCCGACGCTCATGCCGTTGTATCTGGCAAAGCCAACGATCAGATTCGGGGCGAAATTTCCTTTAATTTCAAGGAAATCACCATTGTCTACCGTCAGCAGGATGATCTGCTTCATATCGTAGGCTGCATTGGGGTTTTCCGGAATGATGGTATTCAGCTCGCCTGCAGCCCGAACGATGGAATCTTCACAGGCGATGGAGGGCGGACTCTCCATGTTGTTCTGCGGCAGGAAACTCATCATCTTCTTGATATAGGCAATGGCATCCGCACCCGATCCGGCGGCGTAGTCACAGACGCCGCTCCTGCTTGAATGCATGGCGGCACCACCCAGCTCCTCGACCGTGACATCCTCGTGGGTGACGGATTTGACGACCTTCGGGCCGGTCAGGAACATATACGAGCTATCCTGTACCATGACGATGAAGTCGGTCAGAGCAGGGGAGTAGACCGCGCCACCGGCACAGGGACCGAAAATTGCGGAAATCTGTGGGATAACCCCTGAAGACATCACGTTTCTTAAAAAGATATCGGTATAGCCGGCAAGACTTTCGATACCTTCCTGAATGCGTGCCCCGCCGGAATCGTTGAGACCGATGACAGGAGCACCGTTTTTCAACGCCAGGTCCATGATCTTACATATTTTTTCGGCGAATGTTTCAGACAGCGAACCGCCAAGGACGGTAAAATCCTGGGCAAAGACATAGACCAGCCTGCCGTCGATGGTGCCGTACCCCGTCACGACACCGTCTCCCAGGAATTTGGTCTCTTCCATTCCGAAATCACTGCACCGGTGGGTTTTGAACATGTCGAACTCTTCAAAGGTCCCCGGGTCGAGGAGCATGTCTATGCGCTCTCGTGCCGTCATCCGGCCCATGGAATGCTGTTTATCTATCCTTTTCTGACCGCCCCCCAGTTGGGCCTCGGCCCTGAGTTGCATCAGCTTATCCAATTGTTCTTTTGTGTTCATGCTCTCTCCTTGGTACAAAATTCCTTGAGAAATCCAGCCAGAAACAAGGGGCAACCAGCATATCTCCTCCCTCAGCTTCGATAAAACCCCTCTGGAAGAAGATCAAGGTCACGGTGAAAGAATCGTCAATTCCGGAGATGATATGCCGGATGTGGGTTACCAGCCAAACGGAAAATAGCTTCAATCCCTGGTATCCGTCCATGCACCACATGCCGGCATATCGGTAGACGTATTTGACTTGTCGTCCGATTTTCAACAATGAAAAAAGGTTTTTGAGATCAATATGGAAAAGAGGTGTCATCTCTTTCCAGCTACCCTTCCTGCCAATCATTCGGCACCACATAATCCGATTTGGAGCACGCCCTCCAAAAAGATTAAACGAAATCACGGCCTTCTGCCAGTCAGATAGTCCGCAATGGCAGGAATCTCTCCCCAGGGACTTGATAGTTATTTAAACACTTCCTTGCAAAGTTTTCCGAGACTGCCCAAGTCCTTACAGACATGGATGCCGCTTTCCTGCATGGCCTTGATCTTTGCTTCAGCCGTACCTTGACCGCCGCTGACGATGGCCCCGGCATGACCCATCCTTCTCCCGGGAGGTGCGGTCAGGCCGGCAATAAATCCGACAACCGGTTTTTTCATATGGGCGGCGATCCAGGCAGATGCCTTTTCTTCGGCATTGCCGCCGATCTCACCGACCATGACAACGGCCTCCGTTTCAGGATCGGCATTAAACCGTTCGAGACAGTCAAGAAAACCGGTGCCGTTTACCGGGTCGCCTCCGATACCGATACAGGTGGTCTGTCCCAGACCCACCTGGGTCAGCTGGTGAACGACCTCATAGGTCAAGGTCCCGGAGCGTGATACGACACCGACAGGCCCGCCGGGCTTATGAATCCGTCCCGGCATAATTCCTATTTTGCATTCACCCGGAGTGATGATTCCCGGGCAGTTGGGTCCGATCAGCCGTGAGTTCTTCTGCGCCAGATAATTTTTTATCTTCAGCATGTCCATCACCGGGATACCTTCGGTGATGCAGACGATGAGATCGATTTCGGCATCGACGGCCTCAAGGATGGCATCTCCTGCAAAGGGAGGGGGAACCAGAATCATCGAGGCGTTGGCCCCGGTCTGTTCCTTGGCTTGACGAACGGTGTTGTAGACCGGAACGGCATCCATTACCTGCCCGCCTTTGCCCGGGGTGACACCCGCTACGACATTGGTTCCATAGTCGATACACTGCCGGGTATGGAACTGACCTTCCTGCCCTGTAATGCCCTGAACGAGCACGCGTGTCTGTTTATTGATGAGAATACTCATGTCTTTCCTTTCCTGGATGGTGGTAATCTTCGCAACTCTGCTGCAATCTGTAAAATAGGCCCTGTGTTGAGACCGAAGAAGGAATGGGAGTCAATCAGGCTACAATTTCAGCAACTTTTTTTGCCGCATCGGCTAGGTCCGAGGCATTGATCAACGCCAAACCGGACTCGCTCAGGATCCTGCGGCCTTCTTCCACATTGGTGCCTTCCATACGGACGACGACGGGAACGGAGAGACGAACCTTCTGGGCTGCCTGTACCACACCGCTTGCCAGCACATCACAACGGAGGATGCCGCCGAAGATGTTGATCAGAATACCCTTGACGTTGGGATCGCTTAAAATGATCTTGAATCCGTTTTCGACCATGTCCGCGTTGGCTCCGCCGCCGACATCGAGGAAATTCGCCGGTGAAGCGCCGGCCTGTTTAATGATGTCCATGGTGGCCATGGCCAGCCCGGCTCCATTGACCATATTGCCGACATTGCCGTCCAGATTGATGTAGTTGAGATTATATTTGGCTGCTTCGGCTTCTTTCGGATCGTCTTCTTCCGGGTCGTGCATATTGACCACATCCGGATGCCGGAAAAGGGCATTGGAGTCGATATCCATTTTGGCATCCAGCGCCATGATGGAATCATCTCCGGTGACGATCAACGGGTTGATCTCCACCATCGAACAATCGTAATCCACGAAGAGAGCATAGAGGTTTTTCAAAAGAGCCGCGAACGGTTTTCTGAGGACTGGTTCGAGGTCCAGGCCGAAGGAGACCTGGTTCAAATGGTACCCCCTGACCCCGGTCAATGGATTGACGGAGACCTTGATGATTCTTTCAGGCGTTTTTTCGGCAACATCCTCGATATTCATCCCTCCGTCTTGACTGGCGACGATGGTGATGGTGGCGGTTTCCCTATCCGGAATGATCGACAGGTAGAGCTCTTTTTTTATATTGACCCCTTGTTCGACAAGTACTTTGCTGACCTTTTTCCCGGCAGAGCCTGTCTGTTTGGTAATAAGAGACATGCCCAGGATCGCATTGGCGGCCTCGACAACCTCATCCCCGGTCCGGGCGACGCGTACCCCACCGCCTTTTCCGCGGCCGCCTGCATGCACCTGGGCCTTAACGGCCACGGGCAGTCCGAGCCGATCGGCTATCTTGGCCGCTTCTTCACGGTTTGTACATACACTGCCGTTGGGCACCGGGACACTGTATCGACGAAACAATTCCTTTGCCTGGTATTCATGGATCTTCATAAATCTGTCCTGTTTCGGGAGGACGGAAGGCAAGCGTCCGTCCTCCCCGAGAGTGTTGAATTGTTGGGCCAATCACCGAGGGGAGATTGGCCATGGGCGAACTTAGGCCTTTGGAAATCCCATCCCTTTCAGGGTGACGGTGATCTCATCTATGATTGCAGGGTCGTCGATGGTCGACGGAACCCTGTATTCCTTGCCGTTGGCGATCGAACGCATGGTTCCACGGAGGATCTTGCCGGAACGTGTCTTGGGTAACCTGACGACCTTGGTGACCTCTTTAAAACAGGCGACCGCACCGATCCGGTCCCGAACCATCTGGACAAGCTCTTTGGCGATCTCTGCAGGATTTTTGGTGACGCCTGCTTTGAGCACAAACATGCCGAGAGGCACCTCGCCCTTGAGTTGGTCGGCTGTCCCGAGTACCGCGCATTCAGCAACATCCGGATGGCTGGCAATGACCTCTTCCATGGCACCGGTGGAAAGACGATGTCCGGAGACATTGATGACGTCGTCCATACGTCCCATGACATAGACATAACCGTCTTCATCGACATAGCCGCCGTCACTGGTCTCATAATAACTGGGGAAGGTCGCCATATAAGATTTGACGAAACGGTCATCGGCCTTCCACAGGGTAACCAGGTTCCCTGGAGGAAGTGGCAGTTTGACGACGATGTTTCCTTCTTTTCCGGCAGGTAATTCAAAGCCTTCGTTGTCAACAATCTTGAGATTGTATCCGGGGCAGGGCTTGGTCGGTGAACCGGGTTTGATCGGCAATTGCTCGATACCCCGGCAGTTGGCGGCAATGGCCCAACCCGTTTCGGTCTGCCACCAGTGATCGATGATCGGCACCTTGATCATATCGGTGGCCCAATGATAGGTGTCGGGATCGAGACGCTCGCCTGCCAGGTAGAGACATTCAAAACAGGAGATGTCATATTTTTTAAAGAGGACGCCGTTGGGATCCTCTTTTTTGATCGCCCGGAAGGCGGTCGGAGCCGTAAAAAGGCTCTTGACCCCGTGTTGGGAGATGACACGCCAGAAGGCGCCGGCGTCGGGGGTACCGATCGGTTTGCCTTCATAAAAAACGGTGGTTGCTCCTTTGATCAGCGGACCGTAGACGATATAGGAATGACCGACGACCCAGCCGACATCGGAGGCCGACCACCAGACATCACCGGCGTCGATATTGTAGATGGCCTTCATGCTCCAGTGAAGGGCCACGGCATGACCGCCGTTGTCTCTCAGTACACCCTTGGGCATTCCGGTGGTGCCGGAGGTATAAAGGATATAGAGCGGATCGGTGGCTTCCAGCTGTATGCAGTCGGCTGGTTTTGCAGTGGCAACCAGCTCATTCCAGTCGAGATCGAATCCCGCTTTCATCTCGGCCTTTACGATGTCGCGTTGAAAAAGGATACATTTTTCAGGTTTATGTTTGGAAAGTTCGATTGCCTTGTCAACCAGAGGTTTGTAGGCCAGGACTTTTTTGCCTTCCACTGCACCTGAGGCGGTGATGATAACCTTCGGTTCGGCATGATCGACACGAATTGCCAGTTCATTGGCGGCAAATCCACCGAAGACAACGGAATGAACGACGCCGATTCGAGAACAGGCCAGCATCGCGATGGCCGCTTCGGGGATCATCGGCATGTAGATGATGGCCGTATCCCCCTTTTTGAGACCTTGACTCTGGAGGGCTCCGGCAAAGACGGAAACTTTTTGGAGAAGCTCTTGGTAGGTGATTTTGGCAATGGTGTTGGTTACCGGACTGTCGTAAATAATGGCAACCTGGTCACCCCGGCCGTTTTTGACATGACGATCAACGGCATTGTAACAGGTATTCATTTTACCGCCTTTGAACCAGCGATAAAACGGTGGGTTGGAAGAGTCCAGGACTTTGTCGCATTCCTTATACCAGTCAATGCCTTTGGCTGCCTCAGCCCAAAAGTCTTCAGGCTGATTAATACTACGGGAAAATACAGCATCAAAATTAGTCATAGCTTGTCCTCATTTGGTCTGATATTTAATCCACTTGCCCATCCACCTGTCTGGGTCCCTCATAGGCTTATACCGTATAGAACACAATTCTTCAAGTGATTTCATTTAACATTGTTACTGTTGCCCATCCTTCCAGATAAATCGAAAAATGATATTTGTAGATAATAAATAATTATTTACAAGTTGTTACATACTATTCCTGCTGGTATATAAATCTCCGTTGCTTTGGCATAATACAATTATGTTTTTGGAAATATATCATATAAGTTATTTATAATATTTAAAAAATATTTTAGATATTAAAAATTTAAAAAAATTTAAGAACATCGTTACTATCTTCATATCGATGTCTTTTGAAAAACGATTCTTGGCGTCAATATGGAGATATTCCCTTGCGCCGGGATGGCGGCGGGTTCCTTGTGAATATTGCAGATATATTAATAATATAACAAGAATATCATCTATGTAGTATGCCGGGATCCCAAGGATGGACGGAAGGGGGGTGGCGCATTTTGTCGGATAATATGTTTTCTTTGGGCCGTAAAAGAAACCTTGTTCTGCAATATTGTAACGAGACGACAGCAGGTAAAAGGGTGAAAGGAAGTGTCGTGAACATAAGCACTGAAGGTTCAGCGATGAGGAAAAGAGGAAAAAATGCACAGATTGCGGCCCGATGGGGCGCAGGGACGTGTCATTGGTCCTGGTTCTGGGCCGGTTTTTTTAGGGGGGCGGGGGAACCCTGTGACGATTTCCTGTCTCAGCGTCTTCGGTAAAAAAAGACTGGATGAACCTGGAAGCCGGCGAAGGGGGAGAAGAACGGGCAGAACCTCTTGTCCCGGCAGGCAGGGGTTCACTGTAGCAACCCAACTGGAGAGAGCTGGATAAGTACCTTGATACAGAATGACTTCCTGCAAAAAAGCAAGAAGTCGTTTCCGTATGGTACTAAGGCTGTATCCTCATTTGGTCTTGATCGGAGATCCCGCTTCACATCTGAGAAGCGCGGCCTGGATCTTCATACTGAAATCATAGATACCGGTTGTGTCATGCCAGCTGTCGTAACCGAAACCAATGACACTGCCGCCTTTTTCCCAGTCGGCATACCCGAATTTCCATCCGAACCAGTCATTGCCGAATCGGTAGACTTCTTTGGGACCGTAGGAGCTGAATCTGAAATCCGTGTTCGTCGTATCTGATGACTTCCGGCTCAGGCCGACAAAAATAAGGTCGGCGCCTTTGCGTTGGGCAAACTCGGTGATACCCTCACCGATGGCGGCCCCAGTGCGTCCTGCAGGGGTATGAATAATGAGATGGGCGAAGACCCTGCACTGGGCGGGGACATCTTTTTCCTGGAAAACCACCCGCGTTTTGTTGGTGACAGGAAAACTGATTCCGCTATATTCAGGCGACGCAAAAGTGCATCCGGCCACGAGAAGAAAAAACAACGAGAAAATTAAAGGCATGAATCGCTTACACATGGCAACCCCGGTATGGTTTCATTGCAAAATCGTTGATGGCTTAGTATTACCGTATCGTGGCCCGGAACGCAAAGGGAAATTGCCGATGTGGTTCGGTGGGGCCTTAGGCCTATTGATTGCCGTAGCGATCTTCCATCTTTTTGTTAAGTACATCCCGAGGAAACCAGCTCTGGGTTTTGAAATAGACCTTCCAGAGAAAGACATGTCCTCCGGGATCGCGATCAACGGCCTCGATCAGATCGCAGGCGAGAAGACTGTCAAGAGCTGGGGCCAATGATTGTTTGGAAATCCCTGCATGCAGCGCCATTTGCAAGGGTTCGGCTTCGCAGAAATCGAAATCCCGCGCCCGATAGACCCTATCAAAATCTTCATCGACGAAATCGGGGTCATGATAGAGGCGATAGGCATCGGATTCAAAATACCCGAAATGACGCATGACCGGATAAAGCGCCTGGGCGGTCGGGTTCAATTCCTGCCATAGTCCTTTTTCCAGAAGACATTTATAGAAAGGGAACGACCGTCCAGGGACCCTCGGCGGGGCGGCGATAAAAAACTTTTTCGACCGTCGACCACGGGGGGTGATATAGTTTGTGATCTTGATATTGTAGAGCCCGTCAAGTCCGCGGATCCCCATTCTTACAGTTTTATCCGTGCGACCGGAGAGGACCGATATGGTCCGCTCGGCCGGATAGGCTATCCCTTTTTGGTTTCGATGACAGGCGATGACCGGGAAAATGGACTTGGAGGCCTTGGGCAGTCCGGCCCAGAGCATCTTTTTGATCAGCTGTCCATCGAACCAGAAATGAGCCGTCCAGTTAATGTCTTCTTTAAAGCGATACATTGCAGGTCACGGGAAGAGGATGCCGCAGGTTTTTTTGAATACTACCAGGCCTGCAACAGGTTGGCAATACCTGTCGGATCGAAGAGACGGTTTCTCCTCACCTGCGATCAGGGAAGGGAAAGTGATTAAAAGATCAACTCGTTGAAAAAGGTTATGGAGGGAAATTCATCGGAAAATGTCACCGGTAGACGCGAACTCGGCCGGGCAACATGGATGAGCTGGCTGATCCCGTAGTCCCGTGCCGAGCGTAATACCTTCTGGGTGTCATCGGCCAGCAGGGTCCTTCCTTTATTGAAGCCGAGAATTCTTTCCAGCCGTTGCCAGAATACCGGGTGCTCCTTGGCTTCACCGACCTCTTCCGAACAGATGATCCTGTTGAACCACGGGCCGAGTGTGGTTTTACGCAGCTTGATCTCCAGGGTCTTGGAGTGGGCGTTGGTCACCAGATGGACCTGCTTGTTCATTGTCTGGGTGAATTTCAGAAAGTCGACCACATAGGGGTGGACCTGTATCAGGTGATCGATCCTGCATTTGAGTTCGGGTATGTCGAGCTGCAGCTGTTCCGACCAGTAGTCGAGGTCCGTCCATTGCAGGGTGTTTTCCACATGCTGATATCTTTTAAGCAGGGCCTGTCGTGCTTTTTCCAGGCTGAGATTGTTTTCTCCGGCAAAGACCTTCGGCACATATTCTTCCCAGAAGAAATCATCGAAATACTTGTCGAGCAGGGTCCCGTCCATATCGAGAAGTACGGTGTCGATATCGGACCAGTGGAAGCGAGGTTGTAAAGGGGGGGGAGGTTGAGCTGCTATCGGCATAATGAGATAAGTTCGGTAAGGGTTTGGCGAATGGTTGTGAAGACGTGGGCAATGGAATCAAGTTGGGCGGAAATGATGAGCTTTCCTTCGGGGGTGAGTCGGGCATTACCGCTTTTGTGCAGGTAGGCGAGAAGGTTTTCGGGTCTGATCGGCGTGTCGTCCTGGAAGGTAAAGACCAGGTTGTCTTTGCCTCTTTCCAGTTTGTTGATACGAAGGGCGATGAGATCCTTTTTCATGGCAACGACGGCAAAGAGATTGTCGGCCTCCTCGGGCAAGGCCCCGTATCGGTCCCTCATCTCCTCCTTGAGCTCGGCATGATCCGTTTCATCGGCTGCGGACAATGTTGAAATCCTGCGGTAGGCCAGATACCGTTGATTGGTGTCAGGGATATAGTTCTGCGGAATATAGGCGGAGATCTGGAGGCTTATTTCCGGATCGAGGTCTTCGGCTGCATACCCGCCGGTTCCGGAGGAGGTCCTGGACTTGAGGTCGGTGACCGTCTTCTGCAACAGGTCAAGGTAGAGATCGTAGCCGATGGCGGCGATATGACCGCTCTGGGAGATGCCGAGCAGGTTGCCGCCGCCGCGTATCTGCAGATCGCTCATGGCAAGTTTGAAGCCACCTCCCAATTCACTGTAATCGATCAGCGCCCGCAGGCGTTCCTTGGAATCCTTGCTGAGCCCGTCCATGGACGGCACCAGCAGGAAGGCATAGGACTGGATGTTGGAGCGGCCGACTCGACCCCTCAGCTGGTAGATCTCTGCCAGGCCCAGCCTGTCGGCCTGATTGATGATGATGGTATTGGCGGCGGGAATATCGAGGCCTGATTCAATGATCGTAGTGCAGACCAGGACATCGATTTCCCTGTTGACGAACAGGACCATGACTGCTTCGAGGGCACGGCCGTCCATCTGACCGTGAGCCACGCCGACACGGGCTGCGGGGACAAGTTTCTGGATGGATGCGGCAATACGGTGAATGGATCGTACCCGATTGTGGACGAAAAAGACCTGGCCGTTGCGTCGCATCTCCTTTGCCACCGCCTCTTTGATGACCAGATCGTCATAGCGGGCGACGAAGGTCTTCACCGGCAGCCTGTTGACCGGCGGACTGGAGATCACCGACAGGTCGCGTATCCCCAGGAGCGACATCTGCAATGTCCGGGGGATTGGGGTCGCCGTCAGGGTGAGGATGTCCACCTCGGACTTAAGCCGTTTGATTTTTTCTTTATGACTGACCCCGAAACGGTGTTCCTCGTCGACGATGAGCAGGCCGAGGTTCTTATAGACGACATCCTTGGACAGCAGCCTGTGGGTGCCGATGATAATGTCGATCCTGCCTGCGGCCAGATCCCGGACGATACGGCGTTGGCTGGCGGCGGACCGGAAACGGTTGATGCAGTCGACGGTGACCGGAAAACCCTGCAGACGTTCTTTGAAGGTATGCATATGCTGCTCGGCCAGGACCGTGGTCGGCACCAGGATGGCGGCCTGAAACCCGTCTTCCACCACCTTGAAGGCGGCGCGAATGGCGATCTCCGTCTTGCCGTATCCGACATCACCACAGACCAGGCGGTCCATGGGCCGGTCGGAGGTCAGATCGCCGATGACGTCGGTAATGGCCTTATCCTGTCCCGGGGTTTCGTCGTAGGGAAAGGATTCCTCAAGTTCGTGGAACAACTCAGCCGGTGGAGAAAACCGTCTTCCCTCCCGGATCTCGCGTTGGGCATAAATATTCAGGAGTTCCTGGGCGACCTTCCAGACCTCTTCTTTCACTTTCGCCTTGACGGTTTTCCATGCCTGGGTCCCGAGTTTGTCGATCTTCGGAACGTGGTCGGAGAGGCCCTGGTAACGGCTGATTAGGTTCAGGCGGTCCACCGGCAGGTAGAGCCGGTCCCCGTCCCGATATTCGATGAGCATGAAATCGTTGGTCACCCCGTTGAATTCCATGGTCGCAAGACCATGGTAGATGCCCAATCCGTGATCACGATGGACGACGACATCGCCGGGATTCAGTTCGGCGACCCTGATCGGCTCACCCTGCGGTCGTTGCCCCTTTTTTCGGCTTCCCAGGCGCATCTCGCCGAACAATTCGCTCTCCGAAAGGAAATGGAGCCGGTATTCCGGCAGGCTGAATCCCTCGTTCAACGGATGGCTGCAGAGAAAAAGAGAGCGGGAATTTGCTGAGCTTTGGAAGTCTTCGATCAAAAGCGGCGTCTCAAGGAGGGAAATGTCGTGACCGTGTTTTCCAAGAAGCTCGGACAGATTTCTCGTGTGGCGATCGGAGCGGCAGCAGATGGTAACCATATCCCCCTGCCTCTGCCAGGTGAGAATCTGGTCGGTGAGCGGTGCGAGCAGGCCCCGTTGCTGTCGTTGGACCCCGATATCCTGTTTGAGGAGCAGATGGTTCGTTGTCGAGATAGTGAGGGTTGTTGCCGATTCACCGCCGAAATCCGAGCAGAGTATCCGGCGGTAGCTGGCAAATTGGTTCTGCATCTGCTCTTCAGTGAGAAAGAGATCGGCAGGCGGCAGCGCGCAGGCAGCATTTCTTTGCGCCTCGAGGTAATTAGCGGCAATCCGTTCCGAGGCAAGCTGTAAGGTCTGATGGCATGCCTCCGGGTCAATGAGAATAAGTCGTGTGGTGTCAGGGAGGAAATCGAAAACCGAATCCGTGGCTTTGCCGGTGTCGGGAGAAAACAGCGGCAGAAAAAGTTCAATACCTGCAAAACGACGTTCGCAGGTGATATGGTCGCGGATCTTTCCGGTCTGTAAGGCATCCCAGCCATGGGTTTCGGAGAGTGTCTGCAGGGTGAGTGAGATCTTTCTGCAGGCATCGGAGTCCTTGCTCGGTAAGAGTATGTCGCTGACCGGCAGCAAAGTCGCCTCGGCAAGTTCTTTTTCCGAGCGTTGGCTCAGCGGGTTGAACACCCGGATCGAGTCAATGGTATCTCCAAAAAAATCCAATCGGATCGGTCCGTCCTGCAGGATCCCCCGGCCTCCGGGAAAGGGGGGAGGATAGATATCGATGATCCCGCCGCGCAGAGAAAAATCACCTATTCTCTGCACCAGCGCCACCTGTTCATAGCCGGCGTGGATCAGATCCTTAACCAATCTCTGCTGATCAAAGTCTTCACCCGCCATGACAAGTTCGGCCGTGCCGGTCAGCACCTTTCTCGGCAGGGTCCGGCGCATCAAGGCCTCGGCCGAGGCTATTAGAAAAAACGGTTGGTCATTTTCCTGCAGGCTGTAGAGGGTTGACAGCCTGGCCGAGGTGGTCTGCTGGTCCGGCGACAGCGGCGTGTAGGGAGGAATCTCATAGCCCGGATACACGAATATCGGGCTGTCGGTGAAAAGCCGGAGGTCCTGTTCGAAAAGGGGAACCAGGTTTTCATCGGAGAGAACGCAGCAGCAGGGACCGGCCATCGACAAGGCGCTCAGCAGGGCGGGGCTGCTGCCGCGCAGCCCTGCTACGGTGACAATGTTTTCGGCCTGGGCCAGTTGTTCTCGGAGAGAGGAAAGCATCGATAAAAAAAAGTGCCGGTTGCGACAGGCGCAACCGGCAAGAAGAAGAGGGTAAACAAAAATACCGGCTCAGAAGGTACCGCCGATGGTAAAATCCCAAACGGAATTGGCCTCACCCGTATGCGGGTCGAGATTGATTCCCCAGTCGATGCGTAACGGTCCGATGGGAGACATCCAGTTGACTCCGAGGCCGGTGGATTTCCTGTAGCCGCTCAAGGTCCAGTTCTGATCATTATCTAAAACATTGCCCATATCGTAGAAGAGCACGCCTTGAACCCCCTGTTTGGCGGCAATCGGGAAGAGGAACTCGGCATTGGTATACCACATCTTGTCTCCTCCTATCAGATCCCCGGTGGTTGGATCCATCGGGCTGATCTTGGCATATTTGAACCCGCGGACGGTATTGATGCCGCCGAGAAAAAATCTCTCATAGACCGGGAGTCCGTTGGTACCGTTCTCCCATGCCTGTCCAGCCGAACCGCGGATATGGAAGACCGTCCCCCAGAAGAGGGGGAAATACCAGGAACTCACCCCTTCGAGTTTGGTGAACTCGGCCTGGCCGCCAAAGGGCCCGCCGGCATATTCGAGGCTTATCTCATTGTAGGAACCTGTGCTGGGGTTATACAACCGATCTCTGCCGTCTCGTTTCAAGGTATATTTGAAGGAACTTTTTGTATGGATATCCTCGGATGCCCTGATTATATAGGCGGCGTTGGCTGTAACGTCACTCAGGTGGGTGTCGATATAACTGTAGCTTCCTATACCCATCCATTTCTCCCAGACGGGATACCCGAGACGCAGGGTGCCGCCCTTGGAGTTGCTGGTATAGCTGGTATAGGTTGAAATAAGATCAAAGAGATCGATCCCCAGAAACAGCTTCGAGTCATTGACATGCGGATTGACGAAGGAGAGATCGAATTGCCGGTTTACGCTACCGGTATTGGCCATGAAGGCCAGCCGATCGCCGAGGCCGAGAAAGTTGTCTTCGGAAATCTGACCCATAAGGACAACCTGATCGACGGAACTGTATCCGACGCCGACGCTGAATCGACCGGTGCTTTTTTCCTTGACGTTGATGTCGATGTTCATCTTTGACGGGTCGCCAGTGGGTTTCGGGGTGACGCTGACCTGTTCGAAGAATTCCAGCCGTTGCAGATTTTGCGAGCTTTCACGCAGGGCCTTGGAGTTGAATATACCGCCTTCCGCCGCCTGCACCTCCCGGCGGATGACATTATCCCGGGTGCGGTTGTTGCCGTTGATGGTGATCCGATTGATATAGACCAGATTTCCTTTTTTTATCGTAAAGACGATATCAAAACGTTTCCCCGACGTAGATTTCCGGAGATCCGGCCGTATTTCGACGAAGGCATAGCCTTTTTCGGCGTAAAAATCCTGGATCTTCAAGATATCATCACGCAGGACCTGCCTGCTGAGGTATTTCTCCTTGCGGATGGACATCATATCGATAAAGGTCTGTTTGTCGGCGATCAGATCTCCCTTGAAATCGATGGTGCCGATACCGTAGCGGGTCCCCTCATCGATATCGAAGGTAATATAGAGCCACTGCTTTTTCTGGGTGATGATGGGTTCACTGATCTTTGCATCCAGGAAGCCGTGATTATTATAAAAGGCAACGATCCGATCCGCATCCTGCTTCAGTTCGTCCATATCGAGAAGACCCGAGTCCGTCAGCCAGGAGAAGAATCCGTGGGTCCCGGTCTTCATCACATCCTCAAGATCACTGCTATCAAAGGTCTTATTGCCGCGAAACCGGATTTCTTTGATGTAGATCTTCTCTCCTTCGGTGATTGCAAAAACGACCTTTGCCTTATCATGGGAGGGATAGGTGGTCTTGGCTTCCACCTTGGTATCGTAGTACCCTTTGGATCTGTAGAGTTTCTTTATGCCTTCCACAGCGTTGTTGATCTTGGTCGGATTAAAGATGCTGTGCTCTTTTATGTTGGCTGCATCCTTGATGTCCTTTGTTTCAATGATGACGTTGCCGGTGTAGGTTATCGAGTCGATGACCGGTTTTTCCACGACCTTGAAGGTGATCTTCTTTCCTTCCGGCGAATCCTTCACCTCGATCTGCACATCGTCAAAATATCCCATGGCATAGATCGATTTGAGGTCTTCACGTAATACCGAAGGGTTATAGATATCACCGACCTTGGTCTTTATCCTTCTGAGGATGGCCCCCGAATCTATGTTTTTATTTCCCTCCGGAGAGATGGAGGCGATGGTGAATGCCTTTTGGGTGTAGGTAAGGATGTCGTGGACGATACCCGCAAGGGCATCCGACAGATCGGCCATCGATTTTATCTGTCTGGTATAAAAGGTCGGCGAAGCCGGGGCCAGGGAATCGAAGACCTTAAAGTCGATACTCACCTGGTTTCCCAGGACTGTTAGGGTCCCCGCGGCGATATTGTTTTTCCCCGTCTGTTCGGCGACATGTTGCAGACCCTTGGTGTTCGGAGGCCATGCGGCGTTGTAATCGACCATTTTTTCAGCCTGGTCTCTGGTAAGCATCGTCAGATTCGTTTCGGCAATGGCGGCCTTCAGGCCCGTATCGGCCGATTTTGCTAGTTCTGCAACGTGTGTTCTGCTGTCGATCTTCAGAGGAAGAAAAACGGTGTTTTGTTCAAAGGCCTTGGCCGGTAACGAAAGAAAAGGGAGTTGAAGAAAAAGCAGCAGCAGCAGTGCCTTTTTCGAAAAAATAGCCCGTGACGTTGAGACATTATATAATTGTTTCAATCTCATGGATAATCCCTTTTCGTTAGGAGTTGAACATGCTATCGTCGATTATGAATGCAGACAGGTGTAATATTTTATTGAAAATGCCAATCGATAATGGAAATAAAATCTTGCCCATTATGCCATGTTTGGGGAAAAATGCAACGAGCACAAACAGGAGCATGATGAAAAAGACGGCTTGGAAGAATCGAGAAGAACTGACGGGGATGATCCCAGGATAGCAGCATGTGCTGAAAGTTGAGTAAATTCGCTATTGGGGGACCCATTGAGCGAGAGCAATATCTGGAGAATCAGAGTAAATCAGGTAGTCGATCTTCTCTTCCCCTCGATATGCACCGTCTGCCTCAGACCCACCCCGTCCTCTCTTCCCATATGCACTGCGTGTGCAATGGAGGTCCGCTACCTGCGGTCACCGCTGTGCGATAGATGCGGCAGGCTCTTTGCGACAGCCGTCGGAGATGATCATCTTTGTGGCGGATGCATCAGCAGTCCACCGCCGTACAGCATGGCCAGGAGTGTGACACTCTATGCACCTCCCGTCAGCAATCTCATTCACAGCCTGAAGTACCGGACCGATAGAACGGTCCTCTCCGCACTTTCTCATCTGGTAGCCCGCTTCGACTTCACTGCCTTTGCCGCATGCGATCTGATTACTCCGGTCCCCCTTTTTCCGAAACGTCTGCGGAAAAGGGGCCTGAACCAGGCCCTTCTGCTGGCGCGTCTTTTTTTTCCTGAAAACAGGGATGCCATTTATACGGAGGTCCTCGTCAGGGTAAGGGACACGGTGCCGCAGACCCGACTCGATGCCGCAAGCAGGAGGAAAAACCTCAGGGCAGCCTTTGAGGTCCCGGAAGGAAACGATCTTGCCGGAAAGCGTGTCTGTGTGGTCGACGATGTCTTCACGACCGGTACCACGCTGCGGGAATGCGCCCGGACCCTTTTGGGGGCGGGCGCCGAAGAGGTGAGGGCGGTGACGATGGCACGGGTCGTGAACGATGACGCCGCCTGCCGGTTGAGCGGTCATTCCGGCCGGGCTGGGTGGTGATGCCGGTGACTGCTGCGCATCCTTTTATATGAAAGCCTCGACGAAACACCGGCCTTGCCCTGCAGATGATGAGCTTTCATGTCTCGCCGTGGCCTACCGGTCTGGTCCGGCCTTGCCGGTTTGCAGCACGGGGAAGCCACGGCGGCGGCCTTCATCCCGGGAGATGAATCTGGAACTTTTTGGTTAAATTTTTTTTCTTGTTAGATTTTGACAAAACCTTTGTTAGACCGCCATTTCCGGAATGTTGTCGATGAAATCTTGAGAAAAATTCAGAATAATTCAGCAATATTTAGAAATATTGAATTAAATAATACAATTAAATTGTGGATAAACTGTACGGCGCCTTTTTAACTATTTGGAATGAATTAATTAATATTCTTCACAATCAGGGGCAGTAAAATTAAGGCTTCCAGAGGTTGGGCCCTGGAAAGCCAGGCTGCAACTGTATTCGAGGCTGTTCACAAAATATGGAAGCATTTTCCAAAAATTTCTGAATATCGTCTTTGACGGAAAACAAAAAATGGAGTTTATCATCGTGCATGCATGACGGAGTCGGCCGTCCTTTCCTGTCGATGCATGGCAGCGAGGACAGACACATCTTTTCCGGACATATAAGACATGCAGCTATCTTTAATTTCATTATTTCCTATAGAATTACTGTAGAGATTGACCGTACTTGTTCTGGATCGATAGTAAATCTTTTTACTGGAGAGAATCGATGGTTTGGGATAAAGCAAAGGAGATTCTACAGGAAGAGCTCGGAGAAAACGTCTTCACTCTTTGGATAGAGCCGCTTGCCTGTGAACAGGTTCAAGATGACAGGATCCGGCTAGGATGTCCGGATCGATTTTTCAGCGCCTATGTGGCCCAGCATTATCTCCATATCATTCAGGAGAAGGTCAATCAGGCGGATCCTCATCCCAGAAAGGTGCTCCTCTGTGAGTCGAGGAACCGGCCTTTACTCCCCTCAACCAAGGGAGGACAGCTCCGACTTCCTACCTTTCCGGTCGGTGGATCCTGTGTTCGTGCCCTGCACCCCCGTTACACCTTTGACCAGTTCATGGTCGGCGAGAGCAATATCCTGGCCCATTCGGCCTGCAGATCGATATCGGTAAATGATGATTCCATCGGACCTTGCCTGTATATCAACAGCTCCACCGGCCTCGGCAAGAGTCATCTCACCCAGGCTGTTGCCCATCTGATCCAGGTTGAATCGCCGATGACCCGCTTGCATTATATGACGGCCCAACAGTTTTCATCCGAGATGGTCCGTGACATCAGGGCCAACAGCATGGAGCTTTTCAAAAGGAAATATCATGAAAACTGCGATATCCTGCTGGTGGAGGATGTCCATTCACTGACCGGGAAAAAGAAGACGCAGGAAGAGTTGAATGAGCTTCTGGATTCTCTAATCAAATCGGGGAAAAGGGTGATCCTTACGGCAAACAGGTCCCCCAGGGAGTTGGAGGGTATCGACGGCGAGTTTCGTTCACGAATGGCCTCCGGGCTGGTGACCACCATTCAGGCTCCCGACCTGCGGACCCGAGAGAGGATCGTGTTGAACAAGCTGCAGTTTCATCAACTGCACTTGCCGGAATCCTTTGTCACCTACCTCGCCCAACATATCAAGGGAGATGTCCGTCAGATTGAGTCGGCAATCATTGCCATCCGGGCCAAGGCGAGGTTGATGGTCTGCCCGGTGGAGATGGATCTGGTCAAGGAGGTGGTGCGGACGGTGGTCGGTGAACCGAAGACGCTGTCCTCCAGGATGATCAGCGAGTTTGTCGGGACCCAGTTTCGAGTGAGCATTCAGGAGATGCAGTCCCGCTCAAGGAAAAAGGCCCTGACCTTTCCCCGTCAGGTGGCAATGTATCTCTGTCGCAAACACACCCGGGAATCTCTGGTCGATATAGGCAGGGCATTTAACCGGGACCACTCGACCGTTCTTCACTCCATCAAGGTCGTGACCGGGCTTATCCTGCGCAATACTTCGGTGCATGAACAGCTCAGACTGCTGAGCAGCAAGATAGAAAAATTTTAAGGACCTGTCGGATCAGAAATACACCGCCCTGGCTGCGGCTTCCCGATCCCGGCCTTTTTCCCCGGTCATCAGACGGCTGGCGACCTTGTCTGCCGTCTTGATCATGTCATTTATACCGATCCCGTCCCAGCCGAAACCGCAGACGAAAAGCCCCCGATGCGCATCGGTCAATCTGTCGCGCCAGGCAAGGAGCTCCCGATAGCCTTGCTCCGGTTGCGGAATTGGGCCGCTTGCTCGCAGGATCCTGGTAAAGACGGGCGGTTGCGGGATATGCAGGATATCCCGGACGTCCCGGCGTACGTGGTCAAGCAGGAACTGCTCATCGGATTGAGCACGATCCGGGTGCCTGCGTCCGCCGACCAGCACCTCGATCAGCGAGCCGCCGCCGGAGGCCCTTCCCGGGAACATATTTGAGGAAAAGAGGGTCCCGAGCGTGAAGCGGTTTTCACTGTCCGGTATAAGATAGCCAAAACCCGGTGGAAGGCGAACAACCTTATCGAAACCGAGGGCCACCGTGGTGATCTTCGCCTCCGGGATCTCAGGGAGCGGCATGCCGGTGTCGATGTCCGCCAGGAGTGCCAGCGAGGTATTGACAGGCAGGGCCAGGACAAGGTTTACGGCCGAAAAGGTTCCTCTGTCCGAGTCGACTTCCCAGCCGATTTCTCTCTGTCTGATCTTCAAAACCGGGCAACCCAAGAGCAGGTCATCCTCGGGTCGGATAAATTCGCAGAGGCGCGCCGGCAGTCTCTGCATGCCTTGCGCAAAACTGGTCATTGCCGGCAAGGAGCGCTGTTTCGGGCCGGTGCGATTGCGTCTTGCAGCCAGAAGTCCGCGTATGACGGAACCGTGCCGTTCTTCCAGTACCCGGACTCCCGGCATCACACCGTCAATGGCAAGTCTCTCCATATCGCCGGCATATGTTCCGGTCAGGGCGGCATCGACAAAGGGAAGAAGGGCCGGGCCGAAACGATGGGCAGCCCATGCGGCAACCGTCGGTTCACCAGCCAGCGGCCTCTTCCACAGGTCGGCCAACAGGCGGAGTTTGTCTTTCGTGCCCAACAGGGATGTCTTGAGCAGGGCCGTCGGGGTCTGCGGGATCTGTCTGAGCCTGCCTTGGAGATAGATATAGCGGACGAAGCGGCCCAGCGGCGCTCGGATACACTCGGTTTCAAGGCCGGTTTCGGCAAGGATCTCCCTGCTCTGTCTGCAGGTATCGAGGAAGCCGTGCGGACCGGCTTCGACGATGAAGCCCCCTTCGGCGCAGGTCCGGATGACCCCACCTGTCTGCTGCTCCTTTTCGAGCAGCAGAAATTCATGTCCGTACCCTCTGCTCTTCAGCAGATAGGCGATGGTCAGACCGGAGAGTCCGGCACCGATGATCAGGGTGTCTTTCATTGGAGTGTCGCCTTGATGCATGTTTTATCTATTCTGATCCCCTTAAGGGACATATGTATATCTCCGAAGGCAATGATTCTTATCATAATAATCGGGGGCGGCAAAGGAGACCGGCAATCCGGAGAACCGGGCTTGACAGAGGACGATATATGCTTACCATTTTCGCCGACTTTAGGGAAAAAATCAATAAAAAGGGCAAGGGACAAAGCCCCTTCTTCAGTGATGCAACGCATGAGGTGATCAATGAGCAAAAAAACCTATGAATTCAAGGCTGAAACCAAAAAACTCCTCGATATTGTCATCCATTCGCTCTATACCGAACGGGATGTCTTTATCCGGGAACTTATTTCCAATGCTGCGGATGCATTGGAAAAATTCAGGCATGAAAGCCTGACGGCCGAAGATGTTTTCGATTCGCATCTGCCGCTGGAGATCACAATCGGCCTGGATGAGAAGAATCACATACTGACGGTTGCCGATACCGGAATCGGCATGACCCGGGCGGAGTTGGAGGAGAACCTGGGCACCATCGCCCACTCCGGCTCCAATACCTTCCTGGCGCAATTGGTGGAGGCCGCCAAAAAGGATGTCAGCCTGATCGGTCAGTTCGGGGTGGGGTTTTACGCCGCCTTTATGGCCGGAACAAAGGTACGGGTGCAGAGCCGGTCCTGGGACGGCGGTGAGGGACATGAGTGGGAATCGGATGGTTCCGGCTCTTTTTCCATCCGGGAGGAAAGCGGGCTGCATCGCGGGACGAAGGTTATCGTCGAATTGAAAGAGGA